>JAXHNH010000010.1:0-80380 GCA_034520725.1 Gracilimonas sp. | reverse complement strand
CGATCGCCAGCATTGAAGGAGAAAACAGTTAGCCAAGGCATTTCCGGTTAACCGCCGCTCAACGCTAATTATTCTTCCGCTTCTTCAGCTTCCGGTTCATATAGATTTTCCATCCGTTCGTAAACATGCCATTGATCGTTCACTATCTCCTGAGCCTGATCTAAAAGCTCTTTGGCTACTTTAGGCTTAGATTTAGCCAGCATCAGGTATCGCATTTCGTTGTACGCATAATCCTTAAATGAAATCGTAGGAGCTCTGGAATCCAATTGGAATGGATTTTTACCTTCATGCGCTTTGGTTGGATCAAAACGGAACAATGGCCAATGACCTGAATCTACTGCGAGTTTTTGTTGCTGCAGACCATATTTCATGTCATATCCGTGCGCTATACAGTGACTGTAAGCAATTATAATAGGCAGTGGCCCCGGGTAGCGTTCAGCTTCAATAATCGCTTTTACAGTCTGCATATCATTGGCTCCCATTGCTATACGTGCCACATAAGCCTGACCGTTACCACTGTTGATGGACATCAAACCGAGGTCTTTTTTGGCTACACGTCTGCCGGCAGCTGCAAACTCGGCTACAGCCCCAAGCGGTGTTGCTTTTGAATTTTGGCCACCGGTGTTGGAGTATACCTCCGTATCCATCACAAGGATATTCACATCCTTGCCGCTTGCAAGTACATGATCGAGACCTCCGTAGCCAATGTCATAGGCCCAACCGTCACCACCAAATATCCACACGCTTTTACGTACCAGATAATCGGCAAGGGTGTTTAGCATTTTCGCTTCACCGGTATCAGAATTACTTGAGGATCTCCTTAAGCTTGGCAACCCGTTCTCGCTGCTCAAATATTCCGGGTTCTGTTGTTTGGTCTGCATTCAGGATCTCTTCTTTCAAATTAGCATCAACCGCACCATTCATGCTTGTAAGCAATTCACGGGCTTGCTCTTGCTGTTTATCAATGGTAAGTCTGAAACCAAGTCCAAATTCTGCGTTATCCTCAAACAGGGAATTCGACCATGCAGGGCCCAAACCCTGACTATTTTTGCTATATGGGGTGGATGGAAGATTCCCTCCGTATATGGAAGAACAGCCCGTTGCATTGGCGATGATCATTCTGTCGCCATACAACTGTGTGACGAGTTTGATATATGGAGTTTCACCACAACCGGCACAAGCACCTGAGAACTCAAACAATGGCTGCAGGAACTGAGAGCCTTTAACGGTTTCTGTTTTGAGATCTTCGCGTTTATACTCAGGAATCTTGAGGAAATAATCCCAGTTTTCAGCTTCCTGTTCAAGATGCGGTTCAATAGCCTCCATATTAAGTGCTTTATGGCCCACTTGTGTTCGATCTTTAGCAGGACACACTACCACACAAAGTTCACAGCCTGTACAATCTTCAGGTGAAACCTGCATACTGATTTTGGTATTGTCAGGCCATTCTCGCCCCCGTGCATCCATAGACTTAAAAGTCTCCGGAGCTTCCTTGAGCCATTCCCCATCATAAGCTTTCATACGAATTACCGCATGTGGACAAACCATTGTGCACACTTACCACAGCTGCATGCAGACATATGTCGGATCAAGTACCGGGATTTCCAGTGCAATATTTCGTTTCTCCCATTGTGTTGTGGCAGTTGGAAATGTGCCATCCGGTTCAAATGCACTTGATGGAAGACTGTCTCCATTTCCGGATATAATTTCAGCAATTACTTTCTGAACGTAATCCGGAGCTTCTTTCGGAAAACAGCAGAGCTGCATCTCAATTTCTGAACCTGCCTTGTCAGGCACCTCAACTTCAAAAAGATTTTCGATAGAGTTATCAACCGCTCCATAATTACTTCTCGAAGGATTCTTCTCACCTTTGTTACCGTATGCTTTCTTAATCGCTGCCTTAATCAGCAGGTATGGCTTCCTCTCTTGGAAAGACATATTTCACAGACCA
The DNA here is from genome assembly GCA_034520725.1 of Gracilimonas sp. Lineage (GTDB taxonomy): Bacteria > Bacteroidota > Rhodothermia > Balneolales > Balneolaceae > Gracilimonas. The sequence continues at coordinate 78,429 of JAXHNH010000010.1, read as the reverse complement.
AAGAAGCAGGTCTGCATCCACGGTATTGATGCGACTTACCCATGCCATTTTCACGGGCTACTTTGTAGGCATCAATACTATAGAATTTCAGGTCCTTCTCAATAATTTGTTGCTGGACTTTTTCAGGTATATAATCCCAAACTTCATCAGCACCGTATGGAGCGTTCAACAAGAAAGTGGCTCCCGGCCGGGCGTGTTTCAGCATGTCAAGGCGGTTCAAGGAACTGGAACTGATGGCAAGCCACAAATTCGGCTTTGTCAATCAGGTAAGCTGAGCGAATAGCGCTGTTTGGGCCAGAATGCAGGTGAGATACCGTGGTAGCTCCCTGATTCTCGGAGTCGTACACGAAATAACCCTGGGCATAATTATCGGTGTTATCACCAATAATTTTGATGGAGTTCTCATCCCGCACTGACCGTCCCGTCAGCGCCCAATCCGTAGAACAAGGCCTTCAAATACCTCTTCATCAGAATCCCAGCCTTCGGTTAGAAAAATCGAGACTGGTATTGGTGATATCATCATGGATACCAATGGTGAAGTGTTTTTTAGGCTTATCCTCTTTGAGTTCGTCAAAAATTCGGGCAACCATGGGCGGGGTGAATTCCTTAGAAGACAATCCAAATCGACCATTAGTTATTTTGAGTTCACCACCGAAATCTTTCCAGCCTTCTACCCTGTTTTCCTGAACTGAAGCGAGTACATCATTATATAAGCGGTTCGCCTGTACTTCCGGGCTCTTTGGTTCTATCAAGCACAGCACAGACCCTTAACCGTTTCAGGCAAGGGACTGAATCAGGTGATTCACGCTAAAATGGACGGAATAACCGCACTTTAACAACACCTACTTTTTCGCCTTTAGCGTTCAGTTTATCAACGGTCTCGTGGGCGGTTTCAGCACCTGAACCCATCAAAATAATAACACGCTCAGCATCTTCTGGCTCCGTGGTATTCAAAGAGCTTGTATTCTCGTCCCACTAAGTTTGCAGAATCTGTCCATAGTGTTCTGAACAATCTCCGGACAGGCATTGTAGAATGAATTCACAGACTCGCGAGCCTGGAAGAATACATCAGGATTTTGCGCCGTACCCCTAAGCACGGTCTATCTGGAGTAAGTGCACGGTTTCGGTGATCAATAACCCATTGATCATCAATCATTTCGCTTCATTACTTCAACAGGAATCTGCTCTATTTTCTGCACTTCATGTGATGTTCTGAATCCGTCAAAAAAGTGAATAAATGGAATGCGGGATTCCAGCGTAGCAGCATGAGCAATCAACGCCATGTCCATAGCTTCCTGTACGCTGTTTGAGCTCAACATTCCCATACCGGTCATGCGGGCAGCCATTGTATCGCTATGATCCCCAAAAATAGATAATGCATGTGTGGCTACTGAACGTGAAGCAACATGTACCACAGCCGGTGTCAATTCCCCGGCAATTTTAAACAAATTGGGAATCATAAGTAATAAACCCTGTGAAGCTGTAAAAGTAGATGCCATGGCGCCCGATTGTAGCGCTCCATGCAAAGTACCGGCGGCACCTCCTTCACTTTGAAGTTCAATAACCTCTAGGAACGGTTCCCCAGATATTTTCCTGCCGGCCATTGTCCATTCATCAGACCACTCCCCCATTGGCGAGGCCGGCGTAATAGGATAGATCGCTATTACCTCACTCAAATTATGCGCTACATATGCAGTAGCTTCATTCGCATCAATGGTTAGTTTTTTGTTAGACATAATGAATATCCTCCGGGGATTGTTTAATCAATAAATTCGTCTTCAATTACTGATTCAGATTGTTGTCTTAACGCTGATCATTCTGTGAGATTTACCACGCTTTCACCATTTAGTACATCTTCTGTTAATGCTTCCAAGTTTTTGGTTTCAAACAAGTGCTTTACATGATCTCTTATCTTGCTGTAATCTGTATGAATAGGACAAGGATCGTCCGGATTGCATTCTCTGAATCCAATTCCGCACTGGTCAAAAATGTCGAGCCCATCAATTGCCTCTACAATTTCAATCAAGGTTATTTCTCTCTGGTGACTTGCTTAACTGAAAACCTCCATTTGGCCCTTTCATAGAAATGAGCAATTTGTTCTTTACCAGATAGCTGTAAATTTTACTCAAAAATGCTGCGGTATATCCTTTTCACTGGCAATTTCATTCAAACTGATGTTCTTCTCCTCTTTTGAATGAGAGGCGATATACAACATAGCCTGAAGTCCATAATGACAGGATGCCGAAAACATAGCAGATGAGATTAAAAGATTATTTTAGATACCAACAAAGCACGTTTATATCAGGTTATTATATAATTAAAGATTTTTAGATATAAAACTCTAAATTTAATTTAGTCAAATTGTTACTACCTCTACAACATAAATAGCTTATTTAGTGAAAATCTAAATTATCCCTGGCTATTATGCCCCTTAAATTGGGCGCGGACCTACATACCGAGTATCATTCAGGAATTTTTTGCATGTTTATGATACTCTCCCCACGTTCAACATCTTCCGTCAGTTCTTTGAGGGTTTTATCTTTAAACAAATGATGAATCTTATCCCGCACCTTCTTGTATTCATGATGAATGGGACACGGATGTTTATCACTACATTTCTTGAAACCGATTCCACATTGCGTAAAAACACCCAGTCCATCTATAGCTTCAATAACCTCTATCAAGGCAATATCTTCTGGTTTTTTACTGAGCTTAAACCCACCATTAGGACCTTTCATTGATTCGAGCAAGCCCATGCCTAACAAGTTCTTGTAATATCTTGCTTAAAAAATGCTTTGGTATTTCCTGGTTTTCTGCAATTTCTGTTAAACCCACATTTTTGTCGGGAGAAGAATACATGGCAATATAAAGCATCGATTGCAGGCCATAGTGGCAAGATGTTGAAAACATATCGGTTTTACTATTTTTAAAATTATGAAATTGGAATAATTTTTCAGGAATATTGATACTTTTATAAGATAGAAAAGTCCTTTTTTAATTCCTGAAACATTTTTATTCTACAAAGCACTCCAATCAAATCTTAGATCCAAAATCCATTTATTATCGTGTAGTATCGATTATTGCTCTGACAATGATGGCTCTTCTTTCAATTAAAATCTTTCGAACATTTTCGGATAAATTAGAACAATAGTTCACCTTTTCTAACACTGTTACAATACACACTCCTCTTCATCCTCTGCCGACATATCTTCACACTTACAATTCAGCGCTGAAAAATCAATTCCTTTTAAATCTTCGTTGTATTTACTATTATATTCAACCAGTTTTTCAATGGTCTACATTGTCATCAAAAGTCTCATTGTTTTCTTTTGCATATATCATTGATAATCCTAACAAGTATTTATATAAGGCTCGTCGTGAGGTTACACAGGCTGAGTAGGTAACAACATCTTCCAAAGGACGGTATAGTTCTTTCTTTGCTCGATGAAAGTCTATCTTCAGCTTCCTGAAAACAGTTCTTTTATTATTTCTTTTTTCATGGCACTTATGGACTTTAGTTAACTGTTTTCACCTAACTAACCTAAACAGTGCGTTTAATTAATTTCTGCCTATGCTTTATAAAACCTCTTCATTAATATATCAATCATGATTGCCATAAATGCATCATCATTAAATTATTACATACCAAACATTTGAACTGAATTTTTAGCAAAACTCAACAACTGGTTCAAAGTAAATACCAAGCAATAACGTTGGAATTAACAGAACAAATAGAAATACCTTAGCCCCAATACTAAAATTGAGAGGCGACGACCTCTCCAGTGGGTTTGAAGAAAAACAAATTGCGTACAACACGGATATAATAGAACAATGAAATCACTGTTGTGATACCTGCAATAGCAACTAGCCAAATCCATCCACCACTTACAGCTGCTCCAAAATATACAGCTTGGCTACAAAACCACCGGTCGGTGGAATGCCGGTAAGTGCAATCAGAAAGATGGTCATGGCTACACTTTCCAAGGGTGCTCTGAAGCCCAATCCTTTGTATTGTTCAATAGACTCGGTTTCGAGTTTATTTGAAAAAAGCATGGCTACATAAAATGCTCCAAGATTCATAAAGAGATAGATAAACAGGTAGATCATAATGGAAGCAATACCTTCCTCAGCCAGTATAACCACACCCATCAACAGATAGCCTGCATGAGCAATACTTGAGTAGGCCAGCATTCGCTTGATATTATCTTGTTTTAAAGCGGTTAAATTTCCCACAATCATGGCGAGTGCAGCCATTATGGAAACTATCCACGTCCACTTTATACCTTCGATCATCTGCCACATGCCCTCAGCCAAGAATTCCATTCGGAATTTGAAAAAGCTACGGTGAAGAAGCGGATCAGAAGCCCAAAGGCAGCAATCTTTGAAGCTACTGCCAAGATAGCCGCTATAGATAATGGGAGCGCCTTCATATACATCAGGAGCCCAAAAGTGAAAGGGAACCACGGCAATTTTGAATCCCATTCCAACCAATATCATCAGAATCGAAATATTCAGGATTAACGGATTGGAAACACCGGCAGAAAGGGCTTCATTGACCGCATAAATATCAGTTCCTCCCGTAAGACCAATCAGCAGGGTCAACCCATATAGCATCACCCCGGAAGAAACCGAACCATAAACGATATACTTCATAGAGGCTTCTGCTGATTTCTGATTTCTTTGGTAAAACCAACCAGCACATAGGAGCTGATACTTGTTAGTTCGAACGCCAGATACATCATTAGAATGTTAGTTGAGCTTACCATCAACATCATTCCCAGGATCATGCCTGATAACAGCATATAAAATTCACCGATCCGAGATCTATAATCAGCCAGCTCCCTGCTTTGAAATGAGAAGAAGGTGATAAATATACCGGTTAGTACTATCATCACTTTGAAATAAACTGCAAACGGATCAACCACAACCATGTCATAAAAGAATGACTCGCTCAAACCAATTTGTTGCAGTACAAAAAAACCAGCCACAACCAAACCACCTAGAAATAAGTATCCGGTAATATTACGATCATTTTTGGTGATCAAATCCGCCACAATAATCACACACAAGGTGATCACAATGACGACCTCAGGAAGAAACTGACTTAAACTATGTAATGTATGTTCAATCATATCGGTAATTGAGAATGTGTTTGTTGCCGTTTTCAGGTTTAGTATTTATGGCTGAATTAAAAAACCTCATGGTTTCAGAATCCTCCTGCGTTCACAAATTCCACCAAATGGCTGAGAGAACTGTTCATAAGTTCAATAACCGGTGACGGATAAATACCCAGCACAATGATGAGTATTATGAGGGGCACAAAAGCGATGATTTCCCTTACGGTCAGGTCTTTCAGATCGGTGAGTTTATCGGGAGTTTCACCAAGGAATATGCGTTGTACGGTCCAGAGAATATACCCCGCGGTTATGATGATACCGGTTACGGCTATCATGGTTATCCATTTATAAGCCGCAAAAGCTCCAAGGAATGAGAACAATTCACTAACAAATCCGTTGAGACCCGGTAAACCAAGAGCGGCAAACATACCTATCATAGCGATTGCCGTATATTTCGGCATTTGATTGGCAATTCCGCCAAAGTCGTACAACCCTCGGGTATGGGTACGATCATACAATACGCCCACTGCAAGGAAAAGTACTGCTGTAATAATACCGTGGTTGAACATCTGCAGAACACCGCCAACCATTCCCTGACTGTTAAGAGCAGCAATACCGAGTACTACAATACCCATGTGAGAAATGGATGAATAAGCGATCAGTTTCTTGAAATCGTCCTGAGCCATGGCACAAAGCGCTCCGTAAATAATACTGATGGCTCCAAGTGTCGCCATGAAGTACACAAAGTAAACAGTTGCATCTGGGAATATTGGGAAGTTAATTCTGAAGAATTCCATAGGTACCAAGCTTTCAGCAATACACCTGCTAAGATCACACTTATTGGCGTCGGCGCTTCCACGTGGGCATCCGGCAGCCAGGTGTGGAATGGGAACAGCGGAATCTTAATAGCAAAGTTAATGAATAGCGCCATCCATGCCACGTAGCGCCAGGTGGTATCGACTGCCGGCCAGCAAACTTCCTTCAACAAAGTTGTCCGGATTCATCATGTGTAAAATATTGAAGGTATGGACGGTTTGTCCGGTAGCCGGATCGGTGTAAGCCACGCTGAAATACAGTGCCAGCATGGTAATAAGCATCAGAATACCGCCTACAAATGTGTATATAAAGAATTTAATAGCTGCATACTCACGTCGAGGTCCACCCCATAATCCGATGAGGAAGTACATCGGCAGAAGCATCACTTCCCAGAATATGAAAAAGAGGAAGAAATCGAGCGAAACAAATACGCCCATCATACCGGTGACCAATAAGCAGGTACAGAGGCAAAGTAGCCTTTCACCATCTTGTCGATATTCCATGAGGAAATGACTCCAATTAAGTCCGATCAGCGACGGTAAGAATCACCATGAGGACACTCAGCCCGTCAATTCCCATGAAGTATGAAATTTCAATACGCCCTACCCATGGAACAGCATCTACGGTTATCCAGCTGAATTGCTCTACAAACTGGAAACTTTCCGCTTCATTTATTCCGGTTTTAGTTCGATCGAACAGGAAAAATATGATCCCTGCCAGTACCAACTGTAATCCGGTAGCTATAAGGGCTGTCCAACGTATGGCATCCCTATTTTTGTCAGGAAGCAGCAAAACTATTAGCATTCCTAAAATCGGGAGAAAAACAAGCCAGGTTAAAATACCGATGCCTAATATTTGAAGTTCCATAGTTTACCGTTCTGTTATAGTTTTCATATTCGTTTAATCACATAAACAGGACAATGAGCACCAGAAAACTGAATACCACGTAAACGAGGTACGTTTGCACTTTTCCTGTCTGAATTTTACTAAGTAATCCACCTGCGCTGTTTGCAGTATCAGCCGTTGCATTAACTAAGCCATCAACAATATTTTGGTCAATCCATCCACTCACCGTTGCCAGTCCGCGAACAACCACTGCCGATCCATTGACCATTGCATCAATAACATGCTCATCAAACCACTTGCTGATTCTAGTGAGAAGATGAAGTCCGTTTACAAACACCTTATCGTACATTTCATCGAAGTACCATTTGTTGAAGGCGCCTTTGTATAGGAATCCCGCTTTTTGTGCCAGTGACTCCGAATTGATCTTCTTCCACTGATAAACGGCAAAGGCAAAACCAATACCTCCGAGGGCAATCAGGATGGATAATATCATAGCTGGGGTATGTACGTGATGGACGGCATCAAGAAATACCGCATTACTTGCCGGCTGCAGCATTTCTGGAACCATGCTCATCGGTCGTTCAATGGCATTAAAGAACCAGCCACTTGCTGCTCCAAAAGGATTGAAGCTGTAGAAAACAAAGATCGACAGTGCTGCCAAAACCATCAGTGGAATGGTCATAACAACCGGCGATTCTTTGATGGCTGCTAATGCGGGATTCATCGGAAGGTTTACCGTGGAATGTGAGGATGAGCAGGCGAAACATGTAAAATGCCGTGAGTCCCGGCTACCGCAAATCCAACGACCGGAAGAATCCAATGTCCATTCAGTGAACTGAAAGCCCAGCTTCCGGCTAAAATTTCATCTTTACTTAGGAAACCGGAAGTCAGAGGTATGCCTGAAATAGCCAATGTAAAGATCAGGAAGGTCCAATACGTGACGGGCATTTTACTTTTCAACCCGCCCATATTTCGGATGTCCTGCGCATCGGTATGATGATCATTTTGAGCATGGAGTACTTTGTGCATGGCATAGATCACGCTTCCTGAACCAAGGAACAATCCTGCTTTAAAGGCAGCATGTGTCACCAAATGCATGAATCCCGCTGTATAAGCTCCTACACCCAAAGCCATGATCATATAACCAAGCTGACTAATTGTGGAATATGCCAACACTTTTTTGATGTCATACTGTGTTATGGCAATGGTAGCAGCGATCAGGGCTGTGATGGCACCGATGTATGCGATCACCATAAGAGCATCTGCGGTTAGCATAGGGAACACACGCGCCACCAAATACACACCCGCGGCTACCATAGTTGCAGCATGGATCAAGGCACTGACCGGAGTCGGACCTTCCATGGCATCTGGCAGCCAAACATGTAACGGGAATTGGGCTGATTTACCCACAGCGCCACAGAAAATCAGGATTCCGGCCGCGGTCATCCAGCCTTCACTGCCAAAGGGAAGCTGGCCGGCCGCTATACTATCAAATAGGGCTTCAAAAGTGAAGGTTGAGAAGTTTACAAATAGGATCATAATTCCAAGGAACATCCCAAAGTCTCCTACCCGATTCACGATAAATGCTTTATTAGCCGCATTTGAAGCTGATTTTTTCTCATAATAATGCCCGATCAGCAGATAAGAACTCAAGCCAACCAATTCCCAGAAAACATACATCAGCAGCAGGTTATCTGTAATCACAATGCCAAGCATGGAAAAGGAGAATAATCCGAGATAGGCATAGTATCGGGAGTAACGTATATCATCTTTCATGTATCCCATCGAGAAGAAATGCACCAAAGTACTAATCAGTGTAACCACAACCAGCATCACTGCAGTCAGATTATCGAACAAAATTCCAAATTCCACATTCATGGAACCAACCATAGCCCAGGTGAATGTGAAAGTAAAAACCTCATCGACATGAGCCGTGATCTTTGTAATGAGCAGATAGAACGAAAGTAACAAAGAGATCGAGATTAACCCTGAACCCAGCCAATCACCCTCTCGGGGCAACCTTTTACCAAAAAAGATCAGTAGTAGAAATCCTAATAAGGGTAAAAGAAGGATAGTTATGGATAATTGTGTGAACATGAGATATTCTCTATGTGATTATTTCATTTTCGGTTGTGTTACCCTTTCATCAGGCTAATGTCATCAAGGTTGATAGAGTTAAACCTGTTGTAAATATTCAATACTATAGCCAGCGCTACGGCTGCCTCTGCTGCTGCCATAATGATCACAAATAAACTGATCATGTGGCCATCCAGTGAGAGTTCCGTAAACCGGCTGAAAGCCACCAGGTTAATGTTGGCTGAATTCAGTATCAGCTCTACTCCCATCAGCACCATTATTACATTTCGTTTTGTAAGAATAGCCATCAATCCAAGTCCAAACAGGATGGCACTAACCACTAAAAAATGAGTTAAACCAGGCTCCGTAATCATTTGTATCATCATTATGTCCATAGCTAGTTCGATTCTTTTTTAAGTCTTGAGGATAATCGTGTGGCCATCACAATGGCTCCGATTATCGCAATTAACAGTAGTACACCGGCTATGATGAACGGCAGCACATAATCGCTCATCAACATCATTCCTAATCCGTGTACCGTGTCACTATGTTCGATTGGTGAAATGATGGTCCACTCAGCTGTACCAAAAGCATATATCAACAGGATGGCAGCAGCTGAAGAAAGCAACGATGCCGGAAGCAAGTTCACCGTAATGCTTTTAAAATCCATGTCTCGTCCCTGGGAAGTCAGCATCAACCCAAACAAAAACAGGATAAGGATACCGCCCACATACACCAGAAGTTGAGTAGCTGCAAGAAAATCAGCATACAGTAAAACGTAGAGTGCTGCCACTCCGACCAGCGTAAACATGAGCGCAAAAGCCGAATGCACAATATTCTTTGAAAACACCATAATGGCAGCCGAGCTAATGGTGATAAGTGAAAAGAGATAAAAAAGTATAGTGGTTAGTTCCATGGTTATTCTTTCTCTTTTGTGGAATCGGACGCTTCTTCCTCAGATTTGTCATCCGTTTGATTTTCGGCTTCCTTCTTCTTTTTAGCCTCTTCCTGCTGGCGTTTTTTCTCTTCCCGCTCACGCTGTTTTGCTGCTGCTTCTTCTTCAGCTGCTTTTTTAACTTCTTCTACTTTTTCCTGGGTGAGATCACTGAAATTTAAAAGTAGGTTTGAGCGGTCATAGTCAGAATATTCATATTCCGGCACCATGTAAATACAATTGGTTGGGCATGGCTGCGTACATAGATCACAATACATACACTTGGCCATATCTATATCAAATTTGGCAAGCCAAAAACGTTTAGGATTTCCGGTGGAAGTTTTTCCAAGGTCTACATCTGAAGTAGCCTGAACCGTTTCAATATCAATACAATTGACGGGACAGGCACGGGCACATAAATTACAGCCAATACAATCATCAATATTCACGTATAACTTTGCTCGTGCTCCAGCAGGCAGCACCACTTTTTCCTCGGGGTATAATTCTGTTACTGTTGGGCCGAATAAATGCCTCAGCGTAACTCCCATTCCCGTAAAAATGGATTTGAATGTCATCCAGCCTTCTTTAACTACATTATCCATGTCTACAAGCTCCGGTTTTTTAAAATATTACTTCCCATAGGGCTACCAGTATGAGGTTTACAAATGAGGCCGGTATTAAAATACCCCAGCAAATATGCATGAGCTGATCGACCCGGTAACGGGGTAAAGTCCAGCGTATCCACATCATTATAACTACAAGGAACAATCCTTTGCCCATGAACCAGAAGAATCCCCAAATCGGGCCTGCCATAAACTCGCCGAACGGACTGTTCCATCCTCCAAAAAAGAGTGTTACACCCAAAAGGGAAAGAAGCAGCATATCGGCATATTCAGCCAGCATAAACATAGCCCATCGCATTCCGGAATATTCTGTTTGATATCCGGCTACCAGTTCTGATTCCGATTCAGGCAGATCGAATGGGACACGGTGCGCTTCGGCTAGAATGGAAATAAAAAAGATGATGAAAGTGATGATCAGAAACGGATTCTGAAAAATGAACCAATTGGGCAAGAAACCTAAAATATCGTTTCCGGACTGTAATTCGGTTACGGTCATCAAATTGAGTGACCCTGCAACAATAACTACAGTAAGCACACTAGCTATTGTCGGAACTTCATAGCTTACCATTTGCGCTGCACTTCGCATTGATCCAATAAGTGACCATTTATTGTTAGACGCCCACCCACCCATTATCACACTAATGGTGAGCAGTGAGGTTACAGCAAGCAAGTAGAACACACCTATATTGATCATACTTCCTATATAACCGCTACTGAACGGGATAATAGCGAAGGCCGCGTAGGACGCCGTGAACATCATAAACGGAGCAAATTTGTATAAAAAGCGGCTGGCGTCGGTAGGTATGATATCCTCTTTTTGCAGTAGCTTCAGTAAGTCGGCAATAGACTGTGCCCAACCGTGCCATCCACCTACACGGTGTGGACCTAGTCGATCTTGAATAAAGCCTGCAATCTTACGCTCACCCCAGATAGCTGCAAGTGCATACACGAGAATAATGGTGAGCGGTATTAACGCATGAACCAAAATGGCTGAGGCAGGTCCGATAATTCCGAGTAGTTCGCTCATTATTATAGTTTTAGATATTTATATCCAATTTATGGTGAACATAAACCGGTTTTATTAATTTTGTATGTAATTTTATAGCCAATTTAATTATCGATCCACTTCTCCTAATACAATATCAATACTTCCAACAATAGCTATCATGTCCGCAATCAAATGCCCTCTTGAGATAGCCCGCAACAAACTAAGGTGAACAAAACTTGGAGCCCGTGCTTTTACACGGTATGGCCCCCCTTTATTGTCACTGATGATGTAATAACCTAATTCACCTCGGGGCGTTTCCGTACGAACGTACATCTCCCCTGCCTTCGGACGTATCCTCTTTGGTGCAGCTTCAGTGACATCACCTTCATCAGGCATACCATCAAGGGCTTGTTCTATGATGCGAAGGCTTTGTTCAAGCTCCCGCACCCGAACTATGTACCGATCCCAGCTGTCACCCAGGGTTCCCATTTCACCACTTCCAACTGGTATCTCAAAATCAAAGCGATCATAAATGGAATACGGATCGTTTTTACGCAGATCCCATTTCACTCCGGATCCCCGCAGTACCGGACCTGATGCAGCATAATTGAAGGCAACTTTTTCAGGTAATACACCAACATCGGCCGTTCTTTGAATAAAAATCTTATTGTAAGATAGCAGATCGTTCAGCTCTTTGATTTTTGGACGGAATGTTTTTACAAACTCGGCTACATCCGTTTTAAAATCTTCTGGAACATCGCGCATCAAACCCCCAACCGTCATGTAATTGTACAACAAACGGGCTCCGCTTACTTTCTCAAAAATATTCAGGATTTTTTCCCTTTCAGTAAACAAATACAGGAAGGGAGTAAATGCACCGAGATCCAAACCAAATGCGCCAATACCGAGCAGGTGACTAGCAATTCGCTGCATTTCAGCCACAATGACCCGGATGTATTCCACCCGTTCTGGCACTTCAATTTCAAGCATGCGCTCCATGGCTGTTACGTACCCATGTTCCTGATTCATTGCTGATACATAATCCATACGGTCGGTGTAGGGAATCACTTTACTGTAATCACCGACTTCCTCTGCATATTTTTCAAAACAACGGTGCAGATATCCAATATTGGGACGAACATCAGTGATGATCTCACCATCCAACACCAGCTCAAGGCGCAAAACCCCGTGGGTTGACGGATGTTGAGGCCCCATGTTAATGGTCATCTCCCGTTTACCGGCTTCTTTGGTTGTTATATTCATGATGTCATTCATATACGCAATCTACTCCCCGGTTGGAATTCCCTGGTAGAATTCTTGTTGTACATAATCTTTACGCAACGGATGGCCTTCCCAATCTTCTGCAGTAAGGATACGCCTTAGGTCAGGATGATTTTTGAAATGAATGCCAACCATATCATAAGCCTCCCGCTCGTGCCAATTTGCTGTTTTCCAAATAGATTCCACCGAGGGAATAACTGGATCTTCTTCCGGCACTTTGACTTTCAATGCCAGTTTAGCACTGTTGACTGTGGAATTTATGTGGTAGGTAACTCCCAAAGCTGCTTCTGAAGCATAGTGAACTCCACTTAGGCACATCAACACGTTGAATTTCAACTGGAAATCATCTCGAAGAAACTTCATAATTTCCTTTACATTACCCGCAGGAACTTCAATCCATGGTTCCCCGGTGTCACCGGTTTCAAAATGAATCCCGTCTTCTCCAAACTCTTTAATCAGATACTCGAAAATTTCTTTGGGTTCTTTCATGACATTGAGGTTGTTTCAGATTTTTTCTCTACTTCAGTTACTTCTACATTGTCATTTTTCTTTTCTATGATGGTCTCCCCGGTAATTTTCTCCTGCAGTTTTAGGAACCCCTCAAGAAGAGCCTCAGGACGGGGCGGACATCCAGGTACGTAAACATCTACAGGCACTACTTTGTCTACACCTTTCAATACGTGATAACCATGTTCCCAATACGGTCCTCCACAATTGGAACAGGAACCCATACTAATTACGTAACGGGGTTCTGCCATCTGCTCGTAAAGTCTTTTGATTCGGGAAGCCATTTTCATGGTAACTGTACCCGCAACGATCATAACATCGGCCTGTCGGGGTGAGGAGCGTGGAATGATGCCAAAACGATCAAAATCATATCTTGAAGCAGCCGTTGCCATCATCTCTATAGCACAACAAGCCAACCCAAACTGTTCGTACCAAAGAGAATTTTTACGGGCCCAGTTAAGCGCGCTTTCAAGAGAAACAATAATAATGTTACTATCATGATATTTTTTATCCAGCATTCCCATAGCTAACTCTTCTTTTATACAGCCTAATTTTGATTAAATAACCTTTTCAGTTGTCTTATTCTCACTGGATCCATCTTCGAACTCAATAACTCCAACACCATCTATATAATCCGGAACACGTGGTTTTGGCACATCCCATTGTAATTCGCCTTTTCCCAGTTCATAAATAAATCCGATAAAGATCAAGAATACGAAAACGAACATTACTCCAAAGGCAAATAATCCAATTTCCTTAAACACCACAGCCCATGGAAAAAGCAATAAGATCTCTACTTCAAAAATCAGAAACATCAGGGCAATGATATAAAACCGATTATTGAACTGAATGCGAGCATCCCCAAATGGTATTTCCCCACATTCGTAGGTCATTAGTTTGATCTCATTTGGGCGGTTTGGGCGAAGCAACTTAGCTGCAAATAATGCTACTCCAACAAAGACCGATCCTGTTACAATAAAAAGTAATATATAACCGAAGTTTGAAATCATCTGTTCAAGTCATTAATGGTTGAGGAGAAATTATGATATTTATACCTATTTATCCAAAATTATTTGTATCATTATTTTAAAGTTTTCAACAAACGTTCTAAGCCATGAAAACAATAAATCTTCTCCTAATTGAAAACAACACTACGGTACAAGAAAGAATTAAATCGGCTATAGGTGAGAGTCAGAGAATCAATTTGGCGGCTTATTTTAGTCTTGATCATGTTGATGAGATCAAAAAGCATATAAAAGAATCTGAGCCCGATGTTATTTTAATGGGAATTGATGAAAGAGATTCTGACCAGATGAAGCTGTTTAAATTTATCAGGAATCGTTATCCCAGCCTTCCTGTTTTAGTGCTTACACCACATAACAAGGAAGGAGCTGCCACCGCCATCACAGCTTTAAAAAACGGAGCAGTTGAATTCTTCCCTAAAACATCAAAATTAAGTGGCACTATCCTGACTGAGGAATTTTTCCGAAATCGGGTGGTGCCCGTAATAGAAGTCACTCCTAAGCTAAACAGATCAGTACTGATAACTCAGCACTTGGTGGATACTTCCATCAAACAAATGGAACCCATACCCGCTGAATTTTTCAAAAATTCTCTGAACAAAATGGAAGTTTTAGTTTTGGCGGGATGCCTGGGAGGGATTGCTCCATTGTATCTGTTAATTTCCAGTTTCCCGGAAAACTTACCGGTTCCGATAATTGTAGTTCAGCATATGGTTGAAGGATATAGTGAAATGTTAGCGGAAGATCTGAATAGATATACCTCACTTCAGGTAAAAGAGGCAGAAAACAATGAAATACTTAAACCAGGCTGGGTTTATCTCGCACCCGGTGATTATCATATTAAGACAAAAAAACAGAATGGTTTAAACCTTATTACTCTGTCAAAAGAGCCTAAAGTTAAAGGATTTCGCCCATCCATTGATGTGCTACTTGGAACCACAGCCCGTCAATATGGTAAGAAAGCATTAACTGTCTATTTATCCGGAGGTGGAAACGATGGAATTGAAGGTGCTAAAGTAATAGATATAGTGGGTGGACAAATTATAATTCAGAACGAACGTACCTCTCTCCTTTCAGATATTTCCTGGAAAGTAGGGACTCATGGAATTGGTGATGGCTCATACCCTCTTGAACGGCTCAGTCAGGAAATTAGCCAGCGTATTGTCTAAACTAATAACTTATATAAAAAGAGAGCCCCGGTTCCCCGGTGCTCTCCTTGATCAGCACACCTCACAGTGATGTGAGACGTATATTTTGACTTAATATTTAAATATCAGAAGGAGTACTTGTATCCGATACTTATACTACGATGCTCATTATAGCTACTAAAGATCTGATCAGCAGTATTAAAACCCTGATAAAGTTCATCTCTTGTATCATCCAGAATATTTGTTACGCTGAAACTCAGAGACGACTTTCCATCTTCACCAAAGCTTTTATTCATGTTGAAATTGAGGCTGTGAAAGGGTTGTGAATACACATCAGGAAATAGTCCCCCACCAACAGCTGTCAGCGTTTCTCCTTTTACGTTATAGAAAAACCCAGCGTCCAGTCCCAATTCAAAATTATCATAGGTAAACCCTGCGTTGATGATATATGGAGCCTGACCGGCCATATCGCGGGTATCATCAATATTCTGTCCTTCTTTTTCACCGTTCTTTCGGGCTCTGAATTCCTGCTCGGTCATATCGATCTCTGATCTGACCAAGGTCACATTGGTACTGATCCCAAAATGACGGATAGATTCTGATATAAATCCCAATGACTTACGCAATTCAAATTCGGCACCGTAGACCTCACCATCTCCAACATTCCGTGGCTGAAATTCACTTGAAGTCACTTGTACCTGAATTCTCACGAGCTCTATGGGATCCTGAAAGGTTTTGTAAAATAAACTTGCCGAGATCATTTCATTCATTCCCATATATTTCTCCCATCTGAGATCATAATTGTTGATAAAGGTCTCCGTCAGGTTGCCATCCCATTCTCCAATGGCAAACAAACCACCGTTAAAGATACGGTCAGAAATCGGATCCAGGATCTGAGCAAAGGACAATTCCTTGAATGAAGGACGGGCAATGGTCTGAGAATAGGCAAATCTCAGATTTTGATCTTTACCAAGTTCAAAACTCAGGTTTACTGATGGAAACAGATCCAGGCCATCCAATACCTTTTCGTTATCCAGGTTGTTACCCGAGCCCCCTTGCGCATATAAGGCATCACGGCCCGTGTGGCGCTGAGTGTATTGTTCAGCCCTTAGACCAACATAAACCTTCAGCTTTTCAAACGGGCTGAATTCATTGGAGATATAAGCTGCATAATTATTAACGTTTGAATTGTAGGCATTTGGATTCGGATCCGGGTTCCCGGATTGGTAATAAATATTTCCACCCCCACCATATAAGTTTTCATCAACCAGAATCTCTGAGGGATCTCCCTCAAAAGTAGGTTGCGACCCAAAGAACTGCAGATTGTACGACAGTATTTCAAAATCCCGTTCTTTATACACATAGCTGCCACCAAATTTTAGCTTAGCCGGTAAATCAAAAAGATCATATTCACGTGTAACATCTAAACGGTTTGCATAGTTAACCTCGTCCATGTATCTCCAAATACGGCTTGGGAATCCCCCGGCTCCTGCGTTGAAGCGTGGATTAGTACCTGTCAAGGAAAGCGTATAGGCTGTTTTACGAATATCCGGATCTGTCATCGAAGAAAGTGTTGCCGAAGCTCTCCAGTTTACTTCCCAGTTGGTGTTATCAAAATAATTCACACCATTCAGCAAGAAATTGGTAATGCTTCTTTGCCCGTACTCCAGATTATAGGAGTCGGCCGTGTAACCCGATTGACCGGGAGCAGAAACACTGTTATCAATGAAGAAATTACCGGCTGTGCTTTCTCCATTTTGAAGGCGCATAGCAGTAAACTTATACTTTGAATTTTCAGTCTTAAACGCGAGTCCAGCAAGACCACCTAACAGAACGCTTTGTTCAGACAGTGTCCCATTTTGCTTGGTTGCGTAGATCAGGTCGTATGCTGACGGGTCAGGCTGATTCTGATATTCTCCAAGCTGATAATTAGTGTAATGATTTGTTGAGCTTTTGTAGGTTAGAGACGCAATATAACCAAGCTTGTTATTACTGAATATATTGTATTGGTTCCCGAGTGTCAGACTGGCACTGTAATTTGCAAAATTAGTGGATGTATAGGGACCAAGCGTCGGATCAAAACTGCTGACAAAATCATACACTTCCTGGCTGGTATTTCCACTTATGGGTGAAGGTATCTCAGAACTTTCTGCACCACTGGGTAGCTCCCTTGCACCACTGTCAAAGCCTAAGAAGTCTGTACTACTCCCATCATAGGTCAGGAAGTCGCTATTAAAGTGCATATCGGGATTATAGTCAAAGCTCAAAGAAAAGTCGTAAATGGGTTCCTCAGGAAAATCAATCGTTTCGATGTCAACGATGCCACCTGTGAAATTAGCCGGCATTTCAGCAACGGCTGTTTTTGTGATCAGCATATTATTGATCAGATTGGTGGGAAAAATATCGATCTGTAAGCTGTTACGATCCGGATCCAGGCTTGGGATCTCAACGGAATTCAGCAAGGTTTGGGTGTACCGATCTCCGAGTCCCCTTATATAAACATATTTACCGCCTTCAACAGAAACACCGGTTACATTTTTGAGGGCTTCGGCTGCATCAGAAACTCCGATCTTGGAAAAGGCTTCAGCTGATATACCATCGATCACATTAGTTGAGTTCATCTTTGCCGTCATGATAGCTGCCTCAGAAATAGTGACTCGTTGTGAAGTCACAACCACTCCATCCAGCTCAGTAATAGCCGGGTTTAATCGAATGTTTCCAAGATTGTTTAATTCTCCTTCATCTATCTCAACGTCTTCAATTTCTATGGTTTGATACGAGATATAAGAGATTCGTATTGTATACTCACCGGGATCAAGCTGCAATTCGAACTTTCCGTCAAAATCGGAAGTAGTACCGGTTCCAGTACTTTGTATGTATATAGTTGCACCGAAAATAGGTTCGGCTGTTTCATCGTCAATTATAGTTCCTCTTAGTGTTCCTTTTTGAGCAAAGGCGTTAATTGAGAAACTACAGACCAATAAGAATATTGGCAGGAATTGTTTTGTCAATTTCATAAGTGCTGATCTAATTTTATTTCGAGAAAATGGATGTTAATAAAAATTGCTTGCCCTTCTTTCAAAAAGGGCAAGCAAATATAACCTAGCAGTGTATGTTTAAAGTCCTATGCCGCTTAGTGCACCTGATACACTTGCCCAGGTCCAGCCAAACACGCTGGCATCTGCACCTACTGTGGCACTGCTGATGTCAGCTACTGATGTAACTTCAGTATCGAGTCCACCTGTGAAGTAATCGGCAATTGTTAGTCCACTTGGGATAACGGCTTCAATGTTTGTTATGCCGTAGCCATTGGTGTTGGATGCAAAATCAGGGTAGTCACTTGAGACCACATGAGCTGCAGACCCATTTTCCACACCCAATCCAAAGTAGAACAGGTTGTTCATGTTTACATCGGTGTTGGCGTCCACATCGACCAGGATCTCAGATCCCTGACCCTGCATGTAAATACTAACATCGCTGATGTTGTGTCCTGTACTTGTGAAGGTTCCGTCAGGACCATCGAGTTCAAAAGCTGAACCGCCTGGGCTTACGATCACAATGTTGTCTACATTACCTGACCAAGCCTGATCAGTATCTATTCCGTCATCACCGCTGTTCCAGACAAGTACGTTAGTTACGTTCACCGTGCCACCGAACCACTCAACACCATCATCCTGATTGGCAACTACTTCGATGTTCTCAACTACCGTTCCTGAACCTACGCCACCAAGAGACAGACCATTGATCTCATTTCCTTCACCTATATTAGCACCACCATGACGAATTGAGATATAGGTCAGTGAACCTGAACTTTCATTCGGTGAATTACCACCGTACAGACCGTTAGTATCTGATGCTGGAATTCCCTCGATTTGTGTTTCAGTCACATCGTCTCCGTTTGTATTAGAAGCAGAGATCGGTGCGTTGCCAAGTACTAAAACTCCGCCCCACAATCCATTGATATCAGGATCAAGATTCGGGCTGCCAAAGTTACCGGCATCAATATCTTCCGGTGTGATCTCATCGGCAACCGAAGTAAAGATAATAGGCTGAGTTTCAGTACCATTAGCAATAATAGTGGCATCACGTGCAATCAATAGAGCTGTTGCGTTCGATTGCGAACCTGCTTCACCTTTCACAATTACACCGGGTTCTATTTCTAATGTAGCACCCGCTTCCACCGCAATACGCCCGCCTAAAATGTAGGTCTTGCCATCTCTCCAAATAGTATCGGAGGTGATGTTATCTGATATTAATATGTCATTGGTGATGTTTATAACAGCAGTTGCATCTTCAGTAAGTCCTTCAGCATCCGTCACAACCAGGTCAACGGTTCCTGTTCCGGTTGCAGTAGGCAGAAACTCCACCACAACAGACCCGCTTGTTGCACCAATTGATGGTTCAGAAGTAATAGAAGCGGTACCATTTACAGCCGTAATGCTTGATGAAGCATAACCGCCGCTAACTGTAATATTAAATGTAATTTCTACGGGTTCATCAACAGTTCCGTTTAACGCTGCAGGTGTTTCAACACTTGGAGCTTCGGTCTGTTCAGTTCCGCTTGAATTATCATCACCACAAGAAATAAGCAGCAATGATGCCAACATTAAGCTGGCTAAATAAGTTAATGTAACTTTGAATTTCATGGATTTTTGTATTTTTGAATATTGGATTTCGAGTTTCAAACAGAATCATTAGTTGAATTTAATCAACCTTGAATCAGCCTGTTTACCGCTGTACTGTTTTCACGGGTAAAAATAGAGGCTGCACGTTTATGCAATGTTACCCGTGAATTATCCTTTAGTTATCCGAACTTTACGCTAATGTTAAGAAGTGCGAGCATTAGCCTATTTCGATGGAGGGCATAAAAAAAGAGGCACCGATGTGTTCAGTGCCTCCTTGAAAATTATATTGTAATGGGGTCTTATTCTTTTTCTTCTTTTGAAGAAGCTTTGTCATCCTCATCAGATGTCGATTCCTCACTTACGATCTCAGCGTCAGAAGCTTCTTTTTCAGCTTCCGCATTTTTATCAGAGGAATCATTTGATACACCATTCTTCGATTCTTTAGAGTTGCTTTTTTCGAATATTCCTTCCGGATATTGTCCGTGAGGGCGGTCACCCAAAAGATCCCTCAATGCATGATGGTCAAGAACTTCTTTTTCAAGCAAGGCCTCAGCAAGTTGTTCCAACTCGCTTTTGTGCTTCTTAAGTAATTCCAGTGTTCGATCGTGATTCTTATCTACGATCCCGCGTACTTCCTGATCGATCTGCTGGCTTGTGGATTCAGAATACTTCTTATTGAAACCGTAGCTGTTCTCAGCATTTTGAGAATCTTTAAGGGAAATATACCCTAGTTTTTCACTCATTCCATATTCTGCCACCATGGCAAATGCCATTTTGGTAATTCTCTCCAGATCGTTTTGCGCTCCGGTTGAAATTCTACCAAATATGATCTCCTCTGCCACTCTACCGCCAAGCAAGGCACATATCTTATCATCAAGTTCTTCCGTGGTCATCAGGAATCGTTCTTCAAGTGGAGTTTGCAGGGTATAACCCAATGCAGCTAGCCCACGGGGAACAATACTTACTTTAAGAACAGGATCAGTGTGCTCAAGGAACCATCCAACAATTGCATGACCTGCTTCATGATAAGCTACTATCTTACGCTCCTTAGGACTGATAAGTTTATTCTTACGCTCAAGTCCGGCTATAACTTTTTCAATAGAATCCTGGAAATCCTCCATCTTGATGTTCTCTTTCTCACGACGTGCTGCCAGTAGTGCAGCTTCATTACAGAGATTTGCCAGGTCAGCACCGGCAAAACCGGGAGTTTGAGATGCCAGAACTCGAAGATCAATATCGTCTCCAAGCTTAAGTTTTTTGGTGTGAACCCTAAGGATCTCAACACGACCGTTCAGGTCAGGTTTGTCGATCATGATCTGTCGATCAAATCGGCCTGGTCTGAGAAGTGCTGAATCCAAAATGTCCGGACGGTTGGTGGCTGCCATCAGGATTACACCCTTATCAGAGTTGAATCCATCCATCTCACTTAACAGCTGGTTCAATGTGTTTTCACGCTCATCATTAGAACCCATGGCCATACCACGACCTCGTGTCCTACCAATAGAATCGATCTCATCAATAAAAATGATACATGGTGCTTTTTCCTTGGCCTGCTTGAACAGGTCACGTACACGGGCGGCACCAACACCCACAAACATTTCAACAAAATCAGAACCACTCAAACTAAAGAAAGGTACGCTTGCCTCTCCGGCTGTTGCCTTTGCAAGCAGGGTTTTACCGGTACCGGGAGGACCGACAAGTAAAACACCTTTGGGCAGAACTCCACCTAGTTTAGTGAATTTTTGTGGGTTTCTAAGAAATTCAACTACTTCTTCCACCTCAGCTTTAGCTTCCTGTAAACCGGCTACGTCTTCAAATGTAACCTTGGTATCAGTTTGTTGATCATATAGTGAGGCTTTGTTCTTACCGATATTAAGCACTTGTTGTCCGGGATTCATCTTTCTGAAGATGAAGATCCATATTACGATAAGCACGGCGATCGGTATCAGCCAGATAAAGATCCCACTGAACCAATCCTCCTCAATTCTGACATCAAATTCAACATTGTTGGATTCGAGGATCGGCCGAATTTCATCATCCCGGAGCATGGTAGTGCTGAACTTTTTGAATTGTTCAGTACCACTGGTAGCAAATGGATTGTTGTTTTCAGTTTGATCTGGACGGGATATAATTCCGTCTGAAAGGGCTTTATCAGAATAGGTACCCGTGATATTCACACCATTAGTAATGGTGATATCCGATACATAGCCATTTTCAACGTGATCAAGGAATTCACTGTATTTAATTCGATTGCCGGGCTCTCCCGGAAAGAATAGGACTTGTGCGAGTAAAAGCACGAAGAATAATACAAAAATACTCCAGGTAGGAAATTTTGGGGAGTTACCACTTCCTTTTTTCCCGTTTGGCTTGATTGATTTTTTTTTCTTGGGATTATTTTTCGCCATCAAATATTAGCTTATGAAATTTTTATATATAATAGAGGTAATATAAGGAACCTTATACTCAAATAAGTCGGCTCAGGATATTAGTGTGTTACATGAAACGGTAGTTTGGCAAAAAACGTGCCATTGCTCAAATTATGACAAATCATCAAATGAAACGAGGTCACCTTCTGCTGTTTGCATTTTCATGCCTTCATCCTGAGGTCTCATTCTGCCGATCACAACAAAATCATTGAATTGTTTTGCGAATTTCTCAACTTGTTTTTCCGGAAGGGTGAACATGAGTTCGAAATCCTCTCCGCCAAAAAGAGCGTATCTGTCAACGTCTTCTTCCATTTCATCAGCTACCTGTCTTGTTTCTATGGCAATAGGTAAGGCTGCCTGATATATCGTTGCCCCTACAGCTGATGCCTCGCATAATGCACTAAGTTCAGTGACAAGACCTTTAGAAAGGTCGATCATAGAACTTGGAATGAGATTATTTTCATTCAAACTTTTTATAAGATCTCTTCTTGCCTTAGGTACCAATTGTCTTTTTACAACAAATTGATAATCGCCTAGTTCAGGTTGCACAGCATCATCACCGTGTTCTTCCCAGAATTTCTTTTCTCTCATTAATATCCTTAGTCCGGCCAAAGCACCACCCAGGTCGCCGGTTACACAAATAGCATCCCCATCTTTTGCGCCTTTACGATAACTGACCTTTTCCTGATCAACCTTACCATACACACTTATTGAAACCACCAGGTTGGCATGGTTAGCTTTCATATCACCCCCAACCAACTCAACCTCATTCTCCTTTCCCGCAGCATAGATACCTTTATAAAGGTCTTCTATCATCTGAACTGACATACGGTTTGGAGCCGCCAAATTGATAAGTATGGTTTCAGGTTCACCGTTCATGGCATAAATGTCACTAACGGCACCTGATACGATCTTATAACCTAAATGGTGAAAGGGAGTATAGGTCGGGTCAAAATCAACTCCTTCTACATAGGTATCAGAAGAAAGTAAGGTAAAATCGCCATCTTTTTCTTTTATGACAGCAGCATCATCACCTACTGACTGTATGACATTCTCATTCTTATATGAATCAAAACTGGTTAGTTTATCTAAAAGGCCTTTTGTGCCTATACTTTGAATGGTCTGAAAGGTATCGGACATGAATTATTGTTGGGTTAAAATAAAAAAAGGCACCTGCATCCGAAGATACAGTTGCCTTAAATCGTTATACGCTATACTTATCGTTCTCGTCTAGTAGAGTAGTTGATCCTGAAAGTACTCGCTTGTTTCAATTCTTCCTGTACATCAGTGAGAAGTCCGAATTCTGAATTCTCATCAACACGCAACGAAACAATTAATTTTGGTTGTTCACGCAGCTTGTCGTACATGAGAGTACGAATTGCTCCTATATCATCTACAATGGCATCGTCGATCTGAACCTTATCTTCACCAAGTTGATTATTGGGAAGACGTTCAGGACCAATGTATACATAAGAAAGCAAACGCTTTTGTTCGATCTTCTCGATGTTTTCAGCCTGGGTAAGATTAACACGAACTTTCAATGTAACTTCTCTGAGTACCGTGGTAACCATAAAGAAGAACAATAAAATGAAAATTACATCAGGCATAGCAGAAGTAGGTACTTCTTGCTTACTTCCACCTCGTTTTTTCTTAAAATGTGCCATTAGCTATCTCCCGGTTCTGCGATTGATATTTTCTTAGGATACATATCAGTGATCTGATCATACTGTGGACTGTTATCCTGTAATGCACCGAACGGTACACCATAGTTTGACCGTGATGCGGCATCACGCAGTTCTTTGTATGCACCCATAACTTCATCCAACATATCTACATAAATTCGATATGGTGTCTGACGTTGTGTTTTCACAGAAACAATGGCCATATCCGTAGATTCGGATAAGTCTGGATCATTGTTCGGGTTATCAATGAACTCTTTTAAGCGTTCTTTAACTTCTGTTAGTTGATACGGTTGATCATCCATCAACACGCGTCCTTCAGAGTTCACCAAAATATTCATCAAGTTTCTCTCCTTGATGGGTGGTGGCTCCTGATCTTCCTGTAGTGGCGGTGGTAACACCAGTCCAATACCGGTATCCACATTAATAGTAGTGGTTACCAGGAAAAAGATCAGCAGAAGGAATGCAATATCGGCCATAGAAGACCCATTGATTTCTGCTTCTTCCCTTTTTCGTTTTTTAAGTAACATAGATTTATATCCTGATTAAAACTTAAAGGTCCCGCGCATTCCAGTAAGTGTGATGGTAATTACCATCACACCAAGCATAAATACTGCTGTAAATACTCCGGCTTTAGGGATTTCTCCGAAAAAAGCATAGGAAATTCCAAACACAACGAATGGAACTGCCATCATGCCAATTCTTTTATAATCCTGTTTTCCGTTTATTACACTTTTAATTCCAGCACCTATTATTGCGAGAATACCTAATCCTATTAAGCCAATTGCTAGTCCAACACTAATAGCTTCCATAATTTTATCCTTTCTTTATTATTTGGGATTTATGTTTAACTATTACTCGTTGTCAGAACTGGAATCGGGAACAAGTTGCTTACCTTCATTCAGCAAAATAATAGAATCAATCAGCGTAATGGAACTTTCTTCCATTTCTGCAATGATGCGATCAATTTTGGATACACAATAGTTGTAACCAATCTGAAGAATAATACCTGCTATCAAACCACCGGCTGTAGTAAGAAGGGCAACTTTAATACCACCAGCTACAATACTCGGAGAAATATCCGCTGCAGCCTCGATATCATCAAATGCCTGAATCATACCTACTACCGTTCCAAGGAATCCAAGTAGAGGTGCAATGGCAATAAATAGTGATAACCATACAAGTCCTCTTTCAAGGAAGCTCATTTCAATAGAGCCATAGGCAGAAATTGCTTTCTCTGCTGCTTCGATTCCTTCGTCAGACCGCATAAGTCCGGCTTGGAAAACGGATGCAACAGGTCCGCGAGTTCGTGCACACAATTCTTCAGCAGCATCAATGCCACCTTCTTGAAGTGCTTCTTGTACGTCAACAATAAATTTACGCGTGTTGATGTCAGCAAGGTTGAGGGTAATTATACGCTCAAGGAAAATAGCAAGACCGAGGATCAATGCGATCAACACAGGCCACATCCAGCCACTTTCATTACCTTGGTTAAATTTTTCTACGACAACGTTAAAAAACCCTTCGTCAGCAGGGGCTTGTAAAAGAAAAAGAGCAATCGACGATATCATGTCTACTCCACTAGTTATTTAAATGTTAAATGCTAAGATTAATGAGCAAAAAGAATAGCTCATTTTATACTTAATGTCAAAGTAACATCCTTCTAAAAAAATCTTTTTTACGTAATGTTACTCATTAAACAAAATCGCTTCCCACATACTTAAAAACAGCCTTTTTAATTTCAAAAACTAGCACTTAACACTAATTTAGCAACATGAATTGCAGGATTTCCCCGAACAGTTCGCCCATCATAGTTAAATGTTAAACGCAAAAGATCACTTGTTCTAAGGCTACCTGTGAATGACCAGATCAGATTACTCCCTTCCCCTGTACCTTCTGTCAACTCATACATTCCGTAAGTAGTTGACTTACCATCCAATTTTGTGTTTCTATACTCTAAACTGATATTCGCTTGAAGTTTTCTCCATATATACGTGCGATGAACCGTCTTGATCTTAAACAGGTCGGCCTGAGTTATTTCGCTAGGTGAGAGATCCTTCTTGTGTATATATGATAAACTCAGATCAACATTCCAGTTTCTGTTAATAGTTGTGTTAAGCCCCGGAGTTAAAGTATAACTTCGAATATCATAATTTCTATTCGTAATAGTATTACTGGCAGTTGTGTTTTGCCCTTTAATAAGATCGAACCGCGCCTGAGTTCTGCTTCCTATATTAATGTTCGAATTCAGGTATTGTGTTTTTATTTCAGTTTTGAGTGCTTCTCTGCTTCGTCTATTCAAACTTTCACTGCTTGAGTAACCTACTGATACATCAGCTGCATCTACCTCACCTAACAAATCCATCTCCTGCTCCCAGCGTATTCTCCCAAATAAGGTCGTTGAATCGTTTTGAAAACTGCCTAACTTTAAAAAATAAACGTCTCCTACATCTTCGGTAGTTGAGTTCTCAGTGATATCAATTCTCGTTCTTAGACTGACTCCGGAATACCAGGCATCACTGTCAGAACTGTTAAATGGACGGAACGTGTTCAGGAATCGGGCATTCAGGTCTACAACCGGCAGCAGGTCATCATTTGGCAGAAACTGCCTGATATACGTCCCCTCATTAATACTGACCTCAGGAAAGAATTCGTCGATCTGTTTCACGCCATCATTATTTATATCATCCCACACATACTGTCCGATCTCCGGCCCTACTTCTATATAGGTCTCCTCAAGCAGTGCGCGCCTTTGGGTGTTGGCCTCATAAAATACCTCGCCTTCCATCAAGTTACTGTCTGAACCGTAATCCGTGACCGATCTTACCAATATTCCTCTTCGGTTAGCAACGGCTCCACTGTTCAAAAACATGTCTGTAAATTCCTTATTCCGAATTCGAACTTCGTTTACGGTCCTGAAATGATTTGCCGGGTCAAATGAAAGGCGATACCGTTGCTCAATTGCCTCTGCCCTTTTTTGAAATTGATTATCCAGCACTCCGGTCTCGTTTCTGTAAGCAATGCTCACATCCAGGTCAATATCCTTCAGTTCGATATTTACTCCGGGACCAACATCATAGAACTTTTCTGACACTGCTGTCAGTGAATCAGTAATAAGATCCCGTTGCTGCCTGTTCTCATGTTCAAAATTTATATATGGTGTAATTTGTGCTGAACCGATTCCAACCATCTTGGCAATATCCCCCTGCTGCCTGAACCAATTACCTTTTTCATTCAATTGAATATCTTCACTTCGGATCCAATCCTGTTTATAGTAAAACAACAGGTTTTCAGGCAGGCTTACAGAAACGGATGAATTCTGTCTTTCACCCTCAAACCGATTCAGGTCAATGGTACCGTATCCTGCAGATATTATCGTAGTTGCTGCAGGGCTCAAACTGACCTCCAGTTCATTGGTCAGTTCTTTTCCAAAAGACCCTCTGCTAATATTCCAGACTCTGTCGAACTCAACATCTCTGGTGCGTTCAAAAAATTCAAAATTGTTACCCGTGTATCGTCGATCAAACTGAACACTGAATGTTCCAAGTCGGGTTTCCGCTTCGTTTATCTTTAAACCTGATGTATATCCAATGTCTGTATTATTCCCATCATCCTCACCTGAGAACCGATTGGCATCATAATCACTTGTGGCAAACTCCCCCGTAAGTTCAATGAACTCATTTACCTTATATCCGCCTCTAAGTGCAACCATTTGTTTACTTTCAGGAGCATCAAGTTGTCTGAATGGCGTATAATCACCGTCTCCTTCGCCTACCCACTCATATAAAAACCCATTCGTTTGTCCTGTTGCCCTTCGGTAACTTCCCTCTCCCTCTGATACCTTCGTAAATTGCACTCTATATATAGAAGTCGCTGCGCCGGGCCGATGCTCATAGATTGTTAAATTCTGTCCATTGATCGTAGTATCGACCTTGGTGTATAATACAAACTGCTCTCTTTCATCTTCTGTGGCAATTCGTGCACCATCAATAACAGCCTGCTCCAGGTCATCGCCCACCTGTTGAAGCAGGTCAATATCTGAAGATGTTAGGGTTCGCTGTGATAGCAATTCATCCCCATCAGCCTGGCGAATGACCGTAGCACCCAGATCTAATCTCCCACTAAACAGTGTTGTTTTAGTTTCTCCTGCAATAGCTGTGTTGGTAAAATTCTGATCCAGATACTCATATTCAATTACGATCCGGGTTTCATCTGTGATAAGTTGCTGATTGGTGAATGTAACCTCACCAATTCCGTAGTCTATGATATAGTCATTTTCAGCCCCCCTGTTTACCCTCTGTCCATTAATGTAAACCTGCTCGGTTCCGGCCAAAATGGTTACAAATTCCTGCCCATTCGAGTTGGTTAACCTATATGGACCCTGAAACCCATCCTGTCCGCTAAAGCGCATAGACCTATAAGTACCCCTTACCACAGAAAATGCAGCCTGGTATTCGCCATGTTTCAGATCAAGAGAGCCGGTTGCCCCTTGCAACCTTCGGTTGAACCTTGCAAACGAACTTTCATCAAGACTCAGATCTACATCCCCCATTGCCACTCTTGAATTGGGAGCCTCCAGTTCTATAAAAACCTTATCAAACTCTCTCAGATTTTGTGTGGTCCCATCGGGTTGAATAGGAATGCTTTGATCTGTTAAGGAGGCATTGATATTTATGTTTTCCGTCAACGCTCCTGATAACTCAAAATTCAATCCACTTTCCAGTGAGAAATCCTGATTCGATCCAACAATCACTCCTCGGCTCAAACTTCCGGACTGCCTGAGTCCCGAACTGGAGTAAGGATCACGGTCTGAATCACTGAGCATTTTTCGCAATGAATCCGGTTCAGCATAAAGAGAACTGTCTATTCGCCTGGGAGCAAGATTCTGATAGGTGCGGGGAAAGGAATAAGGTAAAACTCGGAATTTGATCACAACGCTATTATACGTTGCTTTCTCTTTTGGTATAAACCTCAGCTCACCTTCTCGCTCATTGAAAACCCAAAATGAATCCTCCAATACGCTGTTTCGGAAGGTTATCTCAATAGATGTTGGGACCACCCAATCCCCAAGATGTAAAGCGGTATCAGATGGCAGGGAAGCAAACTTAAGCTCGCGTTCTATGGTAGATTGGGCCTGACTTTCAAACGCACCAAAAAGGCCCTGCACTATTATGCAGATGGTACAAATAAAACCGTACTTGAAAGCCCGAGCAGTCAGAAACTTCAGATTTAGTTAGCAGTTGGTCAAGGCTAAAGCTTTCAACGCTAATGGTCAACCACTAACGATTTTTAAAAGCACGCAGACCTTTATCGAGGAACGCTACGAAATCGTCTTTTTTACTGTAACCCAGACTCTGAACTATGACCCTCTCTGTTTGGGGATCAACAATAGCGTAAGTAGGAAGAGCCACATTGCCTGTCAGTTCAAATTGGAACATCTGATTTTCCGGGCCGCTAGTACCGCCATCTGTATAGAGTTTAACCAGCTCCATTTGGTCAAACCGTTCAACCACTTCAGCCAGTGGAAATACGTTCGACTCCATAGCGCGGCAATTAGTACACGTATAACCTGTAAAATCAATGAAGATCGGCTTTCCCTCCTGGATTGCCACTTCCTTTGAGGCTTCAAAATCCTTAGACCAACCATCATCCACACTGCTTGAAGCCCCACTTCCACCCATCGTCCCGATTGATGCAACCAGACTCACATCAGTGGCTTGCTTTGGAGGCAAGAAGGCATCCCATATACCAAGAGATGATCCTAAAAGTCCGGGGATAAGATAAAAGCTGAATAACAAAAAAGGAATGGCCATTAGCATTCGGCCGGTTGTTATACTTTCCGGTTTTTTCTCGTGTTTAAGCGAATAGCTTCCGAGCAGATACAATCCGGTAAGTAGAAATATCGCGATCCAGGCCGCGATCGCCAGCGGTCGGGACACCATTCCCCATTCCCAGACCAGATCTGCATTGGATAAGAATTTGAAGGCAGCTGCCAATTCTATAAATCCGAGGATCACTTTTACAATATTCATCCAGGAACCGCTCTTTGGTAATGATTCCATCCATTTAGGAAAAATTGCCAGGATCACAAAAGGACTTGCAAAAGCGGCTGAGAAGCCCACCATTCCTATGATCGGATAGAACCATTCTCCACCGGTTGTAGCTGCAAATACACCGCCCACAAAAGGTGCGGTACATGAAAATGAAACTGCACTGATGGTTAATGCCATGAACAAGATACCGGCTAGTCCGGAACTCTGATTGCTCTTTCGGTTCAGCCAGTTTGTAAGCTGATGGGGTAATTGAAGCTCATACATACCCAGCAAGCTGAATGCAAAAGCAACAAGTACAAAGGCTATAAATAAATTAACCCATGGATTGGATGCGAAATTCTGAGCTCCTGATACACCAAATACTGCAGCCAGTAAAATTCCAAGAAGCGTAAAAGTTGCAACGATAGCAATTCCAAAGAGGAATGCCTTACCTACGGCTTTACCTCCCTCATCTTGCTTAGAAAAGTACGAAACTGTTAGCGGGATCATCGGGAAAACACAGGGGGTCAAGAGAGCGGCAAACCCTGCAAGAATGGCAATCCATATAAAAGAAAAGATCCCGTCTCCACCTAATGCTGATTCTCTAATTTCCGATTCTGTACCGGAAAGGTCTGACTCACTACCATCCAAAACTGCCTCGGGTACGGGCTCAGCTGCAACACCGGTTACCACAACCCCGGCTACAATTGATTTAGTTGTAGGAGGCAGACAAACCTTATCATCACAAACCTGATAGTAAACCTCAATATCCAAATTTTGCTTTCCGGATTCTGTGGTTTTTATAGCAACCGGAATAGTGAACTCAGCGAAGTTACTGTGCCAGCCAAGTTCAGCCTCAAAATTGGGATCGAACTCAATATCAGCATCCGTTTCTTTAGCCTGACCAACGATCACAAAATTCCCGGACTTTGCGGAAAATTCGGTTGGAAAAGGACCGGCATCCTCATCATTCAAAATAGAGTATAAGTGCCAGTTCCCCTCAATAGATGCATCGATATTGATTTCAAAAACCTCTCCGGCCAGTACGGAATCGGGGGCTTCAGAAAGGTTGAATTTTACAGGGTCAGGAATTTGTGCCTGAATAAAAAATGGGGATAACATCAGAATGATGATCCCCATTAATTTGATTTGCAATGATTTCATTAAGCTAATTTCTGTGAATGATCAGGTATTACCTTTAGATGGTATTCATTGAATGAAACTTACTTGATTCGAAATTAGTGCCTGAAATTTCGAATGATAAGTATCATTCTTCTTTAACAACCCAGAACTTAACTTGTGGGTTCAAATCACCTACAAGACTCACAGTCGCGGTATATTCGCCGAGACCTTTAACGTCCTGATCAAGTGTAATGTCTTTTTTCTGAACAAGAATATCACGCTCTTCTAATGCTTTTGCAATATCAGCATTGGTTACGGTTCCGTGAATTCTATCTTCATCTCCGGTAGTTACCGAGATAGTCAGTGATGTAACTTCAAGCTGCTTAGCCAGTTCTTTGGCTTCGTTAACGGTCAGTTCTGCCTGACGTACAGCTTCTTTCTTCAGTCTTTCAAGTTCCTGAATAGCACCTTTAGTTGCCATGATGGCTTTGCCTTGAGGGATAAGGTAGTTTCTACCAAATCCATCCTTCACATCAACAACTTCTCCGGATTGTCCTAATTTTTCTACGTCTTCTCTAAGAATGATCTTCATAATACTGTTCTATAAATTTTTATCGAAGGTTTTCAGCTACATACGGCATAAGTGCTAAAAAGCGTGCACGCTTAATGGCCGATGTTAACTGGCGTTGATGTTTTGCACTTGTACCGGTTACACGACGTGGAAGGATCTTTCCCTGATCGTTGGTGAAGCGCTGAAGTGTATCAACATCTTTGTAGTCAATATACTCAAGTCCGGCACGTGTAAATTTACACTGCTTTACTTTGCGTTGATTCTTTTTCGGGTGTGATGGATTCTTAATCATAATTCAATTCCTTTTGTGAGATTTGGCTGTTTAATCGTCGTCTTCTTCGTTTTCCTCATCTTCGTCTTCAATAGCGAAGACATCAGGAACCTCATTTTTTCTCTGAAGTTCTCTGTGACGCAACATTTTTGCATCATACTTGAGGGTTAAGAATCGAAGGACATTATCGTCAATGCGTAACTGTCGTTCAACTGAGGCGATAGCTTCAGCAGGAGCTCTGAAATACATATTCACATAGTACCCGCTTCCTTTTTTGTCGATGTCGTATGCAAATTGACGTAAGCCCCACTCATTAACTTCATCAATTTCACCATCATTGTCTTCGATAAGCTTGGTTACTTTATCAACGGTCTCTTTAAACATGTCCTCTTCGAGAACAGGATTTATGATATAGGTAAACTCGTAATAGTTTTTGCTCATTATTTATATAAGTTTTTCTTTGGGTGCTTTCTAAGATAAAAGCAGTCACTCTGGTACTTTACCGAGCAACAGAAGACTTGAAAGATACGCCTTTTTTCTTCAGTAATACAACAGCTGAATCACAAATCTATTGAATGCAGTATTGAAATTGGCTGTATAGTATTTATGTAGTTCCGGAGTATCTACTTTTAGCCCACCTAAGTTAGTCTGTTGAATTTAAGTCGCCTAAGATTAATTCAGACTAAATCCTCAATAGCCCGGGCAAGGTCAATATCCTTTTGAGTCACTTTATCATCGGCATCGTGGGTACTCAAAGCGATTTTGACTGTGTTATATACGTTGAACAATTCCGGATGATGCCCTTGCTTTTCCGCTTCCAGTCCTACTCTCACTATAAAACCAAGAGCCTCACTGAAATCGTTGAAACCATACTCTCTTTTGATCTTATTATCACCAAATTCCCATTCTGATAATGTTTCAAGCTCTTTCTTGATATCGTCTTTTGTCAATGGATCTGTCATAACCTAGTTTTTTTTAATGTATTTGGATGAGTGTCAGTCTATTATAAAGTATGAATGAACTCAAAAAAGTTCCACATATCGGGAATTCACGATCTATCACTTGTCATCAATGAACTAACTTCACAATACCTTAATGTTAGATTTTTAAATACGCCTTCCCTTTTAAAACTTGAATGAAAATCGGAACGCAAAACTCATTTACAATATTTTAAGGATATTACGCATCATTTTTGATGATCTTTTATAAGCTTTGATACAGTCAAATAGTATTTTAAAGATCGTTGGTTAACCCGACCTAATAAAAGTCCAAATAACATTTTAAGAATATTTCAGAATTTGTATGTTAGAAGGCATTAGAAAATTAATAATACCACGAGCGTTGTCTTAATTTTGAAGTCATTATCAATAAAAAGCCTGATCACCTCTTTCCTCAGCCTTATGGCTTTTTGGTATATTATGAGTGGTTTTTTTGACATCACCCATTCCCTCATGGGCGTTGTGAGTGTCGGTATTGTAATGGCACTAAACTACAGGTTAAAGGCACACTCATATTTTGCAGATGAAACGGATGTGATCCAGGATATGCGGATCTTTTACGTACCATTTTACTTTGGCTGGATGATTATTCAGATCGTAATTTCCGGAGTGCAGGTTGCCAAAATACTCCTAAGTCCGTCGCTACCCATTAAGACTTCGGTTGTCAGGTTCAAGGTTAACTTTCCAAATGCACATTGTAAGATGATCTTAGGTAATTCTATTACATTGACGCCCGGTACCCTTACAGTCGATATAAAAGGTGATGAGTTTATTGTTCATGCCATATCACCTGTTTCATTTGAAGGAATTGCGAGCGATACCATGCCTCAAAAAGTATTAAAGCTATTTAAAGCAGAAGCAGAGCAAGTCGTATACGATTTTGAAGTTCTTCACAGCCAGGAGGAATTGAATTAATGGATTCATTTTTCCTTTACAGTGCAGTAATTCTTACCGCTATTATTGTTGTGCCCGCCTACCGGGTTATAAAAGGACCGACCGTATTTGACCGATTGGTAGGTACCAACGCCATTGCAACAAAGACGATTGTACTGATCTGCCTCATTGGTTATATATTTGGCAGGATCGGAATGTTCATTGATATCACTCTCGCTTATGCCATTCTTGGGTTTGTTGGATCGCTGACCATTGCAAAATATTTTTCATCCGAATACACGAATGTCCGGTACGATGATC
Organism: Gracilimonas sp.; assembly: GCA_034520725.1. Taxonomy (GTDB): domain Bacteria; phylum Bacteroidota; class Rhodothermia; order Balneolales; family Balneolaceae; genus Gracilimonas. The sequence continues at coordinate 44,153 of JAXHNH010000010.1, read as the reverse complement.
GAAATAAATAATATCCTAACCATATTCTTTGTTGTTGCAGGTATTTTCTTTCTGCTTATCGGAAGTATTGGTATTGTTCGATTGCCGGATTTTTACTCCAGAACGCATGCAACCAGTAAGAGCGACACGCTTGGTATGATGCTAATTATTATTGGGCTGATTATTTTTGAGGGTTTCAATATTAACAGCGGGAAGTTATTCCTCATTCTGTTGTTCATTTTACTGGCGAATCCTGTTGGTGCTCATGCATTGGCCCGCGCCGCCCTCAATTCAGGTTTGAAACCGCTCTTTCATGACAATAACAAGAAAGAGGAGGACGGCTGATGTACTGGGAACTTGAACTCATTTTATTCATCTTTTTATTGATCACAGCATTTATTGCACTTGAGTCAAAAGACCTGCTAGTGGCAGCAGTCATGCTGACATTGTTTAGCTTTTTAATGGCCCTTTTATTCACAACAATGGGCGCCGTTGACGTTGGTTTTACTGAAGCCGTAGTTGGTGCCGGAGTCACCGGAATTTTATTGATCGTCGCAATTTTTCAAACAACACACGAGACAGAGGATTGAAGTATATAAAACTGCTTTTAATTGTTGCATTTGCACTGTTGCTGTTGTTCGCTGCGTCAGATCTTCCCTTTCGCGGAGATCCTGAAAATCAGATGAATCAGCGAACAAGTATGACGGGCACAGAAGTACCCGGAAATTACTATATCCGGGAGGCGTATAATGATGCACACACTCCGAATATCGTAACGGTAGTACTTGGAGATTATCGTAGTATTGATACCCTTGGTGAGCAAATAGTAATTTTTACAGCCGGTATGATCACTTTTCTGCTTTTAAGAAACCGGAGGGAAGAGGATGATAAATAGGTCTCCAAGTCCTATCATATTATTGGGCACCCGATTCCTCAGCCCGTATATCATGGTTTTCGGGTTTTATGTGATCTTCCATGGTCACTATTCTCCCGGCGGCGGATTTCAGGGAGGAACACTGCTTGCCGTTTCACTGCTTCTTGTGCGAATAGCGAGCGGTACCAAGATCGCAAACCTGCAATTCAAAGATTATTTGGCCACGCCTTTAGCTGCTATCGGTGTCATTATCTATTTCGGAACCGGACTGTTAGCACTCATCATGGGCGGGTACTTCCTGGATTATGAACAACTTCCTATTCCGGGACTGGAGGGTGCTGAACTCAGATACTGGGGTATCCTTATCATTGAACTTGGTATTGGCCTTACGGTAATGACCGTATTGGTTTTGATCTATGATAACATGGTGAAAGGAGAAGACTATGCTTGATTTCTTTATGGGCCATTATGCTTACTGGTTTACCATGATACTACTTTCTGTAGGCCTGTACGGCATGCTCTTGAAAAAGAATTTGGTTAAGAAAACCATTGGCCTCACAATATTTCAAGGTGGTGTTATACTATTTTTTGTATCCGTTGCGATGAAGGAAGGAGCTACGGTTCCGGTTAAAGCCGATGGCCTTCCGGTTAGCGAAGTAGCCAATTATATGAATGCCCTTCCCCACACTCTGATGCTGACAGCTATTGTTGTTGGAGTGGCAACACTGGGAGTAGCGTATGCCCTTTTGATCATGATCTATAATCGCTACGGCACATTGAACGAAGAAGAACTTATAGACAAGATTCAATGATAGGATCAGAAATACCAGCTTTAATACCTGTTACCTACATTCTTTTTGCGGTCCTAATTCCACTTATTGGGCTTTGGAAACGTGAGATCGTTTGGCAACTAAGCCTTCTGGGTACGGGAATTGCCACATTCCTTTCAGCCTGGGGTTTTTTACATCTCATCCAAACCGGAGAAACGATCCGATACTATTTTGGCGGGTGGACTCCCCCGGTTGGAATTGAATTTGTTTATGATGGGCTGGCAGCTTTTATAGTGCTGGTTATTAACACCATCGCTTTTTTGGTACTGATCTATTCAAAAGAGATCAGTAAGGTCGAATTTCCCGGTAAAAAAATGCCCTATTACACCATTACCATGCTGATGATGCTTGGTTTCAATGGTATGGTATTGACCGGAGACCTTTTTAACCTTTATGTTTTTCTTGAGATTTCATCTCTGTCCAGTTATGCACTGATCGCCATTGGAGAAAAACGAGCACCTTATGCTTCATTCCGATATTTGATCATTGGAACGGTTGGTGGTTCGTTGTACCTACTCGGGGTTGGCTTCCTGTATACTGTAACCGGTACTCTGAATATAATTGACATGCACGCGATGTTGCCGCAGGTGATAGGCCATTCTTCCGTGATCGCAGCTCTTGTTTTGATGGTGGTCGGTGTTGGTGTTAAGGCAGCTCTCTTTCCACTGCACGGCTGGTTACCTGACTCATATACTTTTGCGTCATCCTCATCATCCGCATTGATCGCTCCGATCGGGACAAAAGTGGCGGCATACATATTATTAAGAATTGTTCTCTTTTTATTTGGGATAGAACTCATTGACGCTCACCTTCCGGTAACAACCATTATTGGAATCTTTGCCGGTATCGGAATTCTTTATGGTTCCATTATGGCTATTGCACAGTCTGAGCTCAAAAAGATGTTGGCGTACAGTTCTGTATCTCAGATCGGATACATCATAATGGGAATCAGCCTGGCGAATCCGTTTGGGTTTATTGGTGCCGTATTGCACATTTTGAATCACGCTCTGATGAAAGCCCTGCTTTTCCTTGTATCCGGAAGCTTGAGACTTAAGGAAGGTCACTCCCTCATTACGAAATTTGATAACAGCTATCGCAGGAAGTACCCGTGGACGATGGCTGCATTTACCACAGCGGCCATATCCATGGTCGGACTCCCGCCTCTTGCAGGATTCTTTTCAAAATGGTACCTGGCGCTTGGAACCATAGAAAACAGCAACTGGATGCTACTTGCTGTAATTCTGATCAGCTCCCTGCTGAATGCCGTGTATTTCTTTCGAATTTTAGAAAAAGTGTATTTGAACGATCCTGAATCTGAGTCATCTGACGAAACCAATGCAGTAGAAAGAGATGAAGTCGGATTCAGCATGATGTTTCCCATGGCTGTCATGGCGATCGGGTTATTAGTTGTGGGTATCTTTAACGCCTACATCGTAAATGTAATTTTCACCATGTTTCCGGTAGGATTTTAAACAAGTAAACAAACGCAATGGAGCTTACGTACGTCCCTTTATATGCTGTACTGGTATCACTGGCTGCGGTGCCGTTCATCTTGCTGAGTTCGAAAAAACCGAACCTTCGCGAGTTCTGGACCATCCTTGCCGGGGTCATTAAATTCCTATTGGTACTCACTTTACTACCCTCAGCTTTACAGGGAAATACCATAGAACTGGAGCTGCTTGAAATTGCCCCGAATCTCCCGCTGGTGCTCAAAGCTGATACCTTTGGAGTATTCTTTGCCCTCATTGCCTCCGGTCTTTGGATCTTTACCTCATTTTATTCGATCGGTTACATGCGTGGTCACCACGAGAAAAAGCAGACCCGTTACTTTGCCAGTTTCGCCATCTGTCTAAGTTCCACTATTGGTATCGCCTTTTCAGGCAACCTGTTGACCTTCATCATCTTCTACGAAATGCTGACACTGGCCACTTATCCGCTGGTCATCCATAGCGAAACCAAAAAAGGAATTGCAGCCGGTCGAAAATATCTGACCTACACCTTGACTGCCGGACTATTATTGATCGCCGCTGCAGGAATCACTTACTCCCTTACCGGAACGCTAGAATTCAAACCGGGTGGTATTTTTGGTGATACAGATCTGACAAGCACTATGGCGATCACCATATTCCTGCTATTCCTTGGTGGTGTTGGGGTGAAAGCCGGTATCATGCCATTGCATAGCTGGCTGCCTTCCGCAATGGCAGCTCCCACTCCTGTAAGTGCTTTGCTTCACGCCGTGGCCGTGGTAAAATCCGGTGTGTTTGGGGTGATCCGCGTAGTTGGATTCATCTTTGGTCCCGATGTAATGGCTGAATTTGGCCTAAACGATATTTTGATGGTACTGGCCGGAATCACGATCATTGTGGCTTCCCTCCTTGCCTTTGCACAAGATAATCTGAAACGACGGCTTGCCTATTCCACCGTAGGCCATCTTTCCTACATTGTACTTGGAGCTGCCCTGCTTGACCGAAACCGGGCTTGTTCGGTAGTATTTTGCATATTTCCTTTCACGCCACCATGAAGATCACCCTCTTCTTTTGTGCGGGAGCTATTATGGTGAATCTGCATAAAAAGAATATCAGCGACCTGAACGGAATTGCAAAAGTAATGCCCTGGACCATGGCTGCATTTACGATCGGTTCCATGGGACTTGCCGGCATTCCCCCGGTAAACGGATTTGTAAGTAAATGGTATCTCGCCTCCGGAGCACTGGAAGGCGGAATGATGATACCCGTGATCATTTTAGTGATCAGTGGATTGTTGAACGTTGGATATTTCTTCCCCATCATCCATCGCGCCTATTTCAAAAAAGGCGGCCCTGAATTGGAAGGTCATACCGAGGCATCTCCATTCATGGTAGTTCCGTTGATGAGCACGGCTGTTCTCTCCATTTTATTTGGATTGAACCCCGACCTGTTCTTCAACTTCTTTGATATGGCAACCTCAGTAGCATCAACCATTTTTAATTCCATTGTAATTATGAAAACCTGGCACTGGATAGCACTTGGCATATTATTTGATCATCAGTTTGATTCTTGAATTTACCTATCTGGCTGACTATGACTCACACTGGTGGAATAGCATTCCGGCATTTTATGCATTATGGGGAGGTTTATCGGCACCGTGGCTATCGATATTATATCTCCAAATGGTTAGGAAAATTGTTCATTTTAAGCAACGAAGATTATTATGATCGCTTGAGCTATTTAACTGTACCTGCTATTATCCTGATCCTCGGAGCTTTTGTGCTGCCGCTGATACCGGAGCGTATCCGAAGTTCGGCATTTATTGTTTTCCCGCTGATTGCATTGGGAATTTTATGGTCACTGCCGGACGGGAGCCTGATTCAACTTCCCTTTGCCAGTTACGAGCTTCACCTCCTGACCGTTGATGGCACTGAGTCGCATTTTTGGAATCATTTTTGCGCTCATCACCATCATTGGTGGCGTGTATGCCTTCCATATTAAAGATCTGGGACAGCAAAGCTTCTGCGCTCGCTTATGCCGGTGGTGCCCTTGGAGTAACCTTTGCCGGTGATTTCTTCACTTTATTCTTTTTCTGGGAAATAATGGCGGCGGCTTCCACCTACTTGATCTGGGCGCGGCGCACCAAAGAATCTGACAAAGCCGGAATGCGCTATGTGCTCGTCCACTTTTTTGGTGGCGGATTGCTCCTCAGTGGCATCCTGATGCATCTGTCCAGTGGCGGTTCCTTCCTCATTGAAAATCTGGAAGAAACCTATACCCTTTCAAACATTTTCATTTTGCTGGGAGTAGCACTGAACTCTGCCATACCTCCACTGCACGCATGGCTTGCGGATGCCTATCCCAGAGCTACCATCACCGGAGCAGTTTTCATGAGTGCCTTCACTACAAAATCGGCCGTGTATGTATTTAATTCGTCTGTTCCCTGGCTGGGAGATTTTGGTATGTGTAGGAGTGGCATCATGGCGATATACGGTACGGTCTATGCCGTGTTGGCAAATGATATCCGTGAGATCCTGGCTTATCAGCATTATGAGTCAGGTCGGGTATATGGTCAGCAGCTATAGGTATTGGGATCAGAGACTTGCCACTAAACGGAGCAACGGCTCATGCTTTTAACCACATTACTTTATAAATCACTTGCTATTTATGGCAGCAGGTGCTGTTATCTATGCAACCGGAAAGAGCAAACTGAGCGAACTCGGTGGGCTTTGCCAAAAAAATGCCCGTTGATCGTTGGTTTGTATATGAGTAGGTGCGTTCTCGATTTCAGGATGCTCCGTTCTTTAAACGGCTTTCATCAGTAAAACGATGATCGTCGAGTGCTATGGGCGATGCCCACTCTGGAACGGTCATGCTGCTCCTGACTCATCGCTATCGATTGGTACGTTTTTACATACCGGACTGAAACTCCCCTATTTCACCTGGATCAAAGAAAATTCTGTGAAGTTTGACTGTTAGAAACCATCCCGTCGAACATGAAAATTGCCATGGGTATCGGTGCTTTTTTCTGCATCCTGTTTGGACGTATATCACCGACCTGCTTTACAGATTCAGCTTCCTTATGCAACTAGACTTTCAGCCTTACACCAGTTTATAACTATCGTAGAAATGACTCAAATTCTGGTTTTGGCCTTTATAGTATTCTGGTTTTTCAAAGATCACCTCAATACTTCACCTACCATTTCATTGGATACCGATTGGTTCTATCGTAAACCGGCAAGAGTTGTTGAGAAGATATTCGTGAATTTCCCTAACAGTGCATTTGGCAAAGCTGAACAAGCCATTTATTCAATTGCTGAAAGTGTTTCAGCATTGTCAAAGAATCCGATCAAGGTTCTTTTACCTGTATTTGTCTCTGAGGGCCGAGATATCGAATCTGACGGATTTTCAACAAGCATTGGGGCTTCGCTGTCATTTATTCTGTTTGGATTCATAGTGGTACTTCTAGTTATCCTCATGTGATTCTGTAGTTTACATTCTTCTTAGGTGCAATATTCTTTTCGATACGTATATAAAGCCCTTATCTTAGGCTCTGTCATTTTTAGAAAATTTGTAAAAATCAGAGCCGATCTATTGAATAGCTGTAGAACATTCCCCCTCCTTGTTGTGATCCTTACTATAGGAGTACTTCAAAATTCTTATGCACAAGGTATTCCTGATAGTAGCACAAACAGGGTTGTTGTAACCGATACACTTGAGTATGCCTTTCTACCTGCCCTGGGATATAACAGTGATTTTGGGCTGATCGGAGGTGGTATCATGAGTAGATATTATTATAAGGATGGTGTCAGGCCGTTTAATTCTTATTTGACCGTGAATGCCTTGGCTTCAACAAAGGGTTTGTTTTCAGCGTCTATCCTATACGATAAACCACAGTTTTATAGCAGCAGGCAAAGGCTAACCACCGACCTCTACGTATCTAAATTTCTGAATGATCAGTTTTATGGGATCGGCACTTATCAGGATCTGGATCCATCCATTTCTGAGGATCAGGATTTCTACTATTACGAATCCTTTTCTTTTGGGATCGAGTCAATACTTCGGCGTTCATTGAACAATGAGTCATTTGGTAAAATATCTGATCTGTATCTTCTAGCTGAATTTGATTACCTCAATCCTGTGAATGTTCAATCAAATACGTTCATTTATGAATGGAGTCCGGTAGGTTTTGAACACTCGGGAACCGTTTCATTAGGAACCGGATATATTTTTGATAGTCGTAACAATGAATTCGATCCACGAATTGGCATATACGGCAAAGCAGGATTTCAATTGATAAAAGACTACACAAGCTCAACTGATATATTCTCTCTTTTTGAAAGCGAATTCAGAACTTACCAAACTTTTCACCTGATCAGGGATATCACTTTTGCCAACCGGATTTCTTATCAGCACTTATCAGGTAAAGCCCCCTTTGGCAAGCTACCGGTCATTGGTGGTGAAAAAACCATGAGGGGCTATCCTGAAAATCGCTTTATTGATGACAATGCTTTGCTTCTTAATACAGAACTCAGAACATGGCTATTTGAATTTCCAATGCGTATGAGGTGAAATTTGGAGGCACCCTATTCTTTGACTTAGGCAGAACATATAGCAACGGAACTGCCTTTCAGGATATCTTTAATGACCTCAAATACACCTATGGTTTGGGCGGAACCAGCTCTTTCTTCAATGAGAATTTCATCTTTCGAGCTGATCTTGGATTCTCAGATGATGGCTACGGCCTTTACTTTACAGCCGGGTATCTGTTCTAAAACTGAAGAGATCAGTAGGTTGAACTGAGGAGACTCCGGTTTTGGTACATGATGTCTTTAGCCTTTTCCTTTAGTAGAGTTGCAGCATCCATTAGCATGAATTCATCATTTGGAAAAGGAACCGCATTTCTTTCGATAATGGCATTGGACTCCTGGCTAAGTGCTCTCTCATCACCGATATATGAACCGGAAACATGCTCAAACACAGCCGTAACACCAATGTTCTCTGATTTCACCAGCTGCTCAGTTCGCAGATCAATATAATCCAGGCTACCGCCAACCATAGCTTCTTTGATCTGCCGCTGGGTTTGTATTTCAGCACTGACATCTTTCATATTTGGCACTTTGATATCGTTACCCAAAGAATCTTTCATGACGTTCCCTCTATCATCAAGCACATATCTGGTTCCATCCTGAATCTCAGTAGTTTCAGTATACTTTTCGCGTTCTATGCCTTCAGGACTCATAGAAATTCTGTTGATATTCAGAGAAATAAAATAGTCGTAATCCACATCCTTATTTTCATAAACACTGTATTGGATCCAACGATTATTCAGATCACCAAGGCTGACCTTTTGTAACTCAGCTTCAAATCTTTCGGGCAGCATGATCTCTGAATTGTTCTCTACTACAAAAAGCACCTGATTGGTACCAAGATAAGAAGCCTCTCTTTGCAGGTCGTTGACATCTTTGTAATTGGGATACAGAGACTGAACATTCTCAAACTCGTAAAAAGCTCTTCTTGCATTTTCTTTTCCACCCAAATCCAGATATTCCAGACCCTGCTGATATGCAGTTTCTGCTGCTTGCTCTTTAGAGGCAATCAACTGATCGTCATAATTCACGATCCTGAATTCATTCATGAGTCTCGTTGGAAGTGTTTTGATCCTGTCCTGCCGGCGATCCAATCTTCCATAGAGCTGATAAATTCGAACATAATTCTCACTTCTGCCCTCTTTTTCAAGGAATGAGATCTGATCCAGATCAAAGGTATTTGCTTTCGTATAAGCTTCCTTCAGTACGTAAAGTTCTTTGTCGTTGCCGGGATCTTTACGCAATTTTTTTACTGCCTTTTCAATGGCCCGATCATATTCACCTTTTTGCAATAACTTCTCAGAAGAATTACATCCGGTAAAGATCAAAACAGAAAATAAGAGTACAAATATTCTTTTAACCATAGGTTGCCTCATGTTTGATGTTGAGAGAATGTAATAAAGACCTGATCAATTCTTCTATTAAAAAAAAGCAACGGATAATACAGGCCATCAGACAAAGAAATAAACCAAGCCTACACCACCCACTAACCAGCAATAGTAGGCAAAATAGTGAAACCCGCGTCTTTTTAAGATAATTATGAGATACTTGAGTGCATAATATCCAGATACGAAAGCAGCTAAAAACCCAATTACAAGATTGATCAGGGCTGCATCAGTAATACCTACCTCCACAAGTTCATTTATTTCCAGCAGCATGGCACCAGCGATCACCGGGATAAGCATTAGAAAAGAAAAATTTGCAGCAGCTTCTCTTTTTACCCCAAGCCACAAAGCTGTAGAAATGGTGGAACCTGCCCGACTTATTCCGGGTATCATAGCAAAAGACTGAGCAATACCGATCACAAAACTCTTTATCAATGAAACATCATGTGGTGTTTCTTTAACAAACTTTGTGGAAAACAGCATCAGGCCGGTCACGATCAACATTCCTGAAACAATCAGTGGAGAAGAGAATATGGACTCCACCTGTTCCTCCAAAGTAAAACCCACGATCATCGCAGGTATCATACTCACTAAAATAAATCCGATCAGTTTCACATTTGGATCCCCTTTCTTTTCAGACGGAGCTCCTAAAAAGCTGATACCTGAAGTAATAAGTTCCCAAATGATTTTCCGATAATAGACAAGTATACTGCAAAGAGTTCCAAAGTGTACCACAACTTCAAATGTGATACCGGTTTCAACCTCAACACCAAGTATATATTTTCCTAAGACAAGGTGCCCCGAACTGCTGATAGGTAGAAATTCAGTTAGCCCCTGAATGATTCCTAATAAAAAAGATTGTAAAATGTCCATTTGTTATATTTGTTCACTTTTTTAAGGCGAGAAAATAATCATATCATCAGCTAATACTAAATAAAGAAATTATAAATATGAGTGAATACGCAGTTGACATGGAAGCACTAACGAAAAAGATAGAAAAGGACAGTGCTTTTATCGAAGATATTAGAGGCGAACTTAACAAGGTGATCATTGGCCAAAAATATATGATCGACCGATTGTTAGTTGGATTACTTACAAACGGCCACGTTCTTTTGGAAGGTGTGCCTGGATTAGCTAAAACTCTGACAGTATCCAGCCTTGCAACGGTATTAGCCACTTCATTTCAGCGTATTCAATTTACTCCTGATCTGCTCCCTGCCGACCTTATCGGTACCCTGATCTACAATCAGAAAGGAAGGTGACTTCTTTGTTAAAAAAGGCCCGATCTTTGCAAATATCATTTTGGCAGATGAGATCAACCGGTCACCTGCCAAGGTACAAAGTGCCCTTCTTGAGGCCATGCAGGAAAAACAGGTAACCATTGGTGAAACTACCTTTAAGCTGGAAGAACCGTTTTTGGTACTCGCTACTCAAAACCCGGTAGAACAGGAAGGTACCTACCCTCTGCCTGAAGCGCAGGTTGACCGTTTTATGCTGAAGCTGAAGATCGATTATCCAACTGAAAAAGAGGAAATGCAGATCATGCGGATGCAGGCCAAAACTGGCGAAAAAGAGAAATTGAATAAGGTTGTTGATCCTCAGAAAATTCTCGATGCCCGCAAAACCATCAACGAGATCTACATGGATGAAAAAGTAGAGCAATATATTATTGATCTTGTATTTGCCACCCGTAAACCAAAGAATTACAATCTTGACGATCTTGAGGATCTCATAAGTTTTGGTGCCTCACCAAGGGCAACCATCAACCTGAACCTTGCAGCCCGTGCACAGGCATTTATGGAGCACAGAGCATATGTTACGCCTGAAGACGTTCGCACTATTGCAATGGATGTCTTGAGGCATCGTATCATCCCAACTTTTGAGGCTGAAGCTGAGGACATCGGACCTGAAGATATCGTAACCAAGATCATGAACAACGTTCAGGTTCCATAGACCGGCATTTCCATTTTACATTAAAAAGCCTCGCATCTTGAACTATAGATGCGAGGCTTTTTTGTTTTGATCTATTGATTAACTGTCTTCGGCATTTTTTGATTTACTTTTCATTTGATCATAACCGATCGGTATTGCAAAGCATAAAACCGCCAACACCGCTATTATGATCGTTGCTGCATCAAATTCCATCTGAATAAATTTATTAGTTCAAAGATATTCCACACCACAAAATGTGGGTATGGTGACTTATGGGTTAGATATCTATGTATGAACTAAGTATGAAAATGATGGGGAAAAATGAGTTTCCTGAGGATCAGTCCGGGAATAATTTTAAAATTATCCCTTCTTTTAATTTCCTGATTTGATGAATCCCGATCACATTTGGATCCAAAATGGTGTAAGAAAAGCTTTTCTGTAGATTCTTCTGACAAGGTTTGCCAGTTTCCAAAATCCTCGATCTCGCCAAATCCGGGTATTTGAAAAGCAAAATACAAGGCTGATTGGGGAGGCAGCGATTCATTATTTACCTGAATACCGGATTCCTGTATTTGCGAGGCAGAGATACCTGTATCCAGTCCATATACAGCAGAACCTGCAAATATTAAAATGAATAATGTGATATTTGATCGCATCCAAGACATGGCAACAATGTAAGGCTTAAGAATCTATGAATCATAAAAAAGCCTCGCTCAAATAAATGAGCGAGGCTTTAAATCATTTAGCTAAAAGTGAAGATCACTCTTCTTCGTCAGATTTCTCCTCGGTATCCTCGGTTTCCTCTGATTCCTTGGTTTCTTTTTTAGCTTTTGAAGCATCTGCTTTTTTCTGAGCTTCAGCTTTTTCTTGCTCTTCCATATCAGCTTTCAAAGCAGCCAGTCCTGACATTTCACCGAGTGTTGGAGCACCGGTTTCCATGTTAGAGGTATCAACCTTTTTCTTGGCTTTCTTAGCTTTGTCCTTATCAGAATCAAGCTGACTCAATTCAATGTTTTTGCTGTTTTCGTCAAAGTTCAGAACAAATGCATCTTCAACTTTATCGCCTTCCTTATACTCAGCTTCAGTAGCTTTTGAATAGTTCAGGAATGCTTCAGCACCTAATGGAAGCTTCACAAATACGCCTTTATCAGTTGTTTTAATAACTTCCCCTTCAACTTTGTTTCCGGGAGCGTACTCTTTAGCATATTTCTTCCAAGGATTGTCTTCAACCTGCTTGTGGCCAAGTGTGATTCTTCTGTTGTCAAAGTCGACACCAAGGATCACTACTTCGATCTCCTGATCTTTGTCAACAACCTCATTTGGATGATCAACTTTCTCAGTCCAGCTTAGGTCAGATACGTGAATCAGACCGTCGATACCAGGCTCGAGTTCAACAAATACACCGAAGTTGGTGAGATTGCGAACAATACCTGTATGTTTTGAACCGACAGGGAATCTTTCCAGAATATCTGCCCATGGGTCATCCTCAAGTTGCTTAACGCCAAGAGAGATCTTCTTCTCATCTTCGTTGATGTTAAGTACGATACATTCAATAATGTCGTCTTTTTCAACAAGCTGGGATGGGTGTTTGATATGTTGTGTCCATGACATTTCAGAAATGTGGATCAATCCTTCAACACCTTTTTCAAGCTCGATGAAAGCACCGTAATCGGCGATGGAAACCACGCGACCCTGAACCTTCATATTTTCAGGATACTTATCTTTAATTCCTTCCCATGGATGCGGCTGCAATTGCTTAAGACCCAGAGAAACGCGTTTGCTCTTCTCATCAAAGTCGATAACAGCAACGTTCATGCGCTGATCCAAAGATACGATCTCATTTGGATCGTCAACACGTCCCCAAGATAGGTCAGTGATGTGCAACAGTCCGTCAACACCACCAAGATCGATGAACACACCGAAGTCAGTAATATTTTTAACAGCACCTTCAAGTACCTGACCGGCTTCAATAGACTCAAGAATTTCTTCTCTCTGTTCTTCAAGGTCAGACTCAATAAGAGCACGGTGAGAAACAACAACGTTCTCAGCAGCCATATTCAACTTAACAACCTGGAATTCCATGGTCTTACCAACATAGGCATCGAAGTCACGAACAGGACGAACGTCGATCTGCGAACCAGGAAGGAAAGCATCAATTCCAAGTACATCCACAACCATACCACCTTTGATACGTCGCTTGATGTAACCATCAATAATATCACCATGATCGTGAGAAGCTTCAATTTTCTCCCATGCCTGCAGAATATCTGCTTTACGACGGGAAAGGATCAGCTGTCCTTCTTTGTCTTCTACGCGATCAAGAAATACTTCGATCTCATCGCCCACTTCCATTTCTTCGAGGGCTTCATTTGAGAATTCATTAACCTGAATAATACCTTCAGATTTAAAGCCGATGTCTACCACTACATATTTGTCATCAACGGAGACAACACGGCCTTGTACGATTTCTTTTTCTTCAATTTCGTTGAGGGTATCTTCATACATACCCACCATCTCATTGTATTCCTCATCCGAATATTCATCAGAAGGTCTTTGAAGGTCTTCAAGTTTATAAACATCGCCCTCTACATCACCTGAATATACATGAGTAAGTGTCTCTTCTCTCTCTTCAGCAGCAGTTTCTTCTGCTTGTGTTGCGACTTCTTCTTCAGTTGCAACATCTTCTGTTTCGTTCGTAGCCTTGGTTTCTTCAACCTGAGCTTCAGCTACTTCGTTTTGTTCTTGTTTCGTTTCTTCTGTCATTATGTTTGGTTATTGGTTTACCTCACAATTGACTTTCAACTGTGGGATAAGTTAGGGTTATTTTTATATCTGTTTAGATAGTTCCTTCTTTATCACATTGCTTATGAAAGCGACCTGATCTTCAAAAGTCATATCAGAGGTATTCACTTCAATTGCATCATCGGCTTTTTTAAGAGGATCTGAACTTCTGTTCGAATCTTTCTCATCCCGCTGAGCTATATTTTGTTTTATTTCTTCAAGGGTAACTTCAGTGTCAGATTCCTTAATTTCATTGTATCTGCGCTCGGCCCGGGTTTCCAGATCTGCTACCATATAGAATTTAAGCTCAGCATCTGGGAACACTGCGGTTCCAAGATCCCTACCGTCGGCTATATAAATGTCATGCTGAACTGCTTCTCGCATTAACCCATTTACAAAGGCCCGAACTTTAGGATCTGAAGCTACTTCACTTACCGTATCAGAAACATTCATACTTCTGATATCATCAGTAACATTCTGCCCGTTTAAGAGCGCATGAAATTTTTCTTTTTTGAAATAAAAGGAAATCTCACTTTCTTCAAGCTGTTCAAAGAACGATCGGTTATTTTTGCGGCAGTTCAAATAAACAAGTGTAGCCACGCGATACAACGCTCCTGAGTCAAGAAATTGAATCTGAAGGTTAGCCGCTACGGCTTTTGCTGTTGAACTTTTTCCTGAGCCTGCTGGCCCGTCAATTACCACTATCATAACAGATCAGTTAAATTAAACTTATATTGTTAATTATTCAATCATTTCTTGTTTAATATTTACATAACTCTTAATTTTGGAATCTCGAAAAGATTCGAGGATTAATTAATTCAAAAGCATATTTCGCAATGCCAATTACCAAACAAGCCAAAAAACGCGTACGCCAGGCTGAGCAAAGAAAAAAACATAATCGAAGCCGACGTTCCAAAATGAGAACGCTTATCAAAAATGTTTACGATATCTCTGACAAAAGCAAAGCTGAAGAAGCACTGAAAGAAGCTGTTTCTTACCTCGATAGAATGAGCGTTAAAGGAATTATACACGAAAATAACGCTGCCAGAAAAAAAGCACAGCTTACAAAATACGTTAACAACCTATAAATATCAGTTGGATGGCCATCCCTGAATCAAAAGCACTCCTTGTCATTTTAGATGGATTCGGGTTGGCTGAAGATCCAACCGTCAGTGCCATTAATAAAGCTGACAAACCTTTCATAGATTCTCTGTTCGAGTCCTGCCCCCACTCCAAGCTTTCCGCAAGTGGTGAAAATGTCGGTTTACCGGACGGACAATTTGGAAATTCTGAAGTTGGTCACCTCAACCTTGGTGCAGGAAGAATTGTCTGGCAAGAACTCTCCCGAATTAATAAGGCAATTAGGGATCGTTCTCTATTTGAGAATGAGGCTCTGTTAGCTGCCGTTAAAAAAGCTAAACAAAAGAATAAGATCCACCTTATGGGTCTGTTTTCTGACGGTGGTGTTCACAGCCATAATGAGCACCTATATGCCCTGCTCAGACTGTGTAAAGAGCATGGTATTGACAATGTCTATGTTCATGCCTTTACGGATGGCCGCGATACATCGCCTCATGGCGGTATTGAATATGCCGGTGAATTTCAGGAAAAAGCAAGTGAGATCGGCGTGGGTGAGATCGCCAGCATCGTTGGCCGATATTACTCCATGGACCGCGATAACAGATGGGAACGCATTAAATTGGCTTATGACCTCCTGATTCACGGAAAAGGCCAAAAATTTGATACACCGGAAGAGGCCTTCAAAAACTCATATGAAAATGATATTACTGATGAGTTTATCAAGCCTATCCTCATAAATGATGATCCTGCATCCAGAATTGAAAAAGATGATGCGGTCATCTTCTATAATATCAGAGGTGACAGGGCCCGACAAATTTCTAGGGCTCTGAATGAAGTAAATTTCTCAGAGTTTAAAGTTGAGGACCTGAACCTTCATTACACCACGTTTACATCCTACGATCAGACCTTTGAATTTGCGAAGGTAGCTTTCCCTCCCCAGGAACTTAAAAACACCATGGGGCAATGGATCAGTAATAAAGGATTAAAACAATTTCGTATCGCTGAAACTGAGAAATATCCTCACGTTACTTATTTCTTCAACGGTGGGGTTGAAATACCAAATGAAGGAGAAGACCGGAAAGTTATACCTAGTCCTAAGGTCGCCACCTATGATCTACAGCCCGAAATGAGTGCACAGAAAGTTGCTGACACCTTATGTAAAGAACTTTCTACTGAAAAATATCATTTTGTTGTGCTCAATTTTGCTAATCCTGATATGGTAGGTCATACCGGTGATATGGATGCTGCCATCAAAGCTGTTGAAGCTGTTGATGTTCAACTTAAGAAGGTCATAGAGACTGCAAACGAACATGGCTATCGCTCTTTGATCATAGCCGATCATGGTAATGCTGATTGCATGATCAAAGAAGACGGAAGTCCACATACCGCACACACAACTGCTCTGGTACCGTCAATCATTGTAAATTTTCCGGATGAAATTCAGATACATGATGGCATTTTAGCAGATGTATCTCCTACCATACTCAAGCTTATGGGTTTGGATCAACCTGAGGATATGACCGGTACGCCACTATTTTAATACTTCTCTTTAGCATTTAGTTTGCATTTACTACACCGCCCTACTACCTTCGAGTAGTGTGATGAACTAAAGATGAGTTAGACTCGTTTTTATTTACATCAATAGAAATTATTATTTACCAAAAGGACTAAGGAACACGCCAGATGGAGGGAAATTTTTCAAGCAAAGTTCGTGATGTAATCCAATTTAGCCGAGAAGAAGCGCTGAGATTAGGACATGACTACATCGGAACTGAACATTTAATATTAGGTATTGTACGTTTGGGCGACGGTGTTGCTGTACGGATCTTAAAAAATCTGGATTGCGACCTCTTTAAACTCAAAAAAACTATCGAAGACACTGTAAGAGGAACCGGAGGATCGGTTCAGGTCGGAAATATACCGCTTACCAAACAAGCAGAAAAAGTATTACGCATCACCTATTTAGAAGCAAAATTATACAAAAGTGATACGATCGGAACTGAGCATCTTCTGCTATCACTGCTCAGAGATGATGAAAATATTGCAGCTCAGATCCTACAACAATTCAGCATCTCATATGATGCTGTACGAGAGGAACTTGATCTGATCATTTCCGGAAAATCACGGGATGATCACAGTGATTCTTCAACCATGAAAGCAAGTGCCGCAGCCCCCAAAGGACCCAGCGGCTCGGGCAGCTCCAGAGAGAAAAAAATGGATAAATCAAAAACACCGGTTCTGGATAATTTCGGCCGTGACCTTACTGAACTTGCTGAAGAAGGCCGCCTCGATCCTATCATTGGACGTGAAAAAGAAATTGAACGTGTCGCTCAGGTACTGAGTCGACGTAAAAAGAATAACCCGGTATTGATCGGAGAGCCCGGTGTGGGTAAAACGGCCATTGCCGAAGGACTCGCCTCCCGAATTGTTGAGCGGAAAGTTTCACGCGTCTTGTACGACAAACGTGTGATCGCATTGGATCTGGCAGCTTTGGTTGCAGGTACAAAATATCGCGGACAGTTTGAAGAACGCATGAAAGCCGTAATGACCGAACTCGAGAAAACAGATGATGTTATACTCTTCATCGATGAACTTCATACAATTGTTGGTGCCGGTGGCGCAAGCGGTTCTTTAGATGCTTCAAACATGTTGAAACCCGCACTTGCTCGCGGTGAAGTTCAGGCCATTGGAGCCACTACTTTAAACGAGTACAGACAGTTTATTGAGAAAGACGGAGCACTTGAACGTCGCTTCCAGAAGATCATGGTTGAACCGACCACTCCGGAACAAACCATCGAAATTTTGAACCAGATCAAATCAAAATATGAGAAACATCATAGTGTTCGATACACCGATGATGCCTTGGATGCTTGTGTAAAACTAACCGACCGTTACGTTTCTGATCACTTTTTACCTGACAAAGCTATTGATGCTTTGGATGAAGCCGGAGCCCGGGTTCACTTATCGAATATCACGGTTCCTCAAAATATCATTGATCTGGAAGAAGAGATCGAAACCACCAGCGAAGAGAAAAATTCAATGGTCAAAAAGCAGCGTTTTGAAGAGGCTGCACGACTTCGCGACAAAGAGAAACGTCTTATCGAGGAGTTGGAAATTGCCCAGCAAGAGTGGGAAAAAGAATCCGAAAACATCGTATATGATGTAATTGAAGAAGATGTTGCTTCAGTCATTGCCATGATGAGTGGCGTGCCTGTCAATAAGATCAGCCAAAAAGAAGGACAAAAACTTCTGAAAATGAAGGAAAGCCTATCCGGCAAGGTCATTGGACAGCAAGAAGCAATTATCAAGCTTACAAAAGCTATTCAAAGAACAAGAGCTGGTCTCAAAGACCCATCACGCCCTATCGGTTCCTTTATATTCCTGGGACCTACTGGAGTT
This sequence comes from Gracilimonas sp., assembly GCA_034520725.1. Lineage (GTDB taxonomy): Bacteria > Bacteroidota > Rhodothermia > Balneolales > Balneolaceae > Gracilimonas. The sequence goes on along the minus strand of JAXHNH010000010.1, from coordinate 25,838 downwards.
GGTAAAACCGAGATGGCCAAAGTTCTTTCCAAATATCTGTTTGACAAGGAAGACACCCTCATTCGTATTGATATGAGTGAGTACATGGAGAAATTCTCAGTCTCAAGACTGGTCGGAGCCCCTCCGGGTTATGTTGGATATGAAGAAGGCGGTATCCTCACAGAAAAAGTAAGACGTAAACCTTACAGTGTGGTACTTCTGGATGAGATCGAAAAAGCTCACCCTGATGTATTCAACATTCTGCTTCAGGTACTGGATGACGGTATTCTGACTGACAGTCTTGGCCGAAAAGTGGATTTCCGCAATACGATCATCATCATGACATCCAATATAGGTGCTCGTGATATCCGTAATATGGGTAAAGGCATCGGTTTTGATACTGATGATTCAGCTTTCGATTACGCTAAGATGAAATCAACCATTCAGGATGCCCTTAAGAAGGTTTTCAATCCGGAATTCCTGAACCGTATTGATGATGTGATCACCTTTAAGCCGCTAGAGAAGAAGGATATATTCCAGATCATTGATCTGTTGAACGAAGAGTTATTCGATCGGATCAAGGAGCTTGGCTTCGAAATTGAGGTTACTAAAGCTGCCAAAGATTTCATTACTGACAAAGGCTTTGATCAGAAATATGGAGCACGACCACTTAAACGTGCTATCCAAAAATATATCGAAGATCCTTTAGCAGAAGAGATACTTGAAAACGAACATAAGGCAGGAGCTGTCGTTAAGATCAAGATGAACAAATCCAGAGACGGATTGGAATTTGACTGGACCGAAGCGGATCCGGCTGATACTAAGTCTGAAGACGGATCATCAACCTCTAACCATGAAGAGGATTCAGAAGAAGCAAAAAAAGCATAAAAGAATAACTAAGTTTATATAACATTAAAGCCCTGTTCGGTGAACAGGGCTTTTTTTATTTCACCATATAAGTATAACAGTAGTAACTAAATCAGAATCTTATTCTCAGATCTACCGGATTGTTGAAGCCTCTTATCTGATAACTGTAAACTCCTTTTCTGTGTAGAGTCACGGGTAATTTTTCAGAAATACCCAACTGACCATTCATTTCTTCTCTTTTGATACTGCGCTGCTGTATGTTTATAGCGTGAAACTCTACGTCCGATAATGTATCACCGGAACCTTCAGCTGTCATTGCAACAATGGTATTCTCTTCCGGAACAAAGGTTGCAAAGTGTAATCTGGATCTGAAGCTGGTACTTCCAATTCTTTCTCCGTTTAACACGTTGTAAACACCTACTCTTCCGTTAGACCTGATAGTCACATACTTTCCGTTCTGTGAAAACTCAAAATCCATTATAGCCTGATCAAAAGAAATAGTGTTCAGTTCATTACCAAACCGATCAAATAATGAAAGCTGATCATCGCCGCTGCCATATGTGATCACCCCAATAAACTGACCTTTATTAGTAACATTCACACTTCTGATAGCACGGTCTGAACTATTAAAGAAGTCTTCAGTAGTGTAATTAGATTCCAGAATCCTGGCTCTTGATCCTTCCACACCATCTCTTACGATCTTGGGGTTGTACAACACTAACGTTTTGAAAGCAGGGTCAGTTGCAAGCTCTGAAATGGATTCCCCTTCAGTACTTTGAGAACTGTTTGAGACAGATTGAACTATGTTACCTTTAGCATCATAAAACAGAAAGTTGGCAATATTCTCCCGAATGACATAAGAGCCATTCAAAGCTGCATAAATTTTCAGTGATTCATCGCCGGTTTCGTTTGATATTTCAGAAGAAAATAATTGGACAGAGCTTACGGAATAGATATCAACTTTATTCCTTTGGAGCACAGACGAAATTCCGGTAAGGCGATTAATATCTCCGGAGACTACGGATGCAGAATTTAAAAACGAATCCTGACCAAGATTTATATTTTCCCCTGCAATATTAAAAACCTGAGAGGAATTATTACCGTTAACAGATATAGTTATCTGTGCAGCAGCAGATATATTAAAGAGTAGTAAAAATAATGCGAGATTTGTCAGATATTTCATAAATATGTTTGATAAATTTTTCGGTGCAAACTTACTGAAAATTATTAAGAGCTATAAGTTTTAAATGGTTACTGTTAGAGCTTGTAATTACTTTTTTTAAACATTACCATTTTAGTAAAAAGATCCCTTGATTTCATTTTTAAGTGTGTTCCCTCCCTACCGTGGCGGAATTGCAAAATTCAGTGATTACTTATTCCATCATTTAAAGGATAGAACTGAAATAAGAGCCTACAACTTTACTAACCTATATCCCTCTTTATTGTTTCCCGGTAAAAATCAGTATCTGAATTCAAATGATGCGAATTATGCAGAGAGGATGCTCCATTCATGGAATCCACTGAATTGGAAGAAAACAGCTAAAGAAATTGCTGCGGACCAACCAGACCATTTGATCATCAGTTACTGGCATCCGTTTTTTGCCCCGGCTTTTATAAAAGTGATTACTCATTTAAAGAAAGCTTTACCAGAGACCACCATTTCAATACTTGCACACAATATTTTACCCCACGAAAGCTTCCCATTGGGGAAGATCTTATCGATGAAGCTGATGGATAAAGCAGATCATGTGATCGTCCTCTCAGAAAAAAGTAACACTCAAGCACAGCATATATCAATCGGCAGTAAGGTCATAAAATTGTTTCATCCGGTCTATGAGCAAGAGAAACCGAAAAAAACAGTGTCAGAGCTAAAGCAGAAATACGGATTTTCAAATGATGATTTCGTTTTACTATTCTTTGGATTGGTACGACCATACAAAGGATTGGATATAATGATAGAAGCCCTAAATGAAATGGACCTGGAATCAGACCACATTCGTCCTTTTATAGTGGGAGAATTCTACACGAATAAGGACTCTGTTCTCTCAGAAATAAATAAAAAACACAAAAAATTTTATACTGTCATTGATCGATTTGTAAATGATAAGGAAATGGCCGAGATCCTGACCTTGTCTGATGCCATGGTAATGCCTTATCGCTCTGCCACTCAAAGTGGTATTCTGGCTAACGCCATTAACTTTAAACTGCCCTGTATTCTGTCAGATCTTGAAGGTTTAACTGAGCATGTTAGACCTGATAAGAGTGCTTTGGTGTTTCCTTCTGAGGATGTGCCAGAATTAAGACAAGCTATTTATTCGATGATGAAAGCCGACACTCGCACGAGTATTGTCAGTAATTTAGATAAGTTAAAGGATGTGCTTAGCTGGCAGGCATTTACAGACCGTTTACTAGCTAAACTAAATAAAGAAAAACCCTAAAAGTATTTGCCTGCAATTAGTATGCTTCGTATTTTTGGGATCTGTCTTGAAGACGGAATCCGGGGAGTGGCGCAGTCCGGTAGCGCATTCGCTTTGGGAGCGAAGGGTCGCAAGTTCAAATCTTGTCTCCCCGACATAGAGATTTCCTGATTACTTCAAAATGATCAGGAAATCTCACTTTTTTTGACATATTGTTAAGTTGAGCGCCCGTAGCTCAACTGGATAGAGCAACGCCCTTCTAAGGCGTAGGTTACAGGTTCGACTCCTGTCGGGCGTACTAACTTTGCTGCATTAAAAGGCGACATGGCCGAGTGGTTAGGCAGAGGTCTGCAAAACCTCGTACGGCGGTTCGAACCCGCCTGTCGCCTCTTTGGCTAATGTTCTGTTTTTGACTTATTGATTTCATGTATGCCGCGTTCGTCTAGGGGTCTAGGACGCCGCCCTTTCACGGCGGTAGCACGGGTTCAAATCCCGTACGCGGTACTTAAAATGGAGCTCGTAGCTCAGTCGGTTAGAGCGCTAGGTTGTGGCCCTAGAGGCCGTGGGTTCAATTCCCATCGGGCTCCCTTTTTTCAGTGTAAGCTGTGACATGCAAACCATTCACAGTTTTTTTATTGTAACTGAATTTTTTAAATGCCGCGTTCGTCTAGGGGTCCAGGACGCCGCCCTTTCACGGCGGTAGCACGGGTTCAAATCCCGTACGCGGTACAACAGATCAAGCTTCCCGAGAACCGGGAGGCTTTTTTTGTTTAAGAGACAGTCCGTTCATCGGAACTCAGTTATTTACTGAAGTCACTACTCAAACTTAGCCATAATTGCCCTGCTAATAGAGGTATCACGCTCATTAACAAGATCACACCCCACATTGGCGTGCTTGGCCGCACTAAGCTTAATACATCAGAGAATAGCGGAACGTATAGTTGCACTTAACAGCAAAGCTAAACAGAAAGCGATAGCCGCCCAAACCCATTTGTTTTTTGTAATTGTATTTATGAAAATTTTGCTGTTTTCTTCTCTCATATTGAACACGTGCCATAACTGGGACAGTGCCAACGTTAAAAAGCTCATTGTTACGGCACCTTCAGCACCGACTTTTAACCATTGCTCTCCCTATCAGATAAGCTCCCAATACAGCAGCTGTAATGATCAAGCTGTAACCTCCTATCAAGCTTCCAGTGCTTTCTTGGTCAGGATGGGCTCATTTGAATTCTCTGGGTTTTCTCCTTCATGATAGATTTATCGCCTTCACCAAGGCCTAAAGCAAGTGCAGGAAATACATCCGTTACAAGATTTAAGAAAAGGATCTGAAGAGGTAAAATCGGCAACGGCATACCGATGAAGGAAGCAACACCAACCACTGCAACTTCACTTACATTACACGAGAGCAGATAGAACACAAACTTTCTGATATTGTTAAAAATGATCCGACCCTGCTCAATCGCCACCACTATCGTGGAAAAAGCATCATCCGTCAGCACAATATCTGCAGCCTCACGCGCCACCTGAGTTCCCCTTTGGCCCATCGCGATCCCAATATCGGCTTTCTTCAGTGCCGGAGCATCATTTACTCCATCACCGGTCATTGCCACGGTCTGATTCTCATTCTGGTACATATCAATTATATCCAGTTTTTGCTTGGGATCAATTCGTGCATACACAGATGAGTTGAGCTTGGTGTCTTTATCTATGTCATACAATTCACTTCCATGAATAACCACACTATTACTTTTCTCATCCAATCTAAGCTCATTAGCTATGTACCGGGCTGTCTCAACCTGATCTCCCGTCACCATAACAACCTTGATCCCGGCTTGTCTGCAATCTTCAATGGCTTCTTTGACTCCTTTTCTTGGAGGATCCATCAGTGCCACTAAACCCAACGAAGCACAGATCACTGTATGAATTCTCTTCGGGATCGCCGGCTGTTTTTAGTCGCCAAGAGCGATCATCCTATACCCCTGCCCGGCGAGATCTATTGTTCAGTTCCATCCAATGATCAAGCTTCGACCATTTCCAAGTGCTTCGCAATTACCATCTGCCAAATAGGTCGTGCAGTTTTCCAGTATAGCCTCAGGGGCTCCTTTTGCATACACCCTAAGGACCTTCGCCTTCCGTTCTATTCCAAGTTGCCATCATTTTAGTTGTTGAATCAAAAGCATCTTCCTTCACTTCCGGGTGCGCTTTCATCAGGTCTGACTGTGATAAGCCAGCTTTATCACCAAGCTCAAGAAGTGCAATTTCGAGTGGATCACCACTGTTATCTTCGGAATCTAATTCATAGGTAGCATTGTTACAGATCATTCCAATTTCCAATGCAAGCTTAAGGTCCTCTTCTCTTTCAAGATCCAGGGCTTTTCCTCTTCAGCAAAAGCTTTGCCGGAATCGCCATTTACATCTATTGTTCGTTCAAACAAATGCACCTGCGTGGCAGTCATTAGATTTTCAGTCAATGTTCCCGTTTCATCCGTACAAATAACAGATGTGGCCCCTAAGGTTTCTACGGATGAAAGCTTATTGACCAATGCATTTTTGCTCGCAAGAGTTTTCAATCCTTTTGCAAGAGATATAGTGGCAACGATCGGCAGGACCTTCAGGAATAGCAGCCACAGCCAGGGCAATTCCCGGTTTCGATCATCAGAATGATCTCTTTCCACTTAGTATTCCGGTTATCACAATCGCAATGATGATACCCATGGTAACATAGATCAGTTATAGCCCAGCTTATCAAGGCGTTCCTCGAGTGGTGTATCTTCATCCTCCGTGGTTTCAACCAAGCTAGATATCTGCCCCAATTGGTCTTCATTCCGGTATCCGCTAGCAACAGTAAGTCCTAAATCTTGTTAACAGCTGTACCCTTATACAGCATATTACTTCTCTCTGCCAGTATCGTTTCTTCTGTAACTTTTACCTCATTTTTACCCACCGGAAGACTTTCACCGGTCAATGCAGATTCATTAGCCTGTAGTTTCGAAGCACTAATTGATCCGAGGTCTGCCGTCAGGCAATATCTCCTCCTTCTATCACAACCAGATCTCCCGGAACCAGCTCCTCTGCATCAATTTCTACGATACGGCCTTCCCTCTTTACCCTTGTCTTTACGGTTCCAAGCTTAGACAGAGCTTCCATTGCACGTACCGCTCTTAATTCAGTGACGAATCCAATCAATGTGTTGATCAGAATAACTACCAATACAGCCCATCCCTCAACCCATTCACCAAAATAAATGCAACAGCTGCTGCTGCTGCCAATAACCCAATGATTATACTCTTAAATTGAGAAACAAGAACGGACCAAATGGATCTGCTTTTATGCTTCCTCAATTTGTTATTTCCGAACTGCTCTCTTCTTAACTTAACAGTCTCCTCGTTCAGGCCTAGCTCCCGATCGACCTCAAATTTCCGGAGCACCTCCTCTGTATCTATAGCAAATACACTCTCAGAATCTTCTGAATGATATGGACTGTCCGTAGTTTTTTTCACGACATTGCCACCTGATTTAAAGAAAAAATTAAGTTTTTATCTATACAAAAACTTGACCTTATATAGGAATTATACCTATTACTATTCATCATAGACCAAGGATAACAGATACCCATTCATAAAGTTATTTCAAAAGATATCTTTTTGTCTGATTTATTATTGAATCAAAATTTCAAAAGGTTCTTTTTTCACCATCTTTTACTATCCCCTACAAACCTGTAAGAAAAATCTTACATCATGTTCAGATTTTCCCTCGCTTACAAGGATCCGCAAGTAGTTTATTCTCTGTTAGAATCTTTGATATAGTGGTAGTTAAATTAAAAAAAGAGCATAATTTCTGATTCTTTAATTAGACCAGAGATCAACCGGAAAAATAAGCCGCCGGTTACTTATCAGCGATCGATCTTCATTGATTTTTCCTGAAGTATGTTCCGGTTTTCAATAAGGAATGCCCGTTAAACGGCAGACCCGAAAGCCAACTGTTGAGGGTGCTTGTAATGAGCTGAGATCATACCTCTAATACTTGATGCGGATCATACCGACGAAAGAAAACAGCTAACTTTCTAATTATTGAGTAGCCCGTAGTTTAACTACTACGGGCTTTTTTTTGCTCAAAGAGAGGGTTTCTCCTACAATTTAAATAAAAAATAACTGTCCTTGTTTAATTGATATATGATGTAGATAGGAATGAAGATTTATAATATTCATTCAGTATATGAACATGGAAAAATCAAATAACAGGTCTGCAAAATTAGATCAGAAATCCTTAAACCATTTTAAAAAAATTCTGATCACAAAACGAAAAAATGCAGAAGAAGAGCTGCGCCTGACAACAGAAAACATTCACATTCTGGATAGTGATAATGACCCTGATTACATGCCGGCCTCAGATGTTCCGGAAGCCGGCAGCGATACGCAAAGCGATACTATGAATTATCAGCTTTCCGAACGAACACGTAAGTATATACAAAATATCGACGATGCCTTGGAACGAATAGAAAATGGCACTTACGGAATTTGTCAGGCAACTGGAAAACCAATATCCAAAGCCAGGTTGGAAGCTGTTCCGCATACACGTTTCAGCATTCACGCTAAAAATAAAGGGTTAGCTGAGGATGAAAGTTAATGTAAACAAACTCCGGGAGGCAGTCTTAGTAATATGGACTGAAAAGTAATGTTCAAAAACCGAAAAGAAGCTGCAATTGAACTCGCACGTGCTTTAGAGATCTATAAAAATGAGGATCCTTTGATATTGGCCATACCAAGGGGTGGTGTCGAGATCGGATATTATATAGCAAAAGAACTTGAATGCAAGTGGTCTGTAATCATAGCACGAAAGCTGGGATATCCCGGACAACCGGAGACTGCTTTCGGTGCAATAGCAGAAGACAGAAGCCTTTTCTTCAATCCGAGAATAAGATCCCAACTTACTCAAAACATGATAGAAGAAATTATTTATAAAGAAGAAAGAGAGATCAAACGCCGGATTCAAATCTATAGAAAAGGAGGTCTGTTCCCAGAAATAAGAGGCCGTACCATCATTATTACTGATGACGGTATTGCAACAGGTGCCACCTTATTTGCTATTATTGAAATGTGCAAAAAGGCAGGTGCAGATAAGATTATTGTCGCTGCTCCGGTTTCAGGACCTGAGATCCCTGAACTACTTCTGGATATTGTTTATGACGTAGTGATCCTGGAAACACCAGAAAATTTTTATGCTGTATCTCAGGCTTATGAATATTTTGAAAATCTAGGTGATAAAGAGGTACTAGGCTTCATCGAACGATCGAAATTCAAAAAAGAGTCTTTGAAACTTCAAAAGGCATAGACTCACCCTGTTTCAGGTAAGTGGGCTTACTTAAATCAAAAAAACATTCTTCTGCTTTGATAATAATCCCCGTCCCTCTTATAGAACACAAAAATCACCTTATCATACTGCTCGTTCAGGCAGGCTCATAAGTTCAATATATTAGCCCATTTTTCAGTTAAGCCGGATACCTATAATTGTAATGAAATTCCTTACCCTCACATTACCAAATACCTGTCTACACATACCCAATACAATATATATTATCGATTCAACCTTTCATTTACATCCTGCCATTATGAAACTTTTAATTATTTACGGTACGGTAGAAGGACAAACCCGAAAGATCTGTGAAAGAATAAAGAATGAAGCAAAATTAAATGGGCATACTGTTTCTTTGAATAATTCAACAGGTCCAAACCTTAGTCCTTTTGGTTTTGATGCTATTATCATAGCCTCTTCTGTTCATAATGAAAAATTTCAGGATTCAATAGAACAATATGCCGGTGACTATGCAAAAGTCTTGAATAATATTGTAGGAGTTTTTGTGACAGTAAGCCTGACCGCAGCCAATGATGAGCCTGAGGGATGGAAAGAGCTTGAAGAAATTACTAATGATCTCCTCAGCCGAACCGGGTGGCATCCTACCTTTATTGAGCATGTGGCTGGAGCTATTCGGTATTCTAAATATAATTATTTTAAAAAATTTATCGTCCGTAATATAGCCGGCAGAAATGGTACTCAAATCGACAATTCAGATGATCATGAATTTACTGACTGGGAACAGGTTAATCAGATCTTAAAAAAGATCGAAAAAGCAGTGTCCAAAATTAGTAAGGTGCAAAGATAATTAACGCTTTACCACCTCATGTGCTTATATGGCAGTTCATTAATTATCGCTGCATTTATATCTGGAGTAAGTAAAATACCCTCTATATGGTGTTAGATGAAAATACATTTACCAAAAATAAACAGGCCCTGATACCCAGAAGCACAAAAAAACCATCGCCCGGTAAAAACAAAAAAACTATGTGACCATTTATAATGCTTGATATTATACCCCAAAATAGATTACCGTAAAACATATACCCTCTTTCTTGATCGTAGAACCAGTAATAAAACTTATCAATACTTTACATTTCTTATGCTTAAAACACCACATAAAGATCAAGAAGGTACTTTTTGTTCGGCTTTCAGAACTTCCTTAGACGGTTTGTAGGCAAACTATGGGTGAATGATTAGTACATTTCCTTACATAAAATTATCGCGGTGTTCATGCGAATATCGGTGCTCAGATCTCTCTTTTTTCGTTCTCCACAAATTTAACGGCATGCATCATTAGTTCGGTTGCATTTTCTAAATTCAGCTTCGTTTTTATGCGTGCCCGGTACGATTCAACCGTTTTGACGGAGAGATGGAGTCTTTCAGCGATCTCCCTGGTGTTATTGCCCTGTCCGGTCATTTCAAATACTTCGAGTTCCCGGTCACTTAACAGATCAATAGGTGATTGTGAGAGGTTTTTCTGACCGGCTGCCATTCCTAAAAGCAGCTTTTCGCTTACTTTTTCACTTACATAAATTCCGCCGTTAAATATTTTCCTGATTGCCTTCAGCATTTCATCCCCGGCTTCCTGTTTCATTACATACCCTTTGGCACCGGCCCTCAATGCCCTTTCTGCGTATAACGTTTCTTCATGACGAGATACCACTAAGATCTTCAGGTCTTGGTGCATACCAACCAGATTCTTGATCAGTTCAAGTCCGCTCATTCCAGGCAACGAAATGTCTACGACTGCAAGGTCCGGCTTTAGTTCTGGTGATTTTTGTAGCGCATCCTCTGCCCGATTGAATGTGCCTACTACTTCAAATTCATGTTCGGCATTTAATGTCATCACCAAACCCTTGAGCATCATGGGGTGATCTTCTACAACAATGATTCTTTTTTTGAAATTATTGGTCATCTCTTTGCTCCCTTTAATTATTGCTATTTATTGGCCCTTTTGGAAGGGAATTATACATCTCACTTTGGTCCATCCATCCGATGTATTCTCTACGCTAAAACTACCTCCTAAAATTTCAGCTCGATATTGCATGGTATTCAATCCCATACCCTTTAACTTCTCCTGATGAATATCATTTGAAAATCCATCCCCGTCATCTTCAATTGAAAGAATAACGTGGTTCTCTTCTTTCTGTAGCTTGACAGTTATCTGGCCTGGATTTCCATGTTTGATCGCATTTTGAATAGCCTCCTGAACGATTCGAAATAAATGCAGAGACGTCATATAATCTTCTATTTCCAACCCCGGGCTGCAAATAAACCGGCAATGGGTATCCGAGATAGACTGAAATCGCTCACACATTCCTTTCAATGCAAGTTGAAGTCCCTCATTCTGAAGCTCTACGTGAGCAAGACCATGTGAAAGCTGTCTTATTTCCTCATCCGCCTCTTGTATCATGGATGTGATCCCATCCAGTTCGTTGGCTCCCGGAAGGTTATTGGCTTTTGCCTTTCTTGCCAAATTACCACTGATCATAGCTATTGCAGATAACATTTGGCCAACTCCATCATGGAGTTCCTGTCCCAGTTTAAGGCGTTCACTTTCTGCTGCTTTAAGGATCTCAGCTTCAAGCTTCCGGCTTTCAGTAAGATCTCTTATCAGTCCGGTCAAAATAAAATGCTTTCCCAGTTTGATCTCATTCAGGCTCAATTCCACAGGGAAGATGTGACCATCTTTATGTACAGCCTGAACCTGCCGGTTTTTACCCATTAGCATTTTTCTTCGACCAACCAGGTCTGTATTTATAAAATCTTGCGTTGGCAGTGTTAAAAATGAACATAATTGCTCCCCTATCATCTCAGATTTAGAATACCCAAATATTCTTTCTACGGCGGGATTCAGGCTTAGAATAGCTCCCTTTTTATTTATAGTAAAAATCCCCTCTGCTGCAGATTCAAGTATAGCTTCTACACGTGCTTTATTCTTGGCAAGATCTCCTTCCATGATCTTCAACGCACTCACATCACAGGCAGACCATAAAGCATAATTATCAATTTGATCGGTCTTAAATTTCCTGACCTTTACATTAAGCCATTTCATAGTTTCATTTGGAAGATGAAGTTTTACATGAAAAGCGTCGATCCCATTGTCTGCAGTCTTTTTTTTCCATTTATTGAAAAGTTCTTCTCCCTTCTCCTGATCTTTATAAAGGTACCAAATGGGAATATCTTTGAGGTGCTGTAAAGAAAAACCTAACTCGTTTTCCACGTGATCATTGGAGTAAATAATTGTGCCGTCAAGATCAGTGATAAGGATCATAGCGGGAAGCTCATCTAACAACGAGGCGAATTCATCTCCTGGATCTGATCCCTTTGACATTATGAATTCCAGAAAACCCATGCACGCACTCCAAGATTAATAAGAGTAGAGAAACTAATGTAATAATTTATTTATTCACATTTACTTAGCTATATCATACTTATTAGTCCCCTTATTATCCTTAGTACTAATCCCTACAAGATTGTAATCTTTTCCCCTACGAATTGAACTAATTTAGCCCTTTAGCTGATCAATCTGAATTTTCATACCTACAATAAATTAGTAGTGTCCCTGAATTCTTTCAAAGTTAAATATAAATACAAGCTCATGAAAAATAATGACATTATTGACCTTTACGACTTGATGATGGAACAACTTCGTGACCTACACGATGGGGTAAACAGAAAAATGAAGTTCCTGGAAGAAGCTGTTGATATCTCTGATTCCGACGAACTTGATGAATTAATTATTGTACAGATCAAGCAATCAAAACTTCAAAAAGAAAGGCTTCTGAAAGTATTTAAAATACTTGACGAAAGTCCGGAAGGAGAAAATTGTATAGGTATAAAATCTTTAATAGAGGCTTCAATGGGATTGGCAAATAGGTGTAAAAACGAGGAGGTCAGGGATGCCAGTCTTATCACATCTATACAACACATAAATCATTACGAAGTAGCCGGATACGGAACTTCCATTGCGTATGCAAAAGTACTGGAACAGCACGATGTTGCTGAACCTTTGCTTAATAATTTACGGGAAACCAAAGATGCCGATGTCTGGCTGAGTGAATTGGCAGAAAAAGACATCAACAGAAGTGCTACCTGGAATGCGCTTGTTGTAGCCGCCCAGACACCACAAGCAGACTAGATAAATGATTAAACCATAAATAATTTATAATTAATACCATGTGGGCATTTCACCTACATATCTATTTATTCAAAGATTACAGTATCAGCTCGATGGTTTGTTGAACTTAGGTTAAATAATAAATCATCTCTTTTAAGGTAAAAATGAAGACCCAAAACAATATCAGCACCCATGGGACAAGTATATCGATGTCAGAATCAAACGACGAACCCGATGACGACCACTATTATATTAATAATAGAAAAACTAAACCAGGCATAGCATGCTCCCGATGCGGAGCGCTGCATGACAATGGGTCGTGGACCTGGAATGCCCTTCCAGAGAATATTGAGCATGATGTTTGCCCAACCTGTACGAGGATCGATAATAATAATCCTGCGGGACGGGTCATTATTCGAGGAAATTATTTTTCAAACCACAAGGATGATATCATGCAGCTTATAGATACTATCTCAAAGTCTGAGCTTTCAGACTACCCGCTTGAAAGGCTTATGGAAATGAAGAATGGATCCGAAGAAACAGAATTGACTACAACCGGAATTCATTTGGCAAGAAGAATTGGGTATGCCTTACAGCTGGCTTACGATGGCGAATTGAGTTCAAAGCAAAGTGGGGATGACCATATCATTGTTTACTGGACCAAAAACGATTAATCCGTAAACAAGTAGATAAAAACCTTACAAATGATCTGTCACTAATATTACAATCATTATGGTAAAATCATGGTATAATTCAGTTAACCAGTAATGATGATGGAGTATATAATGAACCATGGAATAAAGAACATTCTCTATCCTACCGATTTTTCTGAAAACGCAAAACATGCTTTGCCCTTTGCTTTAAAGCTGGCAAAAGAAAACAATGCAAAATTGCACTTTTTGCATTCTATAGAAGAGCCCTATGATTTTGCCCCGATGGTTGAGAACTTTAAACAAAATGTAACCCGTAAAGTTGAGAAACTATTTGAGGAGATCATCGAGGATATAAAGGAAGAAAAAGAATACGAAAGCCTGGATGTTAAAAGCCACTTATTTGAAGGCAGGTCTGTTTATTCAGTTTTGAATGCAACTACCGAATATGATATTGATATGGTCGTAATGGGTACACAAGGCAGAAGTGCACTTGAACGTCTTTTCTTTGGAAGCACAACGTCAGAAGTTGTTCAGCAATCAAATGTTCCGGTTCTTGTAGTACCTTTACATGGTGAATATACCGGTTTCAAAAAAATTCTATTTACCTCAGATTATGGGCCTCATGACCTGAATGCCCTGAAGTATGTAAGTAAATTGGCATCTCACCATGATTCGTTGCTAAAGATCATTCACGTCACAAAAAAAATGGACAGAAAAGAGGACTTGATGTTTCGTGGGTTAAAGGATTTTGTTTCTGAGAATATCAGTTATAAAAAATTAAAATTTGAGCTTATTGAATCAGATGACCTGCTAAAGACGGTAAACAAAGAGGTCAACGATCACGATTTTTCTTTGATCGTTACAGTGCGTTACCAAAACTTATTTTCTGTAGTAGGGAAAAAGTATTCCAAAGAAATAAGTCAGGGTACAATGGCTCCACTCTTGGTCATGCCCGGAATAAAGTAAGATGACAAGGCTTTAAAATGTACTTTAACCATAATGATTCACCATGAATACAAAAAATGTCAAAGAAGATAAGCTCCAGAAAATAAAGATAGAGTTAGACACTGAAGCAATTACCATACCCGATCCTGCCGAAGATATCAGGTGGGAAAATGATGGAGGGCGCATACCGGATGTTTTACAAATGATCGATAACAGCTTGTTACCACTAAAGCCGGGTGATACTTTCAGAGTCAAACGTGGACATCTGACCGAAGAGAATGATCGGGTCTATTACATAGCTGAGATCGAATGTCTTGAATAAATCATTTTAAATTCACATTACAGAGCCATCATACCTGCTCTCTTATTCGGGGTTTCTGTTTCTCAACATGATTTTTGTTGATCAATTCCCCGAGTAGACCTGTAGAAAAGAATTGAACCCCCACTACCATCAGCAGTATTCCGAGAAACAATAAGGGCCTGTTTCCTATACCCTCTCCCAACACGAGTTTCACATATACCATATAGAGGTTTATGAACCCACCGGCAAGCAATAATAACACGCCAATGGTCCCAAAAAAATGCATCGGTTTTTGAAGATATCTCTGTACAAATGTGATCGTCACAAGATCCAGAAACCCATTCATAAATCTGGATAAGCCAAATTTGGTCTTTCCATATTTCCTCGGGTGATGTTTAACTACTTTTTCAGCTATGCGGCTGTACCCCTCTCTTTTAGCAAGCATGGGTATATATCGGTGCAGCTCTCCGTATAAATAAATATTCTCTACAACCTCTGCTCTATACGCTTTCAAACCACAGTTAAAATCATTCAGCTTGATACCGGCCACTTTCCGGGTCACATAGTTAAAGAACTTTGACGGAATGGTTTTTGAGATGGGATCGTGTCGTTCCTTCTTCCAGCCGCTCACCAGGTCGTAACCATCTTTTAGCATCTGTATCATTTCAGGAATTTCATTGGGATCATCCTGCAGGTCAGAGTCTAGAGTTACAACATAATCTCCTTTCACATCTTCGAATCCGGCCTGTAAAGCAACACTCTTACCATAGTTGTGATGAAAAGATATACCTCTTATAAAATTCTTTCTACCTGATAGATCTTTGATCACATCCCACGAAGTATCGGTAGACCCATCGTCCACAAATATGATCTCGTAGGTAAACAAATTTGACAGAGCTTCTGAAATAGCCACCTCAAGCTCAGGAAGTGATTCCTCTTCATTGTAAACAGGGATCACTAAACTTATGTCTATATTTGAATTACTATCCTTATCTTGCAAAACGTTACCTTTTATAAATGGTCAAAATTAGTTTACTTTGATAAATAAAACGGTTCTAAAATACACTTTCTGCCTGCTATGAAAAAATTGTATTACTCAATGGGTGAGGTTAGTAAATTAACAGGGCTTGAACCTCACGTTCTAAGAAACTGGGAAAAAACCTATTCAGAGTTAAAACCCAAGAAAAACAGTGCCGGAAATCGTGTTTATCGGGAAAATGAACTGGCATTGATCTTCAGGATAAAAGAACTGCTTCACGACAAAAAATACAGCACAGAAGGTGTTCAGGATATTTTAACCAACGGAGAGAAAAAGAAAACCTCTGACTTAAGTTCAGAAGCACAAAAAGATCTGTCAGAAATCCGAGTGTTCCTAAATGATCTCCTCGAGAGACTATAATTTTCTCACCTTCAGTTACGTAGTATACCTGAAAACACGTTGTAATCATCTCAGGCTCAAAGGGATAATTAATTTTTTACAAAAACACCTGCCTAAGGAATAATTTGCGCCCAATAAAACAGTATTCGAACTAACAAAAATCAGGAAATTGTCTTAACTTCATGATTGCTTCAAAAAGCGGTTTATGACCAAACACAATAGATGAATTCAGTTAACGAAAACGTACTTATCAACAGGCCTTTCACAGAGGTTATTTCGGACTATTATCAACTTACCAAACCCGGCATAACGATGTCAGTATTGGTTAGTATGCTGGTAGGTTTTATTTTGGGAAGCGGAGTAAATATAAATTTCACCATCTTGATTCATGCTCTGATCGGGACCTATTTGATCGCTGCCGGAACCGGAGCTCATAATCAATTCATTGAGCGGGTTTCAGATAAGCTCATGAAGCGAACTGCTAAACGACCACTTCCCGACCAGCGAATTGATTCCAAAAGTGGGATGGTCTTTTCTCTTTCCCTAATTTTTTCAGGCTTACTCTATCTTATCCTATTAGTGAATCCAATTGCAGGGGCGGTTTCGTTTATTACTGCACTGATCTATCTGGGTGTTTATACCCCTATGAAGAAAGTATCGCCGGCTAACATAGCCATTGGTGCTATTCCGGGAGCCCTACCTCCTGTTGGTGGATGGGCCGCTGCAACCGGCAACATTACTGAACCCGGAATGTGGTTGCTATTCGGGATCATGTTTTTCTGGCAGGTTCCCCACGTGTTATCAATTGCCTGGTTATGTAAGGATGATTACTCAAGTGCCGGACTCAAAATGCTTCCCAAAGAAAGACGACAAAGGTTATAAAACCTTATTCTGGTCAATGATCTGTGTATTAGGCCTATTTCCTGTTACATTTGCCATTATATCAGCTTAACATTTCGGGAATGATATTCCTGGTACTTGGAATGATACTTCGCTCTTGGATTTACGGCCTACACCGTCAAGTTTAGCTTGAATAGATCCAAAGAAAATGCCAAGAAAATGATGTTCGCATCCATAGCCTACCTCCCCTTGGTTTGGATCGCTGTCTTTTTAGACCGCTTTATTTCTTTCTGAATCGGTTAGTTTTTCAAAAAAATAAGCATTCCTTGATATTTAATTTCTGTGTCATAAAAAAGGTGACACATTATTCTTTGTTGTAAAGAACACCTATCACCTTAAACCATTTATATAAATATCAGAACTGTAGCTTAATAGATCTCCGGGAATTTTGCCGGGGCAGCTTCACTCATAATTGAATAAACTGCCTCATAAATGTCCTCAGCATTAGGCTTACTAAAGTAATCACCATCGGATGCGTAAGCCGGCCTGTGTGCTTTTGCAGTCAAACATTTAGGTTCAGAATCCAGATTAAAGTATCCGCCCTGATTCTCCAGTATATTTTGCAGGATATAAGCAGAAGCTCCGCCGGGCACATCCTCATCTACAATAAGCAATCGGTTCGTTTTGCTCAGTGAATCACCAATCACATTATCAATATCAAAAGGCAGAAGTGTTCTCACATCGATCAGTTCTACAGATATGCCTGCTTTTTCGATTTGTGGCAACAAGCCTTCTATGATATTGAATGTAGCCCCATAAGACACTAAAGTGATATCAGATCCTTCGTTTACGATCTCAGGCTTGCCTAATGGCGTTGTAAATTCTCCCAGATTGGTAGGAAGATCTTCTTTAAGCCTGTAACCATTCAAAGGCTCAACGATGATAGCCGGATCATCACCCTGCAACAAGGTGTTATAAAATCCGGCAGCCTGAGTTAAGATTACGGGGCACACAAAAGTGCACACCTCTCACTCCATTCACGATCATTCCCATAGGTGAACCGGAATGCCAGATTCCTTCCAAGCGGTGACCACGGGTTCTTACAATCAACGGTGCTGCCTGTCCACCTTTGGTTCTATAACGGATAGTCGCAAGATCATCAGAAATTCCCTGAAAGCAGTATAGCAGATAATCCAGATATTGGATCTCGGCAATAGGGCGTAATCCACGAATTGCCATACCGATTCCCTGCCCCAAGATAGTGGCTTCACGAATACCGGTGTCACTAACGCGGATCTCACCGTATTTATCCTGCATGCCTTCAAGGCCTTTATTCACATCACCAAGCTGACCGGTGTCTTCTCCAAAAATCAGGGTATTTGGATATTTTTCAAAGATCTTATCAAAGTTATCTCTTAGAACAAGTCGCCCATCTACTTTTTTGGGCTTTTCATCATATTCAGGTTTGATCTCCTCAACTTCCAGGGGAGAGTATTTAGTCTCACTGTAAAGATGGGATGAATATCTTTCCTTGTTCTCTTCCAGTGAATTCTCAACCCACTTGATAAGCTCTTCTCGGGCTGCACCGTTTTTCCCGGCTGTGGCTGCCAATGATTTTCTTGCAGCTGACAGAATATCTTTTCGAATAGCAGTTGGATAGTTCTTCAGTGACTTCGCATACTCTCCTACTTCGTCCACACCGGTTTCATCTTGTAATTTGGCTAACAGATCAAGAACCGTTTTCTTTTCTTCCTTGATCGGTTTCATGAAAGCATCCCAGGCGGCATTTTTGGCTTCACTGATCTCAGACTTAGCTTCATTCTCAAGCTCGTCCAGCTTTTCAGCCTTAGCTATACCATTATCCAGGATCCATCTACGCAGTCTTTCCAGGCAGCAATATTCTTCTTCCCATTTCAGGCGTTCTTCATCCTTATATCTTTCGTGTGAACCTGAAGTGGAATGCCCTTGTGGCTGAGTCACTTCCTGAACATGAACTAAAACAGGCACATGTTCTTCCCGGGCTATCTTAGCCGCTTTCTCGTAGGTATCCAGCAAAGCTTCATATTCCCAGGCTTTCACCGTAAGGATCTCATACCCATCCTTTTCATCGGTACGCTGGAAACCGCTCAATATCTCGGAAATACTTTCCTTTAGTGGTTTGATATTTTTTGGAAACTGAAATTCCATAGCCATCATCCCAAACAGAAACGACCATTGGGATTTGCAGAACCCCACCGGCATTAATGGTCTCCCAGAAAACACCTTCTGAGGTACTTGCATCACCGATGGTTCCAAAGGCGATCTCATCACCCTTATTTGAGAACTTCTTCCACTCTTTACCTTTCAGTGCTTTTTCATTGCGGTAGACTTTGGATGCCTGAGCAAGTCCCAATAGTCGAGACATTTGACCGGCAGTTGGAGAAATATCGGAAGCGGTGTTCTTTGATTTGGTTTGGTCTTTCCATTCTCCGTCTTCATCGATCAAACGGGAGGCAAAGTGCGAATTCATTTGTCGCCCTGCAGAACTGGGATCCGCCTCTACATCTGCATGTGCATATAATTGAGCAAATAATTGCTGTGGAGTCACCTGATCAATAGCCAGCATGAAGGTTTGATCTCTGTAATAACCGGATCTGAAGTCTCCCTCTTTGAACTGTTTGGCTAAAGCTATTTGTGGTATTTCCTTACCATCACCGAAGATACCGAACTTAGCCTTACCGGTAAGCACTTCCTTGCGTCCGATAAGTGACATATGCCGGCTTACCCACCCCAGTTTAAAATCATTGAGGATCTCTTTTTTTTGAGCTGCAGTAAATTTTTTCTTCGTTGATTTTTTCTTTGCTTTAGCCATTATATAAATTTATTTCTAAAATTTGGTGAGCACCTTCCGAAAGGGGCGACAGTATAAGGAAAAGCGCTTTTTTATGAAACAGGTTTCCAACTTCCTAACGTTCTTTCATTGTATCACAAGAGCAAAGACAGACTGTAGAGCCTTTAATCCGTAAAACCGCCCTCGGTCATCTTAATCGGGTCCAGCGCTTTATCCAGTTCCTCATCAGAAAGGTCGGTCATTTCTTTAGCCACCTCTTTAAGCGGACGGGTTTCTGCAAATGCTTTCTTGGCTATCTTTGCAGCAAGATCATACCCAATAATTGGATTCAATGCCGTAACCAGAATCGGATTCCTTCCAACCATTTCTGCAATTTGTTCCTTCTTGACTTTCAATCGTGAAACAGACCGATCAGCCAAATTTTGGGCTGCATTTGCTAATATATCGATCGATTCTAACAAATTGTGGGCCACAACCGGAAGCATCACGTTAAGTTCAAAATTTCCTGCCTGACCGCCAATGGTTATTGCCGTGTCATTTCCGATAACCTGAGCACAAACCATAGTCAGTGATTCCTCGATCACGGGATTCACTTTTCCCGGCATAATGGAAGAACCTGGCTGAAGGGCAGCAAGCTCTACTTCTCCAATTCCACTATTGGGTCCTGAATTCATCCATCGCAGGTCATTTCCGATCTTCATCATTCCAACCGCAATGGTTTTTAGCTGACCACTGAGTTCAACCGGAGCATCAACCGTTGCCTGAGCTTCAAAGTGATTTTCAGCCTCAGTGAATTTCTCACCTGTCAGTTCCGAAATTTTGACCGCGAAATTCTTTCCAAAATCTTTATGCGTATTAAGCCCGGTTCCAACAGCAGTCCCGCCCTGAGGAAGTTCACTTACTCTTTCAAGAGCTGATTCTACTCTTTTGATACCCAATTCAACCTGACGCGCATATCCACCAAACTCTTGTTCAATGGTCACAGGCATGGCATCCATAAGGTGAGTTCGGCCGGTCTTAACCACATCGGCATATTCTTTTCCTTTTTCAGAAAAGTTTCCTGAAGATGTTTCAGCGCCGGTATCAGATTGTTGTTAACCGCTTTTACGGCAGCTACGCGAATAGTGGTAGGGATCACATCATTTGAACTTTGTCCGTAATTGATGTGATCATTGGGATGTATATTTACATCCACATTGTTTTTAAGTTCATTGGCTCTGTGGGAGATAACCTCATTGGCATTCATATTGGTTGAAGTACCTGAGCCGGTTTGAAAGATGTCGATCACAAATTCCTTGTCATGAACACCCTCAATGACTTCCTGGGCAGCAGCCTGAATAGCTTCAGAAATACTCCTTTATCTAAAAGACCAAGATCAGCATTAACAGCAGCAGCCGATTTTTTTACGTATCCAAGGGCCTCAATGAACTCACGGCTGAATTTAATTCCACTGACAGGAAAATTATCGTGTGCCCGTTGGGTTTGAGCTCCATAAAGAGCATCTTTTGGTACCTTAATTTCTCCCATTGAATCTTTTTCGATACGAAAATCACTCATCTTTCTTATTCCTTTTTGATGTTAAGTCCATCGCACTGCCTCCAGGTAAACATACTGTCACGCAGTGCAAATAAATTTTTATTTTATAGCCTTAAAAAGATAAGGAAAAACTATGTAGATGTTATGAAATGGATGTTAAAATTGGTGAGCTTCTCAGAGTGGTTTTGAGTACATCCGATAGGTCTTATCCAATTTACCTCCAATGCGTTCAGCAACGCGTATCATTTCCGGATTCGACTCAAGTACCCAACTCATTTCTGATTCGGTTTTGTTATCTCCTTTCAGGCCGTTTTGTATAGAGCGATGGTGCAACAGAGCATCAATACCTTTGCCCTGATGCTCAGGAACAACTCCCATAAGAGCTGTTCTCAACGTGTTTAATTTCCTTTTTTTCCATAGCAACTTAAAAATCCCGAATGGAAACAGATTTCCATTCATCGTTTTCAGAATCTCATTGATATTTGGAATACCAATTGAAAAACCCACCGGTCTTCCATCCATTTCAGCAATGTGGGCAAAGTCAGTATCAATTATAAATTTCAGGTCTTTGGCCAAAGCGTCGAATTCCGCCTCGCTCAAGGGGATGAAGCCCCAGTTCTTCTTCCATGCCTGATTAAATATATCTCTTACGATCCTTATCTCAGATTTTAAATTCTTCAGATCAACCGGCCTGATCTCAATATTTGGTAGTCGATGCTTCACAATATTCATGGCCCGATTCATTCTATCCATTGAGACGGTTTCTGTATCAACCATGTAGGCATACATATCCATTTCTTTTTCAAAACCGGCCGATTTGATCAGCTTGTCGTAGTAATCGTAGTTATAGGGCATCAGAACATAGGGATCCTTATCAAAGCCATCGATAAGTACCCCAATGGTATCCATCATGCTCGGGCTGGCAGGTCCAATCACTTTATTCATCCCTTTATCGCGTAGCCAATCTGATGCCACCCGGAACATCAAATTTGCAGTATGCTGATCATCAATGCATTCAAAAAATCCAAAATGACCGGTTTTCGAATTATGATACTCATTAAACCGATGATCTATGATAGCCGCTATCCGACCGACATCTTTTCCATCTTTCTCAGCTATAAAAAGCTCGATCTCAGCATTATGAAAAAATGGATTCTTGTCGGTGTTGATGAGCTTTTTCTGATCCATCCGAAGCGGTGGAACCCAATGCTCAGCATCCTGATAAAAGGTGTAGATAAACTCTAAGAATCGTTTCCGTTCGTCTTTGGTAGATACAACTGTGACACCGGAGCTATTCATGCAGTCATTAGGTTCTTATTATTCAGTACCTGAGTGCCCATTACGATCAATGATACCGTGTTTCAAACCTACTTTTCTGAAGGCTTCGAGGATCTGATCCAGATGCTCATCAGTGTGACTGGCCATATAACTTGTTCTAAGCAAAGACTGGCCGTTTGGCACTGCAGGGGGCACAACCGCATTGGCGTACACTCCTTCTTCGAAAAGATCTTTCCAGAAACGGAAGCAATCCATCATTTCGCCGATCACAACGGGTATAATAGGACTTTGGCTGTTCCAAACGTTGAAACCAAGATTCTTGAGTTCTTTACGCATATAGTTGGCGATCTCTTCCAATCTTTCCAATCTCCATGGTTCTTCCTGAAGGATCTCAAGAGCTTTCAATACTGTTGCCACGTTAGCGGGCGGCATTGAAGCACTGAAGATATGTGCAGGGGAATTATGTCGGATAAACTCAATAACCGGTTTGTCGCCAACCAAAAATCCACCAAGAGAGGCAAATGATTTTGAGAAAGTTCCACTGATCAGATCAACATCATCAGTCAGGCCAAAAACTGAAGCGGAACCACGTCCGCCATCACCAACAACACCAATAGCGTGGGCATCGTCTAGATATAACCTGGCATTATATTTTTTAGCAAGCTCTACGAGTCTGGGAACATTGGCTAGAGTACCTGACATTGAAAAAACACCATCAGTAACAATGATCTTACCGGCTTCAGGATCGGCACGTTTAAGCAGTTTTTCCAGCTGATCCATATCGTTATGATGATAACGAACAGTCTTGGCGTTAGAAACAAGAGTACCCATTACTATACAGGCGTGATTATCCTTGTCCGAAAATATAATATCATTACGGCCGGCAATGGTTTGGATAGAACCTTCATTGGTTTGATATCCGGTACTAAACAATACACACCCCTCCTTGCCCATGAAATCTGCAAGTTTTTCCTCAAGTTCGAGGTGACTGTCAAGTGTACCGTTCAGATATCTTGAT
The DNA here is from genome assembly GCA_034520725.1 of Gracilimonas sp. Taxonomy (GTDB): domain Bacteria; phylum Bacteroidota; class Rhodothermia; order Balneolales; family Balneolaceae; genus Gracilimonas. The sequence continues at coordinate 2,321 of JAXHNH010000010.1, read as the reverse complement.
CCGGTACAACCTGTTCCATATTTGGTGAGTGCATCTTGTGCAGCTTTTATGGTACGGGGATCATTGGTCAACCCAAGATAATTATTGGACCCCGCCATGATAACACGGTGTCCTTCGATCTCTACAATGGTTCCATCTGTAGCCTGTAGCGGCTTAAAATATGGAAATAATCCCGCTGCTTTAACTTCGTCGGCTTTTTTGAAATTATAAGCCTTGGAAAAAATATCTGATTTCTTGGCGCTTGTTTTGTTGTCGGCCATTAGGTGATTTTCTTAAAAAAGATTCTAAATAAACATCAAAATGTAGTCGGCACAATTGTCTTAACTGGTTCTAATTAAGAATGTTTTAAATACCGACTGCTGATACAAAAAGTAATTATCTGAGCAAAGATAATAAATTTATAAGAATGCTACTGAATTACATGCAAATCTATACTTAGGGTGAGTTTTTATTCAACTATTAACTGCCCTTTGTATCCAATAATTCCTGGTATGTTTCAAATAACATTTTAAAGTGACCTTCCATAGTCACAATATCATTTTTCGCCGCATTTTTAGTCGCCTTAACCAGATCATCCCGATTACCATTTACGATATTCAGTACTGCTTGTTTGAATGAATCACTGTCTCCTGGTTTATACGTTACTCCAAGGTCAGGATTGGCAATATCTGCGGCTCCACCTCTTTCAGGAACTACCACCGGTAAACCACTGCACACAGCCTCAGCCACCACAATACCATAGGTTTCGGCTGCAGAACCATGTAGAAAATAATCAGATGAGGCGAGAATATTGGCCAATTCATCTCTATTTTCAGTGAAGCCCATTAATTTCACGTGTTCAGATTTTCCGGCTTTCATATCCGCATATTTTTTGATCGGCCCATCGCCGAATATCATCAGAGCCATGGGTTTCTCTTTAGATGCTTTTATAAACCCATCGATTATCGTTCCCAATCTCTTTTCAGGATGATGCCGGCTTATCGCGATCATTAAATGTGCGTCTTCAGGCAGTCCAAAATCTGCCAAAAGTTTAGCCCTGAGTTTTTCATCTCTTCTCTTTGGTGAAAAGAAATTCTTGTCAATCCCAAAAGGAACGGCGATGGGATTGTTTACTCCATGCGCCCCGATCCTGTCGGCAAGCCAGCTTCCACTCACAATGGTGGCATCAAAACGATTACTGAGATTCTGAAGATATTTCCAATAGAAGCCAAACATCTTGTCGATGTTATCAAACCCAAGAGAATGGCCGAAAAATGTTTGCGGATAAGCTGCAATGGGATCCTGATGAAAGATAAAAGTCTTTACCGCATCACCTTTCCACCTCCCGGCAAACCAGCCTCCCGTCCATGGGGATGAGCCTTCTACAACATCCGGTTTCTCACGATCCAGGATCTGATGAACAGCTTTTTCCCTCCAAAGAATGTAATACCGCCAGTCAACGGGCAGCCGGGGACCTTTCACCCAGATAACACGCCCGCCATCACGTTCTTCCTCACCCCAGTCTTCACCGGGTGCAACTATCACGATCTCGTGACCCATTTGTGAGCCAAACTTCAATTTCTGATTGATGTAGGTTTTAACTCCTCCACCCTGATCTGTATAAAATTCTGCAACGTCAATGATCTTCATGAATCAGAGATCCTTTAGTTAATTTTCTTGCTAACCGGGCTATTCAATGCCTCCCGATAATTCTGAACCAGCTGTCCGTTTATTTCATCCCACTCATAACTGAGCGCTTTTTCTCTGGAATTCTTACCCATTTCTTGTCTTAGATCTTCACTTTCTGAGATCGCTTTCAGCTTGTTTGTAAAATCTTCTTTGTCTTGTGGTTCAGCTAAAAAACCGTTTACACTATCCTCAACCAGCGATCGACTCCCCGTGGCATTTGCCACCAGGCAGGGTAATCCACAGCTCATGGCTTCCAGGGTCACATTCCCAAAGGTTTCTGTGTGTGATGGAAACATGAATACATCACTGCTTGCGTAAGCCGTGGCCAATTCGTCACCGTTCAAAAATCCGGTGTAGACAGCTTCGGGCATAAGCTTTTGTAATTCCTCTTTGGCAGGACCGTCGCCCACCACCATCGCCTTGACCTTCTTAATCTCAGCACCAAGTTTTTGAACGCTGTGCCTGAATGTATCAAGTTCTTTTTCCCACACAAGGCGAGACACAAATGTGACTACAATATCATCCTCATCAAATCCATGCTCCTTTCTCCAGCTCTCACTTCTCTTCTCAGGTGAAAAAAGTTCTGTGTTCACTCCTCTTGCCCAGATCCTCAAGTCTGTTTCAAATCCATGAGGTTTCAATTCATCTATCAT
>JAXHNH010000009.1:0-77645 GCA_034520725.1 Gracilimonas sp. | reverse complement strand
ATGCTTTTGAAGGCCCATACAGATCCGTAAAAACATGATCGATCAGCCAGCCGGTTACGGGCGGACCGATCCCAAATCCCACAATGCTGATCACAAATAAATAGACCGCGCCGGCCATGCCACGCATATCTGATTTCACAAAATACTGGATGAGTGCGGCAGCTACTCCGTTATAGGATGAGGCGATCACATTTCCGATACCGATAAGTATAAAAGCCGTCATTACCGATTCTGCAAATAACCCAAAATAGTAGAATGGGAGTCCACCCAGTGCAGCTACGATCCCCATCACAAAACGTTTTTCAGGCCCATATTTGATCGCCAGTTTATCTGCCAGCCAGCCGGAGACATTCACCCCAACGCCCGCCAAAAACATAAACCAGCCATATTGTGAGATCATGGATGGAGCTTGAAAGGTATCATTCAACACCGTTCCGACAAAAGCTAAAATAGTATAGCCGCTGAGGGATAGCAGTGAAAATCCTGCCAGGTAATAACGCACACTTTTCTTTTTCAAAATAAATTTCAGTACCTCAAAAAAATCTGAAGCCGTACGATCGTTCATACCTGATTTCCGGACCGGTTCACGGATCAACAAAAATCCGATGGCTGCGATCACCAAACCGGGCCAACCCACGATCTTCATCGCTTCCCGCCAGTCATAGGCTTCAGCTACCGAGCCACCGATCAAAAATGAAAGCCCTACCCCAACAAAGATCCCGGAGGCGTACACCGAGAATACACGCGCTCTTTTTTCAGGTGGAAAATAATCTGCCAATAACGAATATACGGCCGGACTCAGCGCCGACTGACTCACCCCGACAAAAAATCGGGCTGTAACAAGAAATACGAACGAGCTTGCAAATCCGCTGGCAACGGTCATCAGGCTCCAGATCACCAGTCCGGTGAGAATGATCCGCTTTCGGGAAAACTGATCGGCGAACCATCCCATAAAAATTCCGCAGACGGCATAGATCAGGGAAAAGGCAGGTCCGTACAGAACACCGATCTGCGTGTTTGTGAAACCGAGATCATCCCGAATGGCCGTTCCCAACACCGCCACGATCTGCCGGTCCACAAAGCTGGAGATGTAGATCAGAAATAGAAGTCCCAGCACCAGCCAGGCATAGAGCCGGGGATTTCGGGCTTCGAGTTTATCGTAGATAAATTTCATGCCGCAAAGATAGAGTGTAGATCAGTAGAATGGAAGTGAGTTATTGATTAGCTAATATTATGGAACATGGATGACATGGATTTTGCTGATTTACGCGGAAAAGTATTTGTATCCGTAAACATATAAACCATACAGATTGTTATATAGCAAAATCATACCAATCAGTGATTATCCGCAAGATCCGTGTCATCCGCGTTCTATTCCTTTTTTCAATAAACTTTCTTGTCGCATAGGAAAGCAAAATTCAGTGTTTAAAATCTCACATTAAGGGTACAGATTGATTATTTTTAAGGCTCACAAAATTTTGATTCAAACAAACTCACTCATTTATCATGAAAGTTGGAATTTTAGGCGCTACCGGTGCCGTTGGACAGAAATTTATTCGTTTACTTCAGGGACATCCCTGGTTTGAAATTGAAGCTCTGGGAGCTTCCGAACGTTCCGCAGGCAAAAAGTATAAAGATGCCGCCAACTGGATCGAAGATGTAGTATTACCGGAGCACATCAAAGAGATGACCGTTAAGAATTGTGACCCTTCTGAATTTGAGAATGTCGATTTTGTATTTTCAGGCCTGGACGCTTCCGTAGCCGGAGAGATCGAAAAAGCTTTTGCATCTGCCGGAATCCCGGTCATCTCCAATGCCAAAAATTATCGGCAGGATCCCACCGTTCCACTTCTCATTCCTGAGATCAATCCGGATCATACCGAACTTATTAAAACGCAGACCTTTACCAAAGATGGAAGCGGATGGATCGTGACCAATCCAAACTGTGTAGCTGTTCCTCTCGCCATTGCGCTGAAACCACTTTATGATGCTTTTGGGATCGAAGCGCTGATCCTGACCACCATGCAGGCGGTCTCCGGTGCGGGTTACCCCGGCGTGGCAAGTTTAGACATTTTGGGGAATGTGATCCCATTCATTTCGGGAGAAGAACCTAAAGTTGGTCCTGAGACCCGAAAGCTTTTAAGCAAACTGGAAGGAACTACCTTGGCAAAACCGCATTTCCCGGTTCAAGCTACGGCCACGCGTGTACCTACCATCAACGGACATATGATCTCGGTAACAGCTAAGCTTGAAGATCCACCTGTAAACTTTGAAGAGCTGAAAGCAGCGTACACGAACTGGAAAAACCCGATCGCTGATCTGGATCTTCCTTTTTCTCCAAAAAGTCTGTACAAGCTGCATGAAGAGGAAAAATATCCACAACCACGTTTGCATGCTGATGCTGAAAATGGAATGCAGCTGCATATAGGTCGATTAAGAAAAGCAGAAGTGTTTGATGTTAGCTTCATGGCCATGGCTCATAACACCATTCGCGGTGCCGCCGGCGGTGCCATTCTGAATGCAGAATTATTGGTAAAGAAGGGATTCCTGAAATAATGTTGTACCAATGTAGGGACACAAAATTTTGTGTCCCTACATTATTGGTTAAAATTATTCCTTATCCATATCATCCAGGCGTTTTTGGGACATGTACAGGTTCAGCTTGGTTGACATTCGTATGGCCTCGCCCTTATCCCTTCTCTTGATCTTCAACTTGATCCTGCCTTGTTCACTGCCGGGCAATGGTTCCAGAAATGCCCATTTATTGGCTTCAACGATCATTTTCCCTCCAGTGAATGGGAATCCCTTTTTGTACTCCACTATTTTTATGTTATCAATGTGAATGGCAAACTTGGACAAATTACTGATCCCGTTGCCTGCTGCATCATACACCTTATATTCGAACAGCATCTCGTCATGTGCGTAGCTGATGATGCCTTTAACTTCTTTGACCTTTACATTTACATCATCTGATTCATACATGGAATATTTATATGGAATGCTCATTCGTCACCGTCCATTTCCTGAAGTTTCTTCTCTGATATTATGAGATTAAGATTGGATGATATCCGCGCAGCCACTTCCCGATGTTTGCGCTTTACTTTCAGGACTCTTTCGATCAGGTCTTTGCCCGGAAGATCCCTGAAGCTTGATGCAGATCTTCCATGAAGTATCAGCTTTGCACTGAACCATCCTTTTTTGAGTTCCAGCATCTCAATTTCTGACAATGGAATTTCAACAGACTTAAGTTCTGACTGATAAGCCTCGATCACGGCGTCCTTTTTTTGGAATTCAAAAAGCAAATGCTCGTCCTTCACTCTCAGAATTCCCTCAAGTTTCATGAATCCACCGTTCAAATTTTCGATCGTAAAGGGTAGAGCCCTCATATTGTCACCTGATTTTTATTCATTTAGGCCAAATAATATTGATTTAAAAAAAGTACAAAAAATTTGTAAGGACTTCCTATTTCATCGCTCTAACTCTACAGCTAAAACAGAGAGAGGTAACTAATCATTACACGAGGATTTTAGAGCATCCTCAATGTCCTTCCAGGGGTAAAAGGTGGAAAGTCCTTTTACCCTATTTTTTTAAAACTTTAGAGAAAAGCTCATTTCATTTTTTTAGATTAGAGAAAAACACTCGGGTACATTGGGTAATCTTAAAAATAGCATAGTAAATATCATAACAAAGGCTTCCTCTAATCCTTTGTTGTCTGGAACCGTTGTGAAGTTAGGTTCAAAAATTCATCCTCCTCCCTTTTTAAGGAATGACATGGAATTTATGTATGGAGCCTGGATGGGCACCTCAACTGTAAAAGGAACTGATGGCAGGTATTTAGGTGAGGATAATGCATCCCCTTCTTTTTACTGCGAACCTATTCCCACTGAATATCACATCTGTAAATTCGGTGATTCCCGAGATGGCAAACAGTACAACATGACCGCCCTGCACGATATGATGAAGCTGTGGCCTGAAGTCATGAGTCTGATCGATAGATTTCGGAGGTATTATAAGAGTAAGTTTAAGATCAGTTATAAAGATCTTACAACCGTTGACCTGTTTGTATTCTCTAAGTTATTAGTTGCTACCACAGCTTATTTGATCCGGTCCCAAAAATTTAATATCGAAAACGAACATGTACCTGTTGAACTTACCTCACAGACCAAACTGGTAGCCGGAGTTTTCATGGTAGGCAGAAAGATGATCGAAAGAGGTGAAACAGTCTTCAATGATACTGAACCCGCCAGCGCTAATTTTTTATACGAATATGCTGATAAACATCAGGTTCTCATTTCTCCCCGGGATAAAGACTTCGCCTGCGCCGGCAGCATTCGGAAAATTATAGAGTTGATTGACGTCACTATTCGTGGCTGGCATTCAAAATCAACGGCTCAACCCCGGGAAAGATCTATTGAAGATCGTTGATCAGACCTATAAGTCTGCCTTTGAATATGGTATCAAAGACCTTCAAATGGAACTTACGATCAAGTATGCAGAAGCCGTGATACTTGAAGCTTTGCTGAGGTCTGATTCGGAATCGGTACCTGACGAAATCAAAAAATCTATTCTGGAACATGTTAAGCGTACATTCCCTTGTGAGTTTACTGACCCTGAAACACTTTCTGATCAAAAGAAAAACCTACTATTGCTATTCAACAAACTTGGGTATCACCCTATTGAACCAAAGCTGGGTTTTGAGGGTGATACAATATTCAGGGAATTCTACCTTAGTTACCTTGAGCAAATAAGATCTTTTGCCTTCTCACAACAAAATGAGATAAATACACTACTTGATATTCAGAAATTAGAAAAGCTTTCAACAGAAAAAGCAAATAAACGGATAAATATAATTCCAAGAGACGTTTATAGATCATTTAACTAAAACTGGATGACTGTGTTCTAATATCATTGATAACAAGGTTTCGGGTACATTATGTTAAACTTACGCTTGCATATCGTTATTTTACTGATCTTTGTGCCGATCTCAGTTTTTGCACAAACGGTAAATTTCGAAGATGATTTCTCCGATCAGGATATATCTGACTGGTCGGGTACATTAACAGATTTTACATTTATAACTGAAGGTAACAATGTTTTACTACAGCAAGATGCAGCAGCTGCAGGAACTTCCTATTTAAGCATTTCTTCCAGTAATGTTGTTGGGTATTGGGAGTTCTTCCTTCGTTTGGATGGTTTCTCTCCTTCTGATGGTAATAAAGCTGAAATTTATCTCATGAGTGATGGAGCTGATCTCACCACTTCCATTAATGGCTATATGCTGCAGGCCGGCGAGAATCTTTCAGGTGATGTTTTCAGATTATTCAGAATTACCGGGGGAACCAAGGATGCAGAAGTCTTGACGGGCACTACAGATATTAGCAGTGGTGGAGATTTCCGGGTTAAAGTTACAAGAGATGCTTCCGGTAACTGGTCACTTGAAGTAGCTGAAGATTACACAGGATTACTCACTGAGGAGGCCTCAGGGACAGATAACACCTACACCGCAGCCTCACATCTCGGGTTTATAACCACCTACACTTCAACCCGGACCGATAAATTCGCTTTTGATTTCAAGATCGATATTCCGCCAATTGCGGTAGATAACGTAACCCTTTTCAGCGATTCTGAGATCGATATCACCTTCAATAAAGCTTATGACCCAGCATCGGTTCAAACCACTGATTTCACCCTATTTCCCGGCACGCGAAATCCCCAGTCTTTTAGTCATTTAAGTGCAGAGTCACTCAGGATCAGTTTTTCTGATCCAATCCCAAGTGGTGTAAATGATCTGAATATTTCAGGAGTTGATGATCTATCAGGCTCTACCACAATAGCTGACACCACCTTTCATATTGTCGTTTTTGACGATTTTGAACCCGGCGATATTGTGATCAACGAATTCATGAAAGACCCTCCTACCGGTGCTTCTGAATATATTGAGATCCACAATGCTTCGGCGAAATATTTAAATTTAAGAGACTGGCAGATCGGTGATAACGGGACCGTTACCACAATAGGCACTTCTAATTCGCCGATTCTACCTAATGACTATGTGGTCATATCAGCAGACACCTCACTATTAAGAACCTACTTCGGTTCGGCCAACTATATTTTGGCTTCACTGCCTACTCTTAACAATGGGGATGATGAGGTTCGTCTTTTTGATAATGCAGGAGCTACTGTTGACTCACTGTCATACACATCAGAATGGGGTGGTGTGGATGTTGCCATTGAACGCAGAGACCCGTCAGTTGCCTCCATCTATCTTGAAAACTGGGGTGATTCACCCAATCCAAATTTCGGCACTCCCGGTACCCCTAACGAGGTTTCTGCAGATACAGAAGCCCCTCAGATCAGTGAGGTGATCCTTCAGGAATCTCTCACTCTTTTAATGGTTTCTTCCGAACGCCTTGAAAACATCACAGCTGAAAACCCCGGAAATTACAGCTTAAGCTTAAATCCTCAGCCGGGAGTAAGCACTCCGGTTGTTCCACTTGTAACCACGGCTAATCAAATTGCAGCGGACACCGTTGAACTTACTTTAGATAATGAGATCAGCGAATACGATGGAAGCTGGAATCTAGATGCAGCTGATCTCACTGATATTTTTGGTAACAGTGCGAATGGCACCTACGAATTTGAGTTCCAAAACCCGTTCGTATTAGCAGGTCTAACCGTCATAACCCGCAGCCAACTACTGCTTGAGTTCAGCGAAAGTGTGGACCCAGCCTCTATACAACCGAGTGATTTTATGATCAACAGTGTTCCGGCGGATCCCGGCACCGGCATTTCACAACCAACCGGAGATCAAATTCAGCTGGATCTTACTTCTCCACTTGCGTCAGGTCCAAGTGACATAATTCTTAATGACCTTCAAAGTGTAAGTGGCTGGACTATCAAAGGCGATACTTCCTTTGAGTTTTTCATCTTCGATGAATTTGCAGACGGAGATATCATTATCAACGAATTCATGAAAGACCCACCTTCTAGTGCCACAGATTATGTGGAGTTAAGAAACACATCTAGTAAATATCTCAACCTCAAAAACTGGCAGGTTGGAGATGAGCTTGCGCTAACAACGATCTCCGATTCTGACTTTCTGTTATATCCTGACAGCTATACTGTGATAACACCCGATACCTCAGCATTGATCAACACTTTTGGACCGGCTTACTACATACAGGCTTCCCTGCCAAACCTTAACAGTACTACTTCAGATCAGGTCAGGCTATTTACCTCTGTCGGTGCAGTTGCCGATTCCCTGCAATATGAGAGAAACTGGGGAGGTGAAAATGTGGCCCTCGAACGAAGGGACCCAACCGCACCTTCCATTTACAAAGAAAACTGGGGGAACTCCCCTTCACCTGAATTCGGAACTCCGGGAAGTGAGAATCTCATCCCAGAGGATGTGATTGCTCCTAATATTGTTAACCTAAATGTTATCGACGAAAGCACATTACAAGTTCTGTTTACTGAGCGAATACAATTATCCTCAGCTGAAAACATTGCCAACTATGAACTAACGGCCCCGACTGAAATTGCAGATCAGGTTCCTCCAATATCAAGCGTCACTTTTTTGGAACCGGATACCGTCATCATTCAATTTCAATACTCGCTGCCGAAGCAGGATCTTGGGGCAACCTATGAATTATCCATTCAGGATCAGGCCGATATATTTGGAAATATCGCCGGTTCACTGTCACGACTCTTTTTCCTGATAGATATTCAGGAAGCCGATTCCGGTGATGTTGTGATCAATGAATTCATGTACGATCCGGCTATTGCATATTCTGAGTTCATCGAACTTTACAACAAAAGCGACAAGAACATTGACCTGCAAAACTGGACCCTGAATGATAACACGGGAAATCGGCGAACGATCGCGAATTCCAATACTGAGTTGGTACAGGGAGGATATGTAATCCTTGTCCCTGACAGCTCCCTTTATGACCAATTCTCCGACAAAAATATTTTAGTTCTCGGTACCGCCTTCCCATCACTAAACAACAGCTCTGATGACATTGTGATAAGAGATCAAAACGGTACGCTGATCGATTCACTGACATACCTCTCTGATTGGGGTGGTGATCAGGTTTCTTTAGAGCGACTTGACCCTGTAGCTCCTTCCATATATTCAGAGAACTGGGGCGATTCACCATCCCCGGATCTTGCCACTCCCGGCACCCTAAACGACATTGCCCCTGATACTGATCCACCGCTCATAATTCAGGCTTTTACCGTTGGCACAGATACTTTACGTCTGCGTTACAATGAACGTATTCAAACCGGTCCGGCTACGAATACCTCAAACTATACTATTTCCCCAAATATTTCGATTGATGCTATACTCCAAACAGAGGGAAATGTGATATCTATCGCTCTTTCTTCTACTTTGACTGACGGCACTATTTACAGCATCAGTATACAGGATCAGCTGGACATTTTTGGTAACCTGCAGAGCACAGCAAATGTGAATATAGAATTCACTCAGTTTTCAAATGCTTTGCCGGGTGATATCATAGTGAATGAGATCCTGTACAGGCGACTAACCGGTGATTCACCTGAGTTTGTAGAGCTGTATAACCAAAGTGCCAAAAATTTTGACCTGAGTAACTGGACATTTGCTGATGCGGCCAATTCCACTACCTTACCTTTCGGTACGCAGATCAAAAGCGGAGAATATCTGATACTGACGGATACCGAAAATTTCACTGCTGCAAAAACACAAACAATCAATGGTATGCTGAACGGTAATGTCGTTTACCTTCCTAGGTTCCCTTCCTTAAACGACAATGATGACGTGGTGGTCATTAAAAATGGATCCGGAATGGTTATCGACAGTGTGAGTTATAAGAACAACTGGGGAGGAGATTCACCGGGTGTATCCCTTGAAAGAAAAGATCCCCTTTCGGCTTCCAACGACCTAAATAACTGGGCAAGCAGTATAGCCCAATCTGGCAATACGGCTGGAACACAGAGTTCTGTGTTTGAACCGGATCAGGACCCACCACAAGTTATCTTTGCCAAAACTATTGACAATGACCGAATATCACTGATATTCTCTGAGTTCGTGGTTCCTAATAACGCAATCTTATCGGTCAACGAAAGTTCTCTTTCGATCTATGATTTTGATCCTGACAACGGTAATCAGATCATTGCCGGTCCGGTGGCAGCAGGTTTGGGTAAAGCCCTGAATCTTAGCATTTCAAATATTGAAGATTATCGGGGAAACGTCAGCAATGAACTCAGCATTGAGGTTTCACAACCACTCACACCGGGCTCCGTTGTCATCAACGAGATCATGTTCGACCCTTTGGCCGATTCTGAAGATAACCTTCCGGATCAAACAGAGTATATCGAGCTTTACAACCGATCGGATTATGCGATTTCACTCGAGGGATTATTCCTGCATGATGCACCGGATGAGAACAATGAGGTCCGGCCCATCGATCCGGTATCCTCACAATACAAATGGATTCCTTCAAATAATTATGTGTTGATCTATGCAGAAGATCAGGCCACTGAATTTGACAATAGCCGGCTGGCCAAATTCTTTGAAATATCGGGTTCAACAGAAGAGTTTAAGATTAGAATAGACCGTTCCAGTCTTAGTTTAGCTTCAACCGATGATGCCATCTATATAGCTGACAGCACCAAGGTTGCTATCGATTCAGTTTTCTATGACGAAAGCTGGCATAACCCGAATCTCTTTGATACTGACGGAGTAGCTCTTGAACGAATTGATCCCAACGGACCGGGTAATGATGATTCCAACTGGAGTTCCAGCACACGAGTAAATGGAGGCACGCCCGCTGAACAAAATTCGATTTACCAAATCGCAGGATCAACCCCGGTAGCGACCGGTTTAGCATTCACACCCAATCCATTTTCTCCAGATGATGATGGCTTTGAAGACAACCTGTTTTTAAACTACAAGCTTGATGAATCAGATTATCTGCTCAGAGTCAGAATATTTGATCGCTATGGGCGACAGGTTAAGCAGTTGGCTGATGGCAAGCCGGCAGGATTTGAGGGATCACTTATATGGGATGGGCTTACCGACGAGCGTAAGAAAAATCGAGTTGGGATCTATATTATACTCTTTGAAGCTTACAACAGTGCTAACGGGAAAAATAAGACTTTTAAAAATACTGTAGTACTGGCAAGAAAATTTCAGTGAACTTATAGTATTTTAATGATGTTTTAGGCGCAACAAAAACACCACTAATATCATCACATAGTCTTTACATGATTTTAGATGGTTGCGGTCGTTAATTATATACATTAATAGTACTTATATAAATAAAAACATTCGCCTCAAACTCTATTGGATGCCGTTACTTTTTTTTAAGGAGTCAGAAATAATTCACACCTTTCTTGATTTAATGGTTCTCAAGAGATCCTTCTTTTTTTCTTTTATACTTTTTTTTCTGTTACCATCAAAAGTTTCGATTGCTCAAAGTTCGTCTGATACTCCAAACGAAACAATAGATGTATTCTTGGATTGCCGCACATGGCGTTGCGATGAATCTTACATTCGAGAAAAGATCCCATTCATTAATTACGTTAGGAATAAGGATGAAGCTGACCTTCAACTTATGATAACTACACAACAAACTGGCAGCGGTGGACAAAAATTTACGCTTCAATTTATTGGAAAAAACGAGTTCACTGATTTGAGCAGAAATTTAACCTATTATTCTGCAGAATCAGACACAGATGATGAGATCAGAAACGGCCTCAATGACTACATAAAAAAGGGTTTATTCTTTTTCTTAGCTAACCTACCTGTTTCTGAAAACTTAACGATCAATTATATTCCCAGTGAAGTACAAGATGAGACACAGACAATAGATGATTGGGATTTTTGGGTATTTGAAATAAATACAGATATGGACCTGGAAGGCGAAGAATCTGAAAAAGAATTTTCTTTACGAGGTAATGCTAAAGCCGAAAGAATTACCCCTGACTGGAAGGTGGAATTTGAAATACAACAATATTATGAACGTCGGAAATTCACGGATGATGATACAACTCGTACTTTTAACACCGAAAGCCGTACAGCTGATCTACTGGTTGTAAAAAGTTTATCTAATCATTGGTCTGTCGGAGGTTCATCAAACTTACGTTCTTCAACACGCGATAATCTTGCGCTCTTAGCAGATGGGAGCCTCGCATTGGAGTACAGTGTTTTTCCATACGAGGAATTTACGGAACGCGAAATTACATTTCTATACCGTTTCACAGGTGGTTACAATGACTATAACGAAAAGACCATCTATGGAAAGTCATCTGAGTTTCTACTTGAACATCAGCTTAGATCTAACATCCGATTTACTCAGCCTTGGGGAGAATTCCGGACTGAAATCAATGCATCAGCTTACATGCATGATTTGAGTAAGAACAGACTGGTAACTGAATCACGACTTAACTTTAGGATATACAGGGGTTTTTCTATTTACGTGTCCGGTGAATATGCATGGATCCGTAATCAATTATCTATACCTGCAGGCGACATTACGGATGCTGAACAACTTCTTGATCTTCGTCAGCGGTTTACTTCTTATTCTTACGAGGTGAGATTTGGTCTGTCATTTTCATTTGGTTCAATCTACAACAACGTAGTAAATCCTCGTCTGTAAAGATCTTGGCGATTACAGTTTTAGACTTGCTCCTGTTGCTCTGCGGCGTGGCGAATCCATGTCATAATTCAACATTCAGTTTCACACCACCAAACCAATTTCGAGGTGCTGCCGGCTGATAAAAACGATTTCCAAAGGCATTCAGATCATTTCCAAGGCTGTACTTTTCATCCAGCAGATTATCGATCCCAAAGAAAACATTCAGGTTTAAATTTTCTAAAAGCTCCATCCTGTATCCCACCTTGCTTTGCAACAGATGATAGGCCTCTGAGTAGACTGTATTAGCATCGTTCAGTGGGATCTCATCGGTGAAATTATAGTTCAGGTTCAAATAAAAACCGGCAGCCATGTCTAGTTTCCAGCTGGAATTCAAAGTATGTGGTGCTACCCCGGTCAGTTCATTGCCGGAATAATCCTCACCTTCCTTTTGGTAATCCACAAAACTAAAGTCATGATAACTGTATGAAATATCCCAGGCCAATCCTTCAATAAATTGGTCCCTGTTTTGGATGACCTGCCAGCTTGTTGCAACTTCAATACCATACTGATCGGTAGCTCCGGTATTTTCAAAAACCACGGTCGAATTCCTGTCAGAGGGTTGCTGAACTATCGTTTCACTTAGCTTGAAAATGAATCCGGTTATATCGTAACTAAATCGGGCTTGCGGAAAGCTTCCCCTGAAACCTGCTTCATAATTAGTTCCCTGTTCCGCTTCCAGGTCTAATGCAATACTACCCTCATTGGTTCTGAATTCTTCGATGGTTGGAGGTGAAAATCCATAGCTGATACTTCCGTGAACCGACAAACTTTTTGAAAACTTTTTGACCAAACCAATTCTTGGAATGATCTCAGGGTCAAAAGATTTTTCCGCAACGCCTGTATTGTCATCCTGTAAATTAGTTGCTAATCGGTTCAGTTTATACTTCAATCGATTATAACTAAGACCTGCAGTCAAGTATATATCATTTGGCAGATCCACTTCAGTATTCAAAAACAGCAGGGATGACTGTAACTTTATCTCATCATCAAAATTTAGGTCACCTGTTACTCCACCTTCATTTTCATAATTCCGGGCAGCGTAATTTGCAGCCTGATATTCACCCCCAAAGGTAAACCGGGTTCTCACCTCACCAATGTCGGTATCCAGATAAAAACGGGTTCTTCCGCCTCCCGTTTTACGGCTGTCTTTTTTGTAATCGAGGTTGAATGGATTTTCAAATGCACTGAAGGTGCCATATAGTGTTGTCAGATTTGAAAGATTCTTGTTGATCTCTACGTCATGGCTGATTCCTGCAAGGAAAGCCTGCTGATCGATACTTGCGTTGGCCTCAACACTGCCCAGCACAAATGGATTACCCTGCCTGGCCTGACTTGGATCTTCCTGATATTGCTGTAGGGTCAATCCACCCGGAATGCCATAATACAGATCGGAATACAAAAAACTGGTTTTGATAACCTGTTTGTCATTCAGCTGAAATCTTGATGAAAGCTCGGCTGTCTGCCTTTCTAAAAATGATTGTTCCCTGTAGCCATCGGAACTTTGACTCGAATAATTGAACCTCAAATTAGCCCTGTCAGTTTGTTGCTCAGCATAAGCAGTATATCGGTTCAAACCGTATGAACCTATCATAGCGCCTGCACCAACCACATTCCGGTTGCTTTGCCGACTGTTAAATAATATAGCTCCTCCGTTTCCTGCACCGTAAATACTACCGGCTGGCCCCTTGATAACCTCCGCTTCCTGCATATTGATAACATCCAATAAATTTAACGGTGTACTGCCTGAAGGTTCTGTGAAAGGTATATCATTCCAGTAGATCTTGACATTGCGAACACCAAAGGGAGCACGAAGTGAACTTCCCCTGATGGCCACCCGATAACTTCCCGGCGCCCGTTGCTCGATCCTGACACCCGGTACCGAATTCAGGCCATACACCATAGAGCTTTCATCAAAACCTGATATGCGCTCAGCCCTGATATTTGAAATGGCTCCCGGGGTTTCCATGAGACTTCTGTTTCCCTCATAACCGACAACAACAATATCACCCAGATCACCTTTGAGAGTATCTGGATCGGTCTGTCCAAACAATGAAAATGGTAAAATTATAAATACTACTGATAACGAAATTATTTTGTTCATAGGAACAAAGTACAAATGCTTGAATTAAGATTTAAGAATTGAATACCTTCCATCAATAATTAATTCCACATCCTACAAATTTTGCAAGATTTAAAGAAAGCTCCAATAGGCATTTTTGACTCAGGTATTGGCGGTCTTACCGTTGCTAAAGCCGTCATCGACGCATTACCTGACGAAGATATCATCTATTTTGGGGATACCGCCCGGGTTCCCTATGGAATTAAATCGGAGGAAACGGTTCGCACCTATGCGCTTCAGATCACCAATTTCTTAATGAAGCGCGGGGTGAAGATGATCCTGATCGCCTGCAATACGGTATCTGCTTCTGCAAAAGAGGAGATCATACAGGCAGCCGGTGATATTCCGGTGTTAGATGTAATTACGGCCGGTACTCGAACTGCCGTGGAGATGCCTGAACATAAGAACATTGGTGTTATCGGCACTCTTGGAACTATAAATTCCAAAGCTTACGTGGAATCCATCCATGCCTTTGACTCAACCATAAAAGTTGATCAGCAGGCCTGCCCCATGCTGGTACCATTGGCTGAAGAAGGCTGGATCGACAACGATGTAGCCATTCAGACCTTGCACCACTACCTTGATCATTTTGATAATTCAGGAATACAAACGCTGATACTTGGCTGCACGCATTATCCGCTGTTTAAAAAAACCATTCCTCAGATCCTGAAAGACAAAAATGTGAAGATCATTGATTCAGCCGAATCCATTGCAGCATCAGCCAAACAGAAACTGGCTGAAATGGATCTCCTGAATAACGATGGCGGAAATTTTCACTGTTATGTCAGTGATCGTCCACAACGCTTTCACGAACTGGCAGAACGTTTCTTAGGAAAGGAACTGACCACTGTAGATGTAGTCAGCCTCGATAAATAGGATTATTTCTAATCCCCTTTCTTGATCGCAACTTTATACAGCCAGATCATAAAGAACAAAGCGGCACCCATACCCAGTAGACTGGTTAGCCATTCCATCCCTTCTGGCATGATGCGAAGGGCATCCGTGCTTTCAAATAGAGCAAACGGAATAGCTAAAATGATCCCGATCAACGCTTCTCCCGTGATCAAACCTGATGAGAACAAAAGTCCTTTCCTTTCAGCATTGCCCTCTGCCTCCTGAATGTTTTCACCCGCTTTTCGGGCTCTGTTCCGTACCACTTTCGCTGCACCCCACGCGATCATTCCACCAATAAAGATCGGAACAGAAAGTTCAACCGGTAAATAGATCCCAACAGCTACAGCCAATACCGGTGTTCTGAATTCGGAACCTTTGCTTTTCAGGACCTGATCCAGGATGATGATAGCCACTGCGATCAAGGCTCCAATAATGATCATCGTCCATTCTAAATTTCGTGCAAATACGCCTTCTGCCACAGCCTGCATAAGGGTGGCCTGTGGAGCCGTCAACATTTCCTGTGGATTCATCCCCTCTCTTGGGAAGACACCACCCAACCCGTAGGCATTGAAAAGCAAACTCAGTATCGGTGCGATCACAATAGCAGCGGCCACAACACCCACGATCTGCATGATCTGCTGTTTATAGGGTGTAGCTCCAACAATCTGACCCGCTTTGAGATCCTGCAAGTTATCTCCGGCAAGAGCCGCCGCGCAGGCGATCATCGCCCCCACAATGATGGCAGCTGCAGCCGCACTTTTAGCCTTTTCAAGGTCTGCGGCAAAATCAACTTCTCCTCCTAAAATTGCCAGAAGGCACAGAGAAGTTGCCAATACTGTAGCAATGGTAACACCCGAGATCGGATTATTGGATGACCCTACCAAACCGGCCATATAACCCGCCACTGATGAGAACAAAAATCCGGCAAATAAAGAGAATACCACACCAAAAGTAATAGCCGTCCAGTATGCTCCGGAACTGACCGCTAAATGTTCAATGTCGATCACATATATGAATACAATAAAGATCGGAATAGCCAGGCCAATCACCCCCCATATCACAATATTGATAGGGGTATCCTGCTCGGTTCTTGGAATACTGGCACTGCCACCTTTTTTGAGTTGCTTAACGGCGGCCATGGATGACTTAATGCCATCTACCAGTGGTTTGGCCAAGGATATCAGTGCCCACACACCTCCTACAACCATAGCACCCACACCCATATAACGTATCTTTTGGCTCCAAATGGCAAGAGCAGCATCGTAGCCTTCAGCAGCCCCTACAATTGCAGTGATCTCCTCAGGACTTGAAAGAGCCATATAGATAGGAATGCCAAACAGCCAGGAAATAAGCCCACCAGCAAAGATCAACACAGCAATATTGAGACCAACAATATATCCAACGGCCAGCAATGCCACCGAAAGATCAGCTCCCATTCCAAAGATAGACTTTCCGGCTTTTACTGAGCCCCCAACGGATCCTGCAAATACTTTCAATCCGGTTTGACTCAACTTGAATAACGCAGCCGCGACACCTGCCTGAATAATGGTTTTAATTCCTTTCCCGCCTTCGGTTCCTGCTTTTAAAACCTCACCCGTTGCAACGCCCTCAGGAAACTGAAGCTCACTTTCTATGATCAATGCACGCCGCAGCGGAATGGTGAACAACACGCCAAGAATTCCACCAAACATGGCTATTGCGGCCGTTTCCATAAAAGGAAAATCCAACCAGTATTTAAGCAGAATGAGTGCAGGAAGTGTAAAAATAACCCCCGCTGCTAATGATTCACCCGCTGAGGCTGCCGTTTGCACGATGTTATTTTCCAGGATATTGGATTCCTTGAAAAGCCTCAATACTGCCATTGAGATAACCGCAGCAGGAATGGATGCAGAAACCGTCATTCCAACCTTCAAACCCAAATAGGCGTTTGCTCCGGCGAGAATGGCAGAGAGTAAAAACCCAAGGATCACAGCTTTTACGGTAATTTGTGGAAGATCATCATCAGCAGAAACAAATGGAATTAATGTGTCTTTCTTACTCATAAGTCGGCTTTAGTTTTCTAGAATCAGGTTTTAGTTGGATGGGTACTATGATTTCTTCAAAAGATCTCTGATCTCTGTCAGCAGCATTTCTTCCTTACTGGGTGCCGCAGTTTTGGGAGTAGGTTTTTCCTCTTCCTTTTTCATGAAATTGTTGTAGGCTCTTACCACTATAAAAATAGCTGCGGATACTATCACAAAAGTAATGATAGTGTTGATGAAAGCTCCATAATTAATGGTAACAGCTTCGAGTGTACCATCTGCTAAGGTACGCTCAGCGATCTGAAATTTGAGTTCAGCAAAATCAACCCCGGCAATAAGGTATCCCACCGGCGGCATGATGATATCATTCACAAATGATTTGACGATAGCTCCAAAGTACGTAGCCATGATCAATCCAACGGCCAGTTCAATTACATTCCCCCGAGAAACAAACTCTTTAAATTCCTTGATAAGATCTTTCATGTATTTTTCCATTTCATTGCTTGATTTGCATAAATATGAGATTTGGTTTTATTGAGATCAAATTAAGACCCAACTTAGCCTTGGCCAATCAGAACTAATTAGTCCAAATATCTCATTCAATAATCAGGATTAATTATTGAATATTCAATATTCACTTAAATTAGCCTCTTTACCTCTTCTGCCTTATCTTTGAACTAATTAAAAGTATTAAATAAAATCAGCCTTATTTCCTATGAGAACCATTGCACAGCTAACCTATATCCCGCTATCAGAAGACGACCCAAGAGAAAAAGTCCAGGATCTGCTGGAGCACCTGGCTCAATATGATGTGGAAATTGAAGTCGGCTATCTGTCCTCTACCATTATTGGAGCTCCAAAAGAAGTATTCAAGGTAGTACAAGACCTTTACGATATCATGGCCCTTGAAACAGAGCATTTCAGATTCCAGGTTGATTTCCTAAGCCCCTCCAAAGAAAATTAATTTTAGGCACAAGGTTTAGCACGAGGTTCAAGACACCACTTACACCTTGACCCTAACACCTTGTACCTTGTACTTTATAAAAGTTTCGAGGCTAAATTAGCCAGATCCGATCGTTCTCCTTTCTCTAAATTAATGTGTGCATACAGTTCATGGTCGTGCATTCTGTCCACTAAATAACTAAGCCCGTTACTTTGAGCATCAAGATATGGGGTATCGATCTGAAAGATGTCTCCCGTGAAGATGATCTTGGTGTTCTGTCCCGCCCGTGTGATAATGGTTTTGACTTCATGGGGTGTCAGGTTCTGAGCTTCATCGATAATAAATATCACATTGGATAAACTTCGGCCGCGAATATAGGCCAGCGGAACAATTCTGAGTTTGTCGGTTTGCAGCATCTCATCAATTTTCTTGAAATGCTTACTGCTTTCCTTGTATTGATTTTTTATATAGCTAAGATTATCCCAAAGGGGCTGCATGTATGGATCTATCTTCTGATTGGCATCACCCGGCAGAAAACCCAGGTCTTTATTGCTAAGCGGTACGATCGGCCGGGCCATATACACTTGCTTAAAATCACTTCGCTGTTCCAACGCGGCTGCCAGTGCCAATAAAGTCTTTCCGGTCCCGGCTGCACCGGTCACAGTGGTACAAAGCACCTTCTTATTTTGCAGGGCATGTAAGCGCAAAGGTCTGTTCAGCATTTTTGGGGTGAATGCCATAAGCATGAACCTTGTCTACCACTTCGATCATTTTAGATTTTGGATTGAACCAACCTAAAGCTGATGCTCCATGAGCTTTCATGATGTAGTAATGGTTACAGGAAGGGTCTTTCTGCCCCAGATCCTTCGGATCTATCTCACCTTCTTCATAGAACTTTGCAATGGTTGCCGGATTTTCAACTTCAACCTCAGTTTTACCCCTATAAAGATGCTCAATATCCTTGATCTGAATAGTCTCATAATCTTCCGCCTCCAGATTGAGAGCCCGGGCCTTCAGCCTCAGGTTTATATCTTTTGAAACAAGAATGACACGCTGATCAGGATTCTCCTCCTTCAGATGTAAGGCAGCATTTATGATCCGGTGATCATTCTTATCGGACCCGTACACCTTTGTGGCATCCAGCGAACTGTTCTGATTGGTAATCACCCGAAGATTACCGTGAGACCTGCCATTCAATGGGATCCAGTTTTGAAGCATGTTTGTATCAGAGATCCCATCCAGATAGCGAATGAATTCCCTTGCATGCAAATTGATCACATTGTTACCTTTTTTGAAGGTATCCAGTTCTTCCAGAACGGTGATAGGAATGGCTACATCATTTTTTTCAAAATTTCGGACAGCTTCATAGTCGTAGAGCAGAACGGATGTGTCGAGAACGAAGATCTTCTTCTCTTTCTTCTTTGGCATAGAGGGGAGGTTTTGGTTGTAAGAAGGTTAATACTAGCCAATAATTATATAGGTAGATGAATAACGAACGTCTGTCGAAATAAAGCTAATGATAAACTCTTATGCAACGAGTCCGACAGATTTAACACAAAATTATTACTGTTAGCAGTTAGCAGTTAGCAGTTAGCAGTTAGCAGTTAGCAGTTAGCATTAGCAGTTAGCAGTTAGCAGAACATGTTCAATTCCAATCCAACTTTCCAAATAGGTAAAATCTGTTTACTGATCATTGTTAACTGTTAACTGAAAAAGCGCGATGCTTACAGCCACTGCTGCATTCAGGCTTTCTACTTTTTCCTGTCCGGGTGATGATTCAATTTTTACTTTTCTCCGATTTGAATTCAATATGTTTTCACTGATTCCATTTCCCTCATTCCCCACAACCAATACGGTTTTTTCTGTGGGTTGAATCGACCCCAGGTCTTCCGCTCCTTGCCCACCATCCAGCAGCAGAATCTCCCACCCTGATCCTTCCAGTTTCCTGAAGATATCCTCCAGGTCGCCCGTTAATACAGGGATACTTCCGGTTGCCCCCGCCGTACTTCGCACTACTTTGGGATGATAGACATCCACACTTCCTTTTCCGGCTATCAAAGCCCTGGCTCCAAACCAGGCTGCCGTCCGCAAGATCGTACCCATGTTTCCGGGATCCTGAATCGCATCGGTTGCTACAATAATGCCACTTTCTCCCGCTAATTTTTCAGGCTGAATTTCTTCAGGCATCTTACAAACAGCCAGTATCCCCTGCGTATTTTCCGTGTCCGCCACTTCATCAAGAACATCTGCTTCCAACAAACGAACCGCCACACCCTTGAACCACCCCTCTTGCACTTTAATTCTCTCCCCCACAAAAACCGCCTCCACATCCACCAAACTATTCTCAAGCACCTGCTCAACCGCCCGCTCTCCCTCTACAATAAACCGCTGCTCCTTTTCTCGGTACTTCTTTCGGTTCAGCTTTCTAAGTAATTTGATCTCGTTGTTTGATGCATTTCTCATGATGGAAGAATACAGAACTCAGAATTCAGAATACAGGAATAAAAAACTTCAGTGTTTAATATTCCTTGTTCGATATTGGATATTCACTCCCTGTATTCTAACTGCTTACTTCCCTATCTTCCTAAAAATTCAGTAAATAAATTATGACTATGGAGTTTCTGAAAACACTTGGAATTGAAGGTATTAACCCGGGAACAAGCACCGGACAAAAACACATTGAAAGCAAAGAGACCATCAGCAGCTTCACACCTACCAACGGTGAAAAGATTGCTACTGTTGGCGTTACGACAAAAGAACAATACGACCATGTGGTTGAGGAAGCTCAAAAAGCTTTTGAGGTCTGGAAAAATATGCCGGCTCCCCAGCGTGGAGAAATAGTTCGTCAGATCGGACAAAAACTTCGCGAGTACAAAGAGCCACTAGGTAAACTAGTGACCTATGAAATGGGCAAGATCTATCAGGAAGGATTGGGGGAAGTTCAGGAAATGATCGATATCTGTGATTTTGCTGTAGGGCAATCCCGTATGCTGTATGGCAAGACCATGCATAGCGAGCGTCCTCAACACAGAATGTATGAGCAGTGGCACCCTCTTGGTATAGTTGGTATCATTTCGGCTTTCAACTTTCCGGTTGCCGTTTGGAGCTGGAATGCCATGATAGCTGCGGTTTGCGGTAACGTAATGATCTGGAAAGGTTCAGAAAAAACTCCTCTATGTGGAGTAGCCGTTCAAAAGATCGTAGCTAAAGTGCTCAAAGAAAATGACCTGCCTGAAGGTATCTTTAACCTTGTAACCGGTGACCGTGAGCTTGGTGAATGGATGACCGAAGATACCCGCATTCCACTTATCTCAGCTACCGGTTCAATCCGAATGGGTAAGGAAGTTGGAAAAACTGTTGCTTCCCGGTTAGGTAAAACCATACTGGAGCTTGGCGGTAACAATGCTATCATCATTTCAGAAAACGCTGATATCGAAATGGCGATCCGTGCAACCGTATTTGGCGCTGTTGGAACCTGCGGACAGCGCTGTACAAGCACCCGCCGACTGATCATTCACGAGTCAGTTTACGATCAGGTTAAAGAACGCCTGATAAATATCTATGATAATATTACGATCGGGGATCCGCTGGAAGAAAACACCCTTGTAGGACCAATGATCGATGAGGATGCTATTAATAACATGCAGAACGCCCTAAAGGAAATTGAGAAAGAAGGCGGTAAAGTTATTTACGGTGGTGATGTTTTGGATGAAGAAGGCTTCTACGTCCGCCCCGCACTGGCTGAAGTAGAGAATCATTATGATATCGTTCAGGAAGAAACTTTTGCACCTATTCTATACCTCATCAAATACAAAGACCTGGATGAAGCTATTGCCATACACAACGGTGTTAAACAAGGGCTAAGTTCGGCCATGTTTACCCTTAATATGCGTGAAGCTGAGACCTTCCTAAGTGCGCGTGGTTCCGATTGCGGTATTGCCAATGTAAACATTGGAACTAGCGGTGCCGAAATTGGTGGTGCCTTTGGTGGTGAAAAAGAAACCGGAGGCGGCCGTGAATCCGGTTCCGATGCATGGAAAGCCTACATGCGTCGACAAACTAACACCATGAACTGGGGCGATTCTCTGCCACTGGCTCAGGGTTTAGATTTCGACGTTTAAGTTAGCCAATTTTAAATTGTCAGAAATAGAATTTACCTAACTCGCTCCTACGCTCTGCGTTGGAGCGAAACATGTCTTACTTATGTGTGATCTCTGTTCCCAACACCTTCAGAAATTCTGCCAGCCATTTTTGATGTCCGGGCCATGCTGGTGAGGTAACAAGATTTCCATCAACTACGGCTTCTGTAGGCGGCACTTCTTTATAATTGGCACCACAAGCTTCCATTTCTGGTCCGCAGGCAGGATAGGCTGTTAACGTTCTCCCTTCAATGCCACCTGTTTTCGCAAAGATCTGAAGTCCGTGGCAAATAGCGGCAATGGGCTTGTCCTCATCTAGGAAGTGCTTCACTTTAGAAACAACCTCATCATTCAAACGGAGATATTCAGGGGCACGTCCGCCGGGCAGAACCAAAGCATCATAATCTGCAGGATCTGCTTTATCAAAATCATAATTCAGCGTGAAGTTATGACCCCTTAATTCTTTGTAGGTTTGGTCTCCCACAAAATCATGCACTGCTGTTGGACAGGTATCTCCTTTTTTCTTATCCGGGCAAACCGCATGAACTTCGTGCCCAACCATCTGCAATGCCTGAAAGGGCACCATGATCTCAAGGTCTTCTCCATAATCTCCAACGATCATTAATATTTTCTTAGCTGCCATAATTGTACTCCTGTATTAGTTTCGATTGTATTAGTACAATGAATTTCAGGTGTAAAAGGTTCTTTTTTTAGTTCTTCAAACATCGATAAAAACAATCTTGATTCTGCCCGTAGAGACGCGACGCATCGCGCCTCTACGGGCAGGTCATGGAATACGTGTTATGTTTTTAGTTGGTTGACCTTTCATTTCTGTATGAAATAAGGAAACACCATTTTTCAGAAATTAAAGCCATAAAAAAGCCCCGTGCATGAGTTATGCACGGGGCTTTGAATTTTTTGCTTAGCTAAGCTTTAGATCATAGTAGCAATTACAAGAGCTACAACTGACATCAACTTAAGCAGGATGTTCAGTGAAGGACCTGAAGTATCCTTGAATGGATCACCAACAGTATCTCCAACAACACCCGCTTTGTGAGGCTCAGAGCCTTTTCCATATTCAACACCGTCGATGGTCACGCCTTCTTCGATCATCTTCTTGGCGTTATCCCAAGCACCACCGGCATTAGACTGAAAGAGAGCCATAAGAACACCTGCAGAAGTTACACCTGCAAGAAGTCCACCAAGCATTTCAGCACCAAGTGTTGGGCTGTCACTGATAAATCCCGGAACAAAGCCGAAGAGTACAGGAACAATTACGGCTAACAGACCCGGAACAACCATCTCACGAATGGAAGCTTGTGTCGATATCTCAACACATTTTTCATACTCAGCTTTACCGTCAGCGGCTTCAAAAGTAGTACGGTCTTCATCAGACCAATCAGCCAATTCCTTGCCTTCGTTGCGGTTCATAGCAGCAAGTGCTTTGGTCAATTCAGGAATATCACGGAACTGACGGCGCACTTCTTCGATCATACTCATTGCGGCACGGCCTACGGCATTCATAGAAAGAGCAGAGAACAAGAATGGTAACATTGCCCCTACAAATAACGCGGCCATCACAGAAGGGTTGGTTACACTAATAATAACCTCTACTCCCGGGTTCACAGCTTCAAAAGCAGTAATGAATGCAGCAAATAGAGCAAGTGCTGTTAAGGCAGCAGAACCGATCGCAAAACCTTTACCGATAGCAGCAGTCGTGTTACCTACCGCATCAAGCTTATCGGTACGCTCACGAACTTCACCAGGGAGTTCAGCCATCTCTGCAATACCACCGGCATTATCAGAAATTGGTCCGTAAGCATCAACAGCTAACTGGATACCTGTGTTTGAAAGCATCCCAACCGCAGCGATCGCAATACCGTACAATCCGGCAAATTCATAGGCCCCAATAATTGCAACAGCGATAATAAGAATAGGAATCGCAGTTGAGATCATACCAACGCCAAGTCCGGCAATGATGTTTGTTGCAGATCCGGTTACAGATTGCTTCACAATAGACCAAACGGGCTTAGTTCCGGTTCCGGTGTAATGCTCAGTGATCAACCCAATTCCAAGTCCAGCTGCAAGGCCAAATATAGTGGCCCAAAATACTCCCATACTGTTATAAACTTCACCGTTGAATGTCCATGTTTCAGGAAGCATCCAGGTAATGATAAAGTAAGAAGCTATCAGCATTACAGCTGCTGAAATAAACTCACCCATATTTAATGCCCTTTGAGGATCTCCACCTTCTTTTACGCGAACAAAGAATGTTCCAAGAATAGAAGTCAAAATTCCAACGCCGGCAAGAACCAATGGAAGCATTACAGCGGAAAGGCCGTTGAATGCATCTGACCAAACAGCACCGTCAATTGTTGCGCCTGCAATAAAAGCAGCACCCAATACCATAGTACCAATAATAGACCCTACATAAGACTCAAAAAGGTCGGCACCCATACCGGCTACGTCACCAACATTATCACCTACGTTATCGGCAATAGTAGCTGGGTTAAGAGGGTGATCTTCTGGAATACCGGCTTCAACTTTACCTACAAGGTCAGCGCCAACGTCAGCAGCTTTGGTATAAATACCTCCACCAACACGTGCAAAAAGGGCAATAGATGAGGCACCAAAGGAAAATCCAGTTACAATGGCTAAGTACTTTATTAACCGCACCTGCACCTTCAAGGCCAAATACATTACCGAAAATAATGAACAACAAACTAAGGCCAAGAACACCAAGGCCAACAACACCAAGGCCCATTACGGATCCACCGGCAAAAGCAACTTCAAGGCCTTTACCAAGGCTTGTTCGTGCAGCATGTGTGGTTCTAACATTGGCTTTGGTTGCAACTTTCATACCAATAAAACCGGCAAGACCTGAACAAATAGCACCCACAACAAATGAGATAGCTACCATCCAGCTAGAAGTGGTAGGATCTGCACTGAAGCCAAGTATTATAGCTACAACCAGTACAAATACTGCTAGTACCCTGTATTCAGCTTTCAAGAATGCCATGGCACCGCTCGCAATACTTTTGCTTATGCGTTCCATGCGCTCAGTTCCTATCTCCTGTTTTGTTACCCAGGATGTTTTAAAAATGGTGTACAGAAGTGCTATAACTCCGGCCACCGGTATAAAATAGATTATTGTATCCATTGTTTCCCGTTACGTATTTTAAGTTCAATAAGTCGGTTTGAGACTTATAGTTAATTAAAGTGATTCATAGTTTTGTTGATGCCTTCCCGTACAAAATAAAGCGAAGCATCGTGGGCTTTCTGAATGCCCTCTTCTAAATATTTTTGATCTGTTTTTTTGAATGGAGATAATACAAAATCGACCTGTTTACCTCTGGGAAAATCGTTACCGATCCCAAATCGAATGCGGGGAATATCTCTGCTCCCCAGCAAGTCAATAATGTTTTGTATTCCATTATGGCCACCGGCACTGCCCGTAGCCTTCAGCCTGACATCCCCGACATCGAGATTCAGATCATCATAAATGATCAGGCAATCTTCTTTATCAGTCTTGTATTTTGAGAGGACATTCCTGACAGCCAATCCACTTCTGTTCATATATGTAGTTGGCTTTATCAGTACGACATTTCTGCCTCTGTGCCTGCCCTCTGCAACCACAAAAGGCCCGTCACCCGGGCCAAATGTAATAGAAAGTGTCTCCGCTAATGCGTCAACAACTTCAAATCCTATATTGTGGCGTGTTCCTTCATACTCTTGTCCAATATTTCCTAATCCTACAATAATGGACATGGCATTCGGGACACGTTTAGTTTAGTGAATAACTTCGGACTTAATCCTCGGTTGATTCTTCTTCATCACCTTCTTCACCTTCAGCAGGCTCTTCACCTTCAGCAAGCTCTTCGCCTTCTGCAAGCTCTTCACCTTCCACAACTTCTTCTTCAGCGGCTTCATCAGTAACACCTGAAACAAGGTTTTCGAGGAAATCGGCTCCTTTTGGAGGACGAATGGTCACGATCGTACGACTCATATCATCCAGAGGAATAATTCCTTCCAGATTCAAATCTGAGATGTGAAGCGACTGACCAATTTCTAGTGGTGTGATGTCTAATTCAAACTCTGCAGGAATCGCTTCAGGCAGTACTCGAATTCTTATAAAGTTCATTGGTTTGAACACACGACCACCATTTTCGACAACGCCTTTAGCGCTACCGGTGATCTTGATCGGTACACGCAGCGTCACTTTATGCTCGTCAGAAAGCACATAGAAATCTGCATGAACAACACGATCGGTTACAGGATCGAACTCAGTTCTCTTTAAGAGAGTTTTATACGTTTTACCGTTTACAGTAAGCTCCTGAAGTTTAGACTGTGGTTTTCTAAGAATCTTTTCCACTTCTAATTCATCTACTGAAAAATGGATATTCTCTTCTACTTCGGGACCATAGAGTACCGCAGGAACACGAAGCTCTTCGCGAAGCGCTTTATTGGCTTGCTTACTGGTCTCTCTAATTGTTCCTTCAAGTTTTACTAATTCTGGGTGTGCCATAATGCGTTTACCTTAATCATTAATTATCAAACAGTGCACTGATTGTGTCGTTAGTGTGAATACGTTGTATAGCTTCAGCAAAGATATTCGCTACGCTCAACACCTTTATCTTATCAGAAGGCTGGCGAAGCTGAACAGTATCAGTTACTAACAACTCGTCAATTGGCGAATCTTCAATTCGCTGAAATGCCGGTCCCGATAGTATCGGATGTGTACAAATAGCTTTAATACTCAGAGCCCCTCTTTCTTTCAGAGCGGCAGCTGCATTTGTAAGTGTTCCGGCAGTGTCGATCAAATCATCGACTATTAACACATTCTTTCCTTCTACCTCACCAATTAGATTCATAATCTCAGACTCATTGGCTTTTGGTCGTCTTTTATCAATAAACGCCAGGGTTGCATCCAATTTTTTGGAGTAGGCCCTTGCCATTTTAAGACTACCAACATCTGGTGCAACAACCACCAGATTATTTATTGGGTTTGAGGTAAAGTGATCAATAAAAGCCCGGCTGGCGTAAAGATGATCCAGTGGGATATCAAAAAATCCTTGTATTTGAGCAGCATGCAGATCCATTGTAAGAATACGATCTGCACCGGCCTTAACTAACAAATTTGCCATCAGTTTTGAACCGATCGACACCCTTGGCTGATCCTTTCGATCCTGGCGGGCATATCCAAAGTAAGGAATAACTGCTGTCACTCGTTTTACCGAAGCCCGTTTTGCAGCGTCAAGCAGTAAAAGCAATTCTATAATGTTGTCACCAGGAGGTGGAGTTGACTGTATAACAAAAATATCCTCTCCCCTGATGCTCTGCTCATACTTAACATATTGCTCCCCGTCAGAAAACTTCTTGATGGTTAGCTCACCTAATGATGTTCCATACTCTTCAGCAATTGCTCTTGCTAAAGCCGGGTTACTTGTGCCGGAAAATATCGCCAGAGGTGTATCCACTATGCAGGCTTTCGATTCAGGTTATTCCAGAAGATATGATCTTCCAATTATTGATCAATAAATAAAAAGGATGGCTTTACAGTCATCCTTTAATAAATGTTGTTGCCCGGGGAGGATTCGAACCCCCACTGCCTGGACCAAAACCAGGTGTCCTGCCATTAGACGACCGGGCATTTCATATCATTGACAGACCCCAAAGATAGAAATCACTTTAAAAGCAATCAAGACTGAATCGCATTTTTTAAAACAAAACATTCAGAACACTTCCTTGGCTTGCAATATGATTTCAATTGATGAATAGAACCTAATTTCCTGCTATAATTATCAGTATTCAGTTGAAGGGCTTTGAATTTTTTGAGCAGTGATCGTGGAATTGGCGTTTTCAGATCACTCCATGTTGCGCGAACCTTTTCTTTCAAACCCTGATGGGCGAACAACATCCCTGACACATAGAGCGCCGGAAGATATACGGTTCCGAATAGGATCTTCATCCGGGAAGAACCTATGATTTCACAGTTTTTGCACCATTTTTCCCAAAGACCTATACTATCTTTACTGAGAAAGTTTTCAAATGGCGTGTTCAATATTTCAAAAGTCATACGTACAGCTTCTTTTATCCTTTTTTCAGGGTGATTTGCAGGCCTTACAGCTTTCATGTTCCAGACCGGATCAGAACTTTCGCCAAGCCCAGCCTCCTTTAGAGCCAATTTAACTCCCTCTTCAGATAAAGCTCCATCCCATATGGCAAGAAGTCTCTCACCCGTCATTCTCATTGGCTTACGATTATGAGTGATTCCCAAACCATCCCAAACGGATAAAATTAATGCTTTCTTCCAGGCTTCTGATGGTAGTACTTCAGGATCATACAGAGACAGAAAATCATTCGTTTTCTTTTCCAGATATTCTGAATGTGCTTTTTCAAGCTGCTTATGAAATACCTCTTCTGATATGAAATTCAGATTACCGGAGCATGGCAAGGTCTTTCTATCTTCAAAGCTTTTTAAAAAAACCTTCAGATTATTTGAAAGGTAGGGTCCTAAATTTAGTGTAAAGGGCTTACTCCCATTTTGGGTAGTCACTTGCTCTGATTTACCTTCTACAATGACGTGTAAAAAAACCGTATCAAAATTGGTATCGTTATGATGAGCGTGAGCATACCAATCTTTACTCCTGAGATGCAGCTCAACATCTCCATGCCACATTATTTCATCTATGACTATTCGGGAGGCTCTAAAATCTGGACCGTCGGTTTTATTTAACTCACCGGCTTCCAAAATCTGCACGGACTTCCCACACTCGGTATGCAAACCGGCATGGTCGAAAAGCCCATTTTCCCATATCCACTGAAGAAAGGCTTCAGAATATTGAAAACCAAGATCACCCATGCTTGGTGATTTCTTCTATCTCCTCTTTTTCTGAAAAATCAAGATCTTCTGTGGCTTCGTATAAGTCTGGCAATGAATCTTTCAGTGATTTTTTGATTCCTTCTGAAAATCGATCTACTCTTTTTTCCCCGTCTTCTCTGAGTTTTCTACCGGTAGTTTCAAGCCATTGCTTGGTTTCTTCACTTTGGTTTTTCACCCACTTTATGTTTTCCCGGCCACTTTTAGGTGTTATTAATAATCCTGCTAGTACCCCACCTGCAAAAGCTGTGGCTCCCACTAATAGTGTTCCAATTCCACTTTTCATATCTCTCCATCATTTACGTTACGATTAACACTGTTAAGGTAACAATTTTTCGGCTTATTTTTGGTAATGATTTTAACACTAAGTACAGAAAACATTACCTTTGTTAGAATTTAAAATAAGATTATGAGCAAGCAATATACCTTAATGGATCGGGCGCGAATTGAACGTACTTTAAAACGGTTGGCAATTCAGATCCTGGAAAAATCGCCCGTTAATGAAAATTTAGTGATCATAGGCTTGAATAAACGGGGTTTGGCAACGGCTAACGAAATCGCTGAAAATATCTCTGAGATCATAGACGAAGAGGTGAAAGTTCACAACTTCAATGTAGCTGATAATAATCCGGGAACATCATTACCGGATTGTAGTGATAAGCAGGTCATACTAGTAGATGACGTGATCTTCTCAGGCAAGACTATGTTTGAAGCAGTCTCTGCTGTGGCCTCCATCTACGATCCCGCATCTATTAAGATCGCCGTTTTGATAGATCGTGGTCATAGAAAATATCCTTTATCCTCAGACCTTACCGGTATGACGGTGCCGACCAAAACAGGTGAGCATATTGAAGTCATGCTCAAAGATTCGAAACTAAAAGAAGCTGTTCTTTTTAAAAATTAACCTACAAGATTTCATGAATAAATTGATCAAAAAATTTACCATTCTAGCCTTAATGCTGGTATTCAGCGCTACCGCAAAGGCACAAAATGTCTCTGTTCCTGATACCCTCAGTGGCTGGGCTCAATCATGGGTGGCAAATATGAACGGTTCGCAAGCTGCCTATAGCAACTGGTCTCAGGGTGGTGTTAGCACGCTCAGTGGAACAGCTTCATCCGTTTACACACTGATGTTTAGAAAGGGCCTGTATAGCTATGGATTCAGAACCAATCTGAAATACGGCCAATCCAAAGTGAAGGATGATGGTGTTCGCAAAACTGATGACCTGATCTCTATTACAAACAGATTTAATTATCTGTTCAGGAAAGACGGTACTCTTTCAAGTTATGCTACCATTATTTTTAGAACACAGTTTGACCGTGGTTTTGAATATGGTGAAATCGATAGCGATCCTGATATTCTGATCTCTAACTTTATGGCTCCGGGTTATCTTTCTGAAAGCGTGGGTTTATCTTACAAACCCGCACCAGCCATAATATTTGAAGCGGGTCTTGGGTTGAAACAGACATTTGTCACAGAAGATGCCCTGGCTCCCCAATATGGACTTGACCCGGGTGATAATTTCAGGTCTGAGGGTGGTTTGACAACCGGTATTTATTACGAGAAGGAAGTTTTTGAAAATATTCTATATACGAGTGGACTGGAAACCTTCACTAACTTTTTGATACCAATTGATGAAACAGATGTTATGTGGGGCAATGAACTGGTTGGAAAAATTAACAGCCTTATAAGTGCTTCCTTTCAGTTTGAATTGAGATATGACAACGATTTTTCCAGTGAAATTCAGTTAAAGCAGGTTCTTTCAGCAGGAATCTCAGTTAGCTTGTACTAATGGATACTCTCTCCGAAAAATCACTGCGAAATGGTATTCAATCCATTAACGAATGGATCGATTCATTTGGTAATTGGACGCCCGACGAGTCTCTGAGTGTTTCAGAAAGAAAAAGCGAATGAAGTTTTCACTCATTTGACTCAGCGTTTAAAGTGCAATTATCCTTTTGAGCACCCATCCTATGCCGGACAGATGCTCAAACCTCCTCACCCATTAGCTTGGGCGGCCTACGCCATGGCAATGTCTATCAACCCAAATAATCATGCGCTGGATGGCGGGCCACCATCCTCAGAAATGGAAAAAGAAGCCGTTGCTGAACTGGCTCGTTTTTTTGGTTACGGTGATACTTATCTGGGACACCTGACTGCCAGCGGTACCATTGCGAACCTTGAGGCCCTTTGGATAGCCCGCGAATCTCATCCACATAAAAAGATCGCGTTTTCTGAACAGGCACATTATACGCATGAACGCATGTGCTCTGTTCTTAGGGTTGAAGGAGTCAAGATCCCGGTGTCAGATGAATGGAACCTTTGACCTGAATGCTGTCGATCCAGACGAGATCGGCACTATGGTGGTCACACTTAGGCACTACCGGACTTGGTGAGGTGGAACCACTGGATCAGATTCTTCCATGGGCCAACGAGCATGGCATACGGATCCATATTGACGCTGCATACGGAGGTTTTTTCGAACACTGAAAGATACTGAACTAATTGACGGAACTTCCTGGAATTTGATGCAGGACACGCCGATAGTATCGTCGTTGATCCACATAAACACGGACTTCAGCCTTATGGTTGTGGATGTGTGCTATTTAAAGATCCTGCGTGTTGGAAAGTTTTATAAACATGACTCTCCTTATACTTATTTTACTTCGGAAGATCTCCATCTGGGAGAGATCAGCCTGGAATGTTCCAGGGCTGGAGCAGCGGCTGTCAGCGCTTCTGGGCAACACTGCCAGTTGTTCCCATTAGAAAGGAGAAAGATGGATTTGGGCCAATTCTTGCCAAGTGTCGCAATGCAGCACTCAAGATGCATGATACTGACCAATTCAAGTTCAAAATTTAAACCTCTTACAAAAAACCTGAACTTGATATCCTGGGCTATTTTCCCTCAGATGTATAAACTACTTCAGCAGATCTCTTCGAAACGTCTAAAGAGATCTTTGATCATGGAATGAAGGAACAGTCTTTTTACCTTTCCTTATATCGGATTCCGGCCAAAGCTTTCACTAAACTTCACTCCGAATTTCAAAGTTGATTCCGAGGATGTAACGATCCTAAGAAGTGTATTTATGAAACCGGAGCATGAAGGTTTTGCTGAAGAGTTATTTGGCAGAATTCACACAACCGGTTTCAAATGAAGAGAAGATTGAACTCGATTCGTTATTTCAGTTCCTCTCTGATTATTACATCGATTGATTCTATAGTTGTAGCAAAAGTATCGTTAAATACTTTGATGATTTCATTTGCCAATAAAGCTTGTCCCCTGGCATTCATGTGTAATTCCATCGGCAGAGTATGATTGCCCTATTATCAAAATCAAAACTATATGTCACCCCATTGTACATTATTAGTCGATCTCGAATACTTTAAAAGGCTATCAAAGCTCTATTAAATGAACACGGGTTTGTTACCGGCAATAGCTAGCAATCGGTCAGAATAAAACTATTCCTCCGTTCTGTAATTAGATCCGCTTCGCCTCTACTTTTTA
Organism: Gracilimonas sp.; assembly: GCA_034520725.1. Classification (GTDB taxonomy): domain Bacteria; phylum Bacteroidota; class Rhodothermia; order Balneolales; family Balneolaceae; genus Gracilimonas. The sequence continues at coordinate 45,462 of JAXHNH010000009.1, read as the reverse complement.
CATATCTATCTTGAATTGGCGTATAAGAACCTAAAACAGGAGGATTCGCAAGACTTTCAATGTGAATTTTTTCAACATTGTAAGCAAAATAATCTCTGTCTGACATTTGCCGCCATTTAGGTATTTCCTGTCCTTGGTTATCCGTAGCATCAATTAAGTATTCATCTTCAATTACCTTTGCCCTAAAACTACGCCCACCATCACTATCAAATGTAATAAGTGGTCTGCGATCGCTGAAATCCTGACCCTGATTGTATTCTTGAACTCGGGTATTGAAAGAATCATACACCCCACTAAGAATTCCACTATCGAACCACTATCTTCCCATTCTTCAGAAGAATAGAACCAAGATATAGTTGTAAAATATGGCAGAATTAATGGATCAGGAATATTTAATAAAAATAAATCTGCAGAGGATTCATTCATTATTCTATCCACTACATCATTCAACTCTTGCTCAAATATAGATTTTGAAGTCAAATCAATATCTGAAGCTGAAATGGAAGCAGGAGCAGGTATCACCAACAGCTCCTGAAATAGCATAACCAAAAATGTCCTCGGTTCCGGTTACAGTATTAAGATCGAAGGATTATTATTTAATGCTAAATCGAGTATACTTTGATTTGCTCCTTTTTCTGTTATGCGATCATAATAACGATTCCCTGAAAGCAATGAGGCATCGTCGATCTGATAAACTTTTAATCCAGGTATGCTAAAGTTACTTACAGATGAAAGATCTCCATTGAAATCGGAAATTGGATTTCCTTCTTTAGTAAAACGACCGGCCAGTCTTCGGTTGGACTTTGGAATGAAAGGTAAAACCTCCCTTCATTACCGGTATTATTCTCTAAAAATGTATTAAATCCATTTTCACTGTTTACAGTTAATGGAGTATGAATATTTTGAGATAATCCTAGCTCTAACAATTCTGCCAATCAGGAACCATATGAGTCTTTCTGTCCATTCCCATACAAAGCGCCATCCATAAAACCTGCAGAAATAGAACTACCCAAAATGGTCATTGACTCTAAATTCGCATTTTCAAGATTGAAATCTGTTTCAGAAGCTGATGATGGAAATTCATAAGAGCAACCGCTGATTAAAATTAAGCCTATCGTAATTCCTAATAATGTATTTTCTCACATTCATCATTATTACTGAAACATTTTTGGATTAAAGTTGAGCGTAGCAAACAATATTGACCCAATTGAGGGACCACCATAAATATTGTAATATTCTTTTATTCCAATATTTGTAACGCCGAATTTAATAGTGCTTTGAACAGTTGGTATTCCAACATTAAATTGAAAATCAAAGTGCCCATAAGTATCAATAGGCCCATCAAGAAACGAGCTTTCCCAATAATATTGACTTCTAAGTCGGTAGGTCATTTTAAACCCAACATTTTCAGCGATCGCCCGATGTCCCCATTTCAAAATTCATCTTAAATGGAGGAGTGTTAAAACCAGGTGTTATGGGAATCATCTGAGACTTCTGCAATAACTTCGAATAACTTCCATTTAAACTCATAAGAAACCCACCGGAAATATAATCAAGTGCAAAAGATGCTCCCTGTACCATTAACTGATCCCTTGCATTGCTATACACATAATACCTTTTCGCTTTCCAAGCTACTATTTATTTGGCCTGAAGCCACCAATAAATCTTCGGTGGGACTTGTTCGGGGTTTTACAATTCTCTTGTAACTCCGATAAAATCTTTATCAAAACTTACATAATAATTAAGGTCAAGATATAATTCAGGCGTAAATAATCTTTTATATCCGATCTCAAAAGTATTTACAACCTCTGGATTTATGTTAAGTAGCTGATCAGCTTGAACGATTCCGTCCTGAAGAATATGCAGATTTTCAATTTCTGCCTGGAACCTGTTATAGGCCTCGGGACTACTAGGAGACTCGTTTAATCGCTCACTTACAGCCTCATTAAATCCATTTACGGCATCAAGAGTAATGGCATTTTCTTGAAAATCATATTGAGCTAGATTTTCTGACAAACCGCCAAGCAGTAAGGCCGAACCTAAATTATTATTCACAAATTGCTCTCGAACTCCGGGGTATCTGGACCCGTGCTGAAATGAAAATCTAAAAAAATGATCCTCATTCATGTTATAGTTCATTGATGTTTGAGGACTTAATCTTGGTTCAAAATTTTTATTTTTATCAAATCTAACGGCTGAATTAATATTTAAATCGCCTTTGAGTAGGGCTGTCTCCATACTTATGAACATACCATATTCATAATTTGTAATGTCATTTCCTGCCGTGTCTGGAAAAATTGTACCTCTAAAATATATCATAGTATCTAAAATTTGCACCTATGCTAAAATCAGTATTTGTTAGAACTTCAGGTAACTCATAATTCGATTGCAGGTGATAAAGTAGAGAGTTGTCTCGTATTGCTGCACCCTTCACAGGATCAGTGCTATTAATTATTTGATTTACTTTTTGTTGAAACTCAGGGGTACCCGGCTCGTATCTTGGGTTCGCCTCTCTTCCTGTCAATAAGGTGTTGCCACTGTCAGCAAATTTTCTGGCCTCTATAACATTTCCTGGTGGCACTCCAAATACCGGAAATCCGTTTTCATAAGCTACCCTAAAATCACGATACCAATCAGTATCAGATTTGGCAGCCTGAATCAAGAACTTAACCAAAGATGTAACATCATATGAATTCCCGGAATTCTGCCATGTTGTATAACCCAAAATATTCAACCTGTTCAAGAGCTAATTCCACATTCGTTTGATACATACTAAATTCTTCAAGGCGATGTTGCTATCACCTGTATAAAGAGAATTTGTTAGGCCATATTTCCCGCCAATTTTCAAACGGTAGTTGTCGGTAAATTTATATTGTAGATTTCCGGCAACACGTATTGTTTCAATATCGTAATTAACCAGGTTCTCTTCCCGGTATCCGGTTCTTGTAACCGGACCATATTGAGCCGGAGGAATTATATCATTCCAAATTGATCCCGATATGCTTCAGCTTCACTATATACTTGTTGATAAACAAAACTTTCATCACCATATACATTTACCCCATTATAACGGGCTGCTCAGGGTGTCTTGTAGAATTCGCCCGTAACCAATATTATCATAATTTTCGGCATTGCAATGAGTTCCCTGCGTGAAAACACGGTAACTTTAACTGCAAATTTATCAGCGAATGACTTAGCGTATCTTCCCTGAAAATTATACATCCCATTACCATCAGCAAGAAAAAAGTACTTCCGTTTAGGTTAAAATCATTTACACCGGTCTTTGCTTTGGAAGTGGAATTATTTGAATCTCAAATGGATCTCTACCGGTCATGATCATTACTCCATTTTAAAGCACTTGATCCATATTGTGTTGAAGAGGGTCCGGGAAGTACTTCGACTGATGCCACATCTAAATCCGGCAACCCATAAGGTTCCCAATAGGAAAACTTAAACCTGGAGCCTGATTATCAATTCCATCAGTCAACTGCAAAAATCGTTTGTTACAGCTTGCATTGAAACCCCGAGTGTTTACCGACTGCATCGTCATACTTTAAACCCCAACATCAACTTCTCTTAGAGTTGACACCAATGATTCAACATCAAATGAAGCGAGCTGTTGAATCCTCTACTGTACTAATTTTATCAATGGTTTTGGTTCTTTTTTTAATTCCTCCCTAGTCACTAAAGGAGCCGTAACAAAAACATCCTCACCTAAAATATTTGGTCTAAGAGGTATGCTTAAATTTCTACCCTCCTCTCTTTCATTTATAACTACTTCATATGGGCGAAATGATGCATGTAATAATAATTTTAAATGGTATTTGGTAAGTAAAATGAAATCAAACGTACCGTTTTTTCTAGTTGGAGATGCCTCTATAGATTGTTCATCCAGTCAATTGACAAAACTTGTATTGAAGCGTCTTCTATCAATCTTTTGCGCGTACCTGAAAACCCTCCCAGAAATATGAACTGCTTCGTTTTGAGAAAATGCTTCGTTGGCGTAGACGCTAAATATCCATAATCAATAGTACACGCTTCACAACGATCTTAATATCCATAAATCTATTTTTGGAAATTACTTTGTCTCTAGTTATAAATACTTATACATTTTTAACAGCTAACAATAAAAAATTGTTATCACAATTGTCATCAAAACAAAAATTGGATGTTATAAATAGTAAAAGAGTATAAAATTTAGACAAAGTACTTCTCTTCATGCACTCCATTAATTTCATTAGTCTACCTTGTAAATATCACAACTCAAACAATAATTTATGCAAGATTTCAAACTCATTTTCCATCACGATCAGAGACTTGATAAACTGAGTAAACGAAAAGCATCTGAAAGCCCAAAACAAATGGCCTCTTCGCTTCAGGATTTCATGAAACCGACCCCACCTACTCCAGATTCTACTTTACCGGAACCGACCTGAATGAAGAGCGTTTTGGATTAAATGTTCTTTCAGCCTACGAAGAACTTATCAATGCACTTGAGACAGCTTTTAAGGGGACAAATATTTTCACACACAAATCCCAATTCCCCTCACTAAAGGACGCAATACAGGCTTTGGATATTGGAGAAACTATCATACTTACTGAAGAGAAAGATTTCGCAGAGAATATATCTCAACTTCACATTATTAAGGATTCAGATAATGGTTACCACAAAGAAGCGTTAAGGAAAACCATAGATCACGGCCATATCGTTATTTACAAAGTTCTGTCAAAAGATGGTTTTGACCTTCAGATATTCTCCAAAAAGAACGTGTATCGCGATATGTTCTTTCCATTGCAAAAATTAGTGCCGGACCATTTTCGCTTTTTCAGCATCAATGGAAAGAAGTTCAACACTGAACGCCATTTCTATTTCGAAACCTGGACACTTAACCGACCTCCGCATGGTTTTGAAGAAGTTTTCCCTGAAACCGTACTTTAAAAAAGAAAAACTACCATCTTTCCAGCAGTAGTTCGACTCAAGAAAAAGATCGTTAAAGTCATTTCTGCGCAGGCAGCTATCTTATTCTTGCCAGAAAATCAGCTGATTTTGAAACTAATTCGGTTTCCCCTAAGGGGTAAATACGAGCCAACGCTGCAGAATAACCACCAGATTTTTCATATATACCTGGATTTGATTCTAAAATTCATTAGCAAGTATGGTAGGTGGATCTTTAAGCAACCTCGTTGCGTCTCCCCGAGAATCGGGGTGCTAGCGTTGTTGCAGAACGCTGTTCCGAGTTTCGGGAGACGATCGCAGTTTCTCTAAAGCTAATCTATTCACTTACTATACAAACCTATTTATTCGAACTCAGGTTTTAGGAATACAGTTGAAAATGTCTTCACTAAATTTTCATATTTGATTTGTTTATTTAGAATGTATTTAAATAAGTTATGATTTTGAGATAGGATGATGTTGAAGCCAATTAATAGCACCAAAAAAGGCGAAAGAGTTTTTATACAATGCCTTGGATGCAGCCGGGAAGATACCTGTCAGCTGCAGGCTTTGGGTTGTGTGGAAGGTGTTACCGGAGAAGTATTATCAAACCACTCCCGTGTAATTCTCAAAATTGGAGAAACACGGCTCGCCATTAGTGAAAACCTGGCAAAATCTATTCTTATCAGCTCGCAATAACACAATAGTTCCATGGCTAAAACCTTATCTGATAAACACGAACCGGACTATTGTAAAGTAAAAAATGTGACTGGCGATTTGGCTCCACGGCTTTTACAAATGGGCATCTTACCAGGTTCAGAAATCGAGATAATTCGAACGGCGCCCCTTGGTTTTCCTATGGAAATAAAAATCCGCGGATATTCACTTTCACTTCGCGAAGAAGAAGCAAGTTGTATTGAAATTGAATTATAGAGGTCAATAGTTGAATACTAAATCACTGAATATTGCTTTAGTTGGCAACCCTAACACTGGAAAAACTACCGTATTTAACGGCTTAACGGGGCTAAAGCAAAAAATCGGAAACTATCCGGGTATTACCGTTGAACGAAAAGCCGGTGTTGCAAAGATAGCCGATCAAAAACATACCATCATTGATCTTCCCGGCACATATAGCCTTCACAGCCAAAAACTGGATGAACGGGTTACCCGTGAAACCCTGACTGGAGAATTTGAATACGAGGAAAAGCCTGATCTCGTATTGATAATTGCAGATGCCAGCAACCTGGACCGTAACTTATTTTTGGCTACACAAATTCTTGATCTCGGCCTTCCAGCTATTTTAGTTCTCAATATGATGGATGTAGCTAAATCAAAAGGTATCAGCATCAATACTAAGCTCCTTCAGCAAAAAATTGGAATTCCCGTTGTGCCCATCTCGGCTAAGAACCGGACCTGCTTCAAAAAAGTAACGGATTCCATTCAACAGGCAGAATTAACGGCTCCGAAACCTCTGCAATGGTACCCTGATCCTTCTTTAAAGCAGGCTATAGATTTAGTCACCAATGAGTGGATAAAACCGCATACCGATCTTCCTCAAAAAGTTTACACTATTGAAGCTCTTCGCCTGATAAGTAATATGGATGAGGAGTCTCAAAATGATGAATTTATTAATGAAATAGTCCGAAAGGCACATGATATCATCATAAAAGCAGGTAAAAATCCTGCTGCGCTTGAAGTTATGAACCGCTACGATTATATCAGCTCTTGTACGGAATCGGCTATCGAGCGAACTAATCGGGATAAAGTAACCATCACTGACCGGATTGATGCCATTACTACACACAAAGTATTAGGCCCAGTTACTTTCGTGCTTATTCTTTTGCTCATGTTTCAAGCAATTTTTACCTGGGCCACTCCTTTCATGGATATGATTGATGTGTTTTTCATAAGCATGGGAAACTGGCTATCCGCAAATTTACCGGAAGGCATGCTTTCAGAATTACTGGTTGAGGGTGTTGTAGCCGGTTTGGGCGGTGTAGTAATTTTCCTGCCCCAAATTGTGATTCTCTTTTTCTTTATATCCATTCTTGAAGGTACCGGGTATATGGCCCGGGCCGCTTTTGTGATGAATGGGTTCATGTCAAAAATTGGATTGCACGGCCGTTCTGTTGTCCCGCTGATGTCTGGATTTGCTTGTGCTATTCCCGGCATCATGGCCACTAGGAATATTCAAAACTGGCGCGACCGAATTATCACTATTATGGTTTTGCCATTCATGTCGTGCTCGGCCCGACTGCCGGTTTATGCTTTACTGATTGCAGCTTTTATCCCAAAAACCCCAGTAATTGGCTACATCGATCTGCAGGGATTGACATTTTTTGGCCTGTACTTTTTTGGCATTGTAATGGCCGTTCTTGTTGCGCTGGTGATGAACAAGTTTCTCATCAAAGGAAAAAAGAGTCCGTTTATTATGGAACTTCCTGATTACAAAATGCCTAAATGGTCATCTGTATTTCGTAACGTTTTTGACAGGGGCTGGGTATTTGTTTCTGAAGCGGGAAGAATCATTATTGCCATTTCAATTGTACTTTGGTTTTTAGCCTCCTTCCCTAAAACTGAATTACCTGTACAAACGAATATGGCTGATTCTTCTGCCATTTCATCCACGGGCTCGCCTGAAATAAGCGAAGAGACTTATCAGCTTACGAATAGTTATGCGGGTAAATTCGGGCATTTTATTGAACCGGTTATTGAACCTCTCGGGTTCGACTGGAAAATTGGCATTGGCCTGATCACCTCATTTGCAGCCCGTGAAGTCATGGTGGGAACTTTAAATACTATTTACAGTATTGAGGGAGATGACGGAGAAGTAACCACCTTAAAACAGAAATTAATAAATGATGTGGACCAAGAAACCGGCAAACCTGTGTACAGCACAGCCACTGCTCTGTCGCTCATGGTCTTTTTTGCACTGGCTATGCAATGTATGAGTACCCTCGCTATAGTTCGCCGGGAAACCAATTCCTGGAAATGGCCGCTTATTATGGTATTCTACATGACGGGCCTGGCCTACATCTCTTCATTTATCACCTTTCAAACAGCACATTTATTTTAATGGATTTTCAAACTATAATTGCTTTTTCCCTATTTGTACTGAGTGCCGGTTACATTTTCATGAAGGTGGCAGGAAAACATCTTCCCTGGAAAAAATGTAAAGATAACTGTGGGCCTGACTGCAATTGCGGTTAATTGAAGCTCTTTGTTTCTCCTGCATTTCGCTTGAATAATGTTCTCTTCAGTCAAAAAATTATTCGCAGCCTATGACGTATATCAACAAACTGCAGCAATGCATAGCAGAAAGCAAATCTACCTTGTGTGTGGGATTGGATCCCAATTTGGATTTACTTCCGCAACCGGTAAAAAAATCAGTTCGATAAACCCAAAGATTAAGTTTCTTTTTTTGCAAGCTTATTATCGACTACACTGCTGAATATTGTGCAGCTTTCAAACCAAATTTAGCCTTTTTCGAAGCATTGGGCAGCAAGGGTTTCGAGGTGTTAGAGGAAGTCATAAACCATATTCCTGACAATAAAATTGTTATTGCAGATGCCAAAAGAGGCAATATCAGCTCTACCGCCGAGCATTATAAAAAAACCTTTTTTGAAAATTTTGATGTAGATGCTATCAATTTAAACCCACTAATGGGATTTGAGACCCTCGAATCTTTTGCCAAGTATGAAGAAAAAGGAATGAAGGAGCGTTCATTTTACCTTTCGTTATACAATATCCCGGTAAAGGCATTTACTAAACACCACCCTGATTTCGAAGTAAATGCTGAGGACGTCACCATCTTACGAAGTGTCTTCATGAAACCGGAACATGAAGGCTTTGTCGAAGAATTGTTCAATAGAATCGAAAATTGTTGTTAAGGTCTTTCTTACATGACTACAAATATATTCAAACTCATTTTCCATCACGATCAGAGACTTGATAAACTGAGTAAACAAAAAGCATCTGAAAGCCCAAAACAAATGGCCTCTTCGCTTCAGGATTTTATGAAGCCTGACCCCACCTACTCCAGATTCTACTTTACCGGAACCGACCTGAATGAAGAGCGTTTTGGATTGAATGTTCTTTCAGCCTACGAAGAACTCATCAATGCACTTGAGACAGCTTTTAAGGGAGCAAATATATTCACACACAAATCCGAATTCCCCTCACTAAAGGACGCAATACAGGCTTTGGATATTGGAGAAACTATCATACTTACTGAAGAGAAAGATTTCGCAGAGAATATATCTCAACTTCACATTATTAAGGATTCAGATAATGGTTACCACAAAGAAGCGTTAAGGAAAACCATAGATGACGGGCATATCGTTATTTACAAAGTTCTGTCAAAAGATGGTTTTGACCTTCAGATATTCTCCAAAAAAAACGTGTATCGCAATATGTTCTTTCCATTGCAAAAATTAGTGCCGGACCATTTTCGCTTTTTCAGCATCAATGGAAAGAAGTTCAACACTGAACGCCATTTCTATTTCGAAACCTGGACACTAGATCGTCCCCCTCATGGGTTTGAAGAAGTCCACCCTGAGACGGTTTTATAGTGATAAGGTGCTAAGGTGTTAAAGTGTTACCGTTTTTTCGTTAACACTTTAACACTATAACACTATTTTTCTACTCCGGGAACTCCTGCCGGCTCCGTATTCTGCCACCAGAAGGTTGGTAATTCTTTCTGATTCGGGAATACCTCATTCAGCGTTTCTGCTTCGTACATATATCCGTTCTTCATGATGTATTCAAGATCTTTTGAATTGCGGATATCTTCCAGGGGATCACTGTTCAGGATCAATAAGTCAGCTAACTTTCCTTCTTCGATAGTTCCAAGATCAGTATCCAGTCCAATTGCCTCAGCACCCTGAATGGTTGCAACCTTTAGAACGTCATGCTCAGAGATTCCACCGGCCTGCATAGCCCATAGCTCCCAGTGATAACCGAGTCCCTGCAGCTGCCCATGACTTCCCACACCTGCGCGGCCACCGGCTTCCACCAGGTCTTTTACAAATACCGATAGTTCTTCAAATACATGCTCTTCTTCCATGAACCATCCCGCATTTCTGCGACGGGTTCGTTCATCCAGATTTTGATGTGGCATGAACCTCTGCAGTTTTGTCTCATCATGCGGGCGTTCGGTTGCATAATAGTAATTCTCTGCCCACGGTCCGCCATAAGCAACCAGCAAGGTTGGCGTGTAAACCGTTCTGGAAAACGCCACCAGATCGATCACGTCCTGATAAAGTGGGAATACCGGGAATGAATGCTCGTGCCCCGGATACCCATCAATGACCTGAGTCAGGTTTTCCTTGAAATCAAGCGATCCTTCAGTAGTAGGCATCAACTCTTCTTCCTTTGAGGCCTGAATGATCCACTGACGCTGTTCACGGTTACCCGCTCCATACATTTTAATGGTTTTGGTATCGTAATAATCGCTGTACCGCTTCATTACCTCGCGGGCATGATCAAGGTCTTTGATATTCTCACTGCTGAACACTCCGGGACCGGTTGAGTACACTCTGGGTCCCAACAGTTTTCCGGCATGAACCAGATCCTGATACGTCAATACATCGGTAGTCGCAGTCTGTGGGTCTCTTGTGGTGATAACACCATACGCCAAATTCGTCATGTAACTCCAGAATTCGCCGCGGTGCAAATTCACAGGGTGACGAAAGTGAGCATGAGTATCTACAAATCCGGGAATGATCGTCTTTCCGGATACATCCTTGATCTCGGCGCCGGATGGTATTTCAACTTCCCCTCTCGCGCCCACATCTGTGATGCGATTATTTTCGATCACCAGATCAGCATTTTCAATGATCTCGTCACCATTCATGGTGATAACCTTGGCCCCACGAAGTACCATGACACCTTCAGGAATATCACGGTCGGCCATGACACTGATTCGAATCTCCAAAGGTTTATAACCTTCATCTTTCTTTTCATCTTCTTCTTCGTCAGCTTCCTCATCATCAGTTTTGGGATCCTCTTTCTCTTCCTCCATTTCTTTGACAGCTTCCAGACTATCACTGTAGACTTCTTGGGCTACAAGATCATAGATCACATGAGCATTACCGATGGACCAATGAATTTTATTGGCATCCCAAGCCCATGCAGGGAATTGCCCACCAATATCCGTTAATTTCAGGCTTGGAAAAGCACTTGAGGAGCCTCCTACGCTAATGTCCGGAGCTTCACCCCCAACCTGTGGCACTGTCACAACAAAGAGATCGGTCCCGATCTGAGCCAGTGCCTGATCACCTTCAGGTGCCATACGTATCCATGATGCATTTCCACCACCGTTTCGGTTTACTTCAAGATGCTCTTTCTCATCAGTTCCATCCCATCTGATGGAGGTCAATCCTCCCCAGCTTGAGAGGTAGATCCGGTCAGATCCTTTCACAAAGTGTGGATTAGATCGTCCATTGGTATAAGTGATGAAATTATTTTCACTGCCATCCGCATCGATCCAGATCAAATCACTTGTTCCCTGAAAGGCAGACCTTTGTGTTGCATTCCGGAAATCCTGTGGCAGACCTTTGATAACCACAATTCGATCACCTGCGTTATTCCAAACAGGATCCTGAAACACACCTTCTTCCTCATTCAGTTGCTGAAGACGCCTGCCATTAGGGCGAACTTTATACAGTTTTCCTGTTTCCGGTGTCCAGGTTACAAAAGCGATCCATTCACCATCGGGTGACCAAACGGGCTGGGCCTGTGTTTCATCCACATCCACCAATTTGCGGGGTTCACCATCCGGCAATTCCATCGTGTATATCTCATTCAAAGCTGTAAAAGCAATTCTATTTCCATCGGGGGAAGGTACAGCATCCCTGATCTGAGTAATCTCAAACTGAGAGGTGTCCTCTATTGGATAATCGAAATCAAGCTCAGGTCCCAGTTCGATAGTGCCTCTTACTCTGAAGGGAATCTCAACAGCATCACCACCATCAATGGGAAGCTTCCAAATCTTTCCATCATAAGAAGTCACAACATGGTTATTATCCGGGGTGAAGGACATTCCTGGCAGTACATCCCGCGAAGCACGCGATTCCTGATCGTCATGCTGGACCGGATACGCTAACCAGCTTTCATCCCCGGTATCAAGATTACGTTTTACTAAACCAGTGTGCTCATCGTGGCGCGTTCCATATACCAACCATTTGCCATCACTTGAAAGCGTTGCACGGAATGAAGATCCATATCGATCGCCTTGCGTATTAATGTCACCCGTTTCACGATCATAGGTCGCAATTTGATACTGTGGGAGCGATGCATTGTAGTTCCAGGTTCCTGATCTTCTGGAGAACCACACGTAGCGTTCATCCGCACCAAAAGCACCTTCGGTCATGCGAAGATTACCGGGCTCGTCAACCAATGGAGTTCCGGATCCCCCATCAATATGGTACAACCAAATCTTGTGGTTACCGGGATCATCTTTGGAAGCGATCACATATTGACCATCCGGTGTCCATTCGGGCGACTGATATTCATTGTCTTTGCCTTTCGTAAGCTGCTCATTTTCTTCTGTTTTCACATCATAAAACCATACTCCCTCACCACCTGAAGCATCCGAGATATAAGCGATCTTAGAGCCATCCGGACTGTATCTGGGCTGGCTATCAAACTGCATTCCCTCGGTGATCTGAGTTGCCTCTCCACCACTCATCGGGAGTGTGTACAGGTCTCCGAGAAAATCAAAAACAATAGTTTGGCCATCGGGACTCACATCTAGTGAGATCCATGAGCCTTCCGTAAGATCAAAAGAGAATTCACGGCCGGGCTCCAGTGGGAGTTCATTGAGTTCTTCTGCTTCTGTCGAATCAGAATTCGTATCGCCATTTTGCGCCAGAACAACATCTGTTGTTAATAAGGAAAAAAGAACGATAAAAAGAAGTTTAGGGGCTAAAGAAATGGTATCAAATAGTTTCATAGTAACTTATTTGGTGGATAGTTGCGTACACTAGGATAAACTAAAAAAATTGAACCTGCTACCCAATGCTTTTACAAGTATAAACATAGTGATGGCCCGACCGTTTCGGGAAAGAGTTTTGAAGATATAATTATTTAGTGGTCTGAAGAATGAAACTTGATCAAACAGCATATTATACAACCAATACTTTGTAGGAGCAATATGTTGGTAACCCCGAGATATAGTTTATGACAATAGAAACTCTGCCCCAATAATACATAAAGGCGAGATCTTAAATCGGATTTTGGCAACCAATTCGCCAAGAAGATAACCGTAGCTAATTTTCGGTCGTTAATGATTATCCGTAACACCCCGGGCGAAAAATCGTCTCTATCGTATCATTTTTTCAACCAAAATATTAGATGCGAGAAATGTTATCTTCCTCAAAAATTTTCATCTATGACATTTTTAGAAAAACTCCGAACATCCATTTCAAAAACCGGATCAACCCTTTGCGTGGGATTGGATCCAAATTTAAATCTGCTTCCAAACCCTGTAAAAGATCAATTCGAGACACCTGAAGAACAGGTCACCTATTTCTGTAAACTTGTGGTCAATTACACGGCTCATCATTGTGCAGCTTACAAACCTAACCTGGCATTTTTTGAAGCTTTGGGGCCAAATGGATTGGTTGTTTTTAAAGAAGTGATAGAACATATTCCGAACGATAAGATCATTATCGCTGATGCAAAGCGCGGTGATATCAGCTCTACAGCCGAACATTATAAAAATGCATTTTGGGATAAATTTAATGTAGATGCCATCACCCTTAATCCACTGATGGGATTCGAGACACTTGATGCTTTTTCTAAAGATGAGACGAAAGGCATTTATGTCCTCACACTAACTTCAAATACCGGTGCGAATGATTTTTTGAAGAAGCCGTTTTCCGGTTATGACATGATGAGTCAGTTTATTGCCAGTAAGCTGAATAAGAGATCCGGTTCTTCAAAATCACACCTGGGTATGGTCATTGGTGCCACTCAGGCTGATGAAGCTGAATCTGTGTTAAATTATCACCCCAAAGGTGCTTTACTGATACCGGGTATCGGAGCACAAGGTGGTTCAATAACTGAGCTCACACGTGCACTAAAACAACACAAGGGTCTGGCACTTATCAATTCGAGCCGGGGCATTATATATGCCGGTAAAGACGAAAGTGACTGGCCTGAACACGTTGCCAATGCCGCAAAAACCATGAAACAAAAGTTAAGTCAGATTACAGCTCAATATGTCCAATAAACCGGAAGTCATAGTTTATACCGACGGAGCTTGCAGTGGAAATCCCGGCCCGGGTGGCTGGGGAGCTATTCTCAGGTGGAATGGAACCGAAAAGGAGCTTTCCGGAGGAGATCCTCAGACGACCAACAACCGGATGGAAATGCAGGCTGTTATTGAGGCATTGAAGGCATTGAAAAAACCGTGCCTGGTAAAGATCCACAGCGACAGCGCACTTATCATCAATGCATTTGAACAGGGCTGGATCAAAAACTGGCAAAAACGCGGCTGGCGAAAATCCAACAAAAAGCCGGTTGAAAACAAAGAACTATGGCAGGAAATGTTGAAAGCCATGAAACCACACCAAGTAGTTTGGGTGAAGGTAAAAGGACACGCTGGCATTGAATTAAACGAACGGGCAGATCAGCTGGCAGTCGCAGCTTCGCAGAAATTTTCAGTGAGATAATTTTAAATGTTAAATGGTTAGTCTCTTCATTTAACTTTTAAAATTAAGCATTCAACATTTACGAAAGTGAAGCAAAAGGCACCATATCTAAATCATCAAACTGACCTAAATCTGCTTTAAACTTCCCGGTTATGGCGATCATCGCAGCGTTGTCGGTGCAGTAACTTATTTTGGGGGAATAGAGCTGAACACCCATTTCCATTGCCATCTTTTCAGATTTCTCCCGAAGCATGGAGTTGGCCGAAACGCCACCGGCCAGCAATACTGTTTTCACTCCCGTTTGTTTTATGGCACGTTTTAATTTCTTCACCAACACCTCCGCAATCGCATAAGAAACGCTGGCACAAATATCATTCAGGTGCTCCTGTATCCATTCTTCCTCTTTATCCTGCAAATAATACAACGCACTGGTTTTTAATCCAGAGAAGCTAAAATCGAGTCCTTCTTTAAGCAAAGCCTGTGGAAATTTGTGAAACTTTGGATCACCATCCTTTGCATGCTTATCAATATGCGGACCAGCAGGGTAAGGTAATCCAAGCAGTTTACCGATCTTATCAAATGCCTCTCCGGCCGCATCATCACGGGTTGTACCAATAATCTGATGCTCGAATGGGGATTTAACGTGCACAAGCTGTGTATGGCCACCGGAAACAGTTAGAGCAACCAATGGAAACCCGGGCTCATGATCGATAAAGTTGGCATATATATGAGCATCCATGTGGTTCACCCCAATAAGTGGGATTTCACGGGAAAGGGCTAAACCCTTGGCAAAACAAATTCCTACTAACAGTGAACCGAGCAAACCAGGACCCTGCGTTACGGCAATGGCCTCAATTTCATCCAAAGATGTCTTTCCTTCTTGCAGCGCCTGCTGTACCGTTTGCGTGATGGTTTTCTGATGAGCACGTGAGGCTAACTCCGGCACTACGCCACCAAACTGCAGGTGTATAGACTGAGAGGCGATGATATTTGATTGGATGCCCTGATCGGTCAAAACCGCAGCAGAGGTGTCATCACAAGAAGATTCAATGGCTAAAATGTTCATATCTCAAAGATACGAATGTTGGGCGTAATCTACATCCGAATGGAACACGGATTGGGTGGATTTTCGCGGCATGATAGTTTTGAAGCTTCGTACTCAGCCGACCGCTTCCGGAAATAGCTTGAGCAGGAACAGGATGACTCAGCGGTCTGACGATATTCACAACCTAAATTTCTTACATGCCATGTCTTACAAGACTCTTTCTCTGTCTTTACTTTACCCCGATTATCTGGGCTCCGGCACGCCTATACAAATTTATGGTCATTGGCACCGGCGAAAGGAAAGAGGACGCCTTAGTGAAAGTTTTGGCAGTTAAAGAGTTTGGTAAGTAAAAATCCGCGTGTCTCCCATCATCCACTTAATCTGTGTTTCAGAATAATGGAATCTGATAACAACTGAATCGTACTTACAAGTTCTCCCTCCAGACAAGCAAAGTACAGTAGGGAGGGGCGGGTCGTTTGACCAATGGTTTTTTATTGAACCCAATAATTAACTCGTCGATTCAAAGTAAAGCTAAAATTCTTATAACCATCCATGCCTTTTTAATCGTCATCGTATCAGAATAATTTTAAAAACAACTCTGCGATTATCCTCAAAATCCGTGTCATCCGTGTTCCATTACACAGCTAACCACGATATAAAAAAATCCCGCCTCGGAAAACCGAAGCGGGATCTTAATTTTATTAAAAGTAAGTGAGTAGTCTCAGATTACTTTTTGTCGTCTTCGTCATCAACTACTTCGTAGTCGGCATCAACGGCATCGTCACCGCCTTCTGCGTCATCAGAAGCGGCCTGCTGACCTTGAGCGCCGGCACCTTCAGCACCTGCGGCTCCTGTAGCAGCATCTTCTTGAGTAGCTTTATAGATCTCTTCAGAAGCACCAGACCAAGCCTTATTCACGGCTTCGATAGCTGCATCGATCTCGTCGATGTTTTCTTCCTTATGTGCTTTCTCGAGGTTTTCAACAGCCTCTTCGATCGTTTTCTTATTCTCATCAGAGATCTTGTCTCCGTATTCATCAAGCTGCTTCTTGGTTGAGAATACCAGACTGTCTGCCTGATTTAGTTTCTCTACACGCTCTTTGATCTGCTTGTCCTCTTCTGCGTGCTCTTCGGCGGCTTTCTTCATTTTTTGAATCTCTTCGTCGCTTAAACCTGAAGAAGATTCGATTCGAATACTTTGCTCTTTTCCGGTTCCTTTATCTTTCGCCGTGATGTTCAGCACACCGTTCGCATCAATATCAAATGTTACTTCGATCTGAGGCACTCCGCGTGGAGCCGGTGGAATTCCATCTAAGTGAAAACGACCAAGTGTTCTGTTATCCTGAGCTTTGGCACGTTCACCCTGCAATACATGAATCTCTACACTGCTTTGATTATCTGCAGCAGTTGAGAATGTCTGAGACTTGCTTGTTGGGATCGTGCTGTTAGACTCTATCAATGAAGTCATTACGCCACCCATGGTCTCAATACCGAGAGTAAGCGGAGTCACGTCGAGAAGAACAACGTCTTCTACATCACCTGACATAACACCACCCTGAATAGCAGCACCTACGGCAACAACTTCATCAGGATTTACACCTTTACTTGGGTCTTTGCCAAAGAAAGCTTTTACTTCTTCCTGAATTTTTGGAATCCGGGTTGAACCACCTACAAGAATTACCTGATCGATGTCAGACTTACTCATTCCGGCATCATCAAGAGCTTTTTTACAAGGATCGATAGATCGTTTTACAAGATCATCAACAAGCTGCTCAAATTTTGCACGGCTCAGATCGATATTCAGGTGTTTTGGTCCTGAATCGGTTGCCGTTACAAAAGGCAGGTTGATGTTGGTTTTCTGTGAGCTTGAAAGCTCGATCTTGGCTTTCTCAGCAGCATCTTTCAGACGCTGCATCGCCATTGGATCTTTCCGAAGGTCTATGCCTTCATCTTTCTTAAATTCATCTGCAAGGAAATCGATGATACGCTGGTCAAAGTCATCACCACCAAGGTGAGTATCACCGTGAGTAGACTTCACTTCAAATACACCGTCACCAAGTTCCAGGATAGAAACGTCAAATGTACCACCACCAAGGTCATACACTGCGATGGTCTGGTCATCATCTTTCTTATCCAATCCGTATGCTAAAGAAGCAGCGGTTGGTTCGTTGATGATACGCTTCACTTCAAGTCCGGCAATTTTACCGGCTTCCTGAGTTGCTTTACGCTGGGCATCATTAAAGTAAGCAGGAACCGTGATAACGGCCTCAGTTACTTTCTCGCCCAGATATTCTTCAGCCGTTTGCTTCATTTTCTGAAGCACCATCGCTGAAATTTCCTGTGGTGCATATTTTCGGTCTTCGATCTGAACACGTGCTGTGCCGTCGTCACCTTTCACCACTTTGTAAGAAACCTGTTTGGTTTCGTCTTTTACTTCATTAAACATGCGGCCCATGAATCTCTTCACGGATGCCACGGTCTTTTCCGGATTGGTGATAGCCTGACGTTTTGCAGGGGCACCTACCAGTCGTTCTCCGTCTTTGGAGAAAGCCACAACAGAAGGAGTAGTTCGACCACCCTCACTGTTCTGAATAACCACCGGCTCACCGCCTTCCATTACGGCTACACATGAGTTGGTTGTTCCTAAGTCAATTCCTATGATTTTTCCCATTGGTCTGATCTATTTGCTTTTATTGTTATAAATATTCTTTTCTTTCTCCGTGCCGATGCAGAGCGTCAGGCACGAGTATCAGTATTTTTTTTAACTCGCTACGATCGCTCTGCGTCGTAGCGGTTGTCAATGCTCGTAAACTCTACTTAACCGGAATGGACTGCGAATCCTTCAAAGCCTCCGATTTTGGCATCGAAATGGTCAAAACGCCATTCCTGAAACTGGCTGACACTTCAGCCGCGTTCACATTTTGTGGAACCGCAAACGCACGGGCAAATGCACCGCGGCGTCGTTCCTGTCGCTTAAATTCTTCACCGTCGCCGGCTTCAATTTCTCGTTCTCCTTTCGCCGTCAGCACATTGTTCTTAAGAGAGATACCGATTTCTTTTTTCGATAATCCGGGCAGATCCAGCATGATCTTATACTCATCTTCGCTTTCCAGGATATCGCAATCGGGGGCAAAATCTTTATCTTCATTGGCTAAAGGCACCACTTTCTCTACAAACTGCTGAATGTCTTTTCCCAGCTTAGATAGGTGCCGCTCAATTTCAATACCAAATTCTGTAAAATCTCCCATGTGCGTAATGGTTTGTTCATATTCACTGTTAGATAAGCAATACCAATGCCAACTATAGAAGGGCATATCAATACTGACGTAATGACCGACGTATTGTCAGGAAGCCGGAGGAATAACGAATATAGAACAAGGAATTCCGAACTCAGAAGGGTTTTAGATAGTTGGGAGTTTGCACGTAGGTCCTTGTGGAATTATCCCCCTGTTAACTGTTTAAGATCTTCCCAAAAGGTTGGGTAGGAAACTGCAGCAGATTCCGCATCTTTGATCCGGCTATCTTTTATCCCCTTCAGGGATAATACAGCAGCAGCCATGGCTATGCGGTGGTCGTGGAAGGATTCAAATTCAGCTGACTTGAAAGTAAACTCTGGATCACCGTGTATGATAAGGCCATCTTCCTTTTCTTCGAAGTTGGCGCCAACGGCTTCTAACATTTTGGACATCGCCATGATGCGATCGGTTTCTTTGTGGCGAAGTTCCCCTGCGCCGGAGATGACCGATGTTCCTTCCGCAAACAACATTGCAACAGACAAAATAGGCAACTCATCAATGCAGTTCGGGATGATCTTTGGATCAAGCTCGATAGATTTAAGGTCTGATCCTTTCACCAAAATATCACCAACCGGCTCAGCCCCTTCCATTTGTTCATTTTCAATGGTGATGTCAGCTCCCATATCATCCAAAATACCTAATAATGCATTTCGGGTGGGATTTAACCCAACATTTTCGATCAGGATCTCGGCATCGATTTGTATCGCTCCGGCCACCAGCCAAAATGCGGCAGCAGAAAAGTCACCGGGAATGGTGTAGCTCTGTTCCGGGATCTCATCAGCAAGGCTGGCGGAGATAACCTTCCTGCCATTCTCTTGTTTCTGATCCAAACCTAGCAGTCGCTCAGTATGGTCACGGCTTGGAAGCGTTTCGATGACCCGGGTTATTTCTTCACCAAACAAACCCGCTAATAAAATACACGATTTCAGCTGTGCACTTGGAACCGGCAATTCAAAATCCATGGGTTTCAGCGGTTCGATCCGATTGATGAACAGCGGAGCAAACGCTAAATTTCGGGCCAGTATATGAGCCCCCATGGCTTCAAGCGGCTCAATGATACGGGTCATGGTCCTGCCACATAGTGAGGCATCCCCAATTAATTTGGCAGAGATCCCGGCTCCCACCAAAACCCCTGAAAGTAATCGCATGGCTGTCCCTGAATTACCACAATTCAGATCCTGTACTGGCTCAAGGATTCCGGCCCTTCCCTTGCCATCTATGATCAAACTGCCTGAGTCTTCTTTAACTTTGGCTCCAAGTTGCTGAACACAACGAAGTGTACTTTGCGGATCCTGAGCTTTTGAGTAATTTCCTATCCTTGATTCGCCTTCATGCAACAATGAAAAGATAGCTGCTCTCTGTGATA
The DNA here is from genome assembly GCA_034520725.1 of Gracilimonas sp. Classification (GTDB taxonomy): domain Bacteria; phylum Bacteroidota; class Rhodothermia; order Balneolales; family Balneolaceae; genus Gracilimonas. The sequence goes on along the minus strand of JAXHNH010000009.1, from coordinate 25,167 downwards.
TCGATTTATCGGGGGGAAGTTTCAGTGTACCCTTTAATGAAGATACTCCACTAACAGATCTGATCATAGGTCAGCCTGATCTAATAGAGCTCGGGCTCTACGTTCAGCTTCAGTTCCGGGGTAGGTATCAATAAGGGAATTCAGTATAGTCATTGCCTCCCCACGGTTACCCATTCTGAGATGACATTCAGCGCTGTTGTACATAGAGCGTGATACCCAGGTATCGAAGGCCTCAAACAGAACTTTTACTTTTCCATATTCCTCGATGGCAGCATTGTACTGTTCCTGTTTCTGCAGGATCTCACCTAAATAAAACTGGGCCTCGGCTCCCACTTCGGTCGTACTTTGCTCAGCAATAGGCTGCAAATATGATGTTGCCGTTTCAAAATCATTTTGCTGAATCGCCACTTTACCCAATCCAACTTTAGCTGATTCGCTGTTTGGATTTATCTCCAATGCTGATTCAAATTCTTCCTTGGCCTTGGCAACCTGATCGCGTGCAAGACTAGCCCTGCCCATTCCGACCAAAGCATCCTGTCTGAATCGTGGAGAACTCTCAAATAATTCGGCATAGTTGGCGTGAGATTCAGCATAAGCTCCCTTTTCATAATTCAACGTACCCAATGAGGTAAGTGCAGAGGAAGCCATCTCCTGCTCAGGAAATTCATTCACAATGGTTCTATAAGTTTCTATAGCCTGATCAACCTGACCGGTTTGTCGATATGATTCTGCCAGATTTGAATAAGCTTCCGGCATTAGGTCTTCTGAGTTTGTCACCCTCAGATACTGACGAAATTCATTAATCGCGTTTTCATAATCACCCCTCTGAAATACATTCAAAGCCTGCCTGTAGCGAAGCTGATCAGCCGTCTGGCTTGCAGGATTATCACTCAGGAAGTCCTCAAGAATAGCCGAACTGCTATCGCTTCTTCCGGCTGATAACTGAGCGAACTGAATTCCATCGATTGCCTCAATGATATAATCACTTCTGGGGTATTCATCTAATACTTTTTGGTAAGCTGTTATCGCACTTTCATATTCTCCGGCATTGTAATAGGCGTCACCTATATTGTACTGTGAACGTGCTGCCCACTCTGTTCCGGGATATTTGTTGATCACAGTCTGGAATTCTTCAATTGCCTGCGAATAGTTATTTGTGTTCAGGTAGATATAGGCGATGTTGTATTGTGCCTGCTCCCGCAATCGGCTGAATGGATATATGCGTAATGTCTTTCTGAAGTTTGAAACCGCTTCAAAGGTTCTGCCGGCACGGTAATAACTGTTGGCCACCTGAAACATAGCGTAATCGCCACCCGGTTCTGCACCAATGGCGCGATTATAACTTTCAATGGCCTCGCGGTATCGGCCTAGTGCATAGTAGGCATCACCGATTCGAAGCTGAACATCTGTATCATATGGAAAGAGTGCCGTTTCCGGGGCTTCATAGTTTTCAAGGAAGTCTCTCAGTGGCTGAACCGCCTGCTCATATTGCCCCATCTGAAAATAGCTCCATCCCAGAGAATATAAAGCCGCACCCATCATGTCAGATTCCAGATAATTTTGCGTATAGATCCTGAAGCGCTGAGCCGCATTATTAAACTGATTCATTTTGTAATAGCTGTCTGCACTCCAGAAAAGTGCTTCACGGCCGGTTTCTGAATTTGGGGAACCCGTATAAACATTTTCAAACAGTGGTTGAGCCTGCTCATAGGCTTGATTTCTGTATAGGATCCAGGCTTTTTGAAATGTAGCTTGTCTCTTTAATGCGGGATCGATATTAGCTACTTTTTCGGCTTCTTCGAAGGCTTGAATAGCTCTGGTATATTCCGCATTCGCAAAAAAGGCCTGCCCCAGCATGGTATAAACCTTACCGGCTTCTTCCAGTTCTACATCACTTCTTACAAGATCAAGCAGTACCTCTATAGATTCCCCATAACGGGAGGCTTCAAAAGCTGAGATCGACCATTCATAATAGGCCTTCTCAACCCACAGTCCGGCTTGAAAACGGTCTCCAAAATCCCTGAATGAGTTGATTGATTTTCCATATTGTCCACCCAGTTTTTCATTCACAGCTTTATAGTACTGAGCTTTTCTAGCTAACTCATCTTCACCAACAGAAGCACGTCCGAATGACTCAGCCGCCCAGTGATAGATCTCCTGTTTGTGATAAATCCAACCCAAACCGTAATGGGCAATTCGTTCTTCTGGTGTACCTTTTGTTAGGTTGATGTATCTGAGATACGTTCTGGAAGCTTCATCGTACATTCCCAGATAATTTTGGCTCTCTGCGATCAGAAAAATTGCTTTGCTTAGAGATTCATCACCCAAATATGGTAAAGCTGACTGCAATGCTTCTATCGCTTCTTCATATTTCCCCTGCTGATAGTAGGATTCACCTAAAGCTGTTCCTACGCGCCGGGTGATCTCATTATTGGGATATCGTTCTTTAAGCACTTCAAATGCAAGGGAAGCTGCATTATACTGCTCCTGACTGAGATATAGCCTGCCCCGCGCATACAAGGCTTTGGGTGCCCATTCTGACCTTGGGTAATTATTGGCAAGGTCCATAAAGTATACCCTGGAGTCTTCGAAATCACCATTTTCAGCCGCTGCTTCAGCGATCCAATACATTGTTTCGGCACCGTCTTTGTTACTCATCCAGGAGTCAACGGCATTTAGATAGTAGCTAATGGCTGTTTCGTATTCGCCTTTATCTGTATAGCGATGACCAAGATCTCTCAGTAACCTCTCAGACAATTCATGTCCGGTGTGTTCTATAACAAATTCCTGATAGTAGGTTTCGATATTTGCGGAATCGATCCCTGTTTTTGCCCTTGCTAAAAAGTAATCCGCAGACACTGTGAGTTCATGTTCGGGATATTTCAGGGTAAATTGTTCAAGTTTTTCAGAAGCCTGTTCAAAAAATCCTTCTTCATAGAGATCAACCCCTGTTTGGTACAGGTCAGACGAAGGACTTTGAATATCCTGAGCACTTAAGCCGGCCGTCATTATTACAATACATAGAAAGGTAAGGGAACTGCTTTTTGGAACGGAGAGCATGAAACTCGTTTAACTAAAATAGGTTAATGGTTACTTCTTATATGTCAAGATAGCGAATAAGTTCATCCGCCCGGTCAGAAAAATTATTTTCAAGCACCTCGCTATTCGCTTCTGAAATAATTGTATATCCAAAACGGCGCAAACTGGAGCTTATAGCTGAAGAATCTTCCATATTCAGCTTAAATGAAACTCTATAGGATGGATTATCGGCACTCGGTTGCTGAACGGCAACACCTAAGATCTTTGCACCTTCCATCTCAATGATCCTGACAAGATCAGCTAGAGTAAAATCAGCCTGATCTATTTCAATAGCGATAACGGATCCATAACTGGAAAGATTGAAAGCATCTCCAAGAGCCGTTAAAAGGTCTCTTTTTTTGATCATGCCCTGAAAATACATTTCACTATCCACGACGGGAATCAAAAACAACTCCTTTGCCAGCATAACTCTGGATGCTTCAAATAAATGCTGATCTTTTGGAACTGTTAACGGTTTATCCAATTCAATCTCCTCGAGTGTAGATTTTTCATCTACAACCTCAATCAGCTTTTCAAAAGAAGCCATACCAACCACTTTATCTTCTTCATCAACCACACAGAACTTATTTGTGTGCAGCAACTCAATTTTCATTAAAGCTGTTGCTACGGTATCTGTGAGCCTAAGTGGCGATATATCGGTATTTAATATCTCTTTTACTAGCATATTTATACAACTTCTCCGTTTGTCCCAATAGTATCCAACAAATGGGATAATTGCTTAAAATCTTTTTCGGACATGCTGAAGGTCATTTCTACATCAGTTCCTTCATATGACTCGTTTTCAACTGTCGCCTTCTCATGAATAAAAGCAACTGCTTTGTATTTTGAAACCGGAATTTGAAGTGTGTGGCTATCATATTCAAGTTCTATCATATCTTCAATGCTTCTTTCCAGCTCTTTCAGCCCAATTCTCTGTTCTGCTGATACAAATATTGCATTTGGATACCTCTGCTTCATATCTGCAACATGATGTGCATCCATTTTGTCCACTTTATTAAATACCAGGATGGTGCGCTTATTGGTTGCTTCAATTTCTTCAAGTGTTTCTTCAACCACTTCAATATATTCATCTGCCATTTTTGAAGAAGCATCAACTACATGTAGCAGAATGTCAGCCTCTCGAACCTCATCCAGAGTGGATTTAAAACTTTCTACCAGATTATGTGGCAGTTTTCGGATAAATCCTACCGTATCTGATAATAACACTGAATGGTTTTCAAGCTCATGACGCCTTACCGTAGAATCAAGAGTTGCGAATAAACGATCTTCTGCAAACACACCCGTTTCTGTGAGTGCATTCATCAGGGTTGATTTACCGGCATTAGTATACCCAACCAGCGAGATCCTTGTCATATCTTCCCGGCCTTTACGCTGGGTGGTTCGCTGTTTACTCAGTTTATCCAGTTTGTCCTTTAGTACTGAAATACGCCTTCCGATCAAGCGCCTGTCAGTCTCGATCTGAGTTTCACCGGGACCTTTAGTGCCAATTCCACCTTTCTGACGGGATAAGTGAGTCCAGTATCTCGTCAATCTTGGCAGTAAATATTGCAATTGAGCCAGCTCAACCTGTGTTTTAGCAGCCGCTGTCTTGGCTCTTGAGGCAAAGATATCGAGAATAAGCGAACTCCGATCTAAAACCTTTGAATCCGTTACTTGCTCAATATTTCTCAATTGGGTAGGTGACAGATCATCGTCAAATATGACCGTATCAATATTCTCCTCACCCATGATCCTCTTTAGCTCTGTGAGTTTACCTTTACCTATATATGAGGATGGATCCGGATGCGTCTTGTTTTGCAGGATCTTTTCTACAGTGATTCCGCCTGCTGTATCGGCAAGTAACTCAAGCTCATCTAAATATTCCTCAGCCTGAAATCTGGTTGTTTCAGGCCCGTATAGACCTACCAATGCAACCCGTTCTCGTTCTATATCTGAATTTTTTACGTCGTCTAACAAATGTGATACCTATTTATTCTTCCTGAATTCTCTTGAGGTCAATATCCGGAATGGAATGTCCTTCTATCTTATTTTCCAACTTCAAAGATACAATTTTTTTGACTGCTTCGTGCCGTTTGGAAGGTACTAACAACTTCAGTTGCTGATACCCTTCACTTAAACTTTTATCCATTTCCGAATAATTGAACAAATATTCTACTCCTTTCTTTCCATCTCGTTCCACATAATCCAGTATCTGAAACCATGGAATGGTTTGAGAAGGGTCATTAATATTTTTTACGATGCCGTAGTCCGTTATGTAATATTTCGATGCTAAATAGCTTGACACGAACCACATGCATCCTATCCATATGTATGCAAATAGAATGCCATAACGGGTTGAATAGTCATTTAACAATATTATTGACACTAATGTCAGTATAAGCACCAAAAATACTGTCGCAAAGAGTGGGTATCCATTCAGTTTTCCGGACCTCCAGCTTAGGCGTACTTTTCTCAACCTTAACTTATTCTGAAGTGAATAACCGGCCATTAAGGTTGAAGTAACCGTGAAGAACAGGATCACACCTCTGAAAAATATGTTTAACATTTCATTCATTTCCATCATACTAATCCAATGACTCTGCCTTATACCATCTTGAAACCACTGATTCGGCAATTAAAAAAAGCAAACCCGCAATCATAAACCAACTCCAGATCTCTCGCCCAAATCCTGTTGAGGCGATACGGTTCTGCAATTCACTGCCATCTACATCATCGGCTTCAACCCAAAGAATGTCAGCTCCTTCGATCAGGTTTTCCAAATCATCCTCACCTACGGTATTAAAAATACTTTCTGATCTATCTGTGTTTACTGATAGGGTAACCTCCTTAGCACCATCAATAATTGTGATCCAACCCGGAACCCATTCCTCAGCAGGATATCGTAGTCTTACTCCGGAAGGAACAATATCGACTGATGGTCGTATCTGATCCGAATCTGTTTCTATAACGGCTTCATCGGCGTTTATATTTCCAACCCAGCTGAATGGCTGTCCGAGTGTGTGCCCGGTAAATCCTCCCTGATCAGAAGAGGCCGCATACAAAAGAAGTCTGTAGTAGAATGGAGCATAGACGGGTTGAACTGGAAAATTAGACCAGCCCGGATCATTGCCAATCGAAGCTATGATAAGTACTCCTTCTCCAAATCGTTTTTCATGAATGAGCGGGTCACCATTATTGAGGGAAAAGAGATCAAAATGGACCCCGGTTCGCGAACTCATGAATTTTAGATAATAAAAAATAGCGGGGCTATTGATCCTTAGTTCTTCATTTTCACCCTGTTCGAACAATGATTCAAATATCGGATGATCCTGAAGGATCTCATTGGCCTCTGCAACTGATCGAAAGGATGCATAATCACCAAGTATACCGGCAAATCTCCCGGCATTGAATCCCTCAAAAAGGGAGTTATAGTTTACCAGATCTCCATTCTCAGAGGGAAAGAACACAAGGCCTCCTCCATTTTGAACAAATGCTTCCAGCATTTCAAAGCTATACTCCGGAATTGTATTCAAGCCATCCAGGATGACAGCATCATAGGTTGAAAGGTTTTCACTTTCCAGTTCATCCAAATCAATTTCGTTATAACTGAGTTGAGCATCATTTTCACCTGCCGCCTTCAGCATCGTTGTAGTATAGGAGATGCGGTTATTTCGGGGATCAGAATTTCGGATCAATAAAAGACTTCTTTGTTCAGGGATCTGAACGGTGAAATAATAGTTATTGTCAGCCTGAAACTCATCTCCTTCAATAAATACCCTGCCGTTTGCTGATCCCGTTTGGGAAGCATTTACTTCAAAGGTAAAGGTCTTTCGTTCATTCGGTTCAAGTGAGACAGAGAATTGACCTGCATTTCTCCCCTCAAATTCAATGGTAACGAATTGATTGATGGCGCTAACCCTTCCCTCATTTACCAACTCAACTTCAATGTTGAACGGAATACCGGCTCCCATCATACTTGTTGAACTGCTGATTTCACTGACATAGGTGTTTTGAACATCGACCTGCCCTACATCGATCACCGTAATAGTTAGGTCTTCAAATTCCAGGTCTTGCAGTGGCTCTATTTGTGAACGCTGTGTATCAGTGATTACAAACAGATTCTTATTTTGATATGGTGCGTTATCAAGGGCTTCCAATAACAACCGGAAACGGGACTGAATAAAATTACCGGATTCAGACACTTCTTGGTCTGCCAGCAAACGATCGACATTTGTACTGCTGAGTATGTTACCGGATGCTTCATCCCCATTCGTGAAGCGCACAATGAAGCGGTCATCATCTCTTGCTGATTTCTGTATGGACCCAACGATCTCTTTTGCAAAATCAAAAAGCGGTCCTTGCTTCCCAATTCTGGACATGCTTATACTATTATCTATCAGGATTCCGTTTAGAGCAGGAGCCTGAACGGCATTCCCAGAAGAGTAGCCCGGAGGAAGAAACGGACGGGCTAAAACAAAGGCGAAACAGGCAATAGCTGCCAAACGCAAAAAAAGTAACAAATATCGTTTGATCCGGATCCGCTTGATCGTGGTATTCTTTAACTCACGGAAGAAAGACAGCGCAGAAAATGATACTTTCTGTGGCTTCCTAAGATTCAGGAGGTGAATAACCAGCGGCAGACCCACGGCTATCAATGCCAATAAAAAAAATGGATTTAGAAAACTCATTTAGCGCTCAAAAAATGTTACCTTTGTTTTTTCTGACAGGAACTTTTTATGCTTACTGCCATTAGTCATTACATAATATCCTAAACAGCTTATTTTTTCTTATTGATGCAACGCTCTACAAACATCTTAATTACTTTTTTCATTTTAAGTTTTGTTTCTGCCTGTTCTTCCACACCGAATAATGAATGGCATAAACTGATCCCGGAAAATTCCACTTTTGTGGTTGTCCCTGATCAGGGTATAAATGTACAGGATATTATTGCCAAAGAATATGCATCATATCTGGATGATATGACCCCATCAGGTATTCAGCAAGTTGCCGGCCTGGGAGACAACCTGAATACACAGCTCAAAATAAAGGCCCTGGTTTTAAATCCTGTAACTTCTACAAATTCAGAGCTGCTCTACATTATCGATTTCAGTGATAACAACCTGAAAAATTGGGCTTCAAATTTTTATCAGCCTTTTACCCAAAATAATTACCGATTTAATGAAATGACCATTCATCGTCTGTTCTTTAACAGAGATGAATTGTACGCAGCTCAGGTTCGAGATAACCTCATTCTATCCAAATCCAGCCTACTGATCGAAAACGCCATTCGCAGTTACGTTGGCAAATCTCCTGCTATCAAACTAGGCAGTGAGCCACCTAGAAGCTCGCTGGTATTAAATACCCCTAAACTTGATAAATGGATAGAGCAATATGCACAGGTAAGCAGTCGCCCCGGGCTTATGGATTCCTTCAGTGGAACCGCACCGGCTATCATAAATACTCAATTTATTGAAGACACCACGGCCAATGTAGAGTTAACAGGTACCATTCCCTTATTGGATAACCGCTCAATATTGGTTGACGCCTTTACCTTTGAAAACAAGCCCATCACGCTCGACAGGCACATTGCCAGTAATGTGGCAACCTTTGCAATTATGCGCCTGCCTGTGACCACAGTTCCCGCCAAACCGCAAGACTCTTTCATGACTCCATTGGATTCACTTCTTTTGAATGACGTGGATCGTTATCAGGAGATCGCCAACACTATGTCGTCTGAGTTCGCTTTTGAATCCTTTCCTGAATCCGGATTACAGGAAGAAGGTGAATATTTGTTTATGAGGAAGATCCGCAACCTGAGCCAGTTTCGTCAGGAAATGTTTGAACTCAATAACGAAGGTCTTATTGATCGTCAGGACAACACCTATCAGATCAGCAGCCGTGTATTGGGTGAATTGATCGGTTCAGAATTGAGTAACCTCCGTGACTTTTACCTGGCCTTCTCCAGTGATGTTGCAGTGATCGCTAAACGAAAAGGACTGGCCGAAAGTGTTAATTCCGACCGTATTCGTCGCCGCGTTATTTACTACGAGGATACTTATTCCTCCATGAGAGATAACTTACCTGAAGCCGTTAGCGGTTTTGTATGGACTGATTCCAATGAATTTCTGAAATACATTACTCCTTACCTGAAACCGGAAACCACAGCCGGGGGAGTGCTCAGTCGTTTTGACCTCACAGCTATGACGTTCACAGCGAGCAGTAATACAGTCGATCTTAAACTAAATACCTTTTCCAAAGAAGGTTCGAGTGTCCCCTACGAAGAATTATGGGTGGTACCCTTATCCAATAATGACCTGAGCGGCACACCTGTTTTGGGTGACCTGGTGGGAAGTTCGGCGGATGAAATTGTAATATCTACCCAAAGTGGACGCGTTCTGGCTCTGGCCATGGATGGAACTATTGCCATGGAAACAACCACAAACGGATTGGAACCCGTTGGGAGTCCGGCTCTTTACGACTGGTACGGAAACAATCAACAGATCGTTATACAGGCAGCAGGTTCCAAGATATTTGCGTGGAATGAAAATGGGGATCTCTTACCCCGCTTCCCAATCGAAGTGGGAGAACAGATCTCAGCCCCAATACTGGTTCAGGATGTTCTCAGAAACGGAGTTCCTGAGATCGTAGTAGCTACACAAGACCGCAAGGTTCATGTGCTTGACGGACGAGGTGACAACGTAAGAGGCTGGCCTCAAAATACCAATACTGTGGTGAACACAAAGCCGGTATTTAGTTTGGTGGATGACACTTGGTCATTATGGGCATTCTCAGAAAATATTTTACACAGTTGGCTGCGCAATGGTAATGCCCGACCGGGATACCCTCAATTTATAAATGCACCTTTTACAGGTTCACCAGTTCATTTTAAGAATCAGGTACTAGCCGGAGCTTCAGATGGCTACGTCTACTCCATCGGTACGAATCCGGTTTTTGCTGATTCCCTTGCTTCTGTTATTTCAGAAGACTCAGTTGGTATCAGGTCACTTTACGTATCCAACAGTGAAATTTCGTCACTGAAGGTACAGCCTAACGTATTGCTCAAAGACTCAACCGGATTTTACAACGAAGACTTGATCGTGACTCAAAGCACAAGCGGATCGATCTTCCTGTATAATGAAGCCGGGAAACTCAGATATACAAAAAGCCTGGGACAACCAGCTTCTTCCACATTCGCTCCTATTATAACTGACATCAACGGGGACCTGAACAGAGAGGTGTTGGCACTGGCTGAATTTGGCAGACTATTTGCATGGGAGGTACTGACTGATAGGCGACTTTTTAATCTCCCGACATCCGGAATGAAGCATGTTCTGATAACGGATATTAACGGCGATGGGCTCAAAGAGTTAATAGCGCAAACACGGGAAGGGTTACGTTGCTGGACCATTAACAAGCAAGAAACAGAAGAAGATGAAGTTCAATAGCTGAAAGAATTAAAGTATATCAGCCAGCGCTTCTTCCAATTCTTCAAATCGGAATTCAAATCCGGCCACTTGTAATTTTTTGGGCTGCATTCTGATACTGTCCGTAACGGGTTTTGCAGCTTCTCCCAATATGATGTCCAATGCAAATCTTGGTACCCTAAAGAATGAAGGTCTTCGCATAATATCACCTAACATCTCAGAAAATTCATTCATTGTTGCAGGATTAGGAGAACAAACATTATATGGGCCTTTTACTTCTTCATTATGAAGAGGAAATATAACAGCGTTACACAAATCCGTACGGTGGACCCAACTCATATATTGTTCTCCACTGCCAATAGGACCTCCCACATAAAATTTAAAAGGAGGAATCATCTTTTCTAATGCACCCCCGCCCTTTTCGAGTACAATTCCGATCCGGGGATTTGCAACACGCACTCCTAACTCTTCTGCCTTATGAGAAGCTTTCTCCCACTGAACACATACCCGGGCAAGAAAATCATCTGAAGAAGGTTCATCTTCTGTGAGCACCTCGCTACCTCTGTCCCCGTAATAGCCCGATGCGGATGCGGATATAAAGACTTCAGGTCGGTTCTTAGCTTTTTCCATTGCTTCAACCAAGCGTTCCGTGGTTCTAATGCGACTGCCCATGATGCGCTTTTTCACTTCTTCTGTCCAGCGCTGACCAAAGATGCTCTCCCCCGCAAAGTTGATCACTGCATCCATTTCTTCCATTTCTGAAACAAGATCATCTTCCCAGGAGATAAACCGCTGATTCTGGGCATTTTCGTCTTCGTATTTTTTAGGACTTCTCGTTACAATAACAAGATTATGACCTTCTTTAAGAAGCATCGTTCTTAATTCGTCGCCTACAAATCCGGTTCCGCCTGTGATAAGAATATTCATTTTGTGATATTTATTTGTTCTAAGTACATGTATAACCACATATCATCATCTTAACATTCACATTCAACTCCAAATCCGGGCTTATCGGATAGAATTACTCTCGCATTTTCATCTACAATCAAACCTGTACAAACATCATTAGATATCAATAAATGACCATCCAGGTCAACGTAATCAGCTTGCAATCCAAGCAATGCCCCGGCTGCATTCGCAAGCGAACTCTCGATCATACAGCCGATCATAATATCCAATCCCAACTGTTTAGCCTGCTTAATAACTTCCCTTGCCTTATGCAGGCTTCCGATCTTCATCAATTTAATGTTAATGACATCAAATGCTTCAGCGATTTCATTCAGGCTTTCGGTTCCGGTAAAACTTTCATCGGCAGCTAACGGCAACGGTGACCACTGTTTCAGATCCCGCATTATTTCAATTTCACTAGCCGGCATAGGCTGTTCTATCAATTCCACGTTTTGTGATGCAAGAAACTCAACTTCACACTTAGCCTGCTCCAGGGTCGTCCAACCTTCATTGGCATCTACCCGAAGCGGCTTATCCGTCACTTCCCGAATGGCTCTGATGATCACACGATCTTTATCAGTACCCAATTTGATCTTATACACAGGATATTGACTCGCCTCCCTTACTTTTTGCTGCATCTTCTCAGGCGTATCAATTCCTATGGTGTATGAGGTAACAGGTCCAACCGGAGATTCATAATCCCATAATTTCCACAAAGGCAAATATTCAGATTTTGCCCACCAATCTAGCCAAGCCATTTCAACGGCCGTTCTGGCTGAAAAGATATTTGATAGATTCAGACTTTCTAGTTTAGGTTTGATCTCTGAAACATCGGTCAGATCATCAAAGAAATCATGGGGTAGAGATTCAAAGAAGTTGACAACCTTTTTATCCGTTTCATCATACCGGGTATTTGGTCCTGCTTCACCATAACCGGTTATCCCGTCTTTGGTGATCTTTAGAAAAACGTTTCGGACCTCAGACTTTGACCCTCGTGCAATAGTGAATACCTCTTTTAATTTTAGCGGTATTACTTTCCACGAAACATCAAAATGTGACATGATCAAATTCCTGAATGAGCTTTATATAAACATAGACTGCCGGAGCAGCAAGAATAACGGCATCAAATCGGTCAAAGAAACCGCCATGACCCGGTAGCATATTAGATGAGTCTTTTACACCGGCCTTTCTTTTGATCTTACTCTCGATCAGATCACCAAAAGGACCGAATGTCCCAACCAGCAGCACCATTGGAAGTGCAAGTGCCAGGGTTAAAGTGGTCTCAATCGGGATGAGTTTCAGTGCGATCAACAAACCTATAAAGCACCCAAAGTAACCGGAATAGAATCCTTCCCAAGTCTTATTCGGACTGATGGTTGGTGCCAGTTTGTTCTTCCCAAAGCTTTTGCCTCCAAAATAAGCAAAAATATCACCTCCCCATACCATTAACATGGTAGCAATGGTAAGCACGAATCCGGTTTCACTGGCACCTGTATCACGGATCAACATCAGACTTAACATGCCTATAGGGGCATAGAGTCCGGCAAAGAAAGAGGTGCTTAACTGACTGATACTGTCTTTGCTGTCGCGAAATGTTTGAACTGCTATAAAGATGAGAAATATTCCTAAACCGATCTCAAAAGCATGAGGTAACACAGGGTATAACATGATCCATAAACCTATGGTGTATGGAAAATATTGATCGGTTGGCTGACCAGCACCTTCCATCAATCGCATTACTTCCTGTTGAATAAAGTAGCCGATCAGAATAATGAAAATTTTGAAATACCAGCCACCGATCCAGGTGAGATATATGAACAGTATTGCTGCAGGAACTGCGAAAAGAATGCGTTTTGCGAGTTCACTCAAACCTACTCCTCTGAGTCATTGTCAGGATTAAAATCTGGGTTTTCCTCTTCAAGTTCCTCTAAGGCTTTTATGGCTTTCTCTTTGAATTCTACAGGCACGTATAAATAAACCATAGCCATTTCACCCACCGTCAGGCTATAGGCCGAATCTCTTTTAGACAGAATATTTGATGGGATCTTTAAGTTAGAAAGATAATTCTTAGCCATCTCCACTTCCAGGTCAGTGCTTGCTTCCATTACACAAACCCAGTTATCTATATCGTTTGGTTTGGGAGAGTCAGAGAAAAAACCCATCATTCAGCTCCTTTTAATTTGATCTGATGCAGGTAGTATAATAAAAATGTCGTCCCTACTACACTTATCAGCACCAAAAAGATCGGAATTTCCATTTCAGGAGAGACTTTCTGATCCAACATTTCGGGATAATAATTGCTGGCTATCACCTGTCCACCGTTATTTACAAAATGAGCCACCATGGCCGGTATCAAACTATCGGATACATAGGTCAGATAAGCCAGAAATACACCCAATGTTGCAAGGGGAATAAAATTAGAAATTTGCAGATGATAGGCTCCAAATAAAGCTCCGGAGATCAAAATGGCTGCGATTATTCCCCAGCTCTTTTCCAATGCTCGCTGCACATATCCACGATACATGATCTCTTCACAGATCGCAGGAACAACACCAATGTGAATAACGCCAAGAACCAAAGCATTATCTGATTTCAGAAATGTGGTGATCATTTCAGCCATAGTTTCCTGCATTTCTGCCATAACATCCGGAACCGGTACGAACGAGTTCAGCCACCCTAAGAATAGTATAGTGGGTTGAGCCACAACAAATAGCATTGCCCCGACAAGTGTAACATGCCATACATTGGCCGATAACTTTAACCGGAGAAATTCCTTTCTTTCCCCTTTTACAGCATGTAATTTAACCAGCAGCATAGTAGCTAACGCCATGATCAGGATCTGACCGGACGAATTCGCCAGAAAAAGAATATCAAAGTTGGATGTTAGATCCTGCATCATGGCTTCAGGATCCAGATTATCTGAAGTAAGTAATATTCCTGCCACACCAACAATAGCACCTACAATATTAAAGGCAATAAGGGCGATAAGAACCCACCCTAAAGCCACCGCCCAATGGGCAAAACCGTTACGTTCTACCCAAGGTATGTTTTGTTGGATCTCTGAATTTTCCTGATTATCCGAATTTGAATTTAAATTTTGTTCCATCAAATTTATTTATTCCTCGGAGGCAAATATTTTCGCCCCGACCATTCCCGTGATTGCGTTTACAATTCCAAGTATCACAGCATTTGTCAACAAACCTAAGGCAATTCCACTTAAAGATTGTTGCTGCTCTCTGGTTTGCTGCATAGTGTCGATAGTATCATTTAGCTGTGCCTGTGGCATACCGATCTGTTCCATTGAATAGATCATATTATCGTAAAAGTTCTCCATCAAAGCGGGATCGATCATCATCCAAAGCTGACTTATAAGCGTAGCAAATATGGCAGCTATTGCTCCTGTCAGTAGACCAATCAAGGCTCCTTGCCCTATTGAAAAGGTTATGTCAAAAGTTTTAGCATAATGTCTTGTGGCAATTATTCCACCCACCAGTCCAAAAAGACAAGTCAACGGAAGCGTCAGTCCCGATACCACCATAAGTGTCATTGAAGGTTCTGCCCCGGCAACGTAATACATAAGAATAATTCCGAGACCACCCGTTATCAAAGCCACTGTCAGAGCGCCTATTAAAACCGAATTCCAGTAATTTGGCACTATTTGTTCATTTTCCATGTCTTATCCGTTTATTTTTTTGGGAAAAAATCATTGTTAAATAGCATAGCAACTGATAATCCCAGCATAGCTCCTAATGCAAATCTGGTATTTAGAGTATTCGACCACATGTCGAAAAAGTTACCGAATACATCGGCCAAATTTAAAATAATCAGTCCAATTAACCACCCTATTTTACTTTTATGGGTAATTTTCATTTTTGAAAGGATAGGAAGAGCCAACCATCCCCCCATAATTGCCCCATAAATACCTATGCACCGGCTACAGACTGCCATTGAAATTCCTGAAAGATGATAAGACCGGCTGGGAATTTGATGGCATAAAAGATCAAAACCTTCATACTGCCAACTCAAAAGATGAGTATTTGTGCTTCCAAAGAGTCCCGGTCCAAGTGCCAAAACAAATAATATTACAGATGCGCCAGCAACAGAAAAATAGAGTCCTCTGTTATGGATCTGAGTTTTATTCACAGTCAATTTTATTATGTGATACTGTTAATAAAGCTTTCAGGGGCCCTGCAAGGGCGACGGGTTTCAGCATCCATGAAACACAGGGACACTTCTCCGTAAATATGCACATTATCAGATCCCAAAGTGGTTACCTCATAAAATGTTTGAAGCCGGACTGCCGGTGTATCAAACACCATTACTTTTATCCGCATCTTCTCATCGTATAGGATCGGGATCTTGTACTCAATTTCTGTGTGAATAACAGGAAGCATAACCCCGGATTCTTCCATTTCCCGATACGAAAGACCGTAAGAACGGATCATTTCAGTACGTGCAACTTCAAAATACTCCAGATATCGGCCGTAATATACGTATCCCATTCTGTCAGTTTCACCATAACGGCTTCTAAGCTCGTGGGTGTATTCAATGATGGGGGACTTATCAGGAAAATTCACGCGATCACTTCACTGTTTTCCACTCACCCATACTCGCATATTTCTCAATACGCTGCTCGATGAGCTTTTCCGGCTTCAGTTTTTTTAATCGTTTGAGGCTTGTCAATATCTGTTTCTTCACTTCATTCGCAGCAGCATCGTGATCACGATGTGCCCCACCAAGAGGTTCAGGAATTACCCCATCAATAACTTTCATTTCTTTTAGATCGGGAGCCGTTAATTTGAGTACGGCAGCAGCCTGCTCTTTATAATCCCATGTTTTCCATAGAATAGATGAGCAAGATTCAGGAGAGATCACTGAGTACCATGTATTTTCCATCATGTACACCTCATTACCCATGCCAATACCAATAGCTCCACCACTGGCGCCTTCACCAATTACAACGGTTATGAAAGGCACTTTTAGCATAGCCATCATTTTCAGGTTTTTGGCAATAGCTTCAGCTTGGCCCCGTTCCTCCGCTTCCAGTCCAGGAAAAGCACCCGGAGTGTCAAGGAGAGTTATGATAGGTATATCAAATTTTTCAGCCAGCTTCATCAAACGGTAGGCTTTCCGGTAACCTTCAGGATTAGCCATTCCAAAGTTGCGGTATTTTCGGCTGGTGGTATCACGTCCTTTTTGATGACCAATGACCATCACCGACTGTCCGTCGATCGTAGCAAAACCGCCTACAATTGCTTTATCATCAGAGTGGTATCGATCACCATGAAGTTCTACAAAATTTTCAGTCATCTTGTAGATGTAATCCAGTGTATATGGACGTTCCGGATGACGGGCCAACTGCACACGTTGCCATCTGGTTAGATTCTCGAAGATAGATGACCGGAGTTTGGACACCCTCTTATTGAGACTTTCAATTTCTTTATCAAGTACGCCATCACTTACGTTAGAGAGTTTTTTTAACTCTTCTATCTTGTTCTCAAGTTCAGCAATGGGTTGTTCAAATTCTAAATATTGCATAGCTGCTTTTTAGGATTAATCTCTGTTAATATACGCAATCTTCTGTAGAGGTAAGAATTCAGAATTGATCAAAGTGTTCCGAAAATACTTTTAAATTTCAAAGACCACACTCTCCAGATTGCTTCTCTTACAATGGCTTTGGACATTTTTGAGACACCTTCCTCGCGCTCTCTGAATACAATGGAAACCTCTTTCAGTTTAAAGCCGGCTTTCCAGGCTCTGAAGTGTAGTTCTATTTGAAATGCATATCCATTCGATTTGATTCGATCGATGGAGATCTCTTCAAGAACTTTTCGGTGAATACATTTAAAACCGGCAGTAGTATCAAAGATCGGCAAGCCAGTTATAGTTCTCGCATAAATGTTAGCCCCATATGATAGTATCAGTCTGCTGAGTGGCCAGTTTATAATACTGATCCCGTTAGAATACCTGGAACCCACTGCAACATCTGTATTGCCAGATCGAACCTCGTCAATAAGTTTGTCTACATCGTCGGGATCGTGCGAAAAATCCGCATCCATCTCACAAATGTATGTGTAACCTTCACTGAGTGCGTAATTAAAGCCCCTTACATAAGCAGTCCCAAGACCAAGTTTACCTTCTCTTTCGATCATTCGTATCCGATCAGGGTACTTACTAATCGATTTACGAACAAAATCAGCGGTTCCGTCCGGAGACCCATCATCAATAACGAGGACGTCAACTTTAGTTTCTAAATCCATCAAGCGGTCAATTAAACGCTCAATATTATGAGACTCATTATATGTGGGGACAATAATAAGTGAATCATTTTTCATAATTTACTGTCCCCTTCCTTTAATGACGGTCATTATGGTATTGATCAAGATCTTGGCATCCATTTTTAGCGATGCATTTTCAATATAAAACAGGTCGTATTTGGTTTTTTCACGGACATCATCCATACTGGCATCATATTTCCATTTCACCTGAGCCCAGCCTGTTATGCCGGGGCGAACTCTTAGACGGCGGGAATATAAGGGAACCTCAATAGAAAATTGCTCCACAAAATGAGGTCTTTCAGGTCTGGGACCTACTAAACTCATATCCCCTTTTAGCACGTTTATAAATTGTGGGATTTCATCAATTCTAAGTCTTCTAAGCAATTTTCCTATAGGTGTAACTCTGGGGTCATCTTTTGATGCCCACTGAGGACCGGAATTCTTTTCAGCGTTATCCTGCATGGTCCTGAACTTATACATGGTAAAAGGCTTTCCATTTCTCCCAACTCTGGTTTGTTTATAGATCGCTTGTCCATCGGATGTAAGACGAATTAACAGGACGATGATCAGTAAAAAAGGAAAAGTTAATGTTAGTACGGTGATCGACATAATAACATCGATAGACCTTTTTGCTACTTGCTCCCAAAGTTGCATGGGTTCTGGTGAGACTTCGATCAATGGCATGCCGAAGATTTGATTTG
This sequence comes from Gracilimonas sp., assembly GCA_034520725.1. Classification (GTDB taxonomy): domain Bacteria; phylum Bacteroidota; class Rhodothermia; order Balneolales; family Balneolaceae; genus Gracilimonas. Next base: position 6,738 of record JAXHNH010000009.1, on the reverse strand, counting down.
TTTTACTCAACCCACTCACTACTTGATGAAAATCAGGCAGCAGTTTTAGAGAAATTTCAGGTGAATCTGTTTTTGCAATAATATTAACAAGTTTTTCTCTGTGCTCAGGATCCAAAGCAACCATAATATCCTGAACCTGCCAGTCATTGATAATTTGTTCTATATCATCAATATTTCCAAGAATTTTATCCTTTTCAATCCCTATAGATGGGTCCGGGTCATGTCCGTTTAAACTCACAAAACCCAAAACCTCCATTCCCAATATCTTGTTTCTGTTCAGATCTTCGTAGGCAACTTTAGCTGACCTTCCGGCACCTACAATTATTGCTCTGTGTAATCCTTTACCCTTTTGTGCAAAATACTTTTGTATGGTTCGAATGATAAACCTGTTGACAGCCATAAATACAAAAACTGTAAGACCGTAAAGAAATACAGCTTGGCGTTGTACTTCCCAGGTGTTTTGTTGCTCATTTCCAGAAATAAAGAAAAGAACCAATACTCCAATAAAACTCGCTTTAGCTATTCGTATAAACTCATCCAGCCTTGAAACCAGATAAAGTTTTTTATAAACGCCGGTAACCACAAATAAAGCCAACCAAAAAAAGCTGTAAAAAAAGCCATTGGATACAATGTATGGTTCTATATCAAAAAGCTGATACTCCCAGATCACTTCAGAGTAGGAATGAAAAATAAACCACCCTGCTAAAACGATTATAAAATCGAGTATCCCGGTAAAAATTACTTCCCGATATCTTCTTAACTTTAACATTAACTTTTAGTCTTGGCCTCAAGATTGAAAAAGTTTAAAATACGGAATTTTAAATAGGCTGCATAACTTCCTGAAACTCAATTAAAACTAGTTTGTATACACTTAAGAAAACTACATCTTCAACAAAGGCACGATTAGGTAAACTAGAAACAGATCATGGCACCATTGAAACGCCGATCTTTATGCCAGTTGGCACATTAGGTACTGTAAAGGGTGTTTCTCAGCAAACTTTGGTTGATGAAGTTAAAGCCCAGATCATACTTGGTAATACATATCACCTGTACTTACGCCCCGGTTGTGATATCATTAAAAAAGCAGGTGGATTGCATAATTTTATGAAATGGGAGAAACCGATCTTAACAGATTCCGGCGGTTATCAGATATTTTCCTTGTCAGATATTCGGGATCTTGATGAAGAGGGCGCTCACTTTCAAAGTCACATTGATGGTTCATCCCATTCATTCACCCCTGAAAATGTAGTAGAAACCCAGCGTATTCTTGGTTCAGACATTATGATGTTATTGGATGAATGCCCACCATATCCAAGTTCTTTCGAATATGCCAAAAACTCTATGGAACTCACCCATAGATGGGCAAAACGAGGCAGAAAAGCTTTTCTTGAAAGCCAGCCTTTATATGGTCACAAACAGGCACAATTTGGTATTGTTCAAGGAGGAACTTATAAAGATCTCAGGATAGAGTCATCAAAGTTCATGGCAGACCAGGATTTTGAAGGTATCGCAATTGGTGGGTTAAGTGTTGGTGAGCCGATAGATCTCATGTATGAATTTACCGACCTTAATACCGATTACCTTCCAAAGGATAAAGCAAGATACCTGATGGGAGTTGGGACCCCTGCTAATTTGCTGGAAGGAGTTGCCCGCGGCGTGGATATGTTTGACTGTGTGATGCCAACAAGAAATGCCAGAAATGGAACCATATTTACCCGTCACGGGAGAGTAAACATTCGTAATGCTCAATGGAAAGATCATCATGAGTTTCTGGATGCTGATTTCCCCTCAGACCTATGCAGTAAGTATACAATGGCATATATCCACCATCTCATCCGTAATAATGAGATCTTTGGCCTGGTGTTGGCTTCAGTACACAACCTAACCTTCTATTTATGGTTAATGGAAGAGGTTCGACGCCGAATAGCTGATGATACATTTGCAGAATGGTATCCGGGTATGGTTGAACAACTTGAGCGAAAGATCTAATGACTTTCGTTTTAGCGTGACAGTTGTTCTCCTCTCTTAAATACACCTGTTATTTCTGAGGAAATTGTTTTTACCCAGATCGCAAGATAAATGAAACCTTTAAAGAACAGGCTGTATTTGGTACTGTAATGTTTATCATAAAACTGATAAAGAGCCTTATTAAAGATCCAATTATATCTCAGGTCTCCTTTCTTGGTACTTTCACCCTTGTAATGAATAATGCTGGTTTCTGGCACATAATCGATATGGTATTCTGTATTCTGAACCCTATAACAAAGATCAATATCTTCCCCATACATAAAGAAACGTTCATCAAATCCACCCAAATCTTTAAGAAGATCTGTTCTCCAAAACATACAGGAGCCTGAAAGAACCGGAACTTCATTAATTTCATCTTCGTCTAACCAGTTTAAATAATATTGGTTAAAGAATTTTTTATTTGGGAATATCTCATGAAGAGAAAACATTTTGCAAAATGAAGACCATATCGTCGGTACTGATCTTTTGGATTCAGGTGCATATGTACCATCCGGATTGACAATCTTTACACCGGCAGCTCCACACTTTGGATTATTTTCTAAATGGTCTGTCAGAATTGTAAGTATATCATCGCTAATAATGGTGTCAGGATTAATAATGAATGTATACTCCCCTTTGGCTTCCCTGATAGCCTGATTATTTGCCCTCCCGAAACCAATATTTATGTCGTTATCTATATAATTAATGTTTGGAAAGAATTCTTTAAGATAACTAATAGAGTTATCACCAGAATCGTTGTCGATCACAAATATTTCCAGCTTGAAATTATGTTTAGCCTTTTCAATCGATCTCAAAAGGTCTTTAACGTATTCCTTAACTTTGTAATTGACGATGATGATGGATATATCAGGGACTGACTTTTCGGACATCAATTCACTATCACAACTTTTCCGATTCCTTTTTCACCACCACTTGCTGAACTTGCCACTACATAATAGACACCCGTACCCAATTTATTTCCATTAAAATCACGTCCGTTCCAATTCACTCTTCCACCTCTGGTTTCTATCGAATTTACAACAAATCCGTCAATGCCTAATATCTTAATAGATGTTTCTTCCGATAGCCCTTCTATTAGAATTTGATCATGATCTGAGTATCTAAATGGATTAGGATACACCTTCAACGAATTCATTGAATTTACTGCAACTTTTGGAACATCCTGATAACTCACCAATCCCAGATCAGTTGAAATAAACACTTCTCCCGTTTGCTCTTTGATTTTAATATCGTTGATGTTATTTGAAATCAAATTACTGTTTTCGGATGTAAACCTTTTAAGGATTTTACTCCCTTCTACATTCAACAACCAAATACCTTGATTTGTACTACCAACCCATTTTTGGTTGGCTGAGTTTACTGCCAGTGCCGAAACATTCAGGTCCCTTAACAAAAATCTCGATACAGCTGTCGTATCCTCGTTAATCAACCACTGAGCTTGTCTTTCATTAACAGAGCCATTGATAACAAACTCCGGAAAAATAAAACGAGCTAAACCCCTGTCTGTCCCAATCCATACTTCACCATCTTTGTCTTCAACTATTGCGTTAACTTTTGGGTGAGGTAAATTTCCCGTTTCAGGATTTTCCGTGAGTTTTACATATTCATCATCAATTTGTGCGCCTATGTCATTTGTATCAAGCACTAATAAACCCAATCCGGTATTGGTATTTGTGATCAGGGAGATCCATTTTTGATCGTTTGAATCGATAAACAGATTGTAATAATTATCAGAACCGGTCACATTCCCAAAAGTTTGCCACTCATTACTTCCATCTTGCATAACATTAAGGGGATATTGAGATAAATAACTAACAGCCCATATATTCTCTGCAGAATCATTGCTCAAACCTGAAATAACCACAAAATTTTCGTCAGAGTTTATACCTGTTAGATTAGAATTGGTGAAATTAAATACCTCTATTTCATTATCTGATTTACTTTGCCTGATCACTCCATCACCCCAACTTCCTAAATAATATGCCTCGGATGTCTGCCCCACTGAGTAAACAGTTTCTACCCCTGATAACTCTTGGTTATATAACCTATTATAGTTTTCCCATTTATTTCCATCATATATGGAATATCCCCGAAATGGATTAAGTGGATCAAATCCCGGAAACTCTGAAGTTGAAGTTCCCACTAAATACTTCACTATCAATAAGCAATTTATTTAAATAATTGAATTGAGGTCCTTCTGGCAGGATCCGACTAAGATCATTATTCTGGCGGTCTAAATAATAGATACCGGTATATTCTGTTCCAATAATTATTTTATCAGTTGTAATTCCAACTGTATTTTTTCCATTTATTTCAGTTACATCAAAAACCTCAACTACATAATTTTGATTGAAAACATAAACACTACTTTCTGATAAAATAGCAATATACTGTTGATTTGATGAAACGCTTAGATCAATGATTTCATCGTTAATTTCGGGAAATGAATTTCCCCAATTACCATTTCTATAGGCACTAATATTCCGATTATTTAATACGTAAACAGAATCAGTGAATGTAACGATCTTATCACTTACAGATGAATTCAGCCCATTACTTTCATTGTAAGTGGTCCAAACGCTGTTATTATTCAATTCATCATTTATGGCTGCTATAGCTACACCCTGAGTGGTTGTAACATATAATGAATCGTTATGCACCATCAGATCATTTACTCCAATACCTGATGGTAAACTACCAAACCTGAAATAACTATTCTTAACCAAAAATGAATTAAGATCGTATTCAACTATTCCGAAATCAGTTCCTACCAATAAACTATTATCGTATAACTTAAAAGAGTTTATACTTTTAGAATCAAAACGCTCTACTCTTCTGATATCATCCAATCTTCTAATCGTTTGATCCCGATTGTCTATGACATCTATGGTGCCGTCTGCATATCCTGTATAAATCAGGTCTCTTTCTATATCTAACAATGCAGCTAGTGCTTCATTGATATACAATCCATCAGCTATACCCAATGTTTGTATTTCATCATTGCTTCTAATGATGATCCCACCACCAGTTGTTATAACAGCTTCATTATCAACAGCAGACAGTGAATTAACGGAATAGAATGAAGGATAAAATTGCCAGGTATTACTTTTTTGAGCTGACAAAAGCTGTGTTGATATAATAAAAGCTGATAGTATTAATACAAGATGCTTTATCAAAAGAAATAGATAAGCTTATTTGATGAATTCATACAGAACATAACAAAAAGTAAAACATCGAGTAGCATAAAAATAAAAAAAGGTACTGTATTGAATAACAAGTAAAATATGAACAGAATATTTATATTCTGTTTCCTTTAAGAAGTACGTGCTTTAGCCCGTACTATCTTGTGTAGCCTCGATGCTTTGCGTTGGGGCTACGTTGTTATAGCCCTGTTGGTAACGGGTTCCATTTTTGTATAGGCTGTACATAAGTACTAGCAGCTTACGCTGTACAGCTACCTGACCAATCATTTTTGAAGGTTTATTTTGAATGACCCGTTGGTAAAACTCCTTCAGGTCCGGATTGAACCGGCAGGCTACCATGGCGGGAAAATACAAGGCATTGCGAATATAGCGATTCCCTTTTTTCGAGATCCGTGTCTTACCCTTTACCGATGTTCCCGACTCGCGCTCCACCACATCATATCCGGCATAACTGGCTAATTGGCGTATATTTTCAATCCCTTCAAACATCCGGGTTTCGCCCAATATCACCGCCACCGTTAACCGCCCAACTCCTTTAATACTGCTCAGCTGGTCTACACGCTCTGACAAGGCCTGATCACTGGCAATAAGCTGTTCGATCTGCTGCTTACATCGCTCGATTTGCCGGTCGATCTGACGAACCAGCTGCTTATTGCTGCTGATAATAAACGGTTGCACATGATGAGCAGCCTGTTTGCTTTGCACCATGTTGTTCACGGTGGTCTTTTGCTCCTGCAGCTGCACATAGTAGCGCGTCAGATTGCGTAACTCAGCGAGAACGGGCGATGGAGGCCGCCATAGTTTGTGGCTGCGTTCTAATCCAAATCGGGCTAATACCTGCGCATCAACCGCATCAGTCTTTGTTTTGACATTCAGACTCTTCCCGTAATGAGCACTCGTGTTGGGCAAAACCACATGCACGGCCTTTCCTATTCGGTGAAGATGATGAGCCAGGTGTTGATAATACACACCGGTTGATTCCATCAGAAACACCACGGGAGTGTCCGTCTCGATCATAGGCCTGGCCCAGCGAAGTAATCGGTTAAATCCGCTTTTAGAGTTGTCAAACGTCTGTACCGGGCTAAGTTGAATAGAGCTATCCTGGGATAAGCTGCCCAGACAAGCGGTGAAGGTTTGTTTAGAAATATCGATGCCAATGGCCTGTTTGCGAAGTTCCATAACGAAGAAGGTTAGGTTGTCGGTAGTGCATTGACTATTTCTCCTTCGTCTACCCTTTTGTCTTATCCTTGCTCACCTGTCGGCGGCCTAAAGTACTGTCCAGACTCCTGAGAAATAAAATGTGTACGGGCAATCCTTTTTTACGATATAGCCTTCCGGCTTATCAAGCCTCACTTTGACCTCGTACACCAGTCAATACGTGATGTATAAACATACAACATATCGACCTTTCAACACGTCTGGATAAAATAAAAGCCTCTTTATATAAAATAAAGAGGCTCATATAATAAAAGGAAGAAGGCGACGACCTACTCTACCGCTTGTGGCA
>JAXHNH010000008.1:0-69672 GCA_034520725.1 Gracilimonas sp. | reverse complement strand
TAATGCTCCATTTACAGATCATTGAATAACCTATTTAAGTTACTTTCACTACTATTACTTTTCCTGTTCTTACTACCTACATTTGCTTTAGCCCAAGATACTGATCGCAGAACCAGACAGACCATAAATGTATATCTGGACTGTAGGGGCTGCAGCAGTAGTTTTATACGATCCGAAATTAATTACGTCAATTTTGTCAGAGATCAGGATGTGGCCGAGGTTCATCTGCTGGTAACCCTTCAACAAACCGGCAGTGGCGGTTGGGAACATACACTTAATTTTATGGCGCCCGGACATTCTCCCGATGAGGACCATACCATCGTTTTCATCAGTCCCCAATCTGACACCAACGATATGATGAGACGCCGTCTTGTAAACCATGTTGAGTTAGGTTTGATCCATTTTCTTAGAAATCGTGGTGTATTTTCAGATCTGCAAGTCAGTTTTACAGGAACCATATCTGAAGAGGAAGAAAATCTTGAAATAAATGACCCTTGGAATAGCTGGACCTTTGGAATTGGACTAAGCACCAGCTTCAGCGGAGAACAGTCCCGTGGTAATTTCAGGCTGGGTGGTAATTTTGATGCTCGTCGAATTACAGATGACTGGAAGATCGACTTTTCATACCGGCAAAACTATGATCGCAGAACATTCAGAACTGAAGAGGATGATGGTACTACCAGCACGGATATATTTACTACCGAGAACCAAAACTTTACCTCACTGATTGCTAAGAGCCTGAGTGACCACTGGACCGTTGGAGGGTACTCGCGGGTCAGGTCATCAACCCAAAACAATATTGACCTTAGTATTGGGGCTACACCATCTATTGAGTACAGCCTTTTCCCATATAATGAATTCAACAAACGCGAAGTCACTCTGAGATATGGCGTTCTTGGTTCACACTACAACTATTCTGAAACCACTATCCTAAACGTTGAAGAGGAATTCCTCTGGAGAAACGAACTGACCTTCCGTGCCGATTTCACCCAACCATGGGGCGGAGTTTATGGATGGGCTGATGCCGGTGCGTATATGCACGACTTCAGCAAGAACCGTCTAAACCTTGGCTTCAGATTAAATATGCGGATCGTGAAAGGACTTTCGGTATTCTTTTCAGGAAGATATTCACTCATCAACGATCAGATAAGCCTGCCTGCCGGAAAACTGACTGAAGAAGAACGACTGCTTAACTTGAAACAGCAGGCTACTTCTTATAATTATGGAGGTTCTATCGGATTTGAATTCAACTTTGGTTCCATCTATAACAATGTCGTAAACCCAAGATTCTGATCAATTCTTGGAAGAGAGCGTGCAATTCATCATCGTACTCAGTTTCTCCCCTCCCCTGATACCGAAGTCCAAGGTCCGAATTGGAAATGGAATCATAATATCGTTCTCATCATAAGCTTTTTTGATGGCCATAATGGTTTCACTTTGAGCTCCCAGTAGTCAGGCTGACGGTAGAAATCGATCCAGAACCGAATAGAGAAATTAATAGAGCTTTCGCCAAATTCATTATAGTAAAATTCTACCTCTTTAGATTCGTAACGCAGATCAAGTGCTGAGAGTGTCCCTACCGCGATCTTCCGTGCTTATTCGAGATCATCATCATAGAAAACACCACAAGCCAGATCGATTCTTCGTTTCCCAGTTTTCCGCTGATCAGTTCGTAAATGTTTTCGGTCTGCATAGATAGTAGTATATTATCTGTTCTAATTATGTGCTACTATGTAAGATGAGTACTGAAAATTAGTTCCATGGATAACTCACTAACCAACTATCAATTAATTACCTGCTTTCGATGTATCGATCTTTCTCTCTTTTGTTTACCGGAGTTTTAGTTTCTTTGTGTTTTTTCAGCGTAGCCTTTGGCCAGAGTTATGCCCAAACATCAGAGAAAGTCAGCCCTATACTCATTAGCTCTGAAATACCAGATGTTGAATTGAAGAATATTGAGGGAGAAACCGTACGCTTAAAAGAATTGGTTTCCCGACAACCTTCGATTTTAGTCTTTTACCGCGGAGGTTGGTGCCCCTATTGTAATCAGCAGCTTTCAGACCTGCATAAGATCGAAGACCGGCTTTACGAAATTGGATATCAGTTACTCGCAATTAGTCCCGACAGGCCTGAGAAGCTGAGGTCTACCCTGAATAACAGTGAATTGGGCTACACTTTATTATCTGACAGTCCGATGAATGCTTCCAAAGCATTTGGAATAGCTTTTAAGGTAGATCAGGAAACCGTTGACCAATATAAATCGATCGGACTCGATTTGGAAGGAGATTCCGGATACAATCATCACCTGTTACCGGTACCTTCAGTTTATATTCTTAACACAGACGGGATTATTAAATTCAATTACGTGAATCCTGATTACAAAGAACGAATAAACGGTGAAGTATTACTCAAAGCTGCTGAAGTATACTATAAAAACTGAGATTGTTTGAACAATGGGAAAAAGGAAGGTTTTCAGTCAGCACCTATTACATATATCCGGTTTAGAGGTCATGGTCTTAAGGAAGAACGTAAAGAATCTGAATTTACGCGTTTATCCTTCTAAAAAAGAGGTGAAGGTTTCAGTTCCAAAGCGAGCACCAAAAGCTTTGGTTCTTAAATTTATAGAGAGCAAATTACCCTGGATCAGAAAACACCTTAACAGAACACCTGCTAAAAAGAGTATATCCAAACTAAAATATTCTACAGGAGAGACGCACTTTGTCTGGGGTGAACCCTACACAATTAACGTCATCGAAAAAAGGCAGGCTCCAAAAGTTTTACTGAATAGCGACAAAAAATTGATCTTGCAGGTCAGACCCGATTCAGAATCACCGAAAAGAGAGCAGATTTTGAATGAATGGTACCGCAATCAATTGAAGGGCGCTATTCCCCAACTCATCGCAAAGTGGGAGCCTGAGATGGGCGTATCAGTAAAAGAGTTCGGAGTGAAGCGGATGAAAACGCGCTGGGGAACCTGCAACATACGAGACCGTCGAATCTGGCTGAATCTTGAACTGGCTAAAAAACGCCCCGAATTACTGGAATATGTAGTGGTGCATGAGATGGTGCATTTATTGGAGCGCTTGCACAGCAAACGCTTCTATGCTTTCATGAGTCAATACTTACCTGACTGGAATTCTTTGAAAGATGAACTGAACGGCGGGTCATCTATTTCTGACTGCTGAAATTTTTTGGACCGAAGGTTTATTTCACTTCCGGCATCTAATTAAATGAACACAAATTAGATAGGGAATACATCCATGAAAAACATTATCAAAATATCCGTTTTATCAGCTTTACTGGTTGCTCTGACTGTTGACGTTTCAGCCCAGCAGCGAAACAAAATGCAGAACAAGGCTAAAGGTGATTGCCAGGGACAAATGATGAATCGCGCTGACAGACAAGGCCAAAATATGCAGCGCATGATGACTCAGTTGAATCTAACTGACGAACAAACAGCAAAGGTTGAAGAGATCCACCTGAATGGCCAAAAAGGAATGATCCCGCTCAGAAATAACATGCAGGAAAAAAATGCACAACTGCGTACACTCAGAATGTCTGATGACTATGATGAAGCCGCAGTAAATGCACTTATTGAAGAGATCGGAGAACTCAGAACCGCTATGATGACCATGAGAACTGCGCGCCAACAGCAAGTGCGAGAAGTTTTAACTGAAGAACAGCAGATTAAATTTGATACCATGACCCAGTTACGCGGATCAAAACAACAAGGCTCGCGAATGAGTCCCAAAAACAGAAAAGGGCGATCATTCTGATCATTTATCCGAGATGCAGGGAATTACCTTCCTGCATTTCATTAATGTTATCCGGTTCTTATAATGCCAGTAACAAAATTAAGCGCAACTTATAAAGTCACTGAAAGAATCGAAGAATCGGCTTTTATAGAACAGCTCATTCAGGGAAGTGAATCCGCTTTTCGGAAGTTGGTGAACGATCACAAAGATCGGGTTTATAACACATGCATGGGATTTTTACGAAATCCTCAAGATGCTGAAGATGTTTCACAGGAAGTATTTATTGAAGTGTTTGATTCAATCAGTGATTTCAGGGAGGATGCGTCTCTGTCTACGTGGGTCTACCGTATAGCCGTTACAAAGTCGTTGGAGCTAATACGGTATCGAAAACGAAAAAAGCGATCCGGATTTTTCCAGGCTTTAAATACCATGTTCAACGAACCGGATGATAACGTGGATGAAACGGAGTTTATGCATCCCGGTATAGAACTTGAAAACAAAGAACGGGCTAAGGTCCTATTTAATGAAATTGACAAACTGACTGAAAAGCAAAAGGTAGCCTTCACCCTTCAAAAAGTGGAAGGCCTGAGTTATCAGGAAGTGGCTGATGTTATGGAAAGCAGCTTGCCCGCAGTCGAATCCTTGATTCACCGGGCCAAGGAAAACCTGAAGAAACAACTTCACTCCTATTACCAACAAAATGAAATAGATTGATCATGAAAAAGCGAAAGAACATACATGAGGAAGTGGATAAAACACTAAGGTCGTTGGATAACATCGAGCCTGCAAAGACCGATGCGTTCTTCTACAGCCGCCTGACAGCTAAGCTTGAAAACAGGAAGGAAAAAGGCTACCAACTATCCGGTAAAACCGAGTTCGGCTTTAAACTTGCCGTTGCAGCAGTGTTGATCATGGTATCGCTGAATCTGATCTCCCTCATTCAATTCCAACCGGTAACTACTGACACCGCTGAAGCTGAAGCCACTACAGAAAACTGGGCTGAGGAATTTACCGCCAGTTATCAGGTGCTGGATTTAGGGTATTACGATAATCTTGAGCAAGAATAACATGGAAACATCAAAAAAATATAAATGGGCGCTGTCGGGATTGATTGTCATGGTGCTGTTAAATGCCATCATACTACTCTCTGTATGGATGGATCATAATGATGGCAGCGATTGGCACAAATATCGTGATGACGACCGTGACAGAAACAGCTCTCAGCAGTTCATGAAAAAGGAATTAGGATTGACTGATGAACAATCTGAGCAGGTCACTGCTTTGAGACGCGAACATTTTGGAGAGATTCGAGCTGTTAAAAATGAACTTGATGAAACCCGGCGTTCTTATCTGAACTACATTCTCATGAACGACTCTCATGATCCTGAAATGCGTGACTCTCTCGTAAACGTTCTAACCCAGGGCTATGCTGAGATAGAAGAATCTCTCTACATACACATGCAAGACATCCGCGAAATCCTGAATGATGAACAGGCAGAACGGTTCAAAGAGTTTATGCAAAAGCATGCTCAACAGGATGACGATAGAAAGAGGCGCAATAGCAGAAATTGATCGGAGATCAATCAGACAGTAAATCCAATACTTGCGCAGGTCGAAGTTCGGGGGATTTATCTGTATCTTTTGAGTCTATGACTATTACTGACACTACCAAAAAAACCGACCTAAAAGCCCTTACCAAAGACGAACTGAGTCACTTTTGTTCAGAACTTGGACTGCAAAGCTTTCGCTCCGATCAGATCTTCCAATGGTTATACCAAAAAGGAGTCTCTGATTTTGAGGATATGACCAACCTTTCCAAAGATCTCAGGGATAAATTACGTGAGATCGCCACCGTTAACCGGATCAAGCCTGTACAACAGCAGGAATCAAAGGATAGCACCATCAAATTCTTGTTTCAGCTTACCGATGAAGGAAAAGACTACAAGGTGGAAGCTGTGCTCATACCTGATTTCTTTGCGGATGGTGCGGCACGTCGTTTGACCGTTTGTGTATCCTCTCAGGTTGGCTGTGTTTTCGGATGTGCCTTTTGTGCCACCGGTAAAATGGGTTTATTCCGAAATCTGACACACGGCGAGATCGTGGATCAGGTTCAGTACATTAACGATCTGGCCGAAGAAAAGTATGGCAAGAAGATCACCAACGTTGTTTACATGGGGATGGGTGAACCCCTTCATAATTATAAGGCCATTGTAAATTCAGCGCATATCATTTCTGACCCGTTGAGTATTGAGCTTTCACCAAAACGAGTTACAGTGTCAACGGTTGGGCTTACCAAACAGATCAAGAAACTGGCCGATGATCAGGAAGAATTCAACCTTGCGATCTCACTTCACGCCCCTACTGATGTAAAACGTGACGAGATCATGCCTATCAACAGCTCCATGAATCTGGAAAGTTTGGAGGAAGCTGTGAAATACTACCACAGAGCGACCGATAAGCCGGTTACTTACGAATACCTGCTATTTGATAATTTCAACGACAGTCCTCAGGATGCGCGAGACCTGGCTAAGATCGTTAAATGGGTACCTAGCAAGGTTAACATCATCATGTATAACAACGTAGCCGGTGTGGAGCTGAAACGGGCTCGTGAAGAACGACTGGATGACTTTATGCGGGAACTCATCAAGAATGATGTAAGAGCTACTGTTCGGCGAAGTCGCGGTGATGATATTGATGCCGGTTGTGGTCAGCTAGCTATTCGGGAAGGCGCTCCCAAGGGAAAGACTATGGCGAAGAATTAGAGGATTCAGGACTCAGAATTCTGAACTCAGGAGTTGTTTATTTCGCGCCTGATTTAAGTGTCCGCTTGGACCAAAGGAAAGTTTTAATTCCAATCAACTCGTCACAAGCGAAACGCTTGCGACAGTCGAATTGAAAAAAATAGGACTCGGAACTCAGGAGTTGATCAGTTCCGAATCCTGAATTCTGAGACCTGACCACTTCCTAATCAATCAGCGTAAAGACTCGGTCAAATTTTGGCACCCAATCTCGGATGGAGAACCAAACAATAGTCGCCTTACCGATCAGGTGGTCTTGAGGTACAAATCCCCAAAATCTGGAATCCATACTGTTATCACGGTTATCTCCCATACCAAAGTAGTAATTCTGCTGAATGGTGTAAGTGTTAGTTTCCTCTCCGTTTATGAATATTTTATCCCCTTCTCTTCTTAAGTCATTACGCTCGTAACGCTCAATAATATCTTTGTATATAAACCAGTTGTCATCGTTCAGTTCGATCTCCTGACCTTCAAATGGAACAACGATCTCTCTCATTTGATCCGGGTTATTAAATGCTTTTGAGAATTCACCCATACTCTGAACGTAATTTCTGTCAACGGAATTTTCGGGGGATACATTTAAATATGTGGTGTCTACCTCAGCCCAGCCACTGACCTGTTCAGCAACCTCATCAGTCATATTTACAATGTAGGTATTGTTATTATCATAGCCGATCAGCTCGCCACCTACAGACTCCATCTTGGCACTGCTTAGTCGAATACGGTTATCCATCCTAAGCACATAGTGCTTTTGCAGCCCTTCATGCTCTACCTCAGGTTCACCGTTAATGAACAACTCTTTGTCCCTGATAGACATCGTATCTCCCGGTAGAGCCACTGCTCGTTTTATATAGTTTGTCTTTTGTGAAACTGGTTTTACTTCCCATGGCACATTGAAAACAAAGATATCGTTTCGCTCTACATCCCTGAAACCGGGCAGGCGGGTCCAAGGCAGTTTAACTCCCGGTACACAGGCACCCTGAATAAAGGGGATACAAAGTGCCATTGGAGTTCTGGGACCATAGGTGATGTTTGAAACAATGAGCAGATCACCCGTCATTAAGGTCTTTTCCATGGACGGGGTTGGAATTTTATAGGAACCAAACAAAAAGGCTCGCAAAATAGCTGCGGCAATAAATGCAAATAAGATCGCATCCAGCCATTCCCTCAGCCATGATTTTGCCTTCTTATTTTCCTCTTCTACCTTCGCCTTCTTTTTCTGCCAGTATGAGCTTTTATCCTGACCTTCAGGAGTCTTATCGTCTTTCAAATTCTGCTTTATTTTGTATTAATGTGTGAAGGTTTCTTGATCTCTTCCTTCCTGTATTCACCTGCCACGTAGGATACTTTATACCATTGGCTTCTTTCCGGCGAATAAAAATAATCTACGTATTCTTTTGGCGAGGCATCCCTCAGTTCTTTAGTAAGCGTACGTTTGACCTGAGGCATTAGATCCACATATCGGCTCGCACCTACATAGACCAATCCATCATCAAACGGCCCCTCAAGATCTAAGACCATCATTGGTATATACCCGTCAATGATAAACCAATATTCAAACTGAATGGATTTTCCATCCCTCAAATACCCGTCTTTTTCGATGATGTCTTCAACAGTTTGCGTTGGGTCACCATAAGCACTTTGAAGTACTGCACGGATCTCAATAGCGGGCATTCGATCCAATTGATTAAAATTGAATCCCTGTCCCGTCCATTTGATGTCAGAAAATTGCTGCTGGAATTTGGCTCTGTCTTCGTTGCTCACCTTTTTGATCATCGGTTCCTCAAACTGTGCCTGAGCAGCAGTTGAGATCATGACCATCATGATGAAAAAGAACAATACGCGTTTCATTAAATTTTGCATAGTTATTTACCTGTCGTCTTCGTCCATAGATAGTACAGCAAGGAATGCCTCCTGTGGAATTTCCACGGTTCCTACCTGCTTCATTCGTTTTTTTCCTTCCTTTTGTTTCTCTAAAAGTTTTCTTTTTCGAGAAATATCTCCACCATAACATTTGGCAGTCACGTCTTTGCGCATGGCACGTACGGTATCGCGGGCAATGATCCGGTTTCCGATAGATGCCTGCACTGCTACTTCAAACTGCTGCTGAGGAATAAGTTCCTTTAATTTTGCACAAACTTTCCTTCCAAGGTAATAGGCCTTGTCTCGGTGGGTGATACTTGAAAGTGCATCAACCTGATCACCATTCAACAATATATCTAAACGAACGAGATCACCTTTTCGGTATTCAATAAATTCATAATCCAAAGAAGCATACCCGCGCGTTCCGGATTTAAGTCGGTCATAAAAATCAAAAACTACTTCAGCCATTGGTAGTTCATACGTAATTTCGACACGATTATTTTGCATGAATAACTGATTTACATAAATACCGCGTCTTTCCTGGCATAATTTCATGACCGGACCAATATAGTCGGCCGGAGTAATGATACTCGCTTTGATATAGGGCTCGTAAATAGCCTCGATCTCACCGGTGCCGGGCATCTGGCTTGGATTATCTACCTCAATTCTCTTGTTTTTCTCTACCAGTTCCACTTCATACTGAACGTTAGGTACCGTAGTGATAATATCGATATCAAATTCACGATCAAGGCGTTCCTGTACAATTTCCATATGTAGGAGCCCAAGGAATCCTGCACGGAATCCAAAACCAAGTGCTTTGGA
The DNA here is from genome assembly GCA_034520725.1 of Gracilimonas sp. Classification (GTDB taxonomy): domain Bacteria; phylum Bacteroidota; class Rhodothermia; order Balneolales; family Balneolaceae; genus Gracilimonas. Next base: position 60,434 of record JAXHNH010000008.1, on the reverse strand, counting down.
AGTTTCCGGTTCGTAGGTCAGGGAAGCATCATTCAACTGAAGCTTTTCGAGTGCAGCGCGAAGGTCTTCAAAATCATCGGAATCGGTTGGAAAGATCCCACTGAATACCATGGGCTTTACTTCCTTATAACCCGGAATCGGTTCTTTGGCAGGGTTATCTACTTTGGTGATGGTATCACCAACACGAACATCCTGAAGGGATTTCACACTTCCAATCACATATCCCACTTCCCCGGCGTGCAATTCTTTGGTGGGCTCCTGCTTCATTTTCAGGTAGCCGATCTCTTCGGCATTGTACTCTTCAAGATTTGACATAAATTTGAAGAGATCACCTTTCCTGAGCACCCCTTCCATCACCCTCACATAGGCTATTGAACCACGATAGGTGTTGAAGACAGAATCAAAGATAAGTGCGCGCAGTGGTTTGTCTTCTTCCCTTTTGGGCCGGGGACTTTTTCTACAATTTCTTCAAGCAATTTATCCACCCCTTCACCGGTTTTACCGGAAACATGCAGGATATCTTCGTAGTCACAGCCAATGAGATCCACGATCTGCTGGCCAATACCTTCGGGATCAGCTCCGGGAAGATCGATCTTATTCAGTACCGGAATGATCTCCAGGTTTTGCTCAATGGCCTGATACAGATTTGAAATGGTTTGAGCTTCAATTCCCTGTGCTGCATCTACAACTAAAAGTGCACCTTCACAAGCTTTGAGGGCACGGGAAACTTCATAGGCAAAATCAACGTGGCCGGGGGTATCAATGAGATTGAAAATATATTCTTCGCCATTCGGACGTTTGTAGTCCATACGTATGGCGTGACTCTTAATAGTAATACCACGCTCACGCTCCAGGTCCATATCGTCCAGCATCTGCTCTTTCATATCCCGTTCGCTGATGGCGCCGGTTAACTGAAGAAGACGGTCTGCTAAGGTTGATTTCCCATGGTCAATATGGGCAATGATGCAAAAATTTCGAATGTTATTCATGAATTGAATAGGATAAGGGTGCGTCTCACTTTAATTAAACAAGATACAAAGAAGGCGGGAGCTGTTAAAATGTGGTTAATGGTTATTTGTGAAATAGTTATTCGGTGTTATATCCCGAGATAATCCATCAAACTAATAATGATTAACGAATAACTATTCCCCGATATGTTTGTGTGTGCCCTTACTGTGTCGTTTCCGAAGCTTTTTTATGACTTTATGCAGGGGAATATCTTTTTCAGCCAATAATAGCATCAGGTGGAAGATCAGGTCAGCAGATTCATTAATGGTCTCTTTATTTTTTTTATTCTTAGAGGCAATCACGGTTTCAACTGCTTCTTCGCCTACTTTTTGAGCGATCTTGTCAATGCCTTTCTTGAACATGGAAGTCGTGTAGGAGCCGTCCGGCATCTCTTTTTTACGGTCATAGATGAGTTCTTCCAGTTCAATTAAAAATTCAAAGTCTTTCTCTGTGATAGTTTTTATATCAGCCATTTTTACCGTTTGTTTATTTTTTTAGCGGGATTGAAGTTCTCCATTTTAGATCACCTATACAACGTATTTTCTTAAAATTAACATAGGGGTATTAGTGAAAGGTGAAATGCAAAAGTAAAAAGCACTTACACTCTTGCACCTGAATCACCTTTTCCTCCCCGTAACCTGTCATTTCAATAAAACCATTGCCCGTTATAACTTCATCATCCATTTCTCCTTCGATCTTCAAAACCCCTTCAAAATATCTTACAGACACGTCCATTTCCTGATCTGGAAAAATAGTTAAAAGTCGCAGGTCAATCTTTTTCCCCGGAATGCTAAGATTCCATTGTGATGGATATTCAGCCCGGCTGTGTGGACTTTTCCAGGTATCAAGAACCTCAAGTGTCACGTCTCCGGGCTTGAAATTGATCTTATTGCCCTCAGGATCTATGATCGATCCATTGGTAAATTGACTTACCGATCCATCAGAGTTCCTCAGCTGATAATACATGATCTCGTAATTATTGGAGAGTTGTATTGAGAACCAATCCCAGCCTTCCTGCTCATCATCCAAAGCTGAGGTACTCCACTCATGATCCATCCAGCTGTAGCCACTCACATCATGCACTACCTCGTCTTTAGTGACGGTCCCTTCAGTTTCCATCCGGGTAAAAGCCAGATAGTATGAGGCATTTCCCTCCTCAGATCCCTTCGGATCGTAGCCATCTTCACCCTGCAGAACCAGTGGTTTGGCCGGTGTAATATTAAGATCCAGGGCTGTTCCGTCATCCATTTCGGCTTTGATCCTTACCGGAAAATTCTTGTCATCACCGGCCGCCGTTTCGATCCGTTCGATCTCCCAGTCTTCCAGCCAAATTCTATGGGGTTCTGCCTGAGAACCTGCCAAACCCGCTGCACCACGACTGTACTCTCTTCAAACACATGATCTTCATTCTCTACATCAGAAATGGCAAAGTGCCCCAGATACAGCTGATTGGTATTCCAATCTTCGCTAAAAGCCTTGTCTGAAGCAGTGGAATCAGGCGGGGTCATCTGGCTTCTGAATATGGTGAACTGGTAACCGAACTGTCGTCCGTCCTCAGTGAATACATTACCGGTGTAATACCACCACTCGGTTCTAAATCCCGGATGCGGGCCATGATCATCAGGAAACACAAATTCCCTTGGACCTGTCGCTCTCAGATACCCTTCATCACTGCCTCCACCCATTGCTTCTGCAACGGAAACGGAGGCCTTGATCTTATCTTCATCCTGTGTGATCTCCCAAATACCATAACCTGCCAGGGCTACAATCAAGATCACTAACAAGCTCCAAATACTTTTGTTCATTTTCTCAATATTGATTTAAACATTCTTATTCGTTTCTGAGCGCGTCTGCAGGATTGGCCTCAGCCATTTTCTTTGAGGGATAAATTCCCGCCAGCAGTGCGGCAACAAAAGCCAGACCAACTGCCTGCAGGAGTACTTCCGGGGTTATTTCAAACTGAAGGGTCCATCCAAAAGATCTCAGATTGATCACGTACACAAGGATATAGGCCATCAATAGGCCAAGTGGCACTGATAGTATACCGGCCATGATGCCCATAACTCCTGTTTGGGTGATCACGTAATTCCAAAGCTGTCCCGGTGTCATGCCATTTGCGCGAAGTACGGCAAGCTCTCTTGACCTCTCAAGCTGCAGGGCCATTAATGCACTTAGCACACCCATAAAGGCTACGATTATTGCCAGTAATCTCAGTACAATGGTGACGGTAAACGTCCGGTCAAATATCTCGATTGAAGCTTCCCTTAGTCCGCGGTTGGACCTGATAAAAACCTCCTGCATCCCTTCTGATCGTTCTCTTAGTCTGTTTACGAGCTGGTCAAGATCTGCTCCATCCTGCGCATACAGTGCAAGCCCTGAAATGGCATCATCATTAAAATATCGGTCATAAATATTCCGGTTCATTGTGATCGTACCAATATCAGATGCATAATCAAAGTTGATGGCTTTAATGACAAATGGGACGTCTCCTGAATCTGTGTTGATCATCAATGTATCATTCAGTCCCACATTCTTACGATAGGCATAAACCTCTGACACCATAATTATCGACTCTGAATCATATCGTTGCCAGAAATTCTCATCACCTGACTTAAGCTGATAAGCTTCCTGGGCCGCTTCACCATGATCGATAGCCACCAGGTTATCTGTACCGTAATTGGTTCTAACCTGCACGCTTCTCACAGATCCGGCCCGTTCAACTCCCTCAGTTGCTTTTAATACCTCGATTAGATCCGGTGCCAGTTCTGAATCTGCTGTTCTGGCTACAGAGCTTGGAGGCTGTATGTAAACATCAGCCTGAAGCTGAGATTCCAGCCACGAAACGACCGTAGTTCTGAAACTGTCTACCATCACTCCAACACCTACCGTTGCTGCCACAGCTACTACCAATGCGGCTATTGCCACAGAAGTTCTGCTCAATTCCGTAACCACTCCTCTTACGGCCATTTTACCGATCATGCCATTTACAGCTCCAAAGAAAGGCCTGAATATTTTCGCCATTCCAACTATCAGCGCAGGCACGATAAGTGAAAATCCAACGATCATGAACAGCAATGAGGAATAACCGGCCGCGATGCCTCCGTTGGGTATCAACAGGATCAACACGCCTAATCCGCCGACCAGTAATCGACATCCTGCAAGTGGCAAAAAGCCACCCGTCAGGACTACTTTGATTCACTGGAGGACCGTTTCAGGACCGTAGAGACTTCTGCGTTCTGAAGCCTCCCGCGCCGGCCAGTAGGCCGCAATCATCGTCGCCCCAAGGCCCATAACCCGATCCTTTCAGGATGGAGAACAGATCTATGGACAGTTGTTGAACCGACAACAGCAAAATACAGGTCGTTAATGGATTGGATGGTGCTCAGCTGCACCAGGATCTGAGCCAGAGAAGATACCGCCTACAATTCCAAGTACCGTACCCAATGACACCAATGAGTAAAGCTTCTTTAAGTATTGTGAATAGTATTTCCTTCCTTGAAACACCCAAGGCCCTCATTCTGCCGATAAGGGGTCGCCGCTGGACCACAGAAAAGGTCATCGTATTGTAGTAGCAGAAACATACCTGCACAAGCAGAGCCAGCATACTGAGTGCCTGCAGGTTGAATTCAAAGGCCCGTGTCATCTGTGCCACCGTTTCGGTTCGGGATTCGGACCTGACGATCGAAGCCCCTTCCGGCAGCACCCTTTCAATTCTTTGTTTTAAACTCTCCTCATTTTCTTCATCCAGGATCAGATCAATCCGGGTAGAGCTGATGTCAATTCCATGCCGAAGAACCTCTTGAGCCGTGCTGATAGATCCGACCGAACAACACGCTTTCCAGAGCCTGCCGGCTCCGGTCGTTCTCAACCTCGATCAATCCAATGAGCTGTCATATTGATATGGGCATTCCCTCCAAGCATTCACCCCGAAGCGTATCCCCGTGATCTTCAACACCCAGTTCCTGAGCCGTAGATTCTGTATACCAGACCTGGATTCTCACCGCCAACGAAGCTCGTAGAGGTCGATACCGGCTTGCTGACTGGCAAAATCCCTGAATGGAGCTTCAGCGATCGGATCTACCCCAAGAATCTGTATGGTTCGATTCAAACCTTCAATTCTTCCATACCCTTCTACAACTGGGGCCGACTGCCTCACCTTTGCATCGATCCTCACGGAACGATAAACCGATTCATCGAGGTCCTCGGCAGCTCCTCTTATCTGATGCGTGGCTTTTCCGGTTACCGCTTCTGTTGAAAGCTCGAACGCCTTTTCAGCACTGGTGTTGGAAAGGTCGATGGATACCACCACAGCCACTCCCAGGGCTACCCCTAGAATCGACAAACCAAAATGCCATGGGTGTCGTAATAAAAACCGGAAGCTGGAAAGCCAAAGCAGATCTTTGTTATTCGAACTCATCAGGCTCCTTCAAATTCAGTTACATCATGAAGTTTACCACCCTGCAGCTCCACCACGCGATCAGCAATAGAGCAAATATCACGGTCATGGGTCGCAAGAATGATCGTTCTCCCGTTATCTCTGACGAGTCTATTCAGGATATCGAGGATCTTTTTCCCTGTTTCATAATCAAGGTTCCCTGTGGGGTCCATCGGCCGGCATAAGCATCGGCTCGTGAGCGAGTGCCCTGGCAATAGCAACCCTTTGCTGTTCACCGCCAGAGAGTCTGTCCGGTAGCTGTCTCCCCGGTCTCCCAAGCCGACTTCCTCCAGAAAACTTCGGGCTTTATCTAACAAATTTTCATCATCGATGCCCTTTAGCTTTAATGGCAGCAAGCAGGTTTTCTTCTGCTGTGAGCGTCGAGATCAGATTAAATGACTGAAAAACGAATCCTGGTAATATTCATTCGTTCGCTGAAGAGGGTGCGATCTTTTTCATTTAACTGAGCCAGATCGGTTCCACCAATGTTGATCTGCCCCGAATCCGGCCGATCTATGCCACTGATCAAGTTAAGCATCGTGCTTTTTCCGGAACCGGATCTTCCCAATAGAACGATCATCTCTCCTTCATTTACGGTCAATTCCAGATCATCGAGGACAGATCGTTCTTTATCTCCCTCCTGATAACTTTTGTTAACTTTGATCAGGGATATATGTGATTCTTTTTTCATGCAGAAGTTTTCTTATAAATTGCTCAGACGCAACACCCTGCCTCCCCGGAATTGTTCCTTCCCGAAATGTGAACTATGCAACGAATGCTAACGTACTGTCTACCTTGATCAAGCGGTAACCAACAGGATCGATCGCCCCACTATACCGACCAGTCGCCACTCGCGTGCTCTTGTCCAGAAAGGAATTTACATATGCACGTACCAAGCGAGACGCTTGAACTAAGTGAGTGCGGGCTGTCATTCGCAAGGAGGCTCCTCGTACACGTCCAAGCGAGACGTCAGGCGTAGTCAGTTAAGTCCAGTCTTTTAATTACAATAGATACTGGGAAAACAACTGCGACGCTTTAAGGCCAGTCGAATTAAGTTTTCTAGATCGGAGCGAAACACGTTTTAGGTCGAAACTAAACATATTCCGCCGTATTCTTGCTTGAGAAGTCAGACTACATATGAAGCATTCTTCACAAAAGATGCTGCAAGTGATCCAGTGCTGGACTGGACTCTAACGTAGAAAGAAATCAATTTGTGAGCACGAGTAATAAATTGCCTAATTCCAACGTTAACCTGATCCATATTTGGAGGACTGTCCTAGCTACAAGTTGCGTAAGGAAGCGTGTAAAGTAGACGTCGCGCCAATAGCATAATCAGACAGCTCAAAAGTGACTGCCATAAAATGGACCAGGGCTTCCACCAGTTTACGCTTGGTGTTCATGCACAATCCATATGTCGATTCTACCACTTCGGAACTAAAAACCGATGACCTCTTGCACAACATCATCAGGGATTTTAGCAGTGATACAGCGAGACATATTAAGATCCCAAGCCAAAACCCCATGACTTTGCACAGATTAAAAGTCCTGCCGAAAATTCACCTGGTTGATGCAGGACCATACGATTATGCAGGCTCCAATAGAAAAACAACAAAGATTGCAATCTTGGCAGCAGGACGAGTAAATGCATCCACAGGAACTGCTTTCAATGAGTAAAGTCGGCACTTGGCAAAAGCTAGATTGTCATGAATAACCCAGTTAAAGCCGGTTTAATTGATACTCCACAGAATTGGACCTACAGTAGTGCTATTGATTATGTTGGAGGTAAAGGTCTCATTGATATTTCATTCCTTCAATAAACAGACTACCCAAATTTAAATACAAGTACTAGCGCAAGCGCTTCGCTGGGCGTTATTTCGCAAGGGAGGCTCATTCATACACTGTTCCAGGTGTAATGCTGAACTAGTTAGTGAGTTAGGTTTATTTATTACGACAGATTTCGGGAACAAATGTGACGATTGAAACCAACAATGTTAATACTTATGTAACGTGTTCACATACCCATACCTTTAGGGCTGAAGCAAAATCGTTACTATGCAAACCATCCCTGCCATCGACCTTTTAAATGGCCAAGCTGTTCGCCTCCATAAAGGATCCTATGAAGAAGTAACTGTCTACAATAAATCCCCGTTAAATCAGGCCCGAAAATTTAAGGAGGCCGGATTTGATCATATTCATGTGGTTGACCTGAACGGTGCCAAAGAAGGCAAGTTTATAAACCTTCCACATATCAGGGAGATCATTTCAGAGCTCGGGATCTCAGTTCAAACCGGGGGTGGCATTCGAACCTTTGATGACGTGGAGATGCTATTGGAAGCCGGACTTACTAAGGTGATATGCAGTTCAATGGCTATCAAAAATGAAAAGGACTGGCTCAAGGCTCTTGATCAGTATCCCCGGAACATGATCCTGGGAATGGACCTGAAGGATGGCAAGATCGCCTATTCCGGCTGGCTTGAAACAGCTGAAGAATCAGTGGAATCTTTTTTGAGTCGGATGATAGATAACGATCTTCAAGAAGTTCTTTGTACCGACATTTCAAAAGACGGAACCCTTTCCGGTCCTAATTTTGATCTCTATCAGGATCTGCACCATAATTTCCCGATATCAGATTGATCGCATCCGGCGGGGTTTCTTCACTGGAAGACCTCAATAAACTCAACGATGCTAATATTGAGGCTGTAGTTGTTGGAAAAGCATATTACGAAGGCAGAATATCCCTGGAAGAAATGGCTGCTTTCAACAAGTGATCATTTGTCTTTGACCGGTTCATTCATCCGACTGTTTATGTACAGATTACCTTCATCATCTCGATACCCCAGGTCACCGGTCTTGTAATATTCATTAGTATAGGCCGTTTCTGATCTCACTAAAATGGGTACAGGTTTATCTTTTGTTCCTTCACAAAGAATTTCAACCCCCTTGATCGGTTGACCGCAGCAGCGATGTTCATCAGATATCACATCAGGGAGACTGTTGAATTTATGAGAAGATATCAGTCCACCCGCTTCCGTCTGCCCATATCCCTGAAAGAGTTCTTCACTCCTATTTGAAATTAGCTTCAGCTCCTGTGGTTCTACAGGAGTTCCACCATAAATGATCTTTGGCACTTTCCATTCAAACTCCATCAGGCTTCGAAGAACAGCGGGTACGGTTAATAACACATCAGGCTTAAATTGTTGAATAGCTTCCTGCCAGTGCTCTTTATCCCCCTTTTTAGTTGCAATAAATTTATACTCATTGCCAAACTGTTCGGCCATTAAGGCCCAACTGAGTCCGGCAACATGCCATGGTGACACCAGCATCAATAATTTGTCATCAGGTCCGATCTCAAATGCCGATGATGTGTAGAAGGCATTATCAAGTAAATTTTTGTAGGAATTCCATATGCATTTTGGTTTCCCCGTGGTACCGCTCGAGAATAAACCCACGAATTTTCTATCCATTCCAATATCAGAGATCTCTGGATTTTTATCCCTGTAATAAGACGGAACGATCAAACAAGAATCATTCGACTCCATAACTTTCTTTACGAGTAGTTTCGGTTCACCCGGAATTTTAAGTTCACTGTATGTCATATGTGCTTTTTATTTTACAAACCACGAACCCCCGAGAGTACGTTCAATTATTTATAAATTTAATTACATGTTTCGATAAATAGTGCAGGGGATAATTTTCTATATTAAGGCTCGTAAATATCCTACATGATTATTTTAAAATATGTGGTTATTTAGAATATCAAGAAGCCTATGCTTACAAGAAGAATTATCCCTTGCCTGGATATAAAAAATGGGCGAACAGTAAAAGGTGTGAATTTTGAAGGCCTCCGCGATGCCGGCGACCCAGTTGAGCTTGCCAAACGTTACAGTGAGGAAGGCGCGGATGAATTGGTATTTCTTGATATCACGGCCACACTTGAAAAGCGTAAAACCCTTAAAAAACTTGTTCAGAAAATTGCCGCAGAGATCAATATTCCATTCACGGTTGGCGGCGGTATAAAAACGATCGATGAGATCGAAGAGCTGCTCAAATCAGGCGCCGATAAAGTATCTTTAAACAGCAGCATCGTCAAAAATCCTGACCTGATCAACGAAGCATCAAAGAATTTTGGCGCTCAGGCCATTGTAGCTGCAGTTGATGCCAAAAAGACCGGCGACAGCTGGAATGTATTCATCAAAGGCGGAACCGAAGATACCGGCCTCGATGCCGTAGAATGGATGAAAGAAGTTGAACAACGTGGCGCCGGCGAGATCCTTCTCACCAGTATGGACAGAGACGGCACCAAAGCTGGCTTTGATATTGAACTTTTGAAGAAAGTAAATAAGCTTGTTCGTATTCCTGTTATTGCAAGCGGAGGCGCCGGTAATATTCAGCATTGTGTTGACGCCGTTTTGCAGGCAAATGTTGATGCCGTTTTAGCTGCAAGTATTTTTCATTTCAAAGAAGTGGAGATCAAAGACCTCAAAAATGAAATGCTTAAAAATGGCATTGATGTCAGACCTTTTACTGACTGATGAACAGATTAGCTAACATCCAGCAGGTACACATCGCTGGCCACTGAGTGCCCAACCACCTGTTCATTTTCACCTTCAAGCCTGATCTTTACCGGCCCATTGAATGGTGCCTTTTCCAGAACCTCTACTCTTACCCCGGGTATGATTCCGATCTGCTCCAGATATCTTAGTTTTTCAGGATCCTGATCCTTTACTCTTCCCACCACATAGCTGACGTTCTCTTCCGCTTTTGTGATCGATAGTTTGGCCATTTCAGGTACCACACCATCCTTTGTTGGAATGGGATCGCCATGAGGATCGTGCGTAGGATGATTCAAAAGTTCTGCAATACGGTCTTCAAACTGTTCTGAGATGTGGTGTTCAAGATTTTCAGCTTCATCATGAACCTCATCCCATGAATATCCCATCACATCCCTTAAATACAATTCTAAAAGCCGGTGATGCCTCACAACTTCCAGTGCAATCTTTTTGCCGGAATTGGTTAGCGTAGCTCCCTTATAAGACTGATATTTCAGCAGATTCATCTTAGCCAGCTTCTTCAGCATATTGGTGACTGACGCAGAAGACACATCCAGAGCATTGGCAATATTAGTGGTGGTTGCCGTCTTTCCTTCTGTCTGTAAAATGTAAACTGCTTTGAGGTAATCCTCTACAGACTGACTAAGTCCCATAGGTTTGGATAATTGATGAATTTAGGTCTGAGGTTTTTGAGTCTCCAATAATACGGAAAAATCAATTACTGATTAGCGGATACGTCAGCTTTTATGATAACAAGGGTCATATCATCGTGTTGTTTCGCCAAGCCTTTGAATTCATTCACATCGTTGACTATACTTTTCATGATCTCTTCTGACGAGCCTTTTCGAATATTCTTAACCAGTTCCTGAAGGCGTTCCTCACCATAAAATCGACCTCCGGCATCCAGCATCTCGGTGATGCCATCTGTATAAAGTATCAGCACATCCCCCTCTTTGAGTTTGAGTTCTGCTTCCTCTATGCATTCTATGAAGTTATCACCTTTGGCTATGCCAATACCCAACCCCTTGGGTTTGATCCATTCTGATGAGCCGTCATTTTTGACCCACAGCATTGGATTGTGACCTGCACGCGCAAAAGTAAATGTTCGCTTTTTCGCCTCGAATATTCCATAGATCATGGAAATAAAGGTTCCACGAGTGGCATTTTCATTGAATAATCTGTTCAGTTGATTCAGTAGTTCAACCGGAGAAAGGATCAGGGCACTTAAACTGTGTAGCACGCCTTTGGTGAAAGTCATATAGAATGCAGCCCGAATTCCCTTTCCGCTTACATCTCCGATGGCAATGGCAACCCGTTGTTCTCCCAACGATATCATGTCGTAATAATCCCCTCCGGTTTCCTGCGCCGGAATACATATTCCTGCCATATCAATACCGGGCAGGCTCTGAATTTTAGAGGGTAGAAATGTATGCTGAACCACACGGGCGATTGAAAGCTCCTGCTTTATCCTTTGCTCCTTGGCCTGATCTTCAATATAAGTAGGCACATATTCCGGCAATTCTTTGCGCTCACTTCCTTTTGCAACGAAATAGATTCCCAGCATTGCAACAAATCCAAGAACAAGCAGGAACAGATAGAAAGTATTGGCATCTGGTGATCCGCTCATGACCCACCCTTTGGATGTTGTCAGGAAATTCAGGTACACAAAGAATCCCATAACCACTGTTAAAAAATCGTACCGCAGATAAAAATAACCCAGTAGTAAACCTACTGCACTTCTCATTAAACGGTTCAGGATATCCGGTTCGATACTGAATGGCAGAACATTCATCAACCCAAACAATAGGGCACTGAGCAAAAGAATGATAAAGTCTTTATTGATCAGCCCCTTGATCTGATTTCCTATGATCAAATAGATCGAAACGATCACTAACAGCACTGTCATTACCGTAACCAGCATGTTAGCAATAGAAGGGAGTAAAAATTGATCAGAAAGCAATCCTGTACCGGCCGAGATATATGCGGATGGAATTACATTGAGGAATAACCCGGTAACACCGGCAAGTAACCCACCAATACCGATCGCATTCACAATGGCCCAGCCAACCGGTTTGTTTATAAAGAGACCGCTTCTTATTAGGTCCCAGCTTTTTAATTTCTCTGGCCAATATTGTCTTGTGATGGAATCACTCACCGCTGTTAATACAAAGAAACCCACAGCGCTAATGGCACCCATTACCCCGATAAACAGCATACCATTCATAACCTGACTTACATCTATGACTTGCAAAAGGAAATCGAAGGAATTCAAAAACTGAAGTATCCAAAATCCGGGAACTGCAAAACCTGCCAGAACGGCTACTATCATGGCAGGTCGGGTATCGATGGCTCGTGCCTTTATGCGCATGTAGAATATAAAAAACAGCCAGATCACAAAGACCAGGATCACAAACATAGCCACTGATTCTGCGATTTCTGATAATCGCTCTTCAGCTGATTCTAACTGTGGTGTCAGAGTATAGCTTAAACTCATTAATGATCCCGCCGGTAGAAGCTCCAAAATCAGTGAAGCTGAAGTTTCTGATTGAGAATCAGACAAACTCAAAAAAGCTTTGGCGTACCTTATGTTTGTTTCATCAACATATTGAACGGAGTCACGTGAAAGTTCAAAGTTATTCCACACCGACCGTTCTAAATAAAAATCTACATGTTTCCAGACCAGTTGTTCAGTATAAAGCTCAGCTTCAGGAGAGTCACTGAAAATCCTCAGCTGATCCAGTAATACACTTCTGCGAGATCCATTTTGAGCCGACCCGTTCAAATGTTGAACGCCGAGTAATCCTGTGATGAGTGAATCTTCCAATAATCGTGAATAATTTTCGATCTCAGTCTGATACAGATACTGAATAGCCTCTCTGTTAAATGGCCGCTGTTCAAGGATCAGGGATTTGTTGGTTGAGAAAGCAGCCACATTACCTTTGGCATCCAGCCTTAAGTCAAGCGTAAGCTCATCCTCAACTTCCTCACTGTAAACTTCATTTATTCGCCAGGTGAAAAGCGGCAGATCCTGAATCACGTCAGATTCCTGTAAGAATTCATCAAGTTTCTTTTTTCCGATTTTTTTCTGAAGGGTATCCAGAAAACCGGTTTCTGATTGAAAGTTGGCGATAGGATAAAATGACTGGGTTTGATACTGCCAGCTCTGTAAAACAGAATCAGCTTTGGTTAGTATCTCTTCTTTGGGTATATCCATTTCAGTTACTCTGAGAGGATGAACTCCAGACATGGTATAGAAAAAGCAGATCATTCCGGCTATGCCGATGATCACGATCAACAGATCCCTAAAGTCTTTTTTGCCCTTTTGCATGTACTACTCTACGAAATAATTAAAATAGGTTACAGAATATCCTTAGATTCATTAAAAATTACGAAAGTTAATCTCACCGTTTATATGTGTCTGATCACATTTGCATACAAAAAGCATCCAAAATATGAGCTGATACTGGCAGGTAACAGAGATGAGTTCTATGGCCGGCCAACCCGATCTGCTCAATTCTGGACAGATGAAGGTCACCCCGATATTCTGGCCGGCAAAGACCTTGAAGCCGGCGGAACATGGCTTGGCATCCATAAAGATGGACGGTGGGGAGCACTGACCAACTACAGGGACCCAACTATTATAAAGGAAGATCCACCATCACGTGGAGAGTTAGTAATGAATTATTTGACATCAGATAGTTCAGCTATAGAGTATTTGCAAGATCTCTCAACATCAGCTCAGGACTATAACGGTTTCAACCTTTTGCTTTGGGATAGCGGACATTTCTACCATTTTTCAAACCAAAGCAAGCGAATGTCAACTATAGAGCCCGGTATTCACGGACTCAAGCGATGCGCCGGCTCGATACGGCCCGGCCAAAGCCGCATTCGAGCCGACGCAAAATGGAAAGCTACGATAAAATCCCGAAGAGAATTCAGCAAAGAGAAGCGTTTTCGACCTTCGGCTAGACGCAACCAAAGGCAGATGAGGAGAGACCTGCCCGCAAGCTCGGAATTCCGATAGACCTTGAAAAAGCGATCTCTTCCATATTCATAAAGACAGAAAATTATGGAACCCGCTGTTCCACTATCCTTCTTATTGACAAAAATGGAAACGTTGATTTTACTGAGCGAACATTCAATCCCGGTTCAGACACAATCAAGAATGAGCAACATTATCAAATAGAGACCTAGCCTAAACTTGACTGATCTCAATTTGCATCCAAACTCGTTATAGCCGCTAACTTACCCTCCGGTGTATACTCTGCAGGATCCGGTACCTTCCCAAATTTATATATGATGCCAACAATGATAATTACACCGACAGGATAGATAATCCATATAGGCACATTTAATACCAATGCACTTATCATTGCTGCGATACTAATTACTCCAACGGTCATCGCATATGGTAACTGAGTATTGACATGTTCTACGTGATCACATTGAGTGGCTATAGAACTTAATATGGTTGTATCAGATATTGGCGAACAGTGGTCTCCCCAAACAGAGCCTGCAAGTACAGCACTTACACTTGCATAGATTACTTCTAAAGTAACTTCAGAGGGAATCCCGGTTGCGTTGCCAATTTCCCAACCCAATGGAACAACAAGCGGCATTAATATTCCCATGGTACCCCAGCTTGATCCAGTCGCAAATGCAGTCAAAGCTGATAGTACAAGTACGAGTGCCGGCATCCAATACGGATTCAGAGTTTCACCAAACACAGATATAAGATAATCTGCCGTACCCAAGGCAACGGTGACATCACTTAAGGCCCAGGCCAATACCAGGATGAGTACTCCATCAAACATGACATGCATGCCACTCATCATCCCCTCGAGGGTCTCTTCCACATTCAATAATTTTTGAGATAATGTCATTACAATAGCAACTACTACCGATGCGATAGAACCCCATAAAAGGGCATTATATGAATTAGCCGTCTCCACAATAGCCTGAACTGAATTACCCTCACCCGTGACAAACAGTCCGGCTATGGTTCCAATTACCAATGTTAAGATAGGAAGGGCTGCATTGACCCAGTGAGACTCACTTTTCTTTTCCTCATCCTCTTCAATTATTTCTTTGTATAAATTGTATTTATCAAGTTTTGAGTCGTGCTTTGCCTTATACAGAGTAATGCGAGCTTTTAGCATCGTACCGTAATCTCGCCCAGAAAAGGCGATCAATATTACAAACAGAATCGTGAAAAAAGCGTAGAAGTTATATGGCAAGGAATTTAAGAAGACCGAGTAAGCTGCTTCATTAAAGTTGGTCATCTCAGCTTCGGCAGTTGCAATAAATCCTACCATAGCTCCGATCCAGGTACTAACCAATGCAACGGTTGCTATCGGTGCTGCCGTAGCATCAACCAAATAAGCTAACTTAGCACGGGAGATCCTAAGTTTATCGGTCAGTGGTCGCATGGTATTTCCTACAACCATTGTATTTGCATAATCATCAAAAAAGACGATGAACCCCATCAGTGAGGTTACCACCATGCCCTGAACTTTGGTACGCACGAATTGCGTAATGGCTTTAATAATACCACGTGTACCACCATTATCAGTTATAATACCTACCATGCCGCCTATGAGTATTGAAAATACGACAATACTCATGCGGTCCGGATCAGAAACACCGGGTACTATATAGTCACTAAGTGACCCAAAAAAACTTGAAAAGATACCAGAAAAAGAAATATCACCAATTAAGAAAGCTCCCATCCATATTCCAAGGAATAAGGCAAAAAGCACCTGTTTAAAGATCAGTGCAATCGCTATTGCAACAAGTGGAGGTAAGATGCTTATCCAGCTACCAATTAATCCTGTCGCTGCTTCAGAAGTTTGAATATCGGCCAAAGCCAACTGTGATCCCAGGATCAACACAGAACAAACACCTATTAGTACTGCAATTTTCTTTTTCATATAAAGCTTTTATTCGTTTTTGAAATCGCAAAGAAAATAACATCTATTCAGTTAAAACCAAGATTCAAAGTTTTAACGTGTTGTAAACTTTTCTACCACAAAAAAAGCCCGGATCATTTAATATGCTCCGGGCTTTTCACTTTTTTTAATGACGTATGATCGAGATGTTATAGTTTATTCAATGCCGTATCAATACGTTTTATGATTTCTTCTTTACCGATCAACTCTAAGGCCGGAAAGAGATCAGGACCAAAACCCTGACCGGATACTGCAATTCGCAGAGGCATCATCAGTTTACCAAATCCCACATCATGCTCTTCGATGGTTTCTTTGAGTTTGTCTTTCAAAGTAACAGCTTCAAACTCGTCTTCCGACAACTGCTCGATCCTTGCTTTATAAGACTGAACCAGCATAGGGCTGTCATCTTTCCATTTTTTCAGTGCTTTTTCATCATAAGCTGTCGGGGCTTCAAAAAAGAAGGCTCCCATGCTTGTAAATTCATCCACTTTGGAGACGCGCTCGTGAAGTAACTCGATCACAGTTGTCAAAAAATCATCATCCGGTATCTCGAACCCTTTTCCAAGGAACAAGGCTTCAACACGCGGCTTCAGTTCTTCTACTGAGTGCTCACGAATGTAATTCTCGTTGTACCACATCAGTTTCTTATAATTGAAAACGGCTCCACCCTTCGATACACGATCCAGCGTAAACAAATCACAGAGTTCTTCCATGGTATGAATCTCTGAGTCATCACCCGGACTCCAACCAAGATAGGCCAGAAAATTCACCAAGGCATCCGGCTCATAATTTCCTGAGATATAATCTTTTGTATTGACGGGAATACCTTCACTTTCAGCATTACGTTTAGAAAGCTTCCCTCCGCTTGGGCTCATGATCAGCGGTAAATGCGCCATTATTGGAGCATCCCACCCAAAGGCGTTATACAGCAAAATATGTTTCGGTGTACTGCTCAACCATTCCTCACCGCGAATCACATGTGTGATCTCCATAGTGTGGTCATCCACTACGTTAGCCAGGTGATAAGTTGGCATTCCGTCTGATTTTAGTAACACCTGATCGTCGAGTCCTTCGGTTTCAAACGATACGTGACCGCGGATCTCATCCTCAAAACGGATCGATTCTTTGCGCGGCACTTTTAACCGAATCACATATTCGTCTCCATTTTCCAGTCTCTTCTCCACCTCATCCTGAGGCAGTGTGAGACTATTTTTCATGGACTGACGTGTAATGGAATCGTATTTCGGAGATGGATTCCCGGATTTCTTCAGTCGCTCACGCATCTCATCAATTTCCTCAACGGTATCAAATGCATAATACGCCTGTTCCTGTTCGACCAGTTGCTCGGCATACTTATGGTAGATGTCCTTTCGCTCGCTTTGTCGATACGGTCCATGATCGCCGCCTTTGCCGGGACCTTCATCAATTTTCATTCCTGCCCACTCAAGGGAGTCAATGATATCCTGTTCCGCTCCCTCTACATAGCGGGATTGATCGGTATCCTCGATACGGAGTACAAATTTTCCATCATTATGACGGGCAAAAAGATAGTTATATAGTGCGGTCCGGAGTCCGCCAATGTGTAAAAATCCGGTTGGTGAAGGCGCAAATCGTACGCGAACTGACATGTGTTATTTTGTTTAGTTGAATTCTTCTATTTTCTGCTTTCAAAGATAAGAAATTTTAACCGCTAAATTCAGAACGTTGAAGCTTGCCCTAATTCAGCCACAGTTTGCTCCAAACCTGTACGATCTTGCCTCCATGCTAAATGCCGATCTTATGGTGTGGAATGATCTTGAGCAATGGTCCCGGAAAGGAAGAACTCATCGCGCTGCCATTAAGAGTGAACATGATCAGCAGTGGATCAACATTCCGATCAAAACTGAAGACAAAAAGAAAGCGATCGGCAAGGTCCGCATTGATCATACGGAGGACTGGATAGAACCATTCTGGAATGCGCTCTTACATAACTACTCCAATGCCACCTGGTTCGATTTCTTTGCGGAAGAGCTCGAAGCTGACATTCAGCATTTTTCCGAATTCGAAAAACTGATAGACCTCAACATCTGGTTCTTCGACCGACTGATGAAATACATGGAGTTTAAGGTCGAGTACCGGCTGGCAAGTCAGATCCCTGAATTTGATTCTAACCCTGACCTGTTTATGAAATCAATTAACGCGGATGTCATATATCAGGAGTATGATGCTAAAAACTATCAGTGGTTGAGCGAGAGACAGGTGCAGGTACTCAAAGAGCATCCGGTCTATAAACAAACTGATGGCGATTTCGTCCCGGGCCTGAGCATTCTTGATCTGCTCTTTAACGAAGGCAAAGAAAGCTTTCGCATCTTTGATAAGCTTTAAACGATTCTACTGAGCCCATTCAGGTAACACCCCGATCTCAATGCCAAAAAACCAGCTTATCACGGTAAGGGCTGCCAGTGAGATCAACCCTATGAATAAGAAATTGAGCCAGAGTCCGGCCTTTGACATTTGAGGTATGGTGATCTTATCACTTCCGTAGACAATGGCATTCGGAGGAGTAGCTACCGGAAGCATAAAAGCACAGCTCGCTCCCATAGCGGTCGGAATAGCCAGTAAAAGCGGATTTTCTCCCAATCCTATGGCAACTGACGCAAGGATCGGTAAGAATGCAGCAGTAGATGCTGTGTTGCTTGTCATCTCAGTCAAAAATATGATCAGAACCACAACAAGGATCACGATCACCCAAACCGGCCACGTACTGAAACTTCCAATTCCCGTGCCGATCCACGTTGCCAATCCCGGTTTCGTTGATAGCAGAAGCCATACTCAAACCTCCCCCAAATAGAATCAGAACACCCCACGGCAATTTTTTTGTTTCATCCCAAACCAACAGCCCTCTTTTTTCAGATCCACCCGCCGGCAAAACAAACAAAAGCACGGAAGCCCCAATTGCAATTCCCGCATCCGACAAGCCGGGAAGCAGATCAGTTAACAATGGACGAAACATCCATAGCATGGCTGTTAATACAAATATGACAGCCACCCGCTTTTCCTGTACTGATATTTTGCCAAGCCTTCTGATCTTTTCAGCGATCAGTTCTGCACCACCCGGAAGTACATCGATCTTTATCGGGTAAACCATCTTTGTAAGGATCAGATACATGAGTGGCAAACTTATTAATACCATTGGCAATCCCACTTGCATCCACCTGAAAAAACTGATCTCATAACCATAATTTTCCAGCATGAATCCGGCAAGCAATGCATTTGGCGGAGTTCCGATCAATGTTCCTATCCCACCAATATTACAGGCATAGGCGATACACAGCAGCAAAACGATCTCAAAATTGGTTCTGCCTTCACTTTCATCATCCGTATTCAAATTAAGAATGGATAGGGCAATTGGGAGCATCATAATGGCGGTTGCTGTATTGCTCACCCAAAGACTCAAAAATGCAGAGGCAATTATAAAACCAATGATGATTGAAGACGGCTTCACCCCTACCACATTTATGATTGAGAGTGCGATCCTGTTGTGTAAATTCCATCGCTCCATGGCTAGTGCAATGATAAACCCACCCATAAATAAAAATATCAGAGGATTAGCATAAGGTGTGGTTGCCTCAGATATGGAGACGATATCAAGAATTGGGAATAACGCGATCGGGATAAGAGCTGTTGCTGCAATTGGAATAGCTTCTGAAATCCACCAGATACCCATCAGAAGGGTTACAGCCGCGGTTTTCCAGGCTGCATCACTCAATCCCTCAGGAGCAGGTAGCCACAGGATCATCAAAAAAACTGCTAATCCGGTAAACCAAACCAAGGAACTTTCCTTTATTTTTCATCATTGAGGAGTTCGTCTCTTTTTTATGTTAATGAGCCGCACCGAATATAGAAGCATACTGGTGAAATTGGAAACACGGATGAATTTTGAAGAAGTTAATGACCTAATCCTGGTAATCACTTTCAAAAAAAGTTCACAATAGGTATTATCTGCCATGGAAGAAAAAGACACTAACCAAAAATTTGATAAAGCATGGCGAACCGATTATACGGTCGTAGCCATCTTAGGTGTTGTTTATATTCTGCTTTTCTTTTGGTTCACCTCAACCTTCAATTTGCCCTAAATGAGCTGGATCGATTGGTTAGTACTTATTGCCTTCCTGGGTTATACCATTTGGGATGGCACTCGAAAAGGAAAAGACGCGTCAACCATTGAGGGGTACCTCCTTGCAAACCGATCCATGCCATGGTGGGCGGCCGGACTCTCGGTTATGGCCACACAGGCCTCCGCCATCACTTTTATTGGCACAACCGGTATTGCCTACGTTGAGGATATGAGGTTCGTTCAGACCTATCTCGCTATTCCTTTTGCCATGATCTTTATCTGCATGTTCCTGGTTCCTTTCTTCAGCAAAATGCAGAATTTTACGGCCTATGAGGTACTTGAGGAGCGGTTTGGATTGAAGACCCGGCTCACAACATCCGGTTTATTTCTGATCTCCCGCGGACTGGCTCTTGGCGTTGTGATCGCGGCTCCATCTTACGTATTGTCACTTCTACTTGGACTTCCACTGAACATCACTATTCTGATCATCGGGATCATTGCGACCATGTACACCACGGTTGGTGGAATTGCCGGAGTGATCAATACCGACGTGAAGCAAATGATAGTTATGATGTTCGGACTGATCTTTTGCTTTGGCCTGATCTGGCATCACCTGCCTGAGGAAGTTGGGTTTGATGGGGCTTTATACCTGGCCGGCTCACTCGATAAACTGACCGCACTTGACCTCAAATTTGATCTTACTGAAAAGTATAATGTCTGGAGTGGGGTCATCGCCGCTTTCTTCCTGATGGCTCTCCTATTTTGGAACCGATCAGACACAGGTTCAGCGTTACCTCACCACAGATTCAGTTAAAAACGCCCGCAAATCGTTGTTACTTACCGCCTATGCAAAAGTACCCATGCAGTTCTTTATACTATTGCTTGGGGTCATGCTCTATGTCTTCTTTATCTTCAATTCGGCTCCTGCTTCCTTCCGCAGTACTGAACCAGTAGCTCAGACCGAACAGCAACAGCTGGCTGAGCAGAAGATCCTGAAAGACTATCAGGTTGCTCATCTTGCAAGAAAGGATGCCGCCTTCGAGGCCGTTCAGAACAGAAATGAAAGCTACTCAGCAGCGGTTTGTTGAAACCAGACGCCATGCTAAACGAAGCCAGAAATGCACGAATTATCCTCTGCAAGCAGAGATCAAACAGGCTGATGTAAACGATACCAATTACATCTTCCCATATTTTATTTTGAATTTTGTCCCCGTTGGTATAGTAGGCTTGATCGTTGCCGGTATTTTCGCTGCTGCCCTCAGCTCCATAGACAGCGAACTGAATGCCCTGACCACCGTTTCTATTGTGGATTGGTATCAGCGACTGAAAGGTGACGTACATACCGAGGCTTACTATGTTAAATCATCCCGTGAGCGTCACTTTCTTTTGGGGGTGCCTCTAGCCACAGTATCGGCCCTGTTGATGGGTGAAACCCGCTCTATCATTGAATTGATCAACCAGATAGGCAGCTATTTTTATCGGATCGATACTTGGGTGTCTTTGTACTTCTACTCTGGGTGAAGAGAGCCACCGGCAACCGGAGCACTGTGTGGGCCTCGTCTCAGGTATGTTTTCGGTATTTCCTGTTCGACCGGCTCTTCTATAGCCCAGCTAGCCGACGAATACGCATTCATATCTGCCCATGGAGCCTCATGCCGGAAGGCTATAACAAGGCCGTCGAGTTCCTATGGTTGAATCCGGTGGGCACATTTGTTGTGGTAGGCGTTGGTATCATTGTGAGTCTGGTATCTGGCCATCGGTAAAAAATAAGTCCTTCAAGAAACATAACTCGCCTAAACTCCAGTGTTTCCGGTTCCAAAATAAATTTGAAATAAGACAGTTACTATTCACGCTACTTTCGTGTACACTAAACTCGTGTGAATTATGAAAAATATAACCTTCAGTGCCAGACGAAAAACTTGATTGAAAAAGCCCGGCTCAAAGCAGCTAAAGGAGAAAACCAGCCTTAATAAACGGTTTAGAGAGTGGTTAGCCAGCTACGCAAAACAAAATGATGCCGGAAATACCTACAGTAAATTGATGGAAGAACTCAACCACGTTAATTCAGCCGGTAAATTTACACGGGATGAAATGAATGAGCGATAAGGCATTTCTTGGATACCAACATCTTCGCCTACTCATTTGACCGCTCAGATAAATATAAACGGCAATTAGCGGTTCTGATTTAATCAAGCATCAATTAGAAGAAGGGGACCGGTGTAATCAGTTATCAGGTTGTACAGGAATTTATCAACGTAGCGTACAGAAAATTCGAAAGCCCCTATGAGTCTGCAAGAAATCGAAAGACTATATAGAAGAGTGTTTTCAGCCATACTGTGGCAGGTTTACTCAAGCAAGGATCTCATATATTCAGCCATTGGAATCAAAGAACAGTTTAAGTTTTCATTCTATGATTCACTCATTATTGCTGCAGCTTTAGAAGCGGGTTGTAAAACACTTTACTCAGAAGATCTTCAGCATAATCAAACCATTTATTCAATACAGATAATCGATCCTTTTCGGGATAATTAATCAGTTAAGAATAAAGCTGAAAAGTTAAATACCTAGTTAAATGCCACCTTTCGTGATCTCTATTTCTAGAATCTTCAGCGAATTTAGCATCAGTGGGTGGGCGGTATGGCTGAAATGGTATCTTCAGGAGGTTTCCAAGATCATCATTCTCTTTAGGATCCATGTGCGTATCGATCCCGTATTTCAATTCACTGATGTCATTTACCTCTGCAAAGGTACCAAACATTCGGTCCCAGATCGCAAAGATATTGCCATAATTCGTATTCGTTAATGGCTGCTCATAATGATGATGAACCTTATGCATCAGGGGGGTTATGAACACCCACGACAAAGCCCGGTCTATCTTCTTGGGCATGTTTATATTGGCATGTGTAAGGTGAGCGAACAAAGCCGAGATACTTTGATACAGGAATATGATCCAGATCGGGGCACCTATCGCAATGACCCCAATAATTGTAAATATCATCCGGAATACCGCCTCGCCAGGATGATGTCGCAACCCGGTGGTTACATCTACAGTGGTATCGCTGTGATGAACCAAATGAAATTTCCACATGAATTTCACTTTATGCTCGATCCAGTGGATCAGATAAGCCCCAAAGAAATCCAGAAGCATCACTCCGATTACTGCCTGTGCCAAAACCGGCATCTCTATCCACTGTAAAACACCAAATTCATTGGCCGTTACAAACTCAGAAGACCACACCAGAATCCCGGCGAATCCCAAACCTATGACCACAAAGAAACCATTCAGGATCAGATTCAGGGCGGCATGTCTGACTTTTTTGTAGCCAAACTCAAACAAAGGGAATACCCCTTCAATCACCCAGAACAGAAAAATCCCTCCGATAAGAATTCCTGCTCTGAATGTGGTAGGTACATTCTCAAAAATTCGATCAATCCTTCCATAGGTCTGCTTAATTAAAATGTGACACCTTAAATTTAACGTCAGTTTGATATAAGAATCATTCATTTATTAAAATTTAGAGTCATTTCGCGGCGTATGCCCGAAATCTAATAGGTTGATAGGATTCTGAAGCTGATACACGTATTAGATTCCCGTCTGCACGGGAATGACCAAAAACGGTCCTTTTAAACCTATCTATTAACATT
The DNA here is from genome assembly GCA_034520725.1 of Gracilimonas sp. Taxonomy (GTDB): domain Bacteria; phylum Bacteroidota; class Rhodothermia; order Balneolales; family Balneolaceae; genus Gracilimonas. The sequence goes on along the minus strand of JAXHNH010000008.1, from coordinate 36,752 downwards.
TTATCTCGAAATACAGGTTGTTAGTAATTTTAAAAACGAATTCAGTCTTTTGTAACGGGTTCGATCTTCTTGAACGGACTCAGTTCAGAGTTTTCTACTGTTCTCTGATACTCCGGCCAGTCCTGAGTTACAAAATCGTTGATCGCTGAAACAGCCTCATTTACAGCTTCCTCTGCTTGTCGCAGCAAATTGCGTTCCCTCGCTCCGGGGCCGTCATAATCACCGCCCAGGTAACGATTTATGGCGTATAGATGAGTCAGGACAGTTGGGTCGGGATTCCGAACAATTCCCTGCTTGTCCGATTCTTCTCCGAATACCGTTTCAAATAGATCATCTAATTTTTCCTGTATGGAATCCTGTGCCTGGTGGAAACCTTCTAGTTCTTCCTTAGGGCGTTCATCAGCAGTAGCAAGGTTCTCATTCACCTTAACAATTTCGTTGGCCTGAGCCAGCTTTTGCACGGCTTCAGCAAGATAACTTGTCAGTGCTTCCACTTCTTTCTCAAGCTCTGCCGTTCTTCTGAGTGCTGAAATAGGCATTTCGATACGTGGATCTGTATGAACCCTCACTGTCGTTGAATCAGAATATTCTCCGGCTGTAAACTTTACTTTATAGGTACCGGGCAGCACATCACGGCCTCCGGGTTCATTATCATTTGGCTTGCGCAATGTTCGGCTTGGTCGCTCAACTCCTGACATGATCCAAGTCCCCAGGTGGTACGGTTCAGACCATTATGCTCCGGAGTTCTTTCCAGGGTTCTGATCTTGCTACCCGAAGCATCAAAGATCTCGATCATAACTTTCAGGTCTTCATCCTCTTCTGCCTCCGATTCTATTGTATCTTTATTTACGGAATAGCTCAAAAGGGCTCCCGATGGGCGGTTATCTCCGGCAAACATGGCATCTGCCGCAAACCGGACACCCCGAGCCTGCCTCCACTCAGCCAGATAAGCATCTGGAGATGAAAAGGCTTTGATCGGTTTTTCGAGTTCATCCGATTCCGTTGGCAGCCAGATCCCGCAACGGCACGGATATCATCGATCACCCAGAATGATCGGCCAAAGGTTCCGATAACCAGATCATGCTCTCGTGGATGGATGATCATATCGTAGGTTGAAACGGTTGGGTAATTATCTCGCCCATCTTGTCCAGTCCTGACCTCCATCTAACAGATACATATAAGCCGAATTCAGTACCCAGAAACATCAGATTTGGTTCAACAGGGTCCTGAACAAATGATAACGAGTACCCATCAACCTGATCTTCACTTACTATATTTCTCCAGCTTCTGCCATAATTCGTTGTATGTAACAGATACGGTGTCCAGTTATCGCGCCTGTAGTCATTGATCACAGCAAACGCTTCTCCTTCATTATGAGCCGAGGCTTTGATCTGTGAAACCCAGCTACCTTCGGGAACACCCTTCAGGTTTCCTCTCAAATTCGTCCAGTTCTCTCCATTATCTCTGGTGATCTGAATATTGCCATCATCAGTTCCGGCCCAGATAATGCCTTCCTCAAGTGAACTCGGCTCAATAACCGTAATAGTTGTATAGTTCTCGGCACCGGTTGCGTCGAGCGTTAACCCACCACTCAGATGCTGGTTTTGTTTGGTGGTATCATTGGTCGTCAAGATCGGGTGAAATGATCTCCCAGGTTTCCCCACGGTCATTGCTTCGGTGCACATACTGACTCCCAAAATAGATCGTCTTTTCATCAAATGGATTGATGTTTATAGCCGAGTTCCAGTTAAAGCGCAACGCTTCTCCATCCCGGATGGTGCGGTTTCACAAAGCGACTGCTCCCGGTCTCCGTATCCACTCGTCCTACGTTCCCCTGCTGAGACATCGCATATACATAGCGGCCTGAGCTTTGGTCTATGGCCACATCAAAACCATCCCCAAAAAAGAGTTCTTCCCAATAGGAATTTCTGATATCCCCGGATCTCCAGACGTACGCGGGCCCCTGCCAGGTACCGTTGTCCTGCATGCCACCGTAGATGTTGTACGGGTAATCCATGTCCACATTCACGTGATAGAACTGCCCGTACCGGAATGCTCGTCCAGCGAACCTCCAGGTCTTACGCCTCTGTCGTAGGCGGATGCTCAAACCACCGTCATTACCGTCTATCATATGCTCTGGGGTTGTCCGGATTGATCCAGAAGGCATGGTGATCGGGATGAACCCAGTTGTAGTACGGATACATGCTTTCGAATGACTCTGCCGCCGTCCTCGCTGACCGACAGGTAGCTGCAGACAGACTGTAAGATACGGTTTCCATTTTGTGGGATCCACGTAGATCTCAGCATTAGTAGAACGGCCGGTTCCCGATCTCGCCATCGTTCTTGACTTTCTCTATCAGGTTCCAGCTGTACCCGCCGTCCTCACTGCTGTAAATCTGCGCAGTTTTCTCCTTCAGATTCGATCAGAGCATACGCCAGATCCGTATCGCTTCGGCAGCAAAGGCCAGCCCCATCCGGCCGCAGTTCTCCTTCGCGCAGTTTACCGTCTTCAGAACCAAGTTCATTCCAGTCACCGCCACCATCCACGGTCATGTCTGAACCAGGAACCTTCTCCACCTGACTCAAAGCCCCATGGCCAGCGCCGGAACTCCCACATATTCACCAGCAGCTTATTTGGATTATCGAGGGTCCATCACCATCTCACCAACGCCCGGTCCGGTCGTTTACATAGAGGATCTTCTTCCAGGTCTTTCCGCCGTCTGTTGTCTTATAAACGCCGCAGCTCTTCACTGTCGCCCCAGGCAGAACCCTGAGCTCCGACATATACCGTGTTGGGATCGTCCGGGTGAATGAGTACTCTGTGAATATTTCTGATCTCCTCAAGACCCATCAGTTCCCAGGACTTTCCGGCATCAATACTTCTGTAAATACCGGCTCCACTGCTTTGACTGTTCCTTGGGTTTCCTTCACCGGTACCCATCCAGATGATACTTGGGTTCTTCTGGTAAATATCCAAAGCACCAACTGACATGGGACCGTAATTCTCAAATATCGGGTCCCAGGTAACCCCTGCATTTTCCGATTTCCAGACTCCACCAGAGGCAGCTCCTATATAAATGATATTAGTATTTGATTGTACCACATCAATGGCGGTGATCCTGCCACTCATGCCTGCCGGCCCAACATTTCTTGGCTCAATACCTTTCAGAAGTTCCATATTAAGATCCTGAGCCAACAATGATGGTGCCGGAAACACCAGCATTAGTAGCATTGCAACTAAAGAGAGAAGATGTACGATTCTATTTTTCATAACGGTCTATTGGGTTCAGTATTTATAAGCGAAACTACAAAAACAACTCAGACACTTAAAGCGATTTCGCAGCTTGTTAAAAAAGTATTGCGTGTCGGATTCATAGCCCATAAAAAAACCCCTCACATAAATCAATGTGAGGGGCTTGAAAGCTCATCACCTATCAGTTAAACTGATCTAGTCATCGCCATCCAGTAAATCCTGAATGCGAGCCTGAACATCTTCCAGGTGAGTACGCGTCGGCCGATCCAACCCGCCTGCCCTGAGCGCATTGGTGATGTCACGGTTCAGAATCGTAAGCTGGTTTCTGACGTTTGAACGGATATCAGACTGACTGACATTCACTGAGTTGCCGGCCCACCAGCCGCCTTGCAGTTCTTCTGTCAGTCAGAGTCTTCCATTTCTTCCACATAGGCACGTTGAAGTGCACGGCGGTGAACGTCAATATTCTCGCCGGCACGAACTTCGCTGAAGATGCCGTTACGAACATCATCCATCATTTCAAATGCGGTGTAGGTATTCCTGATCAGAACGTCTTTCAAACTCTATGAGTCTGGCTATTCGCCTTCCATCAACGAGGTTGCCAAGAACTCCGGCCTGTGCACCGCGGAAGCTTTCAATAGCTGTAGCCTGATTCACACGATCCAGGATGGCTTTATTGAATGCCCATGTTGGTGAACTGAAAGCATGTTGTTGAAGAAATTCCATTGCTTCGCGCTGCGTGGCTTCAGGAACGGGCTCATATACAACACCTTCCTGATCATAGGTTTTATGGTTTTCGTATACACCGCCTACATTGCTTAGATAGCATGGCCCATATAACGGTTCCACTGACCGATCACGTTGTTATATAACTCGCTGCAGCTCTTCAAAGTCCTCTCCTTCTTGCGTTCAGTCCAGCCAATGAGGTTTTCAGTGATCACCTGAAGGTTGGCAAGGCCAAGTTCTCCGGCTGCCATTGCATCATTGGTCAGATCTTCATTCTGAGAACGCGGATCGATCTTAGATCCGGTTTGGGCACCGTAGAAATAAAGCGGGTCATCAGCTCTTTCCACCAGCCCAGTCATTAAGGGTCTCTTCGATCCTATCTTCACTCCAGTCTTCGGGGAACCATGTATAACCCCACTTGGCATTCCATTTGTCGTATGGACCCACGGCAGGATAAAAGTTGGTAACACCGTCACCGGGCTGAGCAACATAATTGAAACGAGCGTAATCCATAATGGATGGAGCCGTTCCATTGTTGGACGTAAACTCTGGGTCTCTGAGTTGATCTACGGTATAAGCATAACTTGAACCCCAGTTATGAGGGAAACCCAAAGTGTGTCCAACCTCATGAGCAGAAACAAATCGGATCAGCTCACCCATGATCTCATCATCAAATTCAACACCGCGTGCTTCCGGATTTGCAGCAGCAGTTTGAATAAAGAACCAGTTTCGGAGAAGGTTCATCACATTATGGTACCAGCCAATGTCACTTTCAAGGATTTGACCTGATCTGGGATCGTGATACATGAGGGCCGTATGCATTTTGTACGGGAGAAGCAAAATAACGGATCACAGAATAGCGTACATCTTCCGGGCTGAATTCAGGATCTTCTTCCTCAGTAGGAGGTAATTTACCCATAATGGCATTTTTGAAACCTGCGGCTTCAAAAGCTACCTGCCAGTCATCCACACCCTGAAGCACATTTTTCTCCATTTTTCAGGAGTGGCAGGATCTACATAATAGATGATCGGGTTTTGGGCTCTACAAGCTCATCACTTTCGCCATTTAACCAGGCTTTATAAGCTTCTTTATCTTTTGGTACTAATTTCCATCCTGGTGATGTGGCGTATAGCTCTTGCTTGTTGGGCATCATCAGTATATTCAGTTTTCTGAACACTGAAGAATCCAACGCGCTGATCGTAGATCGCGCGCTCGTCATCTTCTCAGCCGGAAGCATGATCATACTGTGATTCACTTCCATAGAGATAGTTCCGGTGGAGGAATTTGACGGCAGGCTTACCCGCATCATAGGTCAATACATTCCGTGCCTCAACATTCTCAGGGTAACTGTTGATATGCTCGATGAATGTCCGGCTGCCATCCAAACGGCGAACCTGATACGCTTTTTCTGCAGGCCGCTTTGCAGGCCTAAGTGAAGGAATATCAGAAGAAAACAGACTGGTGATCTCTGACACGACAGAACCCGTCGAGCTCCTCGATTCAGCGCTCCAATATCAAATGATGATATGATCGGCTCAAGGTTTGAATTTCTACAGCTTCGATAAGATAGGCTCTTCTCAGAAGCTACATTCTCATGATGAAACGTGACGAAGTAAGATCTTGTCATCTTTCTTTTCCCAGCGAATAACCTGAGTATTTAGCTTTTCTCCACCGTAACCAACGTTGTCCGCTGTTTTAGCGACACGTGTTACAAGCAACATTTCTTTTCCTAAATGCTCATCAGGGATCTCATAGTAGTATTTTTCATCTACTTTATGGACATTGAATAGTCCTTCGTCGGTTTCAGCTTCATCAGTTATGACGTCACTGAATTTCTTCATACCATCGTCACTGTCTGAGCCACTCGTGGCACTGCTACTGCTGAGACGATTGACGTCGCCTGCAGCTGCATTTTCTGCTGTCTTACATCCCGCAAGAGCCGGAAGCGAGGACTTGAAAAAGTACAGGCAAGCGTTGTACCGTTAAATCTTCTCATAGTTCATAAATAGATCAGGTCTAGTTCTGAATGGTTGCTTCTAGCTTGGTAAGGTGTGGTTCAGTTTGGACACCAAATCAAGTATTTCTTCGAAATTAGCTTGTAAAAAGTTTCATTTAAACCGATGACTTTACTGATATTTACTTAATGGAGAGTAAAAGTATCACCATCAGTATAGATATCGAGATTCAGACCCACACCTTTTAGAAGTCCTGATTCTGTAACAGATGGTTACGAAATTGCTGTAAATCGAGCACCTCGAGATAAACCCACGACCTTCCGCGACATTATCTCTCACTAAAATAGCCGTTGATTCATCGAGTTTGATTCCGCTTATGATCCGGATATTCCATGAGCCGCTGTGATCAAGTCGGTTATTGCGTGCTCGTTTCACAAAATGCTGCTATCCACTATCATTTGGTCGACCCAGCCCCAGTTGCCTTCACCGGTGATCAAGATTATCGCTTCTCAAGACTGGTAGAAGGTAGACGCGTGTTCGGCGATGTTTTGCCTGATCTACCGGTAAGCATTAATGCGGCTCATAATAGCCGCTCCTGCACTGGAACCTGAAATGACCGACCCGTTCGCAGGAGCCTCATAAATCGCTTTTCACGATCTCAGGGTGATCCTCAACCTGCTTGCATAAAACGTACTTTGGACGCCGCCGGTAATGTACATGAAGGCCGCACCGACGGACGGAATCAAGGGCGCCGAGCGGTCACGCTATCCCTTCTTCCCAGATCGAATGAGTGCATATTTTCGAATCCATTTGTCCCGGAAAGGTCTTCTCGCCGTAAAATCCGGATGTATCCGGGTTGAAGCTGGACATGGTCAATACAAGGCCAAACGCCTCAGGATCACTCAAGTCTGACTCCTCAAGTATTCGCTCGATGATCACATCCGGACGGCTTCCTCCCCCAATGATCATAAGTGCTCCTCGTTCTCCTGCAGGCTGACTGTTGAACCGGTTCACAGCCCACAAATACATGTAGACAGCTATTACGAGCGGCAGATAGATAATATTTCATCAAACTGCTATGGTGATTTGAAGACATAAAAAAAGCACCGGATGTCCGGTGCTCTTTTAAATTTAGTGTTCTACGTAATCAAATTAGCAGGAAGGTCCCTGATAACTTGTATTCTGACATAGATTTGGGTTTGCGTTAATTTCACGTTGTGGAATAGGAAGTACTAACTTTGGATCGTCATAAGAACGGGTTCCAACAGTTCTTTGCGTTCTTTTTAGGTCATGCAAATATTGTCCCTCAAACATAAGTTCCAGCTTACGTTCTTGCAATATATCATCCAGATCGAACTCAGTAGGCAACGTGTATGTTGGCAAGTTAACGCGATCTCTGACTTCATTCAAGTCATCAATCGGATCTGCACCCACATAAGGTATTCCTTCTCTTGGAAATTTGCCTCAGCTCGAGTCAGGTACATCTCAGCTAATCTGATCTGCTGTACGTTACCATAAACGTTATTCCACTTACCTGAACGATTCGCACCGTTTATAGGATCAACATAGAATAAATCCAAACGTTCATCTCCAGCCTCATATTCATCAATATGTGTCTGATTCACATCCATATCACCGCGGCCACCGATATCCTCAGTACTGTAGAATGTAAACAAACTATTAGTACCATCCTGCTCATTAACCTGCAAAGAGAAGATTGCTTCACTTGAGTTTTCTGCATTATTAAAAGCATCCGCATATGCAGTGGTTAAAGAGTAATGGCCTGATGAAACTACAACAATCAAGCCTCTGCCTCTGGCGTTATCGTAATCATCCATCTGTAAATAAACCCGGGAAAGTACGGCGCTCGCCATCATTAGTAGCCAAGCAGTGCGTAAGACCTTTCCAGTGATTCAACGTCATGACAACAACGATTTGGCATGCACCAAGATCGTTTTGAGATATCTGAGTGTACACTTCTTCCACAGTTGCTCTGGAAACATTACTCTCTTCATCAATTGATGTTGTTCTTTCTAAGACCAATGGAACGCCAGCCTGAGAATTAGTAGCACCCGATTCATATGGATCAGCCGTCACAAACGAACCAGATAGAAATGCAACCATTCCCCCAACCGGAACAAAGCCTCACCCTCTACACGGTCTCTTTCTGCACCCTCAAGTAGATCAAGTCCATCCAATGCACTATTAACAATGTTAAGGGCATCATAGGAATCTATCCAGGTTCCGGTAGCATTTGCATTATCATACTCTTGCTCTTTTCTGGCAATTTCACGAGGGCCTAAAAAAGTACCGGAAAATGTTATAAGTCTTGTCGTCACCGGCTGCCAATAAATCAGGCATCATCAGAAACCAGCCACCGTAAAGGTCACCATCTCCTATTGCATCGTAAGCACCGATCAACACAGATTTCACATTTTCTGCATTCGTAAGTGCCTCGTCGGCATCAATGGACTGCTTTGGAGTGGTATCCAGCAATCCGTCGCACGCTGTGAACAGAAACGCACTTAAGAAAAGTGTTCCTGCTATTAGTTTTAGTTTTTTCATAATCTTATAAAGTTTTTTTAAAAATTTGTCTGTATTAACCTGTTTAGAATCCAATATTTATACCAAAGGAAATGGTTCTGGCCTGCGGTGCAGAGTAGAAGTCATTACCAATGTTTGAGGTTATTCAGACAGATCATAAAGGTCAGTATTTACCTCCGGATCCCAGCCTTCGTAATCAGTAAAGGTCAGTAAGTTTAGTCCGGTCATATAAACCCTTACATCTCTTAATTGTAATCTGGATAAAACATCTTGAGGTAATGTATATCCTAAGGTTACAGACTTAAGTCTTAGGTAAGATCCATCAGAAATATATCTGGATGATGGGTTACTGCCATTCGAATAGAATAAACGCGCTTCTGGAACATCAGTAACATCACCGGGCTCTTTCCAGCTATCTAACTGATCACGGGTTTGATTATCAAAGAAAGCACCGTTGGCTGACTGATACCGGCCACCACCGTTATAGATATCATTTCCATAAACAAACTGGAATAATACACCCAGATCAAAGTTTCTGTAGTTGAAATTATTGGATAAACCACCTACAAAGTCAGGGTTTGGATTTCCGATCACTACATCGTTAGCAGCTGAATAATTGTTGGTTGTTCCAGCACTGTAATCTATCTCACCATCAGGACCATGCAGATAATACAGGGCATCACCGTTATCTGGATCAACACCGGCATATTCCTTACCCCACATTACGGCAATTGCTTCACCTTCAATAGCACGATTCAAGAAATCACCGGTTATTACCTGATCATTCAGGTTTGTAACTTTGTTTTTGTTGAACGCAATGTTAAAGTTGGTGTTCCACCTGAAAGCTCCTGTTGTATTCTGAGTGTTGATCACAAATTCAAAACCTTTGTTTTCAAGCTCACCCACATTTCTAAGCTGAGATGTATATCCTGTGGTTGCAGGCACATTTACATCTAATAACAGGTCATCCGTTTTCTTTACATAGTAATCGATCTCACCACCAATTCTGTCATTTAAAAAGGCAAAATCAAGACCAATGTTATACTGTGCTGTACGCTCCCATTTCAGGTCGGGATTAGGTGTCTGTGAAGGCACCAAACCTGAACTTCCTGCATATCCGGTTCCGCCGTAAAGTCCACGAGATGGAAAGTTACCTACGTTTGAGTTACCTGTAAGACCGTAGCTACCTCTTAATTTCAGGAAGCTCAGGGCTTCAACATCACTCAGGAAATCTTCCTGAGACAGGATCCAACCTGCAGAAACTGCCGGAAAGAAACCATATCTGGAATTTTCACCGAATCGTGAAGAACCATCTACTCGGGCACTACCCGATAGCAGATATTTGTCACTGAACTTATAATTTGCACGTGCAAAGTATGATAGATACTTGTACTCAGTTTCTGTAGTTGAACCATTGGTAATAGAAGCAGCACTAGCCAGTTTTCTAAAACTGTCAGTCGGAAATTGCTCACCAGCCACATACGTTAGATAGCGATCCGAACTTTCAACTGATACACCTGCAACGGTTGTTAACTGATGATTATCACTGAATTGCTGCGTCCATGTCAGATAGTTGTTCAATGTATAGTTAACCAAGTTAACCCATTGAGAATCACCATATCCATTGGTCCCTCCACCAACGTTGGTATTGCGGTCAGCAAAGTAATCCTCATTCTGGAAGAGAAGGTCCAAACCGGCCTCACTTCTGAATTCCAAATTGTCCAGGATCTCATAATTGGCGTACAGATTACCAATATTTCTGAATACCGTTTGGTTATTATCTACACCCTGAACATGTCTCAGGAAGTTATAGTATAAAGTATTGAAATTTGGATCATCAGAAAATCCAGTCAAGTTTCCATTCTCAAACTGAGGCTCATAAACAGGTGAAATTGGCATTTGTGCAACAGCCTGAAGCGGAGTTGAGAATGCGTTATCATTTGAAACACGGATATTTTCAGTTCTGGAAAGTCCCAGATTCATTCCAACTTCAAATTTATCGGAAGCGGTATGATCCAGATTCAATCTGGCATTCATACGGTTGAATTCATTACCGCGAACAATACCGATCTGATCACTGAATCCACCGGATACATAAAAACGGGTTTTTTCAGTCCCTCCACTTACTGAAAGGTTTAGCTCAGTATTACTGGCATCCTGAAAAGCTTCATCCTGCCAGTTTACATCCAACTCTCTGTTTCTCCAGTCAGTACCAAGAATAAGCGTCTAGCACAGCCTTCCATGTACGAAACACCACCATCATAAGCACCTTGAGAGGAACCATAACCATACGGATTACCATCTCTCTCAAAACTGTATCGATCTCCTCGTCCACTCGCATCTAAAAAGTATGTGATATACTCATCTGCATTCAAAAACTCAACGCGATTGGTTTCAGTACTGTAACCTCGCTCATAGGATACATTAATGCGTGTTTCACCGGCCTGACCGGATTTCGTGGTGATCAGTATCACACCATTTGCACCACGAGAACCATAAATGGCAGCTGCTGAAGCATCCTTCAGGATGTCCACAGATTCAATATCATCAATATTAAGATCAGCCAATGGGTTAGTATCAGCTGTTTGTGACTGACTTTCTGAGATCACCGGAATCCCGTCGATCACATATAACGGCTGACTACTTGCAGATATGGAAGATGTACCTCGGACACGAATATTAATACCCTGTCCAAGCTTACCATTACTTTTTTGAATAAATACACCTGAGGTTCTACCCTGTAATGCAGATTCAAAACTATTAACAGGTACAGCAGAAAGCTCTTCACTGTCAACACTTGCAATATTACCGGTCATATCTTCCCGTACAATAGACCCAAAACCAACAACAACTACTTCATCCAATAGCTGAGTATCTGTTGCGAGTTCTATATCAATGGTTTGGCGACCGTTTACAGCAACTTCCTGACGGACAAAACCAACACCTGAAAATACCAGTGTTCCGTTTTGAAATTCATTGCTTGTCAGTTCTAATTCATATTCACCGTCAAGATCAGTGGCAGTACCTTTGTTGGTACCTTTAACCAAAACGGTAATACTTGGTAACGGTTCATTGTCTTCAGCAGAAACTACAACACCGGAAACTGTTTGTGCATGTAGCGTTCCAACTGAAACAAATAGCAGTAACATAAAGCAACTGCTAAGTTGTAGTAGCTTTTTCATCATAACTATTGATTTATTTGGGTTAGTGTAAGTACAAGGTTACAATACACTATATATTTACTAATTGATACTAGAAAGCACTACTAAAGTAACTGTAAGCGCTTTCTTTTGATTTTTTTACAAACAAAAAAGGCTGATCAAATGATCAGCCTAAATGAACCAGCGTGTGTTTAAAGTGCTCTATTTAAGATACTCCACAAACCAGCCTTCCGTCCAGTCCAAAACTTCAGCGAAGGGTTTCGGAAATTCTTCACCCTCAAATGGGTGTGCAGCTCCATAAGTATGTGTACCGTTGGCAACCAACCTAAGTTCTTTTTCCCTGCCTTCACAGGCAATATGCAATTGCTCCGAGTCAGTGTGAGGAACCGATTCATCTTCCCGGCCATGAATAAATAAGGTCGGGATTCTTAATTCTTTCACGCGTTCAATAGCTATCACCCGCTCGGCATTATTTATCGAGTCCTCATAAACCACCTTTCCGACTTTCATTTTTTGCCCGGTACGGCTGTTTTCGATCTCAGTATATCCTTGTTTTTCCCAATCCTTTTTCATCTCGTCTGTCCAGCGTTCGCGATAATCAGCCGGAGCCGACCATGTAACCAGGCACTGAACCGGGTCGTATTCAACGGCAGCAGCAATGGCTGTGTGACCTCCACGGGAATGCCCAAGCAACCCGATCGTATCCGTATTGAGGTTTGAGTGATTATCGGAGATCTCCCCCTTTTGAAGAGCTTCGATCACCGTTCCAATATCATCCAGATCCTGGGAAAAAGTCTCTCTTTCAAAGAGATCCATTTCTGTGAATTCAGTTTTGTTCTCTCCGATCCCATTCAGAGAAAAATTCATAGCAACCACACCAAAACCCGCACGGGCCAGTTCCTCACAAACATCAGGAAAGGGTCCCCAATCTTTGAAACCCTTAAAGCCATGTAAAAATAGGATCACCGGAAAACTCAGGCCATTTCTTGAGATAGGTGAATAGAGGTCATACCTGATAGGTAATCCTTCTGATGAAGGAACCTTACCGGATGAGATCGAAATACTGCTTACTTCCATAAATATTGAATTTATTTATTCTTATTAAAATCGAGAGTGTCCAGTTTAACCAATTTTCTGAGGTTATTAATTTCATTTTGTCTCAGAAACCTCCAGCGACCCATGGGAACATCCTTGAGTGTCAACCCTGCATATTCAATTCTTTTCAGCTTGGTAACAACTGTTCCATGGAATTCCACCATTCTCCGGATGAGGCGATTCCTTCCCTCAAAAACAGACATTTCAAAAGTATTGGGGTCGTCCATAAACTGTGTAATGTTGTAACCTTTGGCCACTCCATCATCCAGTTCGATCCCTTTCAAATAAGCTTCCAATTGAGCTTCCGTCAAGGGTCTATCTGTCGTGATCTGATAGGTCTTTCGCACGCTATAACTGGGGTGCATCAATCTGTGGGCAAGGTCTCCATCGTTGGAGAGGATCAGCAACCCGGTGGTGTTTCTATCCAGTCGCCCAACAGGGTATACGCGATATCCGGTGGCATCCTCGATCTGATCCATCACTGTGGTCCGGTCTTTTTCATCGTCTGTTGTGGTGATCACATCCTTGGATTTATGCAACAGCAGATATACAAAAGGTTCCAGGCTGAGATTTTGCCCGTCAACCACAACTGAGTCCTTTCGGCGTACTTTAGTACCCAACTCTGTGGTAACCTGACCGTTGATCATCACCTTTCCGGCTGAGATATATTCGTCAGCTTCTCTTCTTGAACAGAATCCGGCATGCGCAATAAACTTATTCAACCGGATCTTCTCATCCTGAGAGTAATTCTGATCAACCGTTTGTGCCTTCTTGTTGTCTGCCTTATTCTTGTGCTTTTTCTTACTGTCTTTACTCATTCTTCCTCGTTGGCGTCACTGTCTTTATTCTTATTAACTTCTTCTTCATTGGGTTCGTCGGTTTCATCCGATTCTTCACCATTATCTTCTTGTTGTACCGATCCTTCCTCTACTTGTTTCTCCTCTAGCATCTCTTCTACAATACCTTCAAGCGGATGGGGATCTTCTTCGTCCATTTCATCGATCATCAACTGCCTTTCCATCAACAACTGACGGTGTTCAGCCATATCGTCATCCTTCAGGATCTCATCAATCTCACGCGGTTTCGGTAGTTCCTCTACTGAATTGATCCCAAAATGTCTCAGAAAATGCTTTGTGGTTCTGTAGAGTAGTGGTTTTCCGGGACTATCTGCCCTTCCCGATACCTCGATCAGGGCTTTTTCCATAAGCTGCCTCAATATGTAACCGGAATCAACGCCTCTTATCTGATCCACTTCCGGTTTGGTGATCGGTTGTCGGTAAGCTACAATAGCCAGCGATTCGATAGCCGATTGAGACAGTTTCCGGTAGGCATTTTCGTGCTGAAATATACTAAGCCAATAGTGGTACTTTTTTTCAGTCACAAAAGTGTATCCACCTCCCAGCTGCTGTATCCGAAAACTCAATTGGTTTTCATCATATCTCTCGTTCAGCTTATCTACAAATTCCGAAATGGTTTCTTCTGTGATCTCGATCTGTTCTTCATTTTCAACAATGATCTCACGGATCTTGGAACCGGTAATGGGTTCGTCACTGGCAAATATCAGCGCCTCTATAACTGACGATAACCGGGTTCCGTCAATAAATTCATAGTCATTCTTCATTATGAAGTATCAAAAATTGTTCAAAGGTTTTATCACTAAAATCAGTTTATAAACATACACAAAGTGTAAGCCACCCGACAAAAATATTTTATGATTTTAATGCGGTGGAGTTAAGGCCTGAAATCAGGGTCAGCGTTTGTAGCAGATAAGAGTTCGCGGATCTTGCTTGATAACCCTGTATCCCATCAGGTGAAAGACCTCTTTCACAAAAAACCGGGCCACTTTAAGATCAACGGTATAGACCCGTTCACCCTCTTTCTGAACTCCGGGCAGTAAATGCAGGTAATTGTTTACGAAAGAGTCCCGCAATTTAGACGATAACTCGAGCCAGAATTCAGACCTTCCTCTAAGGATAAAAAAGCCATCATTCCCTTTGGTTTGATACAAGGGCATAAAGATCAATCCGCTTTGTGGAGCATAAATAGGTTCACCTTCATCGTAAGCCAAAAGATCTCCTTTATAGACGGGATCAAAATTCATAAACCCTTTTTTCATTTTGAACCGGGACGCATCATCTACATAATGATGATAGCTAATCTCATAGTAGCTGTCATCAATTTCAGGATCCCCCTTCATCATCTTTTCATAATAATGGATCTCTCTCAGCTTGAGATCATAGATCTGAATATAATGCAGATATAGCCACAGAAATCCTTCAGTTCTGTCAATGGAACTTTCTGATTCATGTTTACCTGCCTCAAAACCAATGGCCGGATAACCCAGGTCATTGATGTAACTCAAAAGGGTTCCATGGATGGTTTCTTCTATTCCAAGTATTTGAGGAACCGGGAAGTAACTTGCACTTTTGCGGTTTTCAAGAGTATCGTTGAATAAAATAAAGGAACAGCTTTCAGCTGAAGTGGTGTGCAGATCAATAAAGGTGAGCTCCTGAGTCACAAACCGGTGTTCGTTAACGATCTCATTCAGAACATCCAGCAGCTCCTGGGCTTCACTCCATTCTGCAGAAGCATCAGCTTCTTTTTTAAACTTACCTTCTGATACTTCTACTTCACTCCAGATCCGGTTCAGGTCACGATCAAGAAATCGTGCCCCTTCCCTGATCGCTTTCAGGTTACCACTCACCATATATACAGACCCTTTAAGCTTATCCGTATTTTGAGAAAGTGTTGTAGCTAATCGCCTTGAAGCATGTAAACCGGCCAGTTCATTGCCATGAATAGCCGAAAAAATTACAACAACCGGACCTGTATCTTTCCTATGGCTCCATATGATCCGGTCGACTTGTTCCATATCAAATACTTCATCGTCACTTTTTGCTAAGGTAGTTTCTTGCTGCAATGCTTTTAATCTGATTTGTTTTCCAATGTTTTCAGCAACCGGATCGTGATATTCATAAAATTTCCTTCCGTGATAATACCAACCAATCTGCTGTTCTTAACAACCGGCAAACAGCCGATCTGCTGATCTTTCATAATAGCCATGGCCTCCATGATCGAGGCTTCCGGGTGAATGGTGATAGGATTTTGGATCATAACATCTGACACAGTTTTTGCACCGGTATCATTCGCTTTTTCTTCCGTTTTGGAATATTCCCTGAGTAATTGCCGCATAGTGATCAATCCAATGAGGTGCTTTTGATCATCCTCCACAGGCAAGTACCGGATCTTTCGCCAGTCCAACAGATTCGCTACAAACTCCAGAATATCATCCTTTCGAACCGTAAATAGATCAGTGGTCATAAATTCCTCCACCATCAGTTTTGATGGCTTCCAGTGCTCCAGGTCTTCCACGCGAGCGAGGCCCCATTTGTGAACCGGTTCGCCTTTATTCTGATTCTTGATCATGGCGTTGGTTATCGCTGATAAGGCCTGTTCCTTATTCCCTTCCTTGATCAGCTTACCGTACGATTTAACCATCCAGTACGATCCGGTCTGAGCAGCATCGACCCGGTCTTCAATAATACTCAGATATGTGTCGATATCAGAAGTATCAATATTTGCTTTTTTCAGGCCATTTCGGGCAATAGGTAGCAACTCATCTTTGATAAGGTCAACCGCCGTGATCTTACGGTCTTTTGTCCAGACAAATTTTGTATCCAGCCCCATTTTAGAAGCCGCAAAGAAGTTCATACGGGCATTATCAAAATCCATTTCCTGAGTGATATCCGGGTACTCATCCTCAAAACCATTCAACAGCCCAAGCCAGAATGCCGCATTCGCAATTTCATCCACAACCGTTGGTCCTGATGGCAACACCCTGTTTTCAATTCGAAGATGGGGCTTTCCATTGCTGATCCCATAACAAGGCCGGTTCCATCTGTAAACAGAAGAATTGTGTACTTTTAGTGCCATCAGCTCAGGCGTTATACCTTTCTCCATCAGCTCTTCAACTTCCTCCTCGATCTCGGCACTTAACATCACCCGATATCTTGAGATATCTTCTTTATATATATCGAGAATGCTGTTTTCGAGCCATTGGTTACCAAAGGTCACCCTGGGACTCGAATCCCTCAAGTGTTCACCAACCTGCCTCGTATCAATAGACTGATGGAACAAGGCCACCCTTGTTTCTGCCCAAAGCCGCTTTCCGAACAGGATAGGTGAGTTTACTGCTGCGGCAAGTACCGGGGCCGTCACCGCCTGTGCAATGTTATAGCGATTCACAAACTCGGACGGTTTCACCTGCAGATGCACCTGAAATCCGGTGTTGCAAGCTTCCAGCAGAGGAGAATCAAATTTCATAAGCAGTTCATCCATCCCCTGAATGCGAAGCTCAAATTCCTTGCCTCTTAATTTATTTATTGCCTCACATAGTGCCTCATATCTTTGAAGTGGAGTCAGATTTTCAATATGCACATCCATCTTTCGGATGGTTGGCAGGATGCCCGTCAGTAAAATATCCCCGCCCATTTCACGGACGGTCTTTCGAACATAGTCAACCTCTTTATGAAGGCTGTTTTCCATCTGCGACAGACAATCTCCACGAAACTCCAAAGGATCCATGTTGATCTCCAGATTGAACAGCGCAAATTCTGTGGTGTAGTTGCCCTCACCCAAAGCATCCAGAACTTCCATGGACTTTGGAAACACCTTTCCGTGAGCATCAACCATACACAGTTCCTGCTCCGCACCGATCCTCAGAACATCGGTTTCGAACCAGTTTTCATCATGCATTTTTTGTAATGCACGCAGGTCACGAAGCACATGCTTCATGAAGGTCTGCATCTCTTCATTATCGTCGGCAAGCTTTACGCGCTCTTCTCCCATTTCCTGATAATTTTAAGTGGTATGAAACTACCCCCTTAAATACCAACTTTGGCGGGGTATTTGCAAATTTTTTAGACAAGGTATTTATGAAGGATTTCAAACCACTATTTGATCGCAATATTCTGCCCTTTACTGAATGGCATCCACATTCACATTGACCCTGACTGACGACCATTTCCCTTTTGATGCCGCCTCATACAGCTCTAAAACCTTATCCAACAGCATTTCGATGTAAGTCCCTCCCTTTTCCGGTTCAATTTTAAGGGTCACCTCCCAAATGAATTTTCGGTTGAGCCATGGAATGGCAGCAGGAGAAGGTCCCAGAACCGGAATATCCGGTACAACCTGCTCCGCCGATCTCTTCAATGTGTGTGCTGCCCTGTTCACCTTTTGTTCGTCAGATGACTTAAGCTCAAACTTTATCAACCTGGAATACGGTGGATAATACAAAGGTTTCCTGAATTCCATTTCCTGACGGGCAAATCCTCTGTGATCATGTTCTTTGGCAAAGATCAGCGCCGGGTTATCAGGTTGTCGGGTTTGAAGAAACACCGTTCCTGGTTTATCACCTCGACCCGAACGGCCGGAAACCTGACTTAACAGCTGATACATCCGTTCGGTGGCCTGAAAGGATGGAAAGGCGAGTTCCGTATCTGCATTTACAACACCAACAACTGTTACATTTGGGAAATCAAGTCCCTTGGCCACCAGCTGTGTCCCGATCAAGATGTCTGCTCTCCCATCTCCGAATTCTTTTAGGATGCGTTCGTGAGCACCCTTTCTGGAAGTTGAATCCCGGTCAAAGCGAATGACGTTAGCTTTAGGAAATAAAGTTTCGAGCTGTTCTTCAATATTCTGGGTCCCGGAGCCTTGAATCTTCAGGTTTGGTGAACCGCAATGTTCGCACTGTGTGTCTTTCCGGCGGGCATAGCCGGTGTAATGATCCATCAACAAATTCTTGCGCTTGTGGAAGGTCAGGCTGACCGAACTTTCCGGGCTTTCAGGAATATGTCCACAGTCTTCGCATTGCAGGTAACTGGCATAGCCCCTTCGGTTGTAAAGCAGGATGATCTGTTCATTTCGCTTAAGGGCCTTCTCCATCGCTAAATAAAGAGAGGCCGCAAATTCACCCTTCATGGCTTTGCCCTTGTACTGCTTCAGATCCACTATCTCAACCTCAGGAAGTACGGCATCCGCATGGCGATCCTTTAATTCCAGCATCTCACATTTATCCTTAGCAGCCATGTTCAAAGCCTGCATGCTAGGTGTGGCCGTTCCCATGATTACCACGGCATCATTCATTCTGGCTCTCACAATAGCGGTTTCACGGGCATGATATCTGGGCGCCGGATCCATTTGTTTGTAGGAGCTGTCGTGTTCTTCATCCAGAATGATGATCCCTAAATTCTGAACCGGAGCAAAAACAGCGGAGCGAGGTCCGATAGCTATCTTCTTCTTACCCTGATTCAGATCTTTCCACGCCTGTAACCTTTCTGCGGCCGACATTCGGCTGTGCAGTAAGGCGATCTCATCTCCAAATATTCGGTAAAACCTGGATACGGTCTGTGGGGTCAGTGCGATCTCAGGAACCAGCACAATGCCTCCTTTCCCACTTTCGATCACCTGTTTCAGAGCATGGATGTAAACCTCCGTCTTTCCGCTTCCGGTGATCCCAAACAACAGATAGTTGGCAAATTCATTTTCCTTAATGGACGATCCGATCTTCTCAAATGCGTTTTGCTGATCGTTATTCAGTGTTTTTATGGAATCGGGATCATAATCCAGGTTTTCGATGTCCGACTTTTTATCAACTTCCCTAAAGGTGATCCAATTCTCATCCTGCATTTTCCTCATGCTGTAGGAGTTGAAAAGCGGGTCATCTGGAAGATCAGACTGCCGAACCGGGATCAACTCTGAGATCTTAGTCAGTGCCTTCGTCCACTTCAGAGAATCATTGACCTCCTCACTTTCCAAAAATTCCCTGGCCTCTGTTTCTGATTTTCTATCGGCCCAAACCCATTCCCGCTCTGTTGAAACCGACACTTTCATATCCGGCTCTTCCCAGATCTCGATCTTCTTAGTTTTCAACAACTTGCTGAATACCTTATTTAACCCCGTTCCCTTCCATCGTTTTTTGGCTTCATCCAAAGTGGTTTTGTTTTCTCTGAGTTCTGAGATTATCTCCTTCTCTTCAGCACTCAGATTCTCGACATCAACTTCCTCTGCCACATTCAGATATTTTCTGGAAACAAAATTCAAGCCTGCCGGCAGTGCTGCCTGAATGGTTTCTCCCCAGCTGGCGTAATAGAATTTTGAGATCCAGCCTGTCAGTTCCAGCAATTCTTCAGAGAGCAAGGGCTGCTCATCCAGGATCTTTCGAACGGGTTTTGTCTTAAAGGAAGGCGTTTGATCATGAACCCGGACAATGACACCGATCGCATAATAATTTCTGAACGGGATCCACACCCGCTGACCTTCCCTGACGGAGGCTTTTATCTCAGCCGGAACCACATACGTAAATTGCTTCCGAACAGCCGCCGGCAACGCTACATCAACAAAAGTGGACAAAATGCTCGATCTATTTTGGGATTAAGGAGTATAATTTCAGGATCGAAAGCTTATTCATTTTCATTGCCCGAATCAACACATTATTTGAATATTCGAACATTGAACAAGGAACAGCCAATATCGCAATGTTAAATAGCCTAGTCATGTTACTTTTTTGAAGGTTCTGTATAGCTGTTCTGATACGACTAAGAGAAATGAGATCAGTTCGATTCATTATTGCCTTCAGTCTCAATCAATATTCGTTTTTAATAATTGGTTTGCATTTTTTGAATGATCTCTCAGATTGTACGAATATCTCTCTTAATTCCTTCAAACCAATTTTCAATTTGTGAATGAAGTCTTTTCTCGACTCTGCACTTTGAGCTTCAGCATGATTAAACGCAGGAGATGTGCCACTCTTCATCAAGTTGTTTTACCAAGATGATGCCCCTACGTACTGTATTAGGCAGCTTTTGCAACTATATCCTAGTGATCAATAATGCAAATGCAACCAACCTTTCTTCCAGATCATATTTCTTTTCTTTCATAATTTCTCCTTATCATTATTCAATATTCCTTGTTCGATGTTCTATGTTCAATGTTCCTACCCCAACCACCCTTCTCTATCCAGGCTCCGATACTGTATCGCCTCTGCTACATGATTTGATCTGATGTCTTCAGAGCAATCCAAATCAGCGATGGTTCTTGAGACTTTGAGAATGCGATCATAGGCGCGAGCGGAAAGACCAAGGGTGGTGATGGCTTTTTTAAGGATCTGGGAGCCGGCATCATCCAGCTTGCACATTTTTCGGACCATGCGGGTGCTCATTTGGGCATTACTGTACACCCCCTTTACTCCCATAAATCGTTTCGACTGAATATCCCGGGCTTTGATCACCCGCTTCCTGATATCATTCGAAGACTCCCCTTTGGCCTTGCCGGACAGCTCTTCATAACTCACCTTATGAACCTCGATATGCAGATCAATTCTGTCCAACAAAGGACCACTTATCTTACTCAGGTATCGCTGCATTTGCTGGGCCGTGGTTCCGTTCATTTCATTTGGGTCATACCAGTCACCGGAAGGTGATGGATTCATTGAGGCCACCAGCATAACCCGACTCGGATAGGTTACGCTCATCCGTGCCCGCGAGATTGAAACGCAACCATCCTCCAGCGGTTGTCGCATTACCTCCAAAGCACTACGCTTGAATTCAGGCAGCTCATCCAAAAACAATACCCCATTGTGAGCCATTGAGATCTCACCCGGCATCGGAATGCTTCCGCCACCCACTAAGGCCACATCGGATACCGTGTGGTGCGGCGACCTGAACTGCCTGTCAGTGATCAGTGCTTTCCCTGATTCCAGTATTCCTGAGACTGAGTGAATTTTTGTGGTTTCCAGGGCTTCATCCAGAGTCAGTGGAGGTAAAATAGTTGGGATACGCCGGGCCATCATGGTTTTACCTGAGCCCGGAGGACCTACCATAATAACATTATGCCCACCCGAAGCTGCGATCTCCAGCGCCCGCTTTACATTTTCCTGACCGCGGACATCACTGAAATCAAGCGGATTATGTTTCCCATTCTGATGAAAATATTCCTGGACATTACTTCTGAGCGGGTCCATACTACCACGATTCTCTAGCCAGTCCTTGACCTGATTTAAATGCTCAAATGGAAAGACCTCAATTCCCTCGACAACAGCCGCCTCCCCTCCATTTTCTTTAGGGACCACCAAATACTTGAATCCATTTTTGGCGGCTTCAACGGCAACCGGTAGTACGCCCTTCACCGGACGGATCTTTCCATCCAATGCCAGCTCACCGAGCATTACCGTGTCATCCAGTTTATCTGTATGCAGCTGACCGGACATATTCAAAACGCCCACTGCGATGGGCAGGTCAAATCCATTGCCTTCCTTAGGCAGATCGGCAGGAGCAAGATTTACGGTGATCCTCCCCAGCGGATAGTAGGATCCGGTATTTCGAATAGCCGCCTCAACCCGGTCGCGCGATTCCTTGATGGCCCGATCCGGTAAACCAACCAGAAAAAAGGCTATCATCCCATTTGTGTGATGTGTTTCTACGTCAATGATCTTTGCATCTACACCGACGGTGGATGCGCAATAAACTCTTGAAAGCATGTTTTGTACCTGAATCTTTTTTATTCTCTTTACGTAGTTAGAGCTGTGGGAAAGCAATTCCTTACAAAAAAATTTCATAAATCATACATATCATGAAAAAAGAAGAAGCTAAAGACAAGGCAAAAACGATCTATCAGGAGATACAGGGCGGTGTTAATGAAGTGATCAGTCAGATCCGTAAAATGATCAAAGAGGGAAGCGCCCGTCAGCTTATTATTAAGAATAAAGAGGGGGAGATCAAATTCCAGACCAATTTAACGGTTGGTGTTGGAGGGGTGACACTTGCTGCCGCTATGGCGCCGGTTATAGCTGCCATTGGCATGTTCGCCATGTTCATCAACGATTATCAGATCATTGTAGAACGGGAAGTGACCGACGATGACGAATATTCCGTGGATGCTGAATTTATAGATATCAAAGATGAGGATGAAACCGAGGACGAGGCAGAGGAGAAAACTAATGCCAAGACTGAATCAGATCCTAAAAAGGAAGAAGAAAAAGACGAAAAAACGGTAGGGAAAAAGAATAATAAGTGATTCAGAGATTGAGTTATTGAGCGATCAAGTGTTCGAATACTTGATCTCTCAATCTCTCTAATAACTTATTTCCAATGGGATTCGGCAATAGCTTCTCTGCTTTCCAGCTCTCCGAGATAGCGCTCAGCATCCAGGGCTGCCTTGCATCCGGTTCCCGCGGCAGTCACGGCCTGTCTGTAAACAGCATCCATGGCATCACCGCAAGCAAATAATCCGGGTTGATCTGTTTCTGTAGACTGTCCTTTGGTTTGAATGTAACCCACATCATCCATCTCCACCACGCCTTTAAACAGGTCGGTATTTGGTTTGTGGCCAATCGCTACAAATACACCTGTTACATCTTCCAGAGTAGTGACTTCTTCGGTGTTCCGGTTTTTGACCTTAGCTCCTTCCACTACATTATCTCCAAGAACTTCAACCAGCTCACTGTCCCACATGAATTCAATTTTATCGTTGTTGAACGCCCGCTGTTGCATGGCTTTGGAAGCACGTAGTTCATCACGGCGGTGCACAACGGTTACCTTACTGGCAAATTTGGTTAGGAACGTAGCTTCTTCCATCGCGGTATCTCCACCTCCAATTACCAAAACGTGCTGATCACGGAAAAAGGCTCCGTCGCAGGTTGCGCAGGCAGATACTCCTTTACCACGTAATTTCTGTTCGCTTGGCAGGTGCAGCCATTTGGCAGAAGCACCGGTCGATGCGATCACGGCGTGAGCAAAGATCTCCGTCTTCTCATCAATGGTGAGGACATAAGGCTTCCTACTAAAATCAATATTAGTAACCACTCCGTACCGGCAGTCGGCTCCAAAACGGGTCGCCTGCTCGCGAAATTCCTGCATCATTTGCGGCCCCATCACTCCTTCAGGGTACCCGGGAAAATTATCTACGTCGGTAGTGGTCATTAGTTGTCCGCCCGGCTCAGGTCCTTCAAATACTAACGGATTCAGATCAGCTCTTGCAGCATAAAGAGCCGCGGTAAATCCTGCCGGACCGCTTCCGACGATAACAACTTTAAATGTTTTTCCTGCAATATCTTCCATAATAAATTCCTTTTTTGATTCAATATGAATTATAAGGCTTAATAGGCAAAATAGCCTCTCAAATTATCCTATATAAATCATAGACGTTGATTATTCTGACTTCATCTTATATTCACAAAGTATTTTCTTTTTGTTCTCCTGATGTTCCCAAGGTTCAAATACTTACTTTGTCCGGTAGATCAAAAAAATCGGTACGAGAACATCTATTTTGGTTTGCGATTTATCGGCATTTAACTTACTTATTGCACGAACAACCTTAAAGGAGGATTTGCAGTGATCGTAGGTGTTTTAAAAGAAACGGCTGAGTTCGAGCGCAGGGTAGCATTGACCCCCGAAGTCTCAGAAAAACTTATCGAAAAAGAACTGGAAGTTTGGGTTGAACCGGATGCCGGAGTCACATCCAACTTTCCGGACCAACAATACAAAGATGCCGGGGCTAAGATAGCCGGAAGTCGTGATGAGATCCTGTCAGGTTCCGACATCCTGCTTACCATTCAAACGCCGCCCGAAGAGGAACTGAAGAAACTAAAGAAAGACGCCATTTTGATCTGCTTCCTTTGGGCGCTGCAACATCCTGAACTGGTTGAGATGCTTAAAGAACTTGGTATTTCTGCACTGGGAATGGACGCCGTTCCGCGTATCTCCCGTGCCCAAAATATGGATGCCCTATCCTCCATGAGCTCCATTGCCGGTTACAAAGCGGCACTCATAGCTGCCAACGAACTTGATAAATATCTGCCAATGATGATGACCGCAGCAGGAACTATTCCGCCGGCCAAGTCACTGGTGTTGGGTGCCGGAGTGGCAGGACTTCAGGCCATCGCCACGTTAAAGAGGTTGGGTTCTGTGGTTGAAGCCTTCGATATCCGACCTGAAGTAAAAGAACAGGTGGAAAGTCTGGGTGCCAAATTCGTGGAAGTACAACTTGGCGATGAAGAAACACAGACTGAAGGCGGCTATGCCAAAGAACTGGATGAAAAAAAACAGGATATGCAACGACAGGTCATCCACGAGCACGCTAAAAAATCGGATATCATTATTACTACAGCTCTCATTCCGGGAAGGCCGGCTCCGGTTTTGATCACCGAGGCCATGGTGAAAGATATGTTACCCGGTTCAGTGATCGTGGATATCGCATCAGAAAATGGCGGTAACTGTGAACTGACCGAACACGGCAAAACCGTTGAAAAATACCGAGTGAATATTGTAGGACCCAACAATCTACCAAGTCAGCTTTCACTCCACGCCAGCAAGCTGTACTCCAAAAATATGTACGCGCTTTTAGATCTGCTGATCGAAGACGGTAAACCAAATTTCAACTTCGAAGACGAAATACTGCTAAAAACCACCATCACGCATCAGGGCGAAGTCATCAGTCCCATGCTGAAAGAATACGAACACGAACATTAATAGGAATATGAAGTTATTCGCGTCAATCGCTTTATGAATTGCATCAATCAACGATGTACTGAACAACTATTGATAAATTCGAATAAACTAGATATTCAATACTAAAACATTATGTCAGCCTTAATTTTCTCCTTGTTCATCTTTGTTCTGGCCTGTTTTATTGGCTTTGAACTGATTTCAAAAGTCCCTCCGACTTTGCATACACCGCTTATGAGTGGCGCCAATGCCATTTCAGGAATCACTATTGTGGGTGCGCTTATTGTAGCCGGCCACTCGGGACTTGACTCTCAGATGAGTCAGATCATTGGATTTGTGGCCATTGTATTTGCCACCATTAACGTGGTGGGTGGTTTTATGGTGACCGACCGCATGCTGGAGATGTTCAAGAAAAAGGAGGATGAGAAATGAGTCAGTTTTTACCAGAAGCGTTCCTACCCTATTTACCTGATACCATTCAGATCATATACCTGATCGCGACCTTCTTTTTTATTCGCGGTTTGAAATTTTTGAACTCCCCTGCCACAGCCCGAAAAGGAAATCAGCTTGCAGCACTCGGGATGTTCATCGGTATAGTAGTTACTCTATTTGATCAGCAGATCATTTCCTTTGAATGGATCATAGCCGGTGTTCTGATCGGTGGTTTGATCGGAGCCGTACTGGCCAAGAAAGTAGCCATGACCGCCATGCCGGAACTGGTTGCCGTTTTCAACGGATTTGGTGGCGGTGCCTCAGCTTTAGTTGCCTGGGGAGAATTTTCTCGCCTCGTCGATCCAACTATCATGACGCCAGACAGCCTGGTTACCACCGGACTCGGTATCTTCATTGGTTCACTCACTTTTACCGGTAGCTTCATTGCCTTCGGAAAACTGAAGGGATTCATCTCCGGAAATGCAATCACTTTTCCCGGATTGAATATCATCAACATCGGATCCATGATCGCGGTTTTGGTCCTGATCGGATTTTTCACACTTGACCCAACCAACCAAACTATTTTCTGGATCATCCTTGGTTTATCACTTTTGATCGGTGTCACTTCCGTTATCCCAATTGGTGGAGCCGATATGCCGGTGGTCATCTCGCTTCTTAACTCCTACTCCGGTCTGGCAGCCTCTATGGCCGGTTTCGTGATCGGGAATAACCTACTGATCATTGCAGGTGCTCTTGTGGGTGCAGCGGGACTCATCCTGACTCAAATTATGTGCAAAGCCATGAACCGCTCACTGGCCAACGTGATCTTTGGATCTTTTGGCGGTGATTCTGCCGGATCAGGCGGTGGTGAAGATGGCGATAAAACTGTTCGTGAAACCTCTGCAGAAGATCTTGCCATTCAGGTCGCTTACGCGTCCAAAGTGGTCATCGCGCCGGGTTATGGTTTGGCTGTCGCTCAGGCTCAGCATGTTCTAAAAGAAGTGGCCATGAAACTCGAGGAACGTGGCGTTCAGGTCAAATATGGTATCCACCCCGTTGCGGGACGTATGCCCGGTCACATGAATGTGTTGCTTGCTGAAGCAGATGTCCCCTACGATCAGTTGCTTGATATGGATCAGATCAATCCCGAATTCAAAACCACAGATGTGGTTCTCATTATCGGCGCCAATGACGTGGTGAACCCGGTTGCTAAAACTGAGCCCGGAAGTCCCATCTATGGTATGCCTATTCTCAATGTGGATGAAGCCAAACGCACCGTGGTATTCAAACGAAGTCTGAATCCCGGATATGCAGGTATCGACAATCCGTTGTTCTATGATGAGAAAAATCAGATGTTTTTCGGCGATGCCAAGAAGAGTCTTCAGGCACTAAGCGAAGCCCTGAATAATGTATAAACAGGGATGCATCTATGAGTAGTTCTGTAGTATCTTTAAGGCCTTACTAAATCAGATTATCTACATCTCTCATTTCAAAAAATGCATCTTTATTTCAAAGCTGTACTGGCAGCACTATTTCTTACCATCATTGTAATATCAAGCGGATGTTTCAGTGACACTGAAACTTGTAACTACGAACTGAATCTTGCCGGAGTTGATGAAAGTCAACTTGAAGAAGATATTGCAGCCATCGATGCCTACCTGGCTGAGAATAACATTGAAGATGTACAGGAACACTCATCGGGACTTCGTTATGTAATCAATGAATCCGGTTCCGGCAAAACCGCTGAACTCTGCAGTCAGGTTACGGTAAATTACCAGGGCCAATTGATGAGCGACGGCACCATTTTTGATCAATCCCAAAGCCCTGTTACTTTTCCATTGCGCAATCTTATCTATGGCTGGCAGATCGGCATCCCATTGATCCAGTCCGGAGGATCCACCACATTTTATATTCCATCCGTTTACGCCTATGGGTCCCGCGGTTCAGGCGAAAGCATCCCACCAAATGCCAACCTCATCTTTGAGATCGACCTCATCAGCGTACAATAGATCCTGCTCCAAGACTCAAGAGATTTTTGAGAATTCCTTGCACCTAACACCTTGAACCTATTCTCATAAAGAAAACCTATCACGCCTTAAACCTTTATTGATTTGGTTCAGGTGGTTGGAATCGCTTTCTTATGAATCTATTAAAGAAAGAATATAATGGAGCAAATATGGCTGATAACAAAGAAAATCAAGAAAGTAAATGTCCATTTCATAATGGAAATGGAGTAATTAAAGACACCGCCGGATCAGGAACCAGAATCCGTGACTGGTGGCCCAATAAATTGGATCTGGATATACTGCGTCAACACTCACCATTTTCTGACCCAATGGGTGAGGATTTTGACTACGCGGAAGAGTTTAAGAAACTTGACCTGAATGAGGTTAAAAAAGATCTCAATGATCTGATGACCGATTCTAAAGATTGGTGGCCGGCAGATTGGGGTCACTACGGACCACTGATGATCCGAATGGCGTGGCACAGTGCCGGAACGTATCGTGTGGCCGATGGACGCGGTGGCGGTAGGCACCGGTAATCAGCGTTTTGCACCTGTGAACAGCTGGCCTGATAACGTGAGTCTTGATAAGGCAGCAGATTGCTTCATGGCCCATCAAAGCAAAAATATGGCAAGAAAATTGTCATGGGCTGACCTTATGATTCTAGCCGGAAACGTTGCCCTTGAGTCAATGGGCTTTGAAACGTTCGGTTTTGGCGGTGGTCGTGCCGACGTGTGGGAACCGGAAAGAGATATTAACTGGGGACCTGAGCATGAATGGCTGGGCGATGAGCGCCATGATGAAGACGGTAATTTGAAAGGACGGCTTGCTGCCGACCACATGGGTCTGATCTATGTGAATCCTGAAGGACCAAACGGAGAACCCGATCCCAAAAAATCTGCAGAATATATCCGACAGTCGTTTAAGCGTATGGCGATGAATGACGAAGAGACCGTAGCACTGATCGCCGGTGGACACACTTTCGGAAAAGTACATGGCGCGGCTCCGGAAGAGCACAACGGACCCGATCCGGAAAAAGCTCCGATGGAAGAAATGGGACTTGGCTGGAAAAACAATCACGGTTCAGGAAAAGGGGCCGATACCATTACCAGTGGACTGGAAGGCGCATGGACAAACGAACCACTCAAGTGGGACATGGGCTTTTATGAAAACCTGTTTGAGTATGAGTGGGAGCTGACCAAGAGTCCGGCCGGAAAATGGCAGTGGACACCTAAAGACAATGCCGGTGACGGTACGGTGCCCGATGCGCATATTGAAGGGAAGAAAAATGCCCCGATGATGCTTACCACGGATATTGCAATGATCGCAGATCCCGGATACGAAAGATCTCACGACAGTTCCTACGAATGATCCGGATGATATTTGCTGATGTATTTGCAAAAGCATGGTTCAAGCTGGTACACCGCGATATGGGGCCAAAATCCCGATACCTCGGACCTGAAGTTCCGGAAGAAGATCTGCTCTGGCAGGATCCGATCCCTGAAGTGGATCACGAACTGATCAACGACAAGGATATTGAAGATCTGAAAGGAAAAATTCTCGATACCGGGCTCTCTGTCTCAGAACTGGTATCGGCTGCATGGGCTTCTGCTTCTACCTACCGCGATTCAGACAAGCGTGGTGGAGCTAACGGTGCACGGGTTCGCCTCGAGCCGCAGAAGAACTGGGAAGTAAATAACCCAAGACAGCTCGAGAAGGTACTCGACAAACTGGAAGAAGTTCAGAAAGAGTTTAACGATTCGCTGTCAGGAAACGAAGAAGTATCACTGGCAGATGTGATCGTTCTCGGTGGATGTGCCGCTATTGAAAAAGCAGCAGAGAAAGCCGGTCACGATATCAGCGTTCCGTTCACACCGGGCCGTTCAGATGCATCAGCAGATCAGACCGATGTGGAGTCTTTCGAGTGGATGAAGCCTGAAGCTGACGGCTTCCGTAACTACTTTAAACCACACGCTCGCAGAACTGAAACAGCCGAAGAGATGCTGGTGGATAGAGCTCAGCTTATGACGCTCACTATTCCTGAAATGACCGTACTTCTCGGCGGAATGCGCGTACTGGATACCAACTGGGACGGAACACGTCACGGTGTGTTTACCGATAAGCCGGGAACACTTTCCAACGACTTCTTCACAAACCTGCTCGATCTGAGCAATGAGTGGAAGGCAACTTCCGAAGAGGGAGATCTGTTTGAAGGTCGCCACCGCGACTCCGGAAACGTGAAGTGGACAGCTACACGTGCTGACCTGATCTTCGGTTCAAACTCTGAATTGAGAGCTGTAGCCGAAGTGTATGGAAGCTCAGACTCTGAGGAAAAATTCCTGAACGACTTCGTGAAAGCGTGGGACAAAGTGATGAACCTAGATCGTTTTGATCTGAAGTGATTCCCTTACTTCACAATAACTGATTATTCAAAAGGCAGTCTGATCTTCAGGCTGCCTTTTTTCTTTGGACGAGATGGCTTCCAAAAAATAAAATGGGCAATAGAGAGCGAAGTGCGTCCGATTATTGCGCAGGTTATAAGGCGATAAATCGTTAATTAACGTCAGTTCGATATAAGAATCATTCATTTATTAAAATTTAGAGTCATTTCGCGGCGTATGCCCGAAATCTAATAGGTTGATAGGATTCTAAAGCTGAATTAATAGCACGTATTAGATTCCCGTCTACACGGGAATGACCAAAAACGGTCTTTTTAAACCTATCTATTAACATTTTATCTCGAACTCACATTAATTAGTATCATCAATCAGATCCTGATAATAAACCCCGTAAACGTTCATCACTTTGAAGATCAAGCTGTGAAAAAAATCACGAGCGAGAGGTGATCTCCTGACAAAATTTAAGCTACCAGGGTAAGTTAAGCTCTTTTACTTCGTCGCGATAAAAGGCTTCAAGCTTTTCAACAAGCTCTTTTGAAACAGGATGCTTCAGGCTTTCCAGGTTACTTTTTAACTGCGAAATATTTTTACTGCCGGGAATCACCGTGGAAACCGCATCGTAAGCCAGGCAAAACGAGAGTGCCGTGTGCACAAGATTCCGTTCATCACCAAGAATCACTTTTAATTTCTGAACCAACATGGCCCTGGTTTTGATATCCTCGCGCGACCATCGATCCCTGATATCCCCGAACGTACTCTCTTCGCTGTATTTACCGGATAGCCAGCCGGAATCGAGCGGTATTTTCGCGATGATTCCCACGCCTCTCTTTTGAGCTTCATCGAACGCCTTTGCCGCATCCTGGTGAAAAATATTGAAAAAAGCTTCGATCACTTCACTTTCTGTTGTCTCCATGAGAAGTTTCATCTCTTCGTAGGTGTCTAAAGAGGCACCATAGGCTTTTATTTTTCCCTCATCTTTTAACTGTTCCAGTACTTCGTAATGATCGTTTTTATTCCCATCCAGCATTTCAAATGGCGGGCTGTGAAGTATCACCGAGTCAACATAATCCGTCTGCAGCCGTCGGAGGCTTCCCTCCAGTGATTCTCGAATGGAATCGGATGCATAATTCAGCTCTCCGGTTGCTGTATGGCCAAATTTCGTGTTGATCACTATCTGATCCCTTTCAACTCCCTTCAGCGCCTTGCCAAGCCGCTCTTCACTTGTTCCAAAGCCATAGTTGGGAGCCGTATCAAAAAAATTGACTCCGAGCTCTAAGGATTTTTTGACCAATTCAATGGCTTCTTTCTCACTTGGACTTTTCCAATCGGAACTCTCTCCCAGTTGCCAGGCTCCCAAACCAATTTCTGAAACCGGGGGAGCACCGCTGATTAATTTGTTGTACTTCATAGTGATGGTTTTATGAGCGAATATGAATGAAAATGTTTATCCGTATACCTGATGTTACCTCTTAAATATGAACATCTGATTAATTAGGAGTATTTAGCAGTGAAATTTTTGTATGTAAGGGAAGCTTCGGGAGGGTTCGTTTTGGGCCAAGCCATAAAGGAACGCAGTAGTTAGTGTTATCACAGATTTTTTCAGGAAAACGAGTAAGATTAAAGAAAGATCTCTTTTCAGTATTGGTCCGGAGGTTCGGGTAAAGAAGATCAACATGCCCGGCTATGTCATTTATAATCAATATCTATTGATCATGGCCGCTAACTGTCGATCAATATTCGTATTTTATTCAATAGATAATTGCACAAATTCACATCCACTTGACTCATTTATAGTCACCTGGAAATCATTAATAAAAAGAGAAAGACATGGCTGCCGAACATTTAACCAAAGAGAGCTTCCTGAAAAAGGTATTTGATTACGAAAACAATCAGGAATGGAACTATAAAGGGGATAAACCTGCGATCATCGACTTTTACGCCGATTGGTGCGGACCCTGCAAAATGGTAGCTCCTATTATTGAAGAGTTATCCGAAGAATATGAGGGGTTGGTGGATATTTATGAAATTGATACCGAAGCGGAACAGGAACTGGCTGCTGTGTTCGGGATCCGAAGTATTCCATCTATTTTGTTCATCCCTGTTGACGGTCAGCCGCAAATGGCTGCAGGTGCCCTTCCAAAAGCTCAGTTCATTAACCTGATCGAAGAGAAACTCGAAGTTAAAGCACCCGCCTGATCAGCCACGATTGATCTAGACCTGATGCATTCAGGTCTAACAGAGTACAAAAAATCACTTATTATAAAAGCAGCCTGAAGTTCAGGCTGCTTTTTTTGTTTCAGAAACCTATTCCTTGATTTCAGGATCAAAACTCAATACGCTGGCATTCATAACATCAGCAAAATAGACTGTGTTGTCTTCATCTACCGTGAAATCATATAAAATTGTTTCCCTCTCATCAGGTTCAAATACAAAATGGGATAAAAGTGAGCCCTCTTCATCATAAATAAGGAATCTTGCTTCAAGCCCCTCCCTGTCAGGATGTTTAATTGGCATGAATAGATAGACCATACCATTCTTATACTGAATCTCTTTTGCATATTCCAATGGTCTGACACTATGTGGTGGTGACTCATTTTTATTTACCTCAACGATATAATTGAATATCGTTTCCTTCACATCTTTAGGAAGTTCAACTTCAAATACAATCTCTCCATCTTGAGAATACCTGCGCAACTCGCCCAATGTATTCATAAAGACTATATAGTCACCTTCGATCTTTGTTGCCAAAGCCTCATTAAGAGCACCTTCCGGAAGTTCACCATTGGCATATGTTGTGCGTTGCTCCTCAAAATTTGGGCGTAGTCTGAATCCTGCCTCAGGTTGACCTACACTATCTATTACGGCCAATTCATTTTCCAGGTCCAATACTACTGCCAATGAGTTCTCATTGCCGTTGGTCGTAGTGAGAATCCTATTTTCGTCAACTAATGATTTATGGGTATAATCCAAGTATGGTTCATAGGATATGGACTTTATAAGCCCCCCATCTTTGTTGTACAAATCAAATAAATAGCGACTTCCATTATTTGAAAAAAAAGTTCCATCATGGTAGTTCAGGTCTCTAGCACCGCCCATAGGATCCCATTCACCCGGGCCTTCTCCTGTATTGCCAAACTCATATTGCTTTTCCCCGGATTTATTGAAAACCATAATTTTTTTGTACGCATGATCATATACAGCGAAGTGATCCTCATCCATATTAACGATTTCTCTTGGTTCCCCGAGTATTTCTGAATCAGTGGAAATAACAACATTGAGAGCCTCTATCTGTAAGCTATCTGCTGATACATTGGATGTGGCATCCGGATCAGCCTCATTCTTGCAAGTACTAAACAGCAGGATCATCAGAATGAATGATACATTATTGATTAGTTTTAAAGTCATGTAATTGCCCCATAATTGTTTTAAATATCACATAAACAATAAGATAATTCAGATACAAAAACGCCATATCCTTCACATTCTACGAATCACTTGATATGATCAATACGGCATAATCTACCTTAGGAAGTTAAATAACATCCTTAGTACAATGCCAGCCTGAATGGCCTTCTGCTACTTATGGTAGCCCGTCCGACAATCGGCGGATCAAGCCAAAAGTAGGGATGGAATTCCTTGCAAACTATCCGAACAGAATGGTCCCTGATTGGCATTACCAACCAGGACGAAGATTACTCAGCTTAAGTTTTAATAGTAGTCCGTTTCAAATATATCGGCTCAGCGAGACGATTTACGGACTCCACCAGTTTTTCCATCACGATTATTAACAAATTAACCACTTGATATCTTCCTGATTGTTGGTAGTTTTGCATGCGTTCAAAAAATAAAATTCAGGTCTATGAACAACTCAACATTACGTACCTCTATTCTTGCCCTAAGTTTGATCTTTGGAACCCTGGGATGTACGAATTCTCCCGGCATTGAACCCGGTGTGTCGCTGGAACTGGCCCAATTCCGAAAAGCCAATATCTCTGATATCACCTATGAACTTTATTTTAACATCCCGTCTGAAAAAACCGAATCTATTGAAGCTCAGGCAACGATCTCATTTGAACTGAAAGAATCGGGTCACGATATACAACTCGATTTCCATGAAACGGAAGATCACCTAAAGTCAATTTCAATTAATGGCGAGGATGTTGAGATCGACTTTGAATATGAACACATCATTCTCCCTGGCCAATATCTGGTTGCCGGTAAAAATACGGTCGATATTGATTTCACCGCCGGTGAGTCTTCTCTGAACCGAAATCCGGATTACCTGTACACCTTGTTCGTCCCCGATCGTGCCAGAACGGCTTTCCCACTTTTTGATCAGCCTGATCTGAAGGCCGTTTATGACCTCACACTTGAGATCCCAAAAAACTGGGAAGCCATTGCAAATGCTCCCATTAATTATGAGCATGAGTCTGATTCCTCCAAAACCCTGAATTTTGCGCCCTCGGATCTGATCAGTTCCTACCTTTTTTCTTTTGTGGTCGGAGATTTTCAGAAGGTCACCCAAACCGTGGATGGCGTTGAAATGACGATGCTGCATCGAGAATCGGATCAGGAAAAAGCAGACCGAAACCTGGATGACATCTTCCGCCTGCATAAAGCCTCTCTCGACTGGCTGGAAGAATACACCGGTATCGATTATCCATTTCAGAAGTTTGATTTTGCACTCATTCCATCCTTCCAGTATGGTGGCATGGAACATGTGGGAGCGATTCAATATCGCGCTTCTTCTTTGTTTTTGGATGAAGATCCTTCGGACTCACAGCTCCTTGGCCGGGCCAGCCTGATCGCTCACGAAACGGCTCACATGTGGTTCGGTGATCTGGTGACCATGGAATGGTTCAATGATGTATGGACCAAGGAAGTGTTTGCCAATTTCATGGCTTCCAAGATCGTGAATCCCGGTTTTCCGGAGATCGATCATGACCTCAATTTCTTGCTGCGCCATCACCCAAGTGCCTATTCCGTGGACCGAACCGAAGGAGCCAATCCTATTCGTCAGAATCTTGAGAATCTGAATGAAGCCGGACAGATGTACGGAGCCATCATTTATAATAAAGCCCCCATTATGATGCGGCAGCTTGAGCTGCTGGTCGGTGAAGAGACATTTTCAAAGAAGGTATGCGTGAGTATCTAGGCACTTACTCTTTTGATAATGCCACATGGCCTGATCTGATCGATATTCTGGATCAAAAAACGGACCAGGATCTCGAATCATGGAGTGAAGTCTGGGTGAATACAGCCGGCCGTCCACATTTTAGCTATCAATTCAAGGAAGATGAACTGCCCGGTCGTGAGCCATTGCGCTACGATGTTTCGATTCAAACCGATCCTCACGGAATGGAGCGGGTTTGGCCGCAGCAGGTTGGTATCTGGACTATCAGTCCACTGGACAGCACGTTCAAATTCTTTGATATTCTGAGTGATGAACAATCCAAGTTTGCGACTTTGGATAAATTGAGTGCCGAAACCAAAGTCTTTAATGCTAATGGCCGTGGTTATGGTCTATTTCCTGCCGATCTTGAAACGCTTCAATACTGGGAATACATGCGAAATGTTCGCAAGGGTTCTCAGCTCATCAACCTTTATGAAAATATGCTCGAGCAGAATGCGGTTGATCCGATTGGTTTTTACAACAAACTACTGAATCTGATTCAAACTGAAGAAAACCAACTGCTTCAAAATCAGATCCTCGGCTACATCGAAAATATTTACTGGAGATTCTTGAATGATGAACAAAGGAACGAGGTAACCACAGAAACGGAACGTATTCTCTGGGAGCAGATGAACAAGAAGACTGAAAGCTCCAAAAAGAAGTTATTTTTTAATGCTTTCAGGGATATTGCCCTATCGCCCGGCGAAGTCCAAAAGGTGTATGATATATGGAATGGTGATCTTGAGGTAGAGGACTCAAATCTTTCAGAGTCAGATTACATCTCAATGGCCGGTAACTTGGCCGTCAAGATGCCTGAACAGGCTTCTAAGATCGTATCAAAACAACTTGAGCAGATCGCAAATGATGACCGTAAGAGACGGTTTGAGTTTATTAGTCCTGCACTTTCAAGTGATCAGTCCGTTCGTGATGAGTTTTTTGAATCCCTGAAAGAGGAAGAAAACAGGCAGGTAGAATCTTGGGTGCTCGGAGCCTTAGGCTATCTGCACCATCCGCTTCGGATAGATGTATCTGAGAAATATATCCTGCCAAGTCTGGAACTGCTTCAGGAAATTCAAGTCACCGGCGATATCTTTTTCCCAAAACGCTGGCTGGATGTAACGCTTGGTAATTATTCCTCAGATTCAGCGGTTCAAACCGTCCGTGCTTTCCTGGAAGAGCGTCCTGATTATAATGAGCAATTACGCATGAAGATCCTTCAGGCTGCAGATGGGATGTTCAGGGCCAACAGGATCATGAATTGAGATGTAGTGGCACATGGAAATTCATTGTACCTGGTGTCACATAAATCTGGAGCTTCTCAATGGGAATTGAGAATTGATGATCATTGATTGAGACCGAGTATTTTACCCCACCCGTAGAGACACAACGCATTGTGTCTCTCAGGTGAGCTTCACTATTCCACAGCATCTTCATGATAGTGTTGCATCGCCTTCAAAAAGCTCAGCCGTAGCCAACAGCCCACATATCGTAAATACAACCAGTA
>JAXHNH010000007.1:0-6685 GCA_034520725.1 Gracilimonas sp. | reverse complement strand
TTACATTCACTACATCAGCAAAATGAACTGTGTTATCTTCGTGTATTGTCAAATCATATATAATTGATTCGTTCTCATCAGTCCAACAACCGTCGGATCTAGCCAATATGAACCATGTAATAAAAGCCCAAAAGTTAGACCTATGGGATAAGCAGGCATTCCCGGGCAAAGGTTGGAAACCAGTATGAAGTGGCTTAAAAGGCTATGTCATTTATAATCAATATCTATTGATCATGGCCTCTAACTGTCGGTCAATATTCGTATTTTAGTTATCAGATTATTGTACAAAATTATACCCATTTGATTCATTTATAATCACTTGGAAATCATTAATAAAAAGAGAAAGACATGGCTGCCGAACATTTAACCAAAGAGAGCTTCCTGAAAAAGGTATTTGATTACGAAAACAATCAGGAATGGAACTATAAAGGGGATAAACCTGCGATAATCGACTTTTACGCCGACTGGTGCGGACCCTGCAAAATGGTAGCTCCTATTATTGAAGAGTTATCCGAAGAATATGAGGGGTTAGTTGATATCTATAAAATTGATACCGAAGCGGAACAGGAACTGGCTGCTGTGTTCGGGATCCGAAGTATTCCATCTATTTTGTTCATCCCTGTTGACGGTCAGCCGCAAATGGCTGCAGGTGCCCTTCCGAAAGCTCAGTTCATTAACCTGATCGAAGAGAAACTCGAAGTTAAAGCACCCGCCTGATCAGCCCCGATTGATCTAGACCTGATGCATTAGGGTCTGCCAGAGCACAAAAAATCACTTATTATAAAAGCAGCCTGAAGTTCAGGCTGCTTTTTTTGTTTCAGAAACCTATTCCTTGATTTCAGGATCAAAACTCAATACCCTGGCATTCATAACATCAGCAAAATAGACTGTGTTGTCTTCATCTACCGTGAAATCATATAAAATTGTTTCCCTCTCATCAGGTTCAAATATAAAATGGGATAAAAGTGAGCCCTCTTCATCATAAATAAGGAATCTTGCTTCAAGCCCCTCCCTGTCAGGATGTTTAATGGGCATGAATAGATAGACCATACCATTCTTATACTGAATCTCTTTTGCATATTCCAATGGTCTGACACTATGTGGTGGTGACTCATTTTTATTTACCTCAACGATATAATTAAATATCGTTTCCTTCGCATCCTTAGGCAGTTCAACTTCAAATAATATCTCTCCATCTTGAGAATACCTGCGCAACTCGCCCAATGTATTCATAAAGACTATATAGTCACCTTCGATCTTTGTTGCCAAAGCCTCATTAAGAGCACCTTCCGGAAGTTCACCATTGGCATATGTTGTGCGTTGTTCCTCAAAATTTGGACGTAGTCTGAACGCTGCCTCAGGTTCACCTACACTATCTATTACGGCCAATTCATTTTCCAGGTCCAATACTACTGCCAATGAGTTCTCATTACCGTTGGTCGTAGTGAGAATCCTATTTTCGTCAATTAATGATTTATGGGTATAATCCAAGTACGGTTCATAGGATATGGACTTTATATGCCTCCCATCTTTGTTGTACAAATCAAATAAATAGCGACTTCCATTATTTGAAAAAAAAGTTCCGTCATGGTAGTTCAGGTCTCTTGCACCGCCCATAGGGTCCCATTCACCCGGGCCTTCTCCTGTATTACCAAACTCATATTGCTTTTCCCCGGATTTATTGAAGACCATAATTTTTTTGTACGCATGATCATACACAGCAAAGTGATCCTCATTCCATATTAACGATTTCTCTTGGTTCCCCGAGTATTTCTGAATCAGTGGAAATAACAACATTGAGGTCCTCTATCTGTAAGCTATCTGCTGATACATTGGATGTCCCATCCAGATCAGCCTCATTCTTGCAAGCACTAAACAGCAGGATCATTCAGAATGAGTGTTGACACATTGATTTGATTCAAATTCATATAATTACCCCATAATTGTTTAAATATCACATAAACAATAAGATAATTCAGATATAAAAACACCTTATTTCACATTCCACGAATAATTGGGATGATTAATCGCATAAAAACGACCTTAGAAAAAATGCGTCTAAAAATTGACAATGAAGCGTTAAGAAAGAAATTATACCGCATGGTATTCTAAATGCGTGCAAGCCCCTTTAAGGAGCATTGATTTCTTTTAGTGGAATGACGTCAGCTTTAGCTCTTTTTTCACCCGTCTTGACCTTCTGCTACTTTTGGAGCCCGTCCGACAATCGGCGGATCAAGCCAAAAGTAGGGGATGGAATTCCTTACAAACTATCCGAACACAATGGTCCCTTATTGGCATTACCAACCAGGACGAAGATTACTCAGCTTAATTTTTAATAGTAGTCCGTTTCAAACATATCGGCTCAGCGAGACGATTTACGGACTCCACCAGTTTTTCCATCACGATTATTAACAAATTAACCACTTGATATCTTCCTGATTGTTGGTAGTTTTGCATGCGTTCAAAAAATAAAATTAAGGTCTATGAACAACTCAACATTACGTACCTCTATTCTTGCCCTAAGTTTGATCTTCTGGATCCGGGGACGTTCGAATTCCCCGGCATTGAACCCGGTGTGTCGCTGGAACTGGCCCAATTCCGAAAAGCCAATATCTCTGATATCACCTATGAACTTTATTTTAACATCCCGTCTGAAAAAACCGAATCTATTGAAGCATCAGGCAACGATCTCATTTGATCTGAAAGAATCGGGTCACGACATTCAGCTTGATTTCCGTGAATCGAAAGATCACCTGAAGTCACTTTCCATAAACGGGGAAGATGTGGAGATCTCTTTCCAATATGAACATATCATCCTGCCTTCTGAATACCTGGTATCAGGAACCAATACGGTCGATATTGATTTCACGGCCGGTGAATCCTCCCTGAATCGTAATCCGGATTATCTCTACACCTTGTTTGTCCCGGACCGTGCCCGAACAGCCTTTCCGCTATTTGACCAACCTGACCTGAAATCCGTTTATGACCTCACCCTTGAGATCCCAAAAAACTGGGAAGCCATCGCCAACGCGCCGGTCAATTATGAGCATGAATCCGATTCCTCAAAAACCCTGAATTTTGCTCCCACTGACCTGATCAGTTCCTATCTTTTTTCTTTCGTTGCCGGTGATTTTGAAGAAGTCACCCAAACGGTGGATGGTGTTGAAATGACCATGCTACACAGGGAATCAGATCAGGATAAAGTAGATAGAAACATGGATGACATCTTCCGCCTGCACAAAGCCTCGCTCGACTGGCTGGAAGAATACACCGTAATCGATTATCCGTTTCAAAAGTTTGATTTTGCACTCATTCCATCCTTCCAGTATGGTGGAATGGAACATGTGGGAGCGATTCAATATCGCGCTTCTTCTTTGTTTTTGGATGAAGATCCTTCGGACTCACAGCTCCTTGAGCCGGGCCAGCCTGATCGCTCACGAAACGGCTCACATGTGGTTCGGGTGATCTGGTGACCATGGAATGGTTCAATGATGTATGGACCAAGGAAGTGTTTGCCAATTTCATGGCTTCCAAGATCGTCAATCCCGGTTTTCCGGAGATCGATCATGACCTGAATTTTTTGCTGCGCCATCATCCGGGCGCTTATTCTGTGGATCGAACCGAAGGAGCCAATCCCATCCGTCAGCATCTTGAAAACCTGAATGAAGCAGGACAAATGTATGGTGCCATAATATACAACAAAGCCCCCGTTATGATGCGGCAGCTTGAGCTGCTGGTCGGTGAAGAGACATTCAAAGAAGGTATGCGTGAGTATTTAGGCACTTACTCTTTTGATAATGCCACATGGCCTGATCTGATCGATATTCTGGATCAAAAAACGGAACAGGATCTCAAATCATGGAGCGAAGTCTGGGTGAATACAGCCGGCCGTCCACATTTTAGCTATCAATTCAAGGAAGATGAACTGCCCGGTCGTGAGCCATTGCGCTACGATGTTTTGATTCAAACCGATCCTCACGGAATGGAGCGGGTTTGGCCGCAGCAGGTTGGTATCTGGACTATCAGTCCATTTGGACAGCACGTTCAAATTCTTTGATATTCTGAGTGATGAACAATCCAAGTTTGCGACTTTGGATAAATTGAGTGCCGAAACCAAAGTCTTTAATGCTAATGGCCGTGGTTATGGTCTATTTCCTGCCGATCTTGAAACGCTTCAATACTGGGAATACATGCGAAATGTTCGAAAGGGGTCTCAGCTCATCAACCTTTATGAGAATATGCTTGAGCAGAATGAGGTTGGTCCGATTGGTTTTTACAATAAACTACTGAATCTGATTCAAACTGAAGAAAACCAACTGCTTCAAAATCAGATCCTCGGCTACATCGAAAATATTTACTGGAGATTCTTGAATGATGAACAAAGGAACGAGGTAACCACAGAAACGGAACGTATTCTCTGGGAGCAGATGAACAAGAAGACTGAAAGCTCCAAAAAGAAGTTATTTTTTAATGCTTTCAGGGATATTGCCCTATCGCCCGGCGAAGTCCAAAAGGTGTATGATATATGGAATGGTGATCTTGAGGTAGAGGGGCTCAATCTTTCAGAGTCAGACTACATCTCAATGGCCGGCAACTTGGCCGTCAAGATGCCTGAACAGGCTTCTGAGATCGTATCAAAACAACTTGAGCAGATCGCAAATGATGACCGTAAGAGACGGTTTGAATTTATCAGTCCTGCGCTATCTAATGATCAAGCTATTCGGGATGAATTCTTTCAATCCCTGAAAGAGGAAGAAAACCGGCAGGTCGAATCGTGGGTGCTCGGAGCCTTAGGTTACCTGCACCATCCACTTCGCGAGTAAATGATTCGGAGAAGTACATCCTACCAAGTCTGGAACTGCTGCAGGAAATTCAGGTCACCGGCGATATCTTTTTCCCAAAACGCTGGCTGGATGTAACGCTTGGCAAATTATTCCTCAGATACAGCGGTTGAAACCGTCCGTTGCTTTTCTGGAAGAGCGTCCTGATTATAATGAGCAATTACGCATGAAGATCCTTCAGGCTGCAGATGGGATGTTCAGGGCCAACAGGATCATGAATTGAGATGTAGTGGCACATGGAAATTATTGTACCTGGTGTCACATAAATCTGGAGCTTCTCAATGGGAATTGAGAATTGATGATCATTGATTGAGACCGAGTATTTTACCCCACCCCGTAGAGACACAATGCATTGTGTCTCTACGGGGTGGGGTTCATTATCCACCGCATCTTCATGATAGTGTTGCATCGCCTTCAAAAAGCTCACCGTAGCCAACAGCCCACATATCGTAAATACCAACAACAATGCTTTTGAGGGGCCATACAGATCCGTAAAAACATGATCGATCAGCCAGCCGGTTACGGGCGGACCGATCCCAAATCCCACAATACTGATCACAAATAAATAGACGGCACCGGCCATGCCATTGGGGTGTTCCGGGCGAAAAGGATCTTAGACCAGCGTTAAAGACAGATATCCTTATAAAGGCACTTCCCAGAAAAGTGTGTCAGTTGGTAGAATAAAAGGCCCTTCTTGTGTAGGTTTACACTCTTTAGATACAGGAACCCGAAAAAAGGTTACAGTCTATTTATATTTTCTTTCTCCTAAGCTATCATAATCTTCAGGTTCCACATCAGGTACCTGGTCCATAATTTTGTCAAACTTTTGCTTGCTACCCCTTTCTGCTCGTTCCTTCAGGTAATCTACAGTTAGTAAAGCCGACATTTTCTCTGATACCGCCAATGTGATAAACTGATTCATAGATATACCTTCTTTCTCGGCAAGTTCTTTTATTTTTTTATGTAATGATTCCGGTAATCGAACGCTTAATGTACTCATGGTAACTCCTTTATTATCTGGAGAAATTCTTTTGCTGTTATCACTTTAATATCAAATTGCTCAACGCCCTGAAAATCAGCTTTGTTGTAGGTTACTATATATTTACAATTGGCTCTGACGGCTAATTCCAGGATCAAATCATCTTCAGGATC
Source organism: Gracilimonas sp. (assembly GCA_034520725.1). Lineage (GTDB taxonomy): Bacteria > Bacteroidota > Rhodothermia > Balneolales > Balneolaceae > Gracilimonas. The sequence goes on along the minus strand of JAXHNH010000007.1, from coordinate 692 downwards.
CTTTAATATTGGTCGCCATAAGAAGTATACTTCATGCCAGTTTCCAACAAGACATAAGTAATCTAAAAACTGGTTAATCTGAGTTTCACTGAAATTCAATGTGTCTATCTTCCTTATTAACACATCTTCATATTCAATGACAAGTGGAACCGATAAATTGATCTCAAACTTGTTAGAATCCAATAGCGACAGCAATCGATAGGAAGCTCCTCGCTTAGACCTAAGTGCTGTATAGATAATGTTAGTATCTAATACAATTTGATAATTCATTATATGGTATTATATACAATACCATTATTATTAACAAGTGCGTAGATTTACTGTCACTCTTAGCCTCGTTCCAAACCCCCCTCGTCAATCCACCGTATCTTACTACCGGTTTTATGGAATCACCAAAAGACTGGAGAAATTCTTCTGCGAGGAATTATATGGTTTTGGAGGGGTGATTCCCGTTACGTTGATTAATGGGTGATTTGGTTTCTCTTTTTACTCATTGGGACCGGGAGGTCCCGTATAGCATTCCCAACAGGGTTGTTGGGAATGAGGTAAAAATTCGAGCCAGCCAGTAGGGGCGCATTGTGATGCGCCCCTACTGGCTGGGAATCAATCCACCGCATCTTCATGATAGTGTTGCATCGCCTTCAAAAAGCTCACCGTAGCCAACAGCCCACATATCGTAAATACAAGAAGCA
>JAXHNH010000006.1:0-11752 GCA_034520725.1 Gracilimonas sp. | reverse complement strand
CGATCGCTGACGCGTACTCCAACTCCCCCACCGGTACTTGAGGTGGTGATTCTATTTTGTTCAATTATTAAAGACGATGTTTCGCGACCTACATTGGCATCAATCGCCACATCGTCAGCGCTTCTTGGCATCCATGTAATTATATTATCCCTGATGATATCATTATTGGCCTGATCAGGTGATTGAGTTGTTCTGATTATCCGGCTGGATTCATTCTCAAAATTTATAATATTTGATTCAATTATCCGGTTCGTAACGCCATCGCCCGCAAACCGGTTGTGTTCTAACTCAATAGCATTGGGTACGGCTGACCCCTGATTGTAAATGAAACTGTTATTCGTTACAGACACATCTCCTGAAAGATCTCTGCTTCTGATAGCAGAATCATGATTCAGAAACTGGTTGTTATCAATCGTCACACCATTCGGGCCGCTTAACTCAATTGCAGTACCTGTACCTCCATTGATAAATTCATTTTGTTCGATAATTGAACCGGCTCCAAGAACTTCAACTCCCCTGTTATAAGAATTTCCATCCCCAAATGGGCGCATCGTAATGTTACGGACGATTGCATTGTCGCCATCAAAATAAATAATGCCACTGCTTAATGAACCACTGAAAGCCTCAATCGTCAAATTCTCCAGAGTAATATCAGACTGATCTGAATAGATAAACCTTGTCGTATTACCTGCACGAATAATGCTTGATTCACGATCTGTACCGACCAGGCTGATGCCGGGATTAATGAATTCTACTCCAACGGGATAATCGTATAGTCCCTCACAAATCGTGATCGTGGAGTTCTCGGGAGCAGCAAGAGCTGCGGCCTGTATAGATCTGAGAGTAGACCCCGGGCATGACAGATCAGGACTGATCGTGTATGCCTGAGCAGTCTCGGCAATATCTATCTGCAGATTGTAGCTGCCAACCTGCGATTGAGGGCTTGGGAGCAAAATTAATGCATATGTGTCTGTTCCTGTGGCCTGAAGTACAGACCGTGTTAAAAGGTTACTACTTTGGGATAAATCATTCATTAGCACTTCGAAATCATAATAAGTGCCATTACCTATTTTGCCGATATAAAAATCATCTATAAGCGGAGTCACTGACTGCTCAATTGCTGATACAACAGCCGAATTTGGCTCGGCTTGAAATGTGTAAACGTGTGCTTGTGTAGAAGATGTGAATTGATTTGATGTAATGAGCTGTCCTCCATCAAAATTTATCTCAGTTCGTGTTACTTCGGACAATATTGTGGAAGTAGAGTAAGGTGCTGGATTGGACCTATTGATCGTCGGGTTACTCAGTGAGATGATATAATCAGCCCCACCTGAAAGCAATCTGCCAATAATTGGCCGGCGTCCCGGAGTTGAGAAATCAGCTAAATCTGCAATTTCATCCAGGTTAGAGTCAAGCAGAGATCCGCCAGGTGTTCCCCTGACAACCACATCTCGATCAGGTGAGTAAATATGATAGTAAGAACCGCCTGTTGGAACTGTAAACTCTGATTCAGTCCCCAGTTCGAGTTTCTCCGGTGCATACGTTCGAATGCTATAGTTACCGGTTGAACCATTACCAGGAACCACTTCGATAGAATATAGCCCGTTTGTAACTACCTCATCAAAAACACGGGCACGATAATCAGTTAATGTAAAACCTTCGTCAAGAAAGTCTGTATCAACTACTGTACCATTTGGGTTAATCAGGTTTATGGTAGCAGAGAAATTATCACCGGGCGATTTATCAATTTCAACGATAATGTCTTCACTAATTCCCGGGTCGAACTTAAATATCTCTCCACTTTCAATAAGATCAACTGTTAAAATATTTTCTGTATTTAATTCCAGATTTTCCCTTAGGTCGCCTGAAAGTGTAAACTCTTTTTGAATCACTTCCGGGCCGTCTGCATTCGTATGTTCAATTACGTAGATTGAGTCCTGACGCAAGCTAAAGAGGTTAAGCGGACCACCGCTATCGTCAGTAGCAAGAAAATTTCCTATTTTGTTAAAATCACTCTGAAACAGCGTACCACCGTCATCAGACTGGACGATATAATCTGCATCCGGTATGTAATAGAGATAGCGGGAAATCCCCCTGATCACAGAAAAATCAGCAGGCGTATTTAGAGCCAATTCTTCCAGAGGCTGCACACGAAGCGAATAAAACAATGGGTTTCCACTTGTATGCTCTATCTCAATTCGATGTAAACCGGGGGTTTCAACCTCAAGCAAAAGTCGTTTTTGGTAAGCAGAAAATGAGTCATTGTTATCGAGTTCTATAACCTCCACTAAGTTTTCGTTGGGATCAAATAGTCTAAGTGTTGATACCGGTCGTCCGGATACAAGTTTTTCCAATTCCAGGATAATGAGTTCATTATTCTCAGGATCAAGCAGATAAGAGTCTGTATCCTGTTCAAGTTCATTAGTAACAATGTCGTTTACAGTTAGGGTTTGTTGACTGCTTGGCCCACTTTGTTCCAGTGGAATTGTAACACTTATTGTTGAACCTGATGATCCACTGACTGTCGTATTAACGGTATTACCTCCCGAAGACGATGCGAATAATGTTGTGTTGCAATCTCCGGGTAACGCTATTTCAACAGTCGTTCCGGACGGGATTTGAGTTGTGGCAGCCGACCGTCCGCTGCACCCGCTGCCGGTAACTCCTCTTATAAAGCAGGCACCACCATCCGGTATATCCAGAGTTGGTAGCCCGTTCTTATCTATTATTTTACACTCTGCGATAGCCTTGTAGGGACTATTGAATCTATCAGCGTTCCACCAGCTAAAATGGGTGACTTCTGCTTGCATTGTAAATCCGGTGGGTGAACCAACTGACGCCACGATAGTACCGCTGCCTTCTTCCACCCATTGCCCGGTAGACTCGTCCAATGACCAAAGCGGAATTATATCCCCGGCCTGAACCGGGTTTCCGTCCACATTCATATCAAGGTAGTAGGGAATTTCAATCACTGCTTTTTTACCTGCAGCAAGATGAACCGGATTGCCATCTTGTTCAAAATTGTATTCAGCTAATCCAAAAGAGACCAGCTCCCCCTGTGAACCATCCGGTGCCACGGCTGAAAAAGATCCCGGAAAGGCGCGCAGATTTCCGTCGTCTCTAATATCAAGCGGAGTCATCGTCATTTCAACCTGCCCCGATACGGGATCACCATCCATTGTCACGAAACCGTCAACAGGCAGCGTGACCTGGACACCGTCATTACCTTCAAAATCTCCGCCTGCCTCTATATCTTCAGCGATCATCACCTCAGATCTGGGGAGCATAGACGCTTCGAACGTAGCATTTTGCGTTTCACCCGGTATCTCAACGCGAACATACTGTGTGGAATATCCTCTCCGCGTAAGCGTCAGAACCAATGGTATACCAGTATCAAGTCCATCAAGCATAATGTCACCCTCCGGATTTGTTACACCTGTAACCGAACCATCGGCAGTTGTGACAAACACACCCTCGAGCTCTTCGCCACTACTTGTAAAAATAGTCCCGCTGAGCGTTGCTGAGCCCGCAGCCGCTGAAGCCGCCTGAATTGACACCGATTGAGATACCTTATCCGTTGCTCCAAATTCTCCGGCCACGGTGAGGCTTACATTGTATGATCCACCTGTTGAATAAATATATCCTATCGTTTCACCGCCGCCTGATTTCCCATTCCCAAAATCCCACGAGTAGGTGAGCTCTTCACCCGAGGCTCCGGTAGATGCTGACGCGTCAAATATAACCGGTAAGCCTGCTTGCTGATCGCCTGACACAATAAAAGTGGCAGTAGGCACGGGCGCGGGCGTAAGTGGTTGATCGATAACAAGTGTGTCAGGTAGTGAAACGGATACCACGGTTTCAAAATCTTCGTAGCCATCTTTACGGTAGAGAACCGACAAGTCGAGATCCGGACCGTTGTCCAGATTGACTATTTCTTCGATCACACCGGCGGCATCAGCAAACAAGGGACCTGCAAGCGTATCTGATGTCACCTCATTCAGCAGGTAGATGTAGGCGCGGTTCACTGGTTCACCGGAGTCATCGTCTGTAATAGTTCCTTCAAGTCGAAGCTGGTTATCGGCCAGTGTTTTCAGCTGCGTGAGAACCGTTACGGTTTGATCTTCAGATGCAATTTCAATGGTTTCATTTATTGCTTCTGTATTACCCTCATCAGCACTCAGCGTATAAAAACCTGATTTCAGGGTAAGCGTATCTGGCGTGATAATTTCCTCAGAAAACTGATTGCCCTCCACCAATAGTGACACTTCAATATCCTGCGATGGGCTGCTTTCGTCTGCCACCCGGAAAATAACTTCATTATTGCGGCTCATTTCCACAGTCAGGCTGGTATCTGAGGTCACTTGAAGAGATTGCTGTGCGATATCAAATGAATCATTAGAAGCTATCAGGGAAAGGTTATTGCCGGCGTGTTCATCAAGTTTTAGCGCTGCGGTTCCAGGCTCGTTTCGCGAAACAAATCCTGCGGAATTGATATCAAGAATTGATCCACCGGAGTATATACGATCGCCAACTTTTGTCATTCTAATGGTTTGAACCTGGCGGCCGAATACCCTCAAAAAATAGACGCCATGGGCAAGATGCCCGAGTGAGCTTTGAAGGGTGTAGGTGCCGGGCGTCAGGTTTACCTGCAGCGAGGCCACACGCTGGCCAATAATGTTGTAAATCTCTGCTTTCACTTCTTGCGCTTCATCCACCTGCAGATTCACGTTTGTAGACTGTTCAAACGGGTTTGGGTAGCTTTCGCTCAATTTAAATGATTCCGGTATAAATCCATCAGGATCTTCTGTTGATGTGGCAATAAAAACCAATTCTGCCATACCTGTTACATCGGTAGTGCCCGAGGCTATTTCACTGCCGCTATCAAGCAGCCGGACTAAAACTGCCTCGATGGGAGTGTTGGTGTAGTCATCTTCAATAGTGACGGTTATAGTGGCCTGTCCGTCCTGTATCGCAAAAAGAGATGACAGAGGTGAAAGGCAGATAGAAGTCAGAACCAGCGAGAGTTTTAAATAGCGTATCATGAATGAAAGAGATTTAATTGGCGATATATCTTATTATGCGTAGTAAACTCCAGACATTTGTCATTCATCTTAAAAACTCTTCAAATAAATGATATTAGGGAGGAAAATTCCGGGTTAAGCGTCCGGTCAGGCTTTCTGGTTTTATGCTTTTTTTATTTGGGTCCTTATAAGGTTTTCAGGGATTTAATTATGCCAAAGCGTTGTTTGTGGCTTGCCCCTTTTTATCCTCGTTTTAGTGCTCTGCTCCGAAATGCCCCATTGAAGCTCGGACTTAAACTATAAGATTGGATCACGGATCAGACATTTATTTCCATAGTTGCTTGTTTTGAAAATTTAACCGTTTATTGACTTATAATCCTTACATCCGTTATGCTACGGGCCATTTACTTCTCAATTATGTTCTTAGAAACTAATTTTTACACCATCTTCGGGATTGCATTATTTGTGGTCTTTATATTTATTATTGGCTTCAAATTTTGGGAGGGTAAAAAAGAAACTAAATTAGAAAAAGCCATATCCGGGCTTAAAATTAACATTTTCATGGTCGGGTTTTTGTCGGTTGTTCTTTGGTTTCTCCTTCCCTCCACACCGTCCATGCAATCCTTTGGGTACCCAAAAACGGTCAGTGATATTCAAACCAGTGAACAAGTGCTTAATTACTTACAGGAATACAATCAGGCTATTGTTCGCACCACGAATGTGGTCTACTGGTTCATATTCATTTTTGTCTGGGGATTTTTGTCATCGTTATACACCGTCATCAAAACCTTCAAAAGCCTGAAGGGTAACGAGTATTTTGGAAATGTTAAGGAGCACTATTCTGAATAACGTACATGAGTTTATATCAGAATTGGTTTTATCTAGATAAGTCATTTCTCGTCGAATACCCGAAATTTTATGATCCGATATGGATTTAACTGTTGAATCGGTGGCACTCATTAGATTCCCGTCTTCACAGACGTCCGGATTAGATCTGAATCACCGATTCACTGAACGACCGATCAGCGATGAACGATTTAACCTTGATCTAAGGCTAGCATATTTTGAAGATCAGTGCTTCCGCCTTACATTTTGTAATTAATTAGCGTATCTACCCTACACATCATGCGCTGACTTTTACACTCATTAACTGCTTTAGACAGATTATTTCAGATCCGATATGCCACGTATAATTTTGATGTCCAAAGGTACACTCCTTGCCATTTTATTCAGTTTAACCGGCCTTTCCTGCAGCCCTGACTCGTCGGAGAAGCCGAACCGGGGTAATGGATTGACTCCGCCTCATCAGGAACTCTACACGGCAGCAGAGCGGCAGGATATCATTGCGGCTGCACGAGCCATCATTGAAGATGACCCCACCGCCGCCCTTGTTTCCATAGACTCATTGGACCGGCCCCGGATCCGAAGCGTAGACACCTCCAAACCTGACAGCAGCATGACCATTTGGATCGCGACCCGGCCAGACACCCGTAAAGTGGATCAAATTCGCGGCAATCCTAACGTGGCGTTGTACTACAACGATGACCTGCAAATCAGCTATGTAAGTATCATGGGAACGGCTCTACTTCATGATGACATCGAGACCATTGAGGCGAACAATCCATTCAGTGATGAATGGACGAGCCGGTTTTTCCCTGACTATCCTAAAAATATGCTACTCATTGAGATCCGGCCCACCTGGATGGAAGTTATGGGACAAGGAATTGCAGCTTCTGAGGATACCTGGCGTCCCCAGGCTGTCACGTTTTGATCCATTTGACCTGCGAATCAACCTGAAGAGCTATGTATAACCATTCTGTGCCTTATTGATCCATCAGACGAAGTTTAGGTTCATAAAGCATGGCGTGATACCGCGAGAAGGCCTTTACAGACGCTGATCCTGAAGGCAGGTCGGGTTTTGAGATACCTCGTGTTCAGCAGCGTCTTCCTTTACTATCAAGATGCACTCTGGATGACACAAAAAATCGTCCATCGCTAATCGGTCGTTCGGTCCATCGCATTTCGAGTGGAAGCCGAAGCTTAGTAATGACAACCAAGAACCTGCAGACTCCGATTTCAGGTTATCGGCATTGTTGTTTGGATCTTTTTGAGCATTTTTTTTGGATTGTACAGATATAAAGATAACGAATCATCTATCAGACAGTCTCTGATCTACGTTCCCAACGCCCCCGTTGGGAATGCCACCCCGGACCTCCCGGTCCAACGGTTGTAGCCACAAATAACCAACTAACCCAACCTCCAAAAAACCAAGAAAGCTTCTTTCACCACCCGAGCGAAGGTTTTGATTTTATATATTATTTCAAATAGTATCGTATTATACACATACTCTTATGAATCATTACATATTTTATTTAGGCTCAGCACTATTATCCCTGAGTGCTATATTGATGACCAAGTCATTTAAATCACTAGCAATGGAAGCCAGCCGCACGGGAGTTTCGATCTTAGGTTTTCAAGCCAAAGAAGTTTATGAAATTCTTGGTAACATCAAGTTTCTTATAGAACTCTGGAAAAAAGATTCATTTGAGGAGTATGAGTCGCCATTGAGAGAGTTACTAAATACGGCCAGGTTCAGACTCCGATTTCAGGTTATCGGCATTGTTGTTTGGATCTTTTTGAGCATTATTTTTTGGATTGTACAGATATAAAGATAACGAATCATCTATCAGACAGTCTTGATCTCGTTCCCAACGCCCCCATTGGGAATGCCTCCCCGGACCTCCCGGTCCAACGGTTGTAGCCACAAATACCCAACTAACCCAACCTCCGAAAAACCATGAAAGCTTCTTTCACCACCCGGGCGGAGGTTTTACTTTGGAGACCTCTCTTAACCCCGGGAAGTCTCCGACTTCCATTACGGGAATGCACTCTTATCAAATCACAAAGCAAAAAATCTGCTTTCTTCAGTTTGTAGATATTACATGGATGCCATCATGCAAGCCGGAGACGCCGGGCTTTTTATCTCTTAAGTCAGCGCTCGGCAGGCTTAGTGAGTTGAATAAAAGTAATAAGACTCGCTGTAAGACTTAAGTTATCCTTGGGGATTTGATTGTCTGACATTGAATAGTCGTCAGATAAAGTTTCTATCCAATTCGTGTTTTAGAGCTTTTGTAATCATAAAAATAGTTCATCGTGGATCGATCTCTCGATCCATCGTATTTCGAATGAAAGCCGGAGCTTAGCAACAAAAGACAACAACATGCCCAGATCAAACCGAGCGAACCATCATTCCCAACTCCACTAAATGAATTTCTATTGTTCAATTGACCGGTTAAAAATCTCCCTTATCCACATCTCTCAGAAACTTTATCAGTCCTTTGAAATACGTTTTCTGATCATCGTATTGTGACAGGTGACTTCCATTTGGACAATGCAGATATCGGCCGTTTTGGACTTCTCTGGCCATCCACTCCATATGTTTTGGATCCATGGTATCATGCGTACCGCCAATGGTCAGTGTTGGAACGGTCACCTTTGGAAGTTCTTTGGTCCGGTTCCAGTCATTTAATGTGGCTTTCTCGATAATACCAAATTCACTCGGTCCCTGCATATACATATACACATCATGATTCAGGTGAGCAAAGGTTCTTGTGATAGAGTTTGGCCATTTATCCAGTGGCATCCTTAGCACATGCTCGGTGTAGTGGTACTGCATCAAAAGCTCCTCGTATCGCGGATTCTCAAAGTCTTCCTTCGCTTCGATCTCAAGTATCTCTTTAAAAACCTCAGTTGGCATCTGGGGGCCCAGTACTTCCTTAGCGTATTTATTATAGGCTTTAACGTCCGACATCATATTTGAAATGATGAGCCCTTTTAGTTTTTCCTGATGTGCAAGTGCATATTCAAGCGCAAGAATTCCTCCCCATGACTGCCCCAGTAAATAGAAATTATCCTTATTCAGGTCCAGGGCTTTCCGAACCTGATCCACTTCATCCACAAAGCGGTCGATGGTCCACAGTTCTTCCCCACTCGGCTGGTCGCTATAATAAGACCCAAGCTGATCATAATAAATGTATTCAATGCCCTCGTACGGAAGGTATCCATCAAAGCATTCATAAAGCTCATGAGTGGCTCCGGGACCTCCATGCAGTAAAAGCACTCGAATCCTGGGATTATTTCCAACTCGTTTTGTCCAAACCTTGAACTCCCCTTTTGGAGTCGAGATCGGGATCATATTTATACCCCCTGTAAACTGATCTGAAGAGCCTGAATAATCCAGATAATCATTTTTTTGTGCCATAGGTAACCACTTTTTTAAGATTTACAATACTATCACACCCGTATATATATAAGCCGGCTCTAAAAAGAAAGCATGAAATCCACAAAACCCAACAAATCCGAGTCTTTCCATTAATATCACTAAGGCCACCCTGATCCTGAGATCTTTTCAGTCTTGAGCAAAGCGGAGACTGAAAAGTATCAGTCAAGGAAGTCTCCGACTTCCATTACAGGGAATACACTATTATCAGAATCACAAAGCCAAAAATATGCTTTCTTCAGTTTGTAGATATTACATGAATGCCATCATGCAAGTCGGAGACTTGCCGGGCTTCTTATCTCTTAAGTCAGCGCTCGGCAGGCTTAGTGAGTTGAATAAAAGTAATAAGACTCGCTGTAAGACTTAAGATATCCTTGGTCCATTGATCATCGGAGGCTATTCATGAGTGAGCCCTTAAGGATCATATAAAAAATCCTGATAATCCTGGTTCAAAATGAAGGAACTTAAATAACCAACCCATCCTTTATTCAACCATCAGACGGACTTGGAGTCGTCAGATGGGGCTTAGGTTCATAAGGCATGAGATGATTCCGGAGAAGCTTCGTACAACCGCTGACCCGGCAAGTAGGTCTTATTTTGAGATTCCTCGTGTACAGCAGCGTCTTCCTTGGCTAACAGGATGCACTCAGGATGACCCAGGATACAATGACTGGATTTTCTTCTGAATACTAAAGTCCTGAGCTGTGGCCAATTGACAGTGTTCAGATGGACGACCTATTATCCTTTCTTACTTAGGTCCACGGTCCCTCGTCTCCGGTCCTCCGTCTGCCTCAGACCTAAAGTACTCAAAAAGATCCGGAATAACCTCCAAGGGATAGCTTGAATTGGAGTTGATCAGAATGCAGATCCCAATTCCATCTTCCGGGGCAAAAGCGATCTCGCTGCGGTATCCATTCACATACCCACCATGATACACGATCTTCTGCCCGTGATTGTTTAGCACTCTCCACCCCATTCCATAATGCGATTCATTCGACTCCATCCCAATGCCGGCTAAATCGGCGGTTATTGATGGTCGCTAAGGGAGTATAGATTTCATTTAGGGTTTCTTTGGATATAATTTCAGGATAATGTCCGGTTAGCAACAGCAGCCATTTCCCCATATCGGAGGCGGACGCATTGATGCCGCCGGAAGAAACCGCATTGTAATATTTCCGGGAAATGGGAATGGGAACGCGTCCCCGTGTTCGGGAATGATACACATGAGGTGAGGCTTTATTTTGGGAGTATCTTATGCTGTCAAAGCTTGCCGATGAATGATCCATTTCCAGTGGATTGAAGAGTTTTTCATGCAGCAACGCATTAAAGCTGGTATCGGCCTGCACTTCCAGTACTTTTTCTATCACTGAATAAGTAGCATTCTGATAGGCAATTTGTACGCCTTCTCTTGCGATCAAAGGAACTCGTTCCAGCCGGGGAATAATGCGTGCCAGCGGTAGTCCGTCTTCCACCAGATTGGTGTAAGCATGGCGGGGCAATCCCTGTTGTGTGAGACAGCAAATGACTGATATAAACCCGATCGGTTTGTTCAGGATCAGACAGGCTTGAATTCTTTCAGATAGCGGGATACGGGCTGATTCCAGCTCAGCAAGTCCTTCCTCTACAAACACACCCGTCAAAACCGAAGCAAAGCCTTTAGATACGCTTCCCAATCTAAATACAGTATGTTCATCTACTTGCTTCAGGTTTTCCTTTCTCTTTTACACCAAAGCCCTTTTGAAATACTACCCGCCCATCTTTCACGATGGCAACTGCACCACCCGGAATCCGCTTTTCATTCAGACCTTCTTCAAAATCCTGTTCAAATTCTTCCAGGAACATGGCCAGTGAGTCATCCATCACCCACTCTTCCTCTTCCTGCTCCATACCATGCGGTTCCGACCTGATATCGGTACAGGCCAGATAAGATCCGGAAATAACAACCAAAAAAAGTAGCACTGATAAAATTCGTATCACAGGGTAAAGAGGTATGGCATAACGATGCAGTTCCGGTTGTTGTTAAATTTCATTCTAAGCATACCAATAAAATGGATTCAAAAAAATATAGATTTTTTGATTTAATCCATGAAGATCCCGCGAGATTAAAACATGGTATACAATGTAGTCACTATGATCCCTCTGCCATGCTTGAAAGGTAAAGACAGCAATTGCTTTTCATCTTTTATTTTGAGCTCGAAAGGCGGAGCTAACAGATCCAATCCACTCCCGTGTTTTAATCTGATCCCTTGCCCGGAAATGATATCTTTATTAGGCATGAAATCTCCCTCGGGAAGATGTTCGGTGAGGATAACGTATCTGAAATCAGTCAGTCTATCTACCACCTGCTGGACTTCAGTGTTAGATACATGCTGAAGGACATGCCGTAATATTGCGCAATCTCCAGAGGGCAGATCATCTTTTGCGATATCAAGACACATGAATTCCGGGTCAC
>JAXHNH010000005.1:0-5872 GCA_034520725.1 Gracilimonas sp. | reverse complement strand
GTTCTGGACGCTTATAAGTTGAAATCTCTTAATACCGACTACCTCAGCTTATTCACCAAGCTTACCGACGGTTCCGGATTAGATATTAATGCAATTCCTGTTTCTACTGAAGAATCTATGGCCATTGATTTAGATATGGATGGCAGTTCGTTGGGAGGTACATATGAACTTGACTGGAATCCTAAGAACATACCTGAAGATATCAGGCTTGTGTTAGTGGATAATAAAACCGGAAATGAGATCGATCTAAACAACGCTTCTTCGTATTCATTTGAACTGGAATCCAAAGCAAAATCAGCTTCGAAAGAAGGTCTTAAATCTCCACAACACCGTGTTATCTCACCGGAGGTCATAAAGGCAAAATCGATTGAGTCTCGATTCACCATTTTGCTGAATGCCAGTGGTACAACGACGGGAACAGAAGTAGGTAATGATATCCCCGCGACCGTGGAGCTACAACAAAACTACCCAAATCCCTTTAATCCAACCACTACTATAAAGTACGGTGTGCCGGCAGGGGGAGTAGTGAGCCTGGAAGTATTCAATATGCTTGGCCAAAAAGTAGCCACACTGATCAATGGAGAAAATCAACAGGCCGGCCGTCATTCGGTTCAGTTTGATGCGAGCAGCCTTTCCTCCGGAATATACATCTACCGGTTAAAGGCCGCGAATACTGTGGTTACCAAAAAACTAACCCTCATTAAGTAATGCTCAATTTTAAATGCATAAATATTAAATGGTAGAACCTTCCATTTAATATTTAGCATTCAACATTTAAAATTTTCCATCATGAAATCAACGCTCCTACTTTTACTCATCTTCACCATTATCCTAATTGCGACCAATATTGCCTTTGCACAGCCAGGCTTACCCGCTTCACCTTCGCAGACTCCCATTGACGGGGGGCTCGGTTTATTGGCTGCAGCCGGTGGGGCTTACGCCTGGAAGAAATTAAAGGATAAAAAATCTGAGTAGTTATCCCGCGATATGGGGAGGCGTAACCCCATCATATTTAGTATTCATTTAGATATATTTATTTAACAAGCATCATCTTGCGGGCTTCGAAAAATCCTGATGATGTTTTAAGCTGATACACATAAAGTCCGGAGGATAAATTGTTGGCCTCGAATGCCTGACTATACGTGCCGGCTGATAAAGTCTGATCCTGAAGAAGTGTGGCAACTTTTTGTCCCGCAATATTGAAGACCTCAAGTGTGACCGATTCTGATCTGCTTAAGGTAAAGGAAATATTCGTCGCCGGGTTGAACGGATTTGGGTAGTTTGCTTTCAGTGAGGTCTCAGAAGGCAGATCGGCAATACCACTTTCATCATTAGAAGTACTGATCATGCTTTCTGTCTTCATTTCTCTTGATGGTACGGCCATATTGAAACCATCTGAAAACTGAACCTGTATCTCAGCAGGGCCCGGATTGTAGGCTACATAGGTTTTCTCGCCCGCATCATTAGCGAATACCGAGTAGGTTGGAATATTCGCATAGGTAACAGTATCTCTTTTACCCAGCTTTTTTATGTTGTACAACCAATGCATGGTATGGGCTTTTGATTCCCCGTCAAAGCGCTGATAGTTTGGATCTGAAAGATAGTAGCCAAGGGCCTGATCGGGATCAGCCATTGCCAGATATTGCCAAAGTACATCTTTCCAGATCGCAGGCTGACCTCCCCGCTCATTCACGATCTCCTGATAATTCTCTAATATAAAATCAGGATGTCTTCCCAGATAAAGAGAACCGCTGTTAATCGGTAAAATATTGATTCCGTGAATAAATTCAGGTTGACTCCCAAACCATGTGGTATGGGCTCCTTTTCCTCCCCAGACAATTCCTAATGCGGTGTATGGATAGGAAGCGGGAAATACCTGATCGTCAATATCAAACCAGTACTGTTCAATGGCTGTTCGCTCGGTTGAATGAAGGAAGATGCCAAGGTCGCGAATATCATCCTGCCCGGTGACTGATCCCCATAGCATGACGGAAGAAGCAAAATTCATGGCTTCGGAACTCGATTCCTGATTGTTGCCATCCCCAAAGGCTCCATGACCCGATGCCCAGGAATGCCCGGCATAGATATCAAAGGAACGCAGAAATGGGAACATGGAGTCCGTGCGGTCCCAGTTGTTGGCATCCCTGATCAGCATATTGACCATGCCTCCCCAATTCTCCGGGGCGGCCCATTGGGGATCATATTGGGCAACAACGGCGGCACTTCGTATGGCATAACTGGAATGAAAGTGGTGATCGTTGATCTGTGTATCTGCCCCAAAGCTTGATGGATATCCGGTCATGATATCCCATTCGTCATTGTAGGAGTATTCCTGAGCCCCGCCTGTGGTCAGCCAGTCTTCAAGCCGATTTTTTAACTCGCTAAGAAAATGATCTCTTTCTGTTGTAAGACCCAATTGATCCGCAATATGTACCAGTTCGGCGAACCGACCCATCTGCTTTCCATTGTTATAAGTATCTGATACCCCAATGGATTCAGTGGCATTTTGCTGAATTAGCTGAGTTAACTGTTGCCGGTCATAATTACCTTCATCAGGCAGGGAAGGGGTGATGCCGGAAAACATGAGTTTTGTTGAAAATTGATTCCCACTAAAGAGCTTCATGGTACCTCGGGGTGAAGCATATTCTTTAGCCGTAAGAAGTTGTTCAACATACTTCCATTGATGTGGGTAAAGAGCAGTCAGTGTATGGTCAACGTTTTCATTTACGTCTTCCAGAAGTTCCGTTTCATAGGTGTAGGTACTTATGAGTTCGGCATTTGTTTTATCATATGACCATTCGACGCTGCTTCCAATAACAAAAGCATAGGCGCTTTTTCTGAATTTTTCCAAGGTTGCCAGATCATTATCGGGTAGCAAAGCAATGGAAAAATAATCCTTGCCATTCAGGTTTGTTTCAAATGTACTGCTGCCTGTCCAGTCCGATCCTTCTGGAGCAAAGAGGCCATAGTGCTTTCCATCTATGGTGATCCCAAGTACTTCATTTTGATCGTGCCAGATGGTTGGTGAACCGTTAGCTGTTACCCTGGCATTTCCGCCGTTGATCCTGAAAAAGACGTAGGGCAGGCCATGACCCGCTGTGGCTTCCATTGATCTGTCATTCGTGAACCAATTGGCCGTAAATGTCCAGTCTCCGTAATCTTTGGCCAGGGTTTGATTTGCGTTCAATCCGCTAACACCTACGGTAAGTTGAGGTGAATAGGGATACAAATAATCGGAACCCGGGTATATGGCATTTGTGGTTGTACCGATCTGCAAGCCGGTGTTAACTGCTTTCATATTAAGCGGGTGTGCAAAGATGACACTCGAGTATGAGTCACCGAAAAATGGATATAGCAGACTGCTCCAGTAATCATTGGTTTGTACAGGCTTTGTAAAGTCGTTAGTGATGAGTGGAGAAATCGGAACATTTTGAGCATTCTGTGGACCTAAAGCACCGGCCGGGAGTTGGGTACTATAGCTTCCATTTCCAACCGAAACGGATTGAGCTTTCAGATGAGGGTCACTGATAAAGAATAAAAACAGTATAAAGGTGAATGTGCATAATGTATGGTGGATACAAAAACTGAATGTTTTAAACATAGGCTTATGATAGAGTGAGTAGGACTATACTAACAAATATCAGGGGTAAAAGTAAATGGATCTGGGCGATTCCGTTCTGATCAGGTTGCCGGTTCACGCTTATGCCAGGATCTATTTTCATGGATATGAAGGTATTGATCAGATAACTGTCACATTCATCTTGTAATAACGCACGCTCGTCAGGTTTTAATTCAGAGGGGTCATTATGACCGGTATTTTCAAATTGACTCAAGGAAACCCGAACACTTAAAACACAAAACAATGAGATCACTAAAAATATCAGCGCTGTTAATATTTACATTGACAGCCACCAGCGTTTTCGCACAAAACTCAAATTCCAGGTTCAGTTTCGAACTGAATGCAGGACCCTCTTTAGCAACTCAGGATCTGGGCGGTACTGACCTGAATATAGGTTTAGGTTTTGAGGGAACCATCATCTACAGATTTATGCCACATCTTGGAGCCTATGCCGGGTGGGGATGGAATAAATTTGCTTCGGATGAGCAGTTTGAAGGAATAGATGCTGATTTTGAGGAAACAGGTTACGTCTTTGGTTTAGAATTCAAGCATCCAATTCAAACATCTGACATTAATTGGTTAATAAAAGCAGGTGGTCTGTATAATCACCTTGAAATTGAAAATTCAGACGGCGATATCGTCTGGGATACCGGTCATGGTTTGGGATATCAGCTTGTTGCGGGTATTGAATTGCCTGTAGGTGAAAAGTGGAGATTAAGACCAACCATCAAATATCACTCACTATCCAGAGAAATTGATGTAAACGGAAGCAACAGAGACCTGGATCTGAGATACCTTGGTGCACGGATCGGTTTAGTTCGCAATTTCTGAATGTAGAAGATGAATGGGCCGGGCATTGACTCGGTCCCTTTTATAAAATGAATATTCTATTCATAATTGAGTGTTACATTAATACCCATACAGTCATCTGATGAATATTTTAGATATGAAGTTACGGGATGTACATGAGCTGATACCTTTTAGAAACCTGTTTAAACTGGTATTTGGATTTGCAGTTTCTATACAGGTTATCATCATCTTGGTTAACCATTTGACCGGATTCTTTGAGTTGAACAGTATATCTCATTTTATATCACGTTTGATCTTTGGTTCAATACTAAGTTTGATCGCAACCTTTGCTGTGGTCTATCCGGATCTGTTTGTGATCAAATTGCTTAACGAAAAAGTTGGGTGGCATAAGAAGGTATTTGTCAGGGTCATCCTTCAGTTTTTCTGGACGGTAGCCATAGGCGGAATCATCGCTGTTGTTGTGACCTACATATCACATGTTTTGAATCCATACAGAGACGGATTCCTGATCAATATGAGTTATAACCTGATGATCTTTGCCGTTTGTAATGTTATTTTGATGATCATCTTGGAAGGGTGGATATTTTTTATTGAGGGAGTAAAGTCAAGCCAAAGATCCCGGGAGCTTGAAAGTCAGGTTATGGAATTGCGGTTTGAAATGCTGAAAAAGCAAATTGATTCCCATTTCCTGTTTAACAGTTTGAATGTTTTATCCGGATTGATCGAAAAGGATCCTATAAAAGCTCAGGATTTTATTGATGAGTTTTCAAGACTATATCGCTACGTTTTAGAAAGCATAGACAAGAGAGTTGTAAGCGTACGGGATGAGATCAATTTTGCCCGGAGCTACCTGTATTTGCAAAAAATGAGGTATGGTAAAGGGCTCGAATACAAAGTAGGTCTTTCATCTGAACTAATGGATGGATATTTGCCACCACTTTCTCTTCAGGTTGTACTTGAAAACGTTTGCAAACATAATACGGTAAGTTTAGAGGAGCCTCTGATGATCGGGATCTTTGGTAAAAATGGTGAGTTGGTCATTCAAAACAACTTACAGCCAAAAATATCACATTCGCGTGGTACAAGAACCGGGCAGTCAAATTTGAAAAAACGATATCAGCTACTTTGTGATATGGAGCCAACTTTTAAGGTTGGAACTGTCAACTATACGGCAACATTGCCAATAATATTTGAGGAGAAATAATGAATGTTCTGATAATTGAAGATGAAGACCTTGCTGCGGAAAGATTGGAAAGGATGTTAGGTGAAATTGATCCGGATGTTGAAGTGAGAGCTAAGATCAGGTCCGTGAAAGAGGCGGTAAGATGGCTCGTGAGCATACGGTAGATCTGATATTCATAGATATTCAGCTATCAGACGGGCTCAGCTTCAGTATCTTTGATGAAGTACATATTCCCACTCCATTGGTCTTTACAACAGCTT
>JAXHNH010000004.1:0-5531 GCA_034520725.1 Gracilimonas sp. | reverse complement strand
CAATTTCTAACTGACTATAGAACTCACCAAAGCGTCTTCTCCCCTGTGCAAGGGGAGAAACAAAGAGGGGTAGCGGATACGGGCAACCAGCCATAATCCACCCCCGCACATCCACCGCCAGGCTTCGCATTCGCTCAGCCCGGCACCTCCTTCAAAGGAGGAATTCCTGGGTTTGTTTAATACTACAACGCCCTTCAGTGAACAAATTCAATGGAGTCACCTATCTGCATCAAGCTACCACAACTATAAAGGCAAGATCCTTCTCCGCCAGCCGGCGGTTCAGGATGACAGGTGGCTTTACCGGCCTGGAAAGTTGCTTTCAAAAGATTGCTTCGTAGTTATATGCCATAAACCTAAAAGTAACAGCGAGCCCATCCATACCGCATACCGATACACATAACACTTGAACCTTGCACCTAACACCTTGTACCTAAAACCTAACACCTAAAAACTAAAAACTAAACTAAAACCTAAGCAATCTTCTTATCCAAAGAATACTTCCCACCGCCGGTAAACAATGTTACCATAAACATTAGTAGGAAAAGCAAGGCCAATTCTTTCTGTCCAAAAGGGTCTCCGGATTGCTGGATCAGCACAGCAACCGACATGTTAATGACAATGATCAATGAAGAAAGCCGTGTTCCAAATCCAAACAGAACAAAGAGACTGCAGATACCTTCAGCAAAAGCAGCAAGGATTAGAGAGATCTCGGGACCCAGACCAATGGGATCGGCGAAAGAGAAGTCACCTGAAAAGACCTTGATCAGTTTTGGTAGTCCGTGCGTGAATAAAATGGCTCCTGCACCAAAACGCAGTAACAAGATGGAAAGATTAACATCAATGAACTTGCTTAGATCGGTAGAGAGTAATTTTTTGAACATGTCGATTGGTTTATGAGAGTTGATTTAGACCAATAAAATAAATTTATGGGAATATATTAGCATCTCATTCCTCAAAATTTGCAAATCTTAGATAACCCGATCACTATTATATATTGTAAGGGAATGCCGTAACGGAAGCCGGCAGCGTAGTGGTTGGGGATAATGTTAAACTGCACATGAACGTACAGGTTGTTGAGCAGGTAGCTGAAGAAGCATAGTTAACGTGAGTTCGAGATAAAATGTTAATAGATAGGTTTAAAAAGACCGTTTTTGGTCATTCCCGTGCAGACGGGAATCTAATACGTGCTATTAATTCAGCTTCAGAATCCTATCAACCTATTAGATTTCGGGCATACGCCGCGAAATGACTCTAAATTTTAAAAATGAATGATTCTAATATCGAACTGACATTACATCGTTGTTTATTTGATCTCCGTAAGGCGTCTTTGGTAATACAGAGGCGCCTTTTTTATGCGGTGTATCTCTGGAGAAAATCCTCTTTATAAGATTTACCGATCGGGATCAATTCATCACCGATCTTAAGCCTGTTCCCTTCCAGAAACTCGATCTTTGACAGGGAAACGATATAAGACCTGTGAACCCTGCAGAACTGATCAGCCGGTAAGATCCTGAAAAGGTCTTTAAGTGAATGATGAAAGGTAAAGTTTTTATCGGCTGTGTGAAGCGTGAGGTAATCACCCTGACTTTCGACAAACAGAATATCATCATGCAATACCCGATATAGTTTGCCATCCGTTTTTACTGTTATAGCAGGTGAATTTCCATTAGACTTTTCACCTTGAAGTTTGACTTTATCAATAGCTTTAAGGAACCGTTCAAATGAGAAGGGCTTGAGCAGGTAATCTGTGACGCCAAGATCAAAGGCATCAACGGCGTGCTCGGAATAGGCGGTGGACAAAATGATCTGTGGTGGAGAACTGAGGGTTTTTATGAAGCTGAGTCCCGACAGTTTGGGCATATTGATATCCACAAACATAAGATCCGCCGTATGATCATCCAGC
Organism: Gracilimonas sp.; assembly: GCA_034520725.1. Taxonomy (GTDB): domain Bacteria; phylum Bacteroidota; class Rhodothermia; order Balneolales; family Balneolaceae; genus Gracilimonas. The sequence goes on along the minus strand of JAXHNH010000004.1, from coordinate 3,628 downwards.
CAGCTTCTGGCCTGAAGAGCATCTTGACAAATTCCGGCTACTTCCGTTTCAGGACAGTCCGTGATATAGGTTTTGAGGATATCCCTTGCGGCGGGTTCATCGTCTATGATCAGGCATTTGATCATGTGAGCTCCATATATAAATTGGTTTTAAAGATGTGATCGTCAGAGGATAATTCGAGCCCGAATTTATTAGGATAAGCCAGTTCGAGACGTTTTTTTGAATTTTCAATACCGGTTCCTGCCCTTAGCTCAGTTTGTGAAAAAGACATTACAGGGATGGAGTTTTCGGCTGAAAATTCAAGGGTATTATTATTAATTGTGATGAGAATACGTATGAAACCATCCTTTTTTTGTAGATCCGCATGCTTAAAACAGTTCTCCACAAAATTGATCAACAAAAGTGGGGCAATGGTTAGCTCACTGGGATTTCCATCTATAGTAAAATTGATCTTGGAAGGCTCATTGAGACGCATGAGTTGCATCTCCACATAATTGCTTAGGTAATCAAGTTCATCTTTTAGAGGGGCGCGGTCTGAACCGATCTGATCCAGCACATATCGCAATAGATCTGAGAGTTGCAGGATCATATTTGGAGCTTTATCGGTCTTTTTCAGCGCTTCACTGTAAATAGCATTCAGAGAGTTAAACAAAAAATGGGGGTTGACCTGAGATCGTAAAGCCTGTAATTCTGCTTTCTTATTCTCCTCCTCAAGTTGGGCCAGGCGTGCTATATCCTGCTGTTGAGAGAACCAGCTTCTTGTGATGTCGATCATCTGAAATACAAAGATGTAGACCAGACTGAATCCAATGATCTCGACCGGTTCATACAATGCCACAAAGTAATAGTCAGGAAAAATCCAGGTGGAGAGATCATTGAAACTGAACAGGTAGATAAAATAGGTGGCACCAAGGAGAAAGAAGAAACCGATGCCATAGCCAATAAAACTTTTATTCAGGAGTAACCTTTTGAATAAGACCTGATCATGCACATGCACAGCAAACACCATCGGAATATGAAACAAACCAACATAGATCAGGTCCAGCGTTCTGATCTCCTCAGTTTGGGAAAATATCTGAAGCGTAAGCCAAAACGATGCAACCCAGAATAGCAGCCATTGAAAGGTTCGGGACCTTACGATGTTTGTGAGCAGTTTCAAGGTTGAATTCTTTTGAGGTTAATTGGGTCACGATACGCCTCCGACATATTACCGTATTTGATGATAAATTTCTGAAGCTCTTCAGTTCCGGCAGTGATCAAAATGGAATCATCCGTTTTTTCATGCTTGATGCGAACCCTGTTATCGGTTATCTGTTCCTCGATCCATGAATCTTTAAAGAGACTGATAACCAGGCTGTCTTCCAGGAGGCTTATTTTTGAAAAGGTATGAACCGGTAAATAATGACTGGATGTAAAATCGATCGATCCAATATCAAAAGGGTAGAGGTCCAGATAAAAGTTGTTATCGAGTTTGGCAAAGGAACCAAAGAAATAGGAGGAATCAATACGGTTTTCACTCAAGTCTTCATATATAACCATGTAGGAGTGATCATTTGATTCACTTGAATCATTATCCTCATCAGTCATAGTAATAGAGAATTCTTCATTGCCCTGGAAACCTGTCATGGTCAGATCTTCATATTCGCCGTCTTTTATGAAGGTCCAGCGCTGATCATCTTTTTCCCACACTCCGGATATACCATCCATTGCAACGGCATCTTCTTTGTTTACAAGAGGGTGCAGGGATTTAAGAAAACATCCGCTCAATATTATGGAAAGTCCCGAAGTCATTAGTATAAGCTTGATATAGGTTGTCATGGCTTTGCAATTAGTTATGTGTTCGCAATAAAGAAACACCATATATCAAATGGAAGAAAAATTATTCGATGAACTATAGTATTTATTCGGTGAATGATCTTTTAATTGTGATAAGAGGAGGGGATTCAGCTGCTAAAAACAGTAAAAGGAGAAATCAGTTCTTTAATTATCGCTGAGAGTACTGTATAATCCGCCAAACCAAACTCAATGATCGTTATGAAAAAATATCTATCCCTTTTAACTATATTTTCGTTACTGATACTTACCTCTGCCTGCCAGCCTGCAGAGGATTCAAACACCGAGCCACAGGAAACCAAGGAATGGTCTATCGCCTTGCATGGTGGAGCCGGTTATGTTTCCAAGGATATGCCTGAAGATCGTAAGCAAGCGTATATGGAATCTCTTGAAGAGGCCCTCGCCATTGGTTCTGAGATCCTTGCAAACGGTGGTTCAGCCCTCGATGCTATTGAAAAGACCGTGAATTACCTTGAAGACAATGAATTGTACAATGCCGGAAAAGGGGCTGTATTTACATCCGAAGGTCGCAATGAACTGGATGCCGCGATCATGGACGGCTCAACCCTGAATGCCGGTGCCATAACGGGCGTAACAACCGTTAAGAATCCCATCTCACTGGCCCGGAAGGTCATGACCGACTCCAAGCACGTATTCTTTTCTGCAGACGGAGCCGAGACCTTTGCCGATCAAACCGACGTGGAACGCGTGGATCCTTCGTATTTCTACACCGAAAGCCGATATCAGTCACTGCAACGAGCATTGGAGGAAGAAGCGGAAGGTCAGTCAAGCCTGATGCCTCTTACCGATGAGCAAAAAGCCTGGAAGTACGGAACCGTTGGTGCCGTGGCCAAAGATGTGAATGGAAATCTTGCTGCTGCAACATCAACCGGTGGTATGACAAACAAAAAATACGGTCGCGTTGGCGATGTGCCGATCATCGGATCAGGTACCTATGCCAATGATGAAGTAGCTGTTTCTGCAACCGGTTGGGGAGAGAAGATCATGCTGAATGTATCGGCTCACACTCTTGCCATGCATTACAAACTAAAGGAAGCAAGCCTGCAGGCATCCATGAATTACCTGGTAGATGAAGTCCTCGAACCCGGCGATGCCGGCTTCATTGCCGTCGACAAATACGGCAACTACTCCATGAAAACAAACACAGGCTCCATGTTCCGCGCTGCCATTGATTCAGAGGGCAACAAGGAAGTGGGCATCTGGGAAAACTAGATTATAGTTTTTTGCGACGGACGACCGGAGACGGACGACCGGCTTTTACTCGCTCCTGACGCTCTGCGTCGGAGCGGATAAAGGCCACTAGCGCAGGCGTCTCGCCTGTGCGGGGTTGGATCAGGCTTGTTGCCCTTGGAGGACTTTCCGAAGTATATCTAAAGAATTACTTCACTAAAGAGCTATGTAATATTAAACGATCTCGGGAATTCCTCCTTTGAAGGAGGTGCCGGGCTGAGCGAATGCGAAGCCTGGCGGTGGATGTACGGGGTTGGATCAGGCTGTTGCCCGTATCACACAGGACCCAATCCCTGTCCCTTGCCCTAACGTCGCTTGCGTTATGCCGCTCCGCCAAGGGTAAGGGAACGCCTTGGTGAATTGTGTGGCGGTAATCTACGCATCACCCACTTCGATATTCTACGAGTCATCCTGAACCCGGTTTACCGGGATGAAGGACCTACACAGGTTTAATGAAAGCTCGGCTGCCCGTATCGACTACCACACCGTCCTCGGTCCTCGGTCCCCGGTCAAAAACCCACTAAAAACTAAACACTCAAAACTA
>JAXHNH010000003.1:0-455265 GCA_034520725.1 Gracilimonas sp. | reverse complement strand
AGCGGTGTCGCCCATTATCCAATCAGTGCAAACAAACTACAGGTATTACTCTCAGCTACTTTAAAGAGTTGAAAGATCACAGGTTGAGAAAAATTTCATGATCTTTATGAAAACTTCATCCTCGTAAGATTTAGATCAGATTATGTAACACATCTTGTTTTATATGTAACAATTCCCTCTTTAATTAATGATATGTTTTGGTCTGTAGAAAGAAGAGAGTTACTAATAGGGAAATGAGCTTTGAGCACTTGTTTCTGTGTATTATATCTATTGTTTTCATCTCCCCTATGCTCAAGACCTTAAGTAAATATAAATAGATAAAGAAGGTGAACTCAGATGAATAAAACCGGGTCTATTATCATTATTGAAGATGACAAAGACGACCAAGCTATATTGAATGAGATCTTCGAAGATCTTGACTACGAGAATAAGCTTATTTTTTTTAATGATAGTGAAAAAGCGTTGCAGTTTTTGCTTAGAACTGAAGTTGAACCCTTCCTCGTGCTATCCGACATAAATATGCCAAAACTAAATGGCATGGAATTACGAGAAAAAGTCTTCAATAATGAAGATTTGAGGAAAAAATCAATTCCCTACCTTTTCTTTACAACAACTGCAGAGCAAGACCATGTAATTGATGCTTATTCAAGATCTATTCAGGGGTTCTTTATCAAACCGACCGATTATGGGGAGATCAAAGAAACAATGAAAACGATTGTAGAATACTGGAGAAAATGTGAATCACCTGATTACATTAAAAATGCTCAGTAATACAGGTTTTGCTAATAAATATGTTCTCGTTCCAGCGCTCCGCTGCGGAACGAAGGTAAACTTCAGTGCCTAAATCCACCACTGCCCTCTCTTCCCGAAAGCTTTCGGGACAAAGCTGAAATCGCTCTCTCTTCAAAGAGAGACAAATTCTTGCCATTATTAAACCTTGATACTTCGATATTCAATATTCTCTTGTTGAATATTCGATATTCCTACTCTGTGTCCCTTCGGAGGGACAGCAAGAACAGCTCGCTGTTGCTTGCGGGGAGGGGAGTCAGTAATATGGAAATTGTTTAAATCTGCTTACCAAAGTAACACCAACCTGTGGTAAGAAATATAGTTTTACCTGCTTTTCACACAGGCTGTCCCCTCCGGAATCCCACACATTTGAAACTTCGATATATACAAATCTTAAAGCGTACTGTATAACAGTCTTGAATTCGGCTTTTTACATCTTCTATCTGTGAAAGAAATTTAATAAGACAAAAATATAGAACAGCTATGATTCAACGAATATTAGTGATATTGCCATTTATTTTTAGGAACGGCTGTCTTTACAGCCAGTGCACAATCTGCAGCAGACCGCGCAGGAATCTCCAATACGTTTGGGTTTGGACCCCGACTCGGATACTACAATGCCCAGGATGCTGATGATGGAAAATTCTATTACGGTGTTCAGGCGAGATTCAGACCGGGTCCTATCGTTGGAATAGAGGCTGCCATAGAGTACCGGCCCGGACATGAGTTCGGGGTTGGTAAGCAGTACAGTGGAAACAAGTTTTGTGCCTGTAACCCTATCACTGCTTCTGTTTGCACCTGTCAGCGAGTATTTTGCACCTTATGGTGTAGCGGGGCTTGGCGCATACTTCACCAGGTACAGTCCATCAGGAGTAGTTGAAGACCTCGGCTTCGAAAACGACAATGATTTCAATCTTGGTTACCATCTTGGTTTTGGTGCAGAGTTACCTTTTAACAATAACATCGCCCTAAGCATCGATTACCGCTACATTTTCCTGAATCCGAACGACAATGAGGAATCATTCGAAGGCGCAAATTTTAATGGTAACACCGTCTCGGCCAGCCTTATGTTTTATTTTTAATTTGAGGAGTGATCGAGATGCACACCTTTTAGAAGTGAACTGTGAGCCATCAAGACATTTAACTCTTCTCATATTATCGCATTTTAAATGAGTAAATCTACAAAGCCCGATACAGTTTCCAAGGTAGTTGTTATTGGTACATCAGCAGGGGGGCTGAATGCATTAAAAGAATTAATTAGCCAACTGCCTAAAGACTTCCCGCTACCGGTATTAATTGTCAGGCATATTTCTCCTCATGCACCGGGGGATGTGATCTTGTATCAACTCAATAAGCTAAATACCTTAAAATGTCAGCATGCCGAAAGCGGTAAAAGCCTGAAACCGGGAAATATATATTTAGCTCAATCTGATCATCACCTGCTTATTGGGGAAACCGGAAAATGCTGGTGACCAAAGGAGCCCATGAAAACAGGTCACGCCCTGCTATTGATCCGTTATTTCGGTCAGCTGCTGTTGCGTTTGGGAATCGTGTAATCGGAATTTTACTAACCGGTAATCTTGATGACGGAACAGCTGGAATGAAAGTGATCAAGAGGTGCGGAGGGATATGTATTGTTCAAGATCCTGAAGATGCAGAGTATCCGGCCATGCCAAAAAATGCCTTGAATAATGTAAAGGTAGATTATTGTGTGCCTATATCTGAAATGGGTGACCTTCTTAACAAGATTATTCCACAAAAACTACCGAAGCAAAAAGCTATACCTAAGGATGTTTCGACAGAGGCAAAAATTGCTGAACGTGCTTTAAGTGATTTGGCTTCGGTTAACGAATTGGGCGATCAGGTTCCCTTTAACTGTCCGGCTTGTGGTGGTGTTTTATGGAAAATGAAAAACGACAGTAATTTACGGTACCGTTGCCATACGGGACACGCATACACGGCAGCTTCCCTTTTAGCTGATCAGACCAATAAGATTGAGGAAACTATGTGGCATGCGCTGCGAATGTTCGAAGAACATAAAAACCTGCTCACTGTAATGGCAGATGAGAAAAGAGGTGCTGGTTCTAAAACAGCTCAAGAAAGGGCAGAAATGAATGAGGTCCATATACAACGGATCAGAGCAATCTTGAATACAGATAAAAATGGAAGTGACGATGACACGCCGACCTGATGAACACTCCTGCATTGTAACGCACAAGCGTGGGTCAAAGAACTGACCCGGTACGTTTGTCCTCGTCACGAAGCTCAGGCTTCGTGATGCAGTCCGGGAAGCTCCAGCTTCCCCTCAAATAATTCTTTGGATATCTATTAACCCGCTTCCTCCCAAATAATCCCGCGCTGAAGAATACCGCCAATCCTCCGGTTTGTCCACATACCCTCTTTTAACCGGGTTAAAGTGGACATAACCGATCTTCTGATTCAACATCTTTTCCATAGATATTTGTTTGGGATGATAACCTTCTTGCCACACTTGAAATACAGATTCCTTTTTTCCTCGTTTTCGTGAGAAGGCCAGTTGTTTCAAATACAACTGATGATACTTAATAGCCTCAATGACATATTGTGCAATCTCCGGCTTGGAGAATAGAGGTAATCCATGTACAAAACTGCTGGTAAGCAGGTAGGGATATCAGGGTTCGTGTTGTTTGTATCGGCTTCTACCCATTATCTTTTTTTGTAGTAAGAGCGATGGGAATGGGATTCCTTACAATCTTTTTTTTGGAATTCGATGATGGCTACTGTTCTACTTCACTGGAAGCTGGAGCTTCCGGTAGGCGGCGTCGCTAAGCCAGAGACTTAGCGACGAGGAAAAGCTGTTTAATGTCCATAGGCTCATTACACTCTAGAATCCCGTGAAACAGATGACGTTAAATTGTAGTCAGGCGTTAGCCACAAACTCATTAATGTAGCTTAAGGTAACTTCGGTGGTATCATCATTTCCGCTATCAAACAAACTGGCAGTTTGGTCGGTAGCTACTTTAGGTATACGTGGTGCATATATATTAGTAGTAAGGTGTTGTTGCTGCCCAATTTTTGCAAGCTGCTTCTCCCTCTGCTTTGGCTTTAGCGTATTCTTTTAAGTTAGCGGGTGCTTCACTTACAAAAGCTGAAGAAGGATAAAAAACAGCCGGAGGTAATGCATTATGTTTGTCTAAGAGAGCCATTAATTTTTCAAATCCGGTAACGTAAAAAGACACGAACTTTTGATAAATACGTTCATTCAACTCCTCCGTATCTGATGTTTCAATAAACGGAGTAGCGTAATAATACAGGTGTGTGGGTTGCCAGTTAGTTAATAGCTGTTCCAGTTCGGTATGGTCTTCACTCCAGCACGTTATAGGTTAGTGCTGTGGTATTATTTTCAGTTTCAGCTACTATTGAGTCAGCATCTGCCTTACCGCTGTTATACGTAAATTTAACATCAGCACCACCGGCAGCTAACAGTTTAACAGTTACCTCACCTATCCCTCTGGAGCCACCAATAATCAGTACACGCTGACCTTTAAAGGCATTGGTACTTACTTTGGTTTTGGCCTCTGCATAACTTAATTGCTGTACGTTTTTAGGGCGAAAAAAAGCAGCTATAGTGCCTGTTACATCGGTACCATCTATATTTAAACGCACCAGATTATAACGCTCAACAACATTTGCCACCCTGTATTTAAGTTGGTTTTCTTTTTCATCTACCTCTGCAAACTGTAACTCTAACTCACTGTATATGGAGTTAAGCCCCGGTATTATCATACCTACTAAGCGGGTGCTTGCCAGTAGTTGTGCTATTTGCTTATGGGCAAGGTGCCGGGTTAGCATGGGGAACATCTCCTTTCCCTTTACCGCATTAAAGTATAAATCGAATTCTCCGCTAATTCCTTCTATCGTATTAATATCAGGCGTTTTGCAGGGCAGCTCCGGCGGGTTGTTTTTAGCATAACCTTCGCTTACCACATTGCTTACAGGCTCCCACTGTAGGGTTATTTTCTGGAAAATTTCTTGTCCATTGCTTACTGTAATGATTGCTGTCTGTTCGTCTCCTCTTACTGCTTTATAGCTAACTTCCGTGTCTTCTATTTTAATCGATTTTTGAAAAACAGCAGTTAAGGAAGTAAGTCTTATGGAGTCCTCTAACTCCGCTACAAAATTATCTAACGCCCAAAGTAACCCATGCACGCCGTGTACAACCTGCTTCCCGTACATCAGCCGGCGTGCTGCAACAGGGCTTATATGCATGGGATTATAATCCCCGCTTAGCTGTGCAAAGTTTAATTGGTCTCGGTGCGTAAATATTTTCAAAGATCTTGATTTTATAGTTAAAAACTCAAGGTTGAAAGATACTAATTGTGCTCATTGAATGGCACCCAACTCTGTTTTGTTGACTAAAGTAGCGCGGTTGGGGAAAATTTTGATTTCTATAATTGATTAAGCCTTGATTAGTTTACCCACTACTTTACTCTCATCCCAAACAGAGAATTAGCTGTTGTAATAAAAAGAGTATTTCCATCCTTACTGCCAAACGTAATAGATAAGGGGCGCTCCGTAAGATTAATACGTTTGATTTCATTCATATCCTTGTCGTACACAAAAATCTGTCCGTCCAGTACATACAGGTTCCCGTCGTTATCAACAGCAGTGCTGTATTGACCGCGGGGGAGAACTTCTCTGAGGTTAGCACAGCTTTCCTTTTTCGCCCACGTCCATTTTTACCGTTCGCATGTTAATTTCGTCCAGGGCATAAATGGATTCTCCGGGAACCGCAGCATTTAAGTCTGCTGTCCTGCCAATATCGTACACTTCCTGTATATAAGTGATTCCATCAGGGGCCACAAAGGCCGAGTCGGGATAATAGACTGCGGCGTCATCAAAAGTGTAATGCCATCTGCCTGAAGGGTAGTAGGTTTTACTGAAATCTTTGATATTGGCTGTCGCAACTCTCGGCATAATCTTAAAGGTATTGTCAGGATCATCGGGATCGATCGAATAAGCATAAGAAGCCCAGCCGCTATTTCCCCAGCTGCTGTAGGCTTCGTTATCATCCGGCAGTATTTTTACCCGTTCCTGCTCACCGTTCACCATATAACCGGGCTGAGGATCGTACCGGGCTACCACCAGTAAATTATCCTCTGAATCCGTTGCTGTAGCAAATGGCTGAAACGGAAAATCAGCCAGAAACGTAACCGCATTTGTTTCAGCCGACCATTTATAGATTCTTCTCTTTTTGGTCTCACAAAAATAGACGTTTCCCTTACTGTCTGAGCTGAGGCCCAGAGCAAAATCAAATCCCGAGGCCAGTCGTGTTACTTTTCCTATCTGAAAATCGGAATCCAGATTCGGTTCTTCATTCCCTGTTATGGTTAACTTTGCAAAGTGCCACGGGTAGGCGGCAAGTTCTTTGTTTACATCCCAAACCGGAAACTCATTTACCCATAATTTCTGTGTATAATTACGAAGGTTTCTGATCTCAATATCCCGGGAATTCCACACACGCATCCCAAATCGCTTCGGGGTTTCAACCCGGATGGTTTGGTACAACCAGAGATTTCCAAAAAACAGATCGTGTGAATTTGATATTTCAATGGAAATCGCATCAATTCCTTCTTTGTACTCTTCCTCAAATTGAAACGCATACATCTTCCAGTTTGAGACATTATCAAAACGGGCCTCATTGCGAAGGTGATGCTCCAGAGACATCGCAAATATACGTCCGGGAGTAGAAGTATTACTGACAAGCATTCCGCTTGCAGCATAACTGTTAGCGGTCCAGATGTCTTTGAAAGTTCCCCCGCCATTATTGGTAATCCATAAACTCCAGAACTGATTGTCCCAAGCTTTATCCATCCCTACTTCATAAACCGGACTTCCCGGTGCACTAATCTGCCGTTCGGGTCTCCGGTAATTTTCCGATGATTCTGAGGGTCGATACATCGTGCCATGTCCTCCCACAAATTTCACATCATTGACCAGTGATTTTTCGTTTGCCATCCATTTTAACCCCACAGCACGATAATTATATCCACCTGTTGAAATTCCGATACCGTTCAACATATCATCACCGCCTTCGGATGATTCCAACATAGGTACAGGTCCTCCAAATCCGCTGAACGCGGGTTCACTTTTCTTTTATAATGAACTGAGTTGCCCACGGATGCAACCCTATCAATTTAGTTCCGGGAGCCATTTTTATGGTTTCGGTAATATGGTACCAGCCCTGTGGCACATAAATTACTTCATGCTTTGCAATGGCTTTTTGGAAAGCTTCGGTATCATCGGTTTCACCATCATCCTGTAGCACCCAGATCTTTTATATTTACCCATCTTTCCATTGAAGGAAGAGATGGAATCGTACGTTCAAGTTTAGTGGGAACGCTGTCTGAGGGAATTATATCGGTTATTGTTTCAAACTTCGAATCTGTATTTAAATCGTCTATTACCAGACCATGGACAAATTCCCTTACCGTGTATGTATTACCTTTCCCTTTGATTACCTCGTCAGGATTTCTAAAGCGTGCAAATATGGGGACATTCCGGGCATGAATATTCAACATGTTGATTTGATTCGTGCTGTTCTCTTTTCCATTGATGATTATTCCGGCATCACTCACATTTTCAAACAGGCAGTTTTCAAAAAATAAACGGTCGGTTGAACCTTCACGCATCTCCAGGCCTATGGGGACATTTTTAACATGCATATTCACTATTGTCAGGCCGGCACTGTTTGTCTGAATAGCTGCTTTGCGCTGTCCTTCAAAATAGGTGTCCACCATCATCATAGGCCAGCTTGAGGAAGTCTCGTCGGATATGATTCCATACTCTCCACCCAAAAACTGAACGTTTTCCATTTCATTTCCCACATCAGAAATGCCTGCTTTTCCCGATCCTATATTTATTATTGAATGACTTACAAATCCATGTTGGGCATAATGTGTCCGCAGAGCTACGGCGTTCGGGTTTCCTTCATCAATCCTGAAATTGATATTTGTGATGGCACTGTAGAAAGTTCCCGGATTGGCATCCTGAGGTTCATTTTTGCTGGTAACCATATTCCTGGTAAACCAGAACATATATTTTTCTTCCGTGTTCTTTCCCCTCTGATATCCCGGAGTATTAGCTCCCAGGATAAATTCAGGCCGTTCTTTTCCATAACCTATCAGGCGCACTGCCTTAGGAATGTATATCGTCTTACTTATCAGGTAGCGGCCTTCCGGAACAAATAATATTCCGAAGTTTTTTTCCTCCTTCACCTCATTGATGGCTTTTTGAAGCGCATCTGAGATATCCATTACTCCGTCTGCTTTGATGCCGTAGTTTTCAGGAGTAAAGTAATATGCTTCGGAATCCACCGGCCTTTGTGTATAAACCGACTTTGTGGTTGTGAGGTTGTTGTCAGGAATTGATACAAATCCGGCAATAATCAGAAATATAGTTGATAGCATTATAGTGTGGCTTATTATGTTCTTACTAAGTTACGTTTAACAACCCAGCACATAATGGGGGCGGGGATGAAAATTTCTTTGAAGTAGCGAAATTAATTCCTGACAAACAAGTTTCATCGCATCCCGTCCGCGTCCGAATTTTTGCTGTCGCCAGCTTGATTTCAAATTTATCAACGCCTTAAAGATAGGCTTGGTGTGTTATGTTGCACTCCTTCATTTTGAAACCGGGATTTTTGGGATTAGTGGGATTGATATGATTTCGTTTTACATGCTCACATGGCACTTCATAGATCGGTCCATCAAACATCGTCCATCGCATTTCAGGACTTCCAATTTTAAAAGACGGAAAACCATTTGTCCCGTGCATACGGGGACATGGAGAAGGGACGCATTGATAACTGATAGGCTAACTAAAATAACGAGGCTATATGAAGTGCCGATCTCCGGGCTTCCAGTCTGACGGCTCCAAGGTCCGTGTGATGGATGAAAAGGTTTGTGTTGCTGGGTTCTCACCATCATTCTGATGAGTCCCCGGCGAATCCCACAAATTTATTTTCATAAAAATAAAAAGCCTTGCGCAGCTGTAAATTATTGCGACATCAAGGCTTTACTTGAGTGTGGGACCGGGCGGATTTGAACCGCCGACACACGGATTTTCAGTCCGTTGCTCTACCGACTGAGCTACAGTCCCTTAAACAAGGACGCAAAGATAAAGGGTTTATCATCTACATACAATACTAAATTGCGGAATAAGAATAATTAGGTGCGAGGTAATAGGCGTTAGGTATTAGGTGTTGGGTGTTAGATTTTTTTATAAAACCTAACACCTAACGTCTAAAACCTCTTCCCCTCTACTTTCCGGGAATATGGATATCCTTTAACCGCATTTGCAGGGTTCGCCGGCCGTTCCAGTTGTTTTCTTCCAGCACGTATGCGATATCGAAGGGATCGCCGGTTCTCACTGAGGGCAGATATTCATGCATGTTGAAGCCAATGGTATCGAAGGATCCTGATTGCCCCTGCTTGATCTTCATTTTCAGGTGGCCGTTTCCAACTATGGTCGGCTCCCCCACAACAGTCACACCCTGACTCACAAATATCGGTCGGATATTACCGGGACCAAAAGGCTCGAACTGACTTAACAGTTTCCAGAATTTCATATCCACTTCAGCCAGGTCAAGGTTGGCATCTATGGTGAGTTCCGGTTCAAAGGAATTATCAGACAGATCGCTGAAGGCAAGTTCATTCATCCGCCGCCTGAACTCGGTCAGATTGTTTTCGGACAGGGTGAGTCCCGCCGCAAACTCGTGTCCGCCAAATTGCTCCAGCAGGTCATCGCATTTCTTGATGGCGTTGTAAATATTAAAGCCTTTGATGCTCCGGGCCGACCCTTTGATCTTGCCATCCACATTACTTAGCATAATGGCCGGCCGGTGATACAGATCCACCAGACGCGAGGCTACAATACCGATCACCCCAAGGTGCCAGTCTTCAGCATACAACACAATGGTTGATATCTCATCCATATCAAAATCCTGATCGATCTGCTTCATGGCTTCCTTCATGGTTTTGGAATCCGTATCGCGGCGCCTCATGTTAATGGACTCCAGCTCATGGGCATGAGCCTTGGCTTCAGCCATCGTTTCTGAGATCATCAGTTTAACGGCCGTACTGGCGTCTCCCATTCGTCCGGCTGCATTAATACGCGGACCGATCGAGAATACGATCTTAGAAGTATTTACTTCCTCTTTTTTTACTTTGATGAGGTCCAGCAGAGCCTGAATTCCCACACGCGGACTTTTACGGATCATACTCAACCCAGCCTTCATAAGCACGCGGTTTTCGTCAATGATAGGCACAATGTCTGACGCAATTGAAATGGCAACCAGATCTAAAAACTTATAGGAAACGGATTGAGGAAGCCCCAGTTTTTGTATGGTTCCCTGAATAAGCTTGAACCCAACACCGGCCCCCGATAATCCATCAAAGGGATACTCACAATCAGGTCGCTTGGGATCCAGAACAGCTACCGCATCTGGGATGCCGTCTCCCACCGTATGGTGATCACAAATGACTAGGTCGATGCCCTTCCCCTTGGCCTCCTTGGCTTCTTCGATGGCCGTGATGCCACAATCAACGGATACGATCAGCGTGGCATTGATCTCCTCAGCATATCTGATCCCATCGGGATTGATACCGTACCCTTCCTTAAAGCGGTGAGGGATATAGTAATCAGCATCCACACCAAATTCTTTCAGAAAAGTGTAGACACATGACGTAGCCGTAGTTCCGTCTACATCGTAATCTCCATAAACGAGTACTTTCTCAGTTCGGCGAATGGCAAGGGCCAGCCGTTCTGCTCCTTCTTCCATATCCTTCATTAAAAAAGGATCGTGGAGGTTCTCTATCTTTGGCCTGAAAAAGTATTTTGCATCATCGTAAGTTTTTATGCCGCGGATAGCCAGTAACCGGGCTATTTTGGCCGGAATTCCAAGCTGCTTCCCTAATTCGGAGGCAGTCTTTTCCTGATCCGGCTGCGCGTACGTCCAGCGGAATGACATGATTGTTTTTTGCTTTATTTTTATTCATAGAGGCTGATCGGCGGTCAGGCCGGTACGCCAACGCAAATTGCGTTTTCATTGGTTATATAAAATACTATTTACAGAGAGAAAATCAGCATCGTTATCGGCTTTATTTTCAAAACCACCCTGATCATCCGTCTGCCCTTATATTAACCTTCACTTACATCTTTTAGTATGAAATGAATCGGTTCTGATTGAGAATCATTAAATAATTGCTGACCTTTGGAAGCGTTTCCGTATGGGATGGACGCTTAAATATCTTCAGTTTAACAACAGACCAAAAGACCTTGAATTACTCCAGCTCAAAATTTCCGATCTTTGATGAACTTTCCAATAAAGAACACGAACAGGTTGTCATCTGTTCAGATCCTGACACCGGCTTAAGAGCCATTATTGCGATCCACAACACCACTTTAGGACCTGCTCTTGGCGGTACCCGCATGTGGAACTATGAATCGGAAGAAGCTGCCTTGCGTGACGTGCTTCGCCTTTCCCGCGGTATGACCTACAAATCTGCAATTTCAGGTTTGAATCTTGGCGGAGGAAAAGCGGTGATCATCGGTGATCCCCACACAGAAAAAACGGAAGCTTTGTTTCGCTCATTTGGTCGTTTTGTAGACGGACTTGGCGGTCGTTATATCACGGCAGAAGATGTTGGCATGACTGAAAGAGAAATGGAATGGATCTATTCCGAAACAAAATTTGTAACCGGTATTCCTAAAGCCCTGGGTGGCAGTGGTAATCCTTCTCCTGTAACAGCCTATGGCGTATATATGGGAGTTAAAGCCTGTGCCAATAAAGCTTACGGAAGCGATTCACTTGAAGGCAAGAAGATCGCACTGCAGGGCGCCGGAAATGTGGCTACCCACTTTGCACGTCATGCAGCAAAAGAAGGTGCAAAACTTTACATCAGTGATATATATGAAGACAAGGCCAAAGCTCTTATTGAAGAAGTGGGCGGTGAACTTGTGGATCCTGAGGATATTTACGGACTGGATGTAGACATCTTCACACCATGTGCTTTAGGCGGCGTGATTAACGATGATTCCATAAAGCAATTCAAGTTTGATATCATTGCCGGTGGAGCAAACAACGTGCTGGATGAAGAAGATAAACACGGACAATTGTTGCTGGACAAAGGCATTATTTACGCCCCTGATTATGTGATCAATGCCGGCGGGGTCATCAACATTGCAAGCGAACTTGAGGGATATAACGAAGATCGCGCCCATCAAAATGCCGGTAACATCTATGACACCATTAGCGACATCCTGGATTACTCTGAAGAACATAACATGCCCGCTCACAAGGCTTCCAATGCTTTGGCTGAAAAACGCATTGAAACCGTGGGTAAGATCAAGAATAAGTATTCTTCCAATTCAAATATCTCAGGTCGCCTAAGCAGCGTATACAAAAGATTCATCGACTGATCCGGTCAATACTTTATGTCTAAAGAACCCAAAAGGCACTTCACTTGATGAAGTGCCTTTTTTTAATGGATAAAACTGAGCTTCCAGAAACAACTACCACCTACTTACCTCGTGCTTTTGTTCTACGACTGTACGATGTTTAACTTTTCTAAACCAATACCGGAATAGACCCACCTTATGTCTCAGATAGAATAATACATTCACTTTATAATGTAGATTCGTATAAAATAGCGGTATTTTACAGTTTAATAAGACTACCAATCTTAATACCTGTATTCTTTGAGTTACCTCACCTTTGTTCTAAAAGAGAGAAAAGTCCTTAGTTTTGGACTATCATTTACCTTTTTCTCAAGCTTTGGTCAAACTTTCCTGATCTCATTATTCGTACCCTTTTTTCTGACTGATTTCAACCTGTCCAATGCTGCATTTGGTTCTATCTACTCCGTTGCGACGCTTGCAAGTGCCGCTATCCTTCCCTACCTCGGCAAATGGATCGACGTGTTACCCATTGGAAGATACAGTTTATACGTGGCCTTCGGTTTATTGATAGCAGCTCTTACGATGGCATTTTCATGGCACATAGGTTTTTTATTTGCGGGAATCTTGATGCTACGCCTGTCAGGTCAGGGGCTTAGCGGGCACACTGCCGAAACCGCCATGGCTCGTTATTTCACCCTGCAGCGTGGTAAGGCACTCAGCATTTCAAGCCTGGGTTACCCGATCGGCGAAGGTATTCTTCCTGTAGGTATTGCCGCCCTGCTTGCTTTTACCAGCTGGCGTACAACGTGGGGTATCATCGCAGCGCTTATCGCCCTGATCTTTATCCCGTTCATTCTGTATGTATTGAATAAAACCGAGATCGAGCAATCCAATCAAAGGATTAAAAGAACTAAAGATAACTCCACCGACACAGGCTCCTACTTTAAGATCATCAACGATCGCCGATTCTGGCTCATAATACCTGCTATATTAATTCCGCCGTTTTGGGCAACCGCTTTATTTCTATATCAGGTTTCCATTGCTGAACAACTTGGATGGACAGCTGCCATAATTGCTTCAGCTTTCATCTTTTTTGCCGGAGCTCGAATTATAAGCTCACTTGGTATAGGTCCCGTCATTGACAAACTAAGTGCCGCAAAAATTTTCCCATTCTATATTATTCCCATGGGAATCGGGTTGATGGTTGCTTTCTATCATCCCGGAATTTGGTCTGCCTTTCTATATATGGCTTTAGTTGGTATGACACTTGGTTTTGGCAGCACCACAAAATCTGCCTTATATGCTGAACTATATGGAGAAGATATGATCGGAACCGTTCGCTCCCTGTTTGCATCCATCATGGTGTTCAGTACGGCCCTGAGTCCTTTTTTAATGGGATGGATGCTGGATAACAATATAGCTATGGAGAGCATATTGCTGATGGCCGCCACAACTGTTGTTTTTGGTGTGATCCTGGCTTACATAGGTCTGAAGAACACCCACCCTCAGGTGCAGCATTGATCCATTAGCAGATCAAACAGGTGCATCTGACTAATCTATGAGACCCTTTCCAATAAAATCTTATTTTCTGCGTATCTTTATTGATCAATTATTTTATAAAAAGAGATACTGTTAGCACTCCTATGAATATCGAAGAATATAATTTCAAAGACCGTCTCATCAAGGGAATTACCACAGATGGTCACTTTAAAATTTCTGTTGTAAAAACCACTGAGGTCATAAAGACCGCAAAAAGTAATCATTCACTTTCCCTGCTCAATACCGTTGTACTTGGTAAAGCCCTGACCGCAACCATGCTGTTGGCTTCTGAGTTGAAAGGTGAAGAGCGTATTCAACTGCGGATGGATGGTGACGGCCCGATCAATTTCCTGGTAGCTGAAGCCAATCAGGTGGGCGAGATCCGTGGATACGTTGGCAATCCAACCGCTGAGCTGGATTATTCAGATAAAAATGTTCAGATCGGAGACGGCATAGGACTCGGTATTCTGACCTTTTCTAAAGTATTGTATAACGAAGCCGAGCCAAGAACCAGCAGTATTGAGATCGTGAATGGAGATATCACCAGTGATATAGCTCACTATCTTGCTCAATCCGAACAGATCCCATCCGCTTTACTTCTGGATGTGGGGATCGATGAGGACGGTGAAGTAACTCATGCCGGCGGTCTTATGATACAGCGCCTGCCAGGGGCACCTGATGGTCAGATCGACATGCTTCAGGAACGCCTCGGTTCATTCCCTGCCATCGATGAGCTTTTATTGGATGGTCAGTACATTGACGAGATCATGGGCAAAGCTGTTTCGCCACTGAAAGTAAAAGAATTAAACCGGCAACCCATCGATTTCTTCTGCCGATGCTCTCGCAAACGATTCAAGAGCGCATTGTCGTTGCTTAGCCTCGATGATCTTAAGGATATGGAAGGCGAGGGACAGGAAGTAGTCTGCCAGTATTGCAATAAAAAAGAAACCATCAGCAAAGAAGAAGTAGAGCAGATCGTACTGGAAGCACAAGCCAAAATGAATTGATCCGGTTACCGTAAATGAAATCCTCTGAGTCCTTGTTATCTCTTGCATAACTAACCAAAAAAGAATGAGTAAGAATTTAATAATTATTGGCGGTGGATTTGCCGGAATTTCAGCAGCCCAAAAACTTGCATCCGCTGATGTCAATATCACCATCATTGACAAACCAACCATCACCTATTTCAACCCTTGCTTTATCAGGTAGCTTCAGCTGCTCTTTCACCCGGTGATATCGCCATGCCGATCCGGGCAATTTTCAGCAAGCAAAAAAATGTAGAGGTAATACTTGGGGAAGTCACCAACGTTGACAAAGTGGATGGTAACATTCACCTGAAAAATGGCTCAACACTACCCTTTGATTACCTTATTTTAGCACCCGGAGCCCAGTATAATTATTTTGGTAATGATGAGTGGAAGAAACATGCACCAGGATTAAAGTCACTTTCGGACGCCCTTGATATCAGGGAACGCATCTTGCTCTCTCTTGAAAAAGCCGAACAGATCAGTGACCCTGAACAACGAAAGCCATACCTGACCTATGTGATCATTGGCGGTGGGCCAACCGGTGTTGAAATGGCCGGCGCCATTGCTGAGATCGCAAAACGAAGTATGATGCGTGATTTCAGAAACATCAAACCTGACGAAACCAAGATCTACCTGGTTGAAGCCGCCGATGGAATATTGAATGCCTTTGAAGAACCTTTGCCTAAAAAAGGCCAAAAAACCCTTGAAAATATGGGCGTCGAAGTATTGCTGAATACTCCGGTCAAAGGCATTAAAGCTAACGGAGTTCAGGTTGAAGGACGTTTTATAGAAACGCCAAATATTGTGTGGGGAGCTGGTGTCATAGCTTCTCCTTTGATCAAACGGCTTGAAGTGGAAACCGACCGGATAGGAAGAGCAGTTGTAAATCCTGACCTCTCAATCGAAGGGCAGCCTAATATTTTTGTAGCCGGTGATGCAGCACATGTTAAAGATGGGAACGGCGACCCCCTGCCCGGACTTGCCCCGGTTGCTCTTCAGCAAGGCAAATATCTGGGTGGTCTCATTAAAAATGATCTAAAGGGAAGACCACGTAAAGATTTTGAGTACGTTGATAAGGGAACCATGGCGACCATTGGTAGAGCCAAAGCCGTAGCTGATATACGTGGCTTCAAATTCAGCGGTTTCTTTGCATGGCTGTTATGGGGGCTCATCCACATCTTCTTCCTGATCGGTTTCCGCAATCGGGTTAGGGTGTTTGCGGAATGGATTTGGCATTACATCACGTTTAAGAGAGGAGTACGATTGATTGCTAAAAAAGACGAAGATTCCTGACCAATAAAAAGAACAGACTATAATTTTACTTGGCTGAAATAGGTATTAGTTTCTCCTGCTTAGAAAAACAGTGACACTCTGTATGGCAGATAAAAAGCATAAACCTGGTTTCTTGAGATTTCCTGACTTTCCGTATCTTATCAGGGGTTTAAATATTGCCTGGTTTAATTTTTGAAAACTTTTTTTACCTGTTTATATAACTTTAAAGTATTGCTATAGATGAAGAATCCTTTTCGAAGAAATGCCCCTGATCAGGAGCATGTAGTACCGCCTAATAAAGGTGGCTTGGGTACTTTTGGCGGTGTATTTACGCCCTCAATTCTTACTATTCTTGGCGTTATCATGTACCTTCGCTTTGGCTGGGTTGTAGGTAATGTTGGCTTAATAGGAACCCTCCTTATTGTTACGATAGCAACGTCAATAACATTTCTGACGGCACTTTCCATAGCTTCCATAGCAACCGATCAGCGCGTTCGTATAGGCGGGGCGTATTATATGATCAGTCGCTCTCTGGGTATTGAATCTGGAGGAGCCATCGGGATTCCTCTTTACATTGCTTTGGCATTTTCCGTAGCTCTTTATACCGTAGGTTTTGCCGAAAGTGTGGTCGGCGTATTTCCGTCATTAGATATGACCGTAGTTGGCATAGTCACAACCATTAGCGTAGCCGCACTGGCATTGATTTCTGCAAAAGTGGCCATCCGAGCCCAATACTTTATCATGTTTGGCATAGTACTGTCACTTCTTTCCCTTGCCTTTGGGAGTCCGATTGAGGCATCAAATATTGAGATGTGGGGGGCATCTGATCAAAATTCAGAAGGGTTCTGGGTGGTATTTGCCGTATTTTTTCCAGCCGTAACAGGTATTATGGCTGGCGTTAACATGTCGGGTGACCTGGAGAATCCGGCTAAATCGATACCACGTGGTACTTTTTATGCCATTGGAGTAGGGTATGTGATCTACATGGTATTGCCAATCATTCTTGCCAACAGGGCTGATGCACTCACTCTTATTGAAGATCCGCTTATTATGCGCAGAATGTCTTACTGGGGAGATGCCATCCTGATTGGTGTCTGGGGTGCCACTTTATCAAGTGCAATGGGTAGTATTTTGGGAGCTCCAAGAGTATTACAGGCCCTTGCCCGTGACGGTGTATTACCTCGGTGGCTAAGGTGGCTTGGTCGCGGTGAAGGAGATGATGACTCTCCCCGTGTAGGTACGATTCTTACGTTGGCCATAGCTCTTGTAGCGGTATGGTTTGGTGATTTGAACCTGATTGCACCGGTACTCACCATGTTTTTTCTTACCACTTATGGCGTATTAAATATTGCAGCCGGTATTGAACGGTTACTAAAAAGTCCTTCATTTCGTCCCAAATTTAGTGTGCACTGGTTCTTCTCCCTGGTGGGAGCTGTGGGATGTATAGCCGTAATGTTTTTGATCAATGCGATTGCAACCGGTATCGCATTCCTGTTCGTTGTCATTATTTTTGTTTGGCTGCAGCAGCGGGAAATGAAAGCAGCCTGGGGAGATGTCAGGAATGGTATTTGGATGGCTATTACCAGAGCGGGTTTAATGCGAATCAGTTCAGGTCAGGAATCGAAAACCTGGCGACCTCATCCCCTTGTACTTTCCGGGGCTCCAACCAAACGCTGGCATCTTATTGAGCTTGCTTCTTCACTGACACATAACCGGGGAATCTTAACCATCGCCTCCGTTCTGACAAGCTCAAGTATAAGTGCAGAACGAAGAAAGAATATGGAAAACAATATCCGTGACTTCCTGAATAAACGAAGTGTTCAGGGGTTGGTGAGAGTAACAACGGCCCCTGATCCTTTCGAGGGTGGTGAACGACTTATTGAGTCGTACGGTCTAGGTGCCCTGGTGCCCAACACGGTGATCTTGGGAGACAGCGAAAGTGAAGAAAACCGCGAAAAGTACTGTAATATGATTACTCATTTTCACAAGCAGCAACGCAATGTGATGGTAGTTCATGAAAATGAAGATAAAGGATATGGAAATAGAAAACGCATTGATATTTGGTGGGGGGGATTAAAGGGAAATGGCGGACTGATGATCATCCTTGGCTATCTGTTACAAAGCAGCCGAAAATGGTATGATGCTGAAGTACGCCTCAAAATGGTGGTAGAGGATGAAAAGGCAAAAGAGGATGCAAAACAAAATCTTGGGCAAATTGTAGACAAAATCCGTACAGGTGCTATACCCGAAGTAATAGTTTCAAATGGACGTTCCTTTAATGAAATTCTACATGAATCA
Organism: Gracilimonas sp.; assembly: GCA_034520725.1. Classification (GTDB taxonomy): domain Bacteria; phylum Bacteroidota; class Rhodothermia; order Balneolales; family Balneolaceae; genus Gracilimonas. The sequence continues at coordinate 436,900 of JAXHNH010000003.1, read as the reverse complement.
TCCATCGATGCTGATCTTGTATTCCTGGGAATGGCCGAACCGGACAAAAATTTTACTGCCTATTATGAAAGTTTACAGAAACGCTTAACCGGACTGCCTACTACTATTATGGTTTTGGCCGCTGAAGAGATTTCATTCGGTGAGGTATTAATGCAGCAGGATAATTTCCAGGAAAAACAATAAAAGCCACAATTATTTTGATACCATGCTATCTTAGTGTTATCAATTGCGACCATATTATTATCTATCTTGCGTTTAAACATCATCGTCAAATAAAAAAATAAGCTGTTTCTAAATGAGCGACTTACGTAGAGAACTCGGTTTCTGGGATGCACTTACCATCGGTGCCGGAACCATGATCGGTGCAGGTATCTTTTTATTGGCTGGTGTTGCCCTGGAGATGTCCGGTCCCGCAGCTATTTTTGCCTATCTCATGGCCGGTGTTGTTTGTATGATCACAGTCTCGAGTGCGGCTGAATTGGCCACTGGCATGCCTACTTCGGGTGGCGATTACTTTTTGTATCACGGTCATTAGGACCAGCAATGGGTGCTATTTCAGGAGTGGGAATATGGTTGAGTCTTACCTTTGCCATCGCCTTTTATTTGTATGGATTGGGTGAATATTTATCACAATTTCTACCTATCACTGCTTTCTGGGGTGGTGGACCTCATGCCCGTTTAGGAATGGAGATAGGAATTCGTGTAGCCCGCGCAATGGATGCTAAATTAAGGGTATTAAGACTGGTTAAACCTGGCATCGATACCACTGATGAAGAAAGAGAATTAAGAGAACGAATTAAACCTTTAGTTGAGGGTTATGACAAACTGGAGGTCATCGTAAAAGAATCTGATGATGTTAGTGGTGGCATCCTTTCTGAACTTGAAGACAATCAGGATGACCTGTTGATCATCGGGGCTTCACATGAATGCGGTATCCGTAACGTACTATTCGGTACAATTCCTGATATCATCGCCGACCGTGCCACTTGCTCCGTCCTTATGGTTCGCCGTTACGTGACTGAAGACTGGAAACTCAAAGCAGTTGAAGGCATGAAACGGGTAAAAGAACAGCTGGGAATGACTTCTTCTCCTGAAGAATAATTAGCTGTCAAATTTTCTATATACTGTTTTTAGCTACTAAATCAGCAGTTGATTTGAGCAGAATATCCAAACGATGTATATTGTATACATCATATTATATGGAGAGAACAATGAAACGAACACAGATCTATCTTACCGAAGAAGAGAAAAAAGCCATCGAAAAGCTTTCCGATGAGCGAGGTACAACCCAAAGCAACATCATCCGCGAGGCGATTGATGAGTATGTGGCAAAGGAGAAAACGAAGTCAAAGAGAAAATCCATCATGGATTTTGCTGGTATCTGGAAGGATAAAAAAGACATTCCTGATATTGACGAACTTAGAGATGAATGGGAAGAACGCTTAGATCAAATTTACAATGATCGTTGATTCAAACATTCTTATCGACTTTTTAAAAGGAAAGCCTGAAGCTTCTGAGTTCATCAGTCAGTTCGATCCAATTATAACTTCTGTAGTGGTTGTATCAGAACTTTATTCAGGAATAATCTCCAAAAAAGAACTTCGGGAATTAACAGCTTTTATAGAACAATCTGTTAAACAAATTCCGATCTCAGAAGAAATTGCAAAAGAAGCCGGCCTCTTAAGAATGAGATATGGTAAAAGTCACGGCTTACGATTACCGGATGCATTTATCGCTGCAACAGCTATTGCAAATAATATCCCGGTAGCCTCTCTCGATAAAAAGCATTTCTCCGTCTTGTCCAATGATTTGGTTGTACCCTACTGATCTCACACAAATATTAATTCAGCGAAGATCCGCACCATCTGTGTCATCCGTGTTCCATTCCGGATTCTTGAAAAGCTTCTTAATCAAATTGCGAAAGAAGTGCCGCAGCCACAATTCTCTGTGGCATTTGGGTTGTCGAAGGTAAATCCGCGTGCATCAAGGCCGTCCGGGTAATCGATCTGCATCCCCTCCAGATACATCAAATGCTTGGGGGCAACGATGATCTCAACGCCGTGGCTTTCGAAAACTTTATCTTCATCCGTGCGGTGATCAAGTCCCAGTTTGTAGCTTAACCCGGAACAACCCCCACCATCAACTGCAACCCTGAGATATAAGTTTGATTCCAAACCTTCCTCTTGTTTGATCTTTTGGATCTGAAGTGCAGCTCTTTCAGTCAAAACAACAGGTGCTCCGGTCAGTTCGTCCTTTTGAAAAGGATCAACCCCGGAAGATGTACTTCCGGTTTCTTCTTCCTCATCAACATCGATAAGGGAAGAGATCACATCGTCTAAATTATCTTCTTGCATACTCATATGAAATACAATATTTGGAATGAGTCTAAATTACGAAGTTTTATGGGAAAAAGTGTAATGCGTCACCCCATCCTTTTCAAACAGATCTAATACACCGGCACTCACCAGATTCACTAATATCTTGGCTGCACGATAGGTGGTAACACTTATCAGCAGCGAAAACCTTTTAACGGTGATGTCCCCATATTCATTCAAAAACCGAAACAACTGCTGTTCCTTTTCTCCGTATTCAAAAGTAACACCTTCTGAAGATGCATTTTGCTTAAGGACCTCCACGTATTCATCACTGGCAACCACACTTTCGTGATCAAGCCTTACAAAAACCTGACGGTATTTCTTTCCCTTTACGTATATAGGTTTTTTTGCGGCTTCAGGTACTTTCACCAACAACACATCCCGCTCCCCAATATTTACAAGCTCTATTCTGATCTCCACTTCAGGGATGCATTCTTCTCTCGCTGCCTGATTCAGCCAAAATTCTTCTTCATGATAGCTTTCAACACCTATAATTTCGCCGTTATCTTCAACACCGATCAAAATAGTGCCACCTTTTGTATTGGCTAATGCGGCTATTTCCCTCGCTATCTTTTCGGGTGAAGCCACGCTATGCTTGAATTCCAGAAAGGTGCTTTCACCGGTCTGCACAAGATTCTTGAGGTCGCTAAGGGTCAGCTTCGAAAGCTCCACAGAATTGGAGTACTGCATGTAAAATTCAAATTCGTCTTCCATCACAATCGAGTTGCGAGTTACAGGTCTCATGTTGCGGTTTCTTCAAGTAATCCGCATTACGAAACACGTAACCCTTACATGACAATTTCGTCTTTGGGATCGCGTGTCATCAGTTTGTACAACGCATCTCTCGGATCCATATTTTCGAACAATATGCTGTAAACGGCCTGGGTGATCGGCATTTCTATGTTGTTCTGCTCAGCCCAATCACGAACAGACTTTGTGGTCTTGACACCCTCAGCTACCATATTCATGCTGTTAATGATGGCATCCAGTTTTTCGCCCTGCCCGATCCTGAAACCGACCGACCTGTTTCTACTGTGAGAACTTGTACAGGTTACGATCAGATCTCCCATGCCGGTCAAACCTGAAAACGTATCCGAGTGAGCACCTAACATTTGTCCCATCCGTTTCATTTCGTGGAGTCCCCTTGTGATCAATGCAGCTTTGGCATTATCGCCCAGCTCGGCACCATCTACGATACCGGCAGCGATCGCCATGATATTTTTTACGGACCCACCGATTTCAACCCCTATCACATCATTGTTAAGGTATACCCGAAACATTGGGGTGAGAAATGTCTCCTGAATGATCTTTGCCGTACGGGTTGAATAAGCTGCGGCCACAACAGTGGTTGGCTTCAGTTTACCCACTTCCTCGGCATGACTCGGACCATACAGCACACCAATGTTGTCTTCATACGTTGTACCCTCCATAACCTCGATCAGTACCTGAGACATGGTGTTAAAGGTATCATTTTCGATACCTTTTGCTACCGTAACCAGAATTTCATGTCCATCCAGGCAGGGTTTTACCTTTTCAGCGACCTCTCTCAGGGCATGAGACGGTGTTGCAAAAACCACCATATCCTGAGATTGCAAACACTCATCAATGTCATTATAGGCAACAATAGATTCGGGAAGCTCAATATCATTCAGATAAGAGGGGTTGATGTGATCCTCGTTGATCCGGTTTGCGATTTCCTCCTCACGAGCCCAGATCTGAACCGTATTTCCGGCCTGATCAAGAACCATAGCCAAAGCAGTTCCAAAACTACCTGCACCAATAACTGTTACATTTTTGTTGCTCATACTTCTGCTTTCTCGAGATCTTTTACCTCAGATTCCTCTTCTTCCTTATCCTTACTTCCGTAAATATTTACCTGGCTCTCATTTCCATCCAATAGCCTTCGGATGTTGGACTTATGTTTATAAATGATACCCGCTGCAATTAAGATCGCAAAAATTATAATACTTCCGTCCACATTTATTCCCAAACCAAAACGCATGACCAGTAAAGTGATCGGATATATAAAACTTGATATCATGGAAGCCAGAGAAACGTACCGTGTTGTCAAGTACAATAGCTATAAAGATCACTGATGAGATCCCGATGGAGATAGGTTCGATACCGTAAAGCATTCCGCAGGCCGTAGCCGCTCCCTTACCTCCTTTAAAGTTGGCAAAGATCGGAAACATATGCCCAACAACGGCCATCAATCCACAGGTTATCTTCAAAAATGCATCAGCTTCCCAGCCCGGAGGAGCAATAGGGCCATTACCGATCTCAAAAGCATACAGGGCCACCCAGTAAGAGGCAACGAAACCTTTCATAAAATCAAGCACTAAAACACTGATACCTGATTTCCATCCTAAATTCCGAAAGGCGTTGGTCGTACCCAGGTTACCACTTCCAAATTTCCGGATATCCATTTTATGGAATATCTGCCCAACCCAAAGTGATGATGGTATAGACCCCAAAACGTAACTGATAGCCAATACTATAAATAATGCAATCATGTGCCTTGTATTTTTCGGAAGTTAAGATATTGGAGTGTTAGTTAGTAGTTAATGGTTATTCGACTATCAACCATTAATTCCTCAACCAATAACGATCAACTAAACATGTCGCTCTGCGTGGTAAGATGAGCGCACAAGCGGACCACTTTCCACGTGCTCTATGCCAAGCTTTTCACCAATTTCTTTGTATTCGGCAAATTGATCAGGGTGGACCCAGTCGAGTACCGGGTGATGCATTTTGGTAGGCTGCATATACTGACCGATCGTTAATACGTCAACGCCATGGTCCACACAATCCTGCATAAGTTCGATTACTTCCTCGCGTTCTTCTCCAAGCCCAACCATAATACCGGTCTTGGTTCTGATCCCTGCATTCTTTGTTCGCTGAAGGAGTTCAAGTGAGCGCTCGTAGCGGGCTTGAGGACGCACTCTTCTATATTTACTTGGAACCGTCTCAAGGTTGTGACTCAATACATCCGGAGGAGTATCAAATACGATCTGCAGGGCCGCATCCCACTCACCTCGGAAATCCGGGATAAGTGATTCAATGGTTACTCCCGGAATAGCTTTTCTAATTTCTTCGTGGCATGCTGCAAATATCGGAGCACCACCGTCTTTTCGTTCATCACGGTTTACCGAAGTCAGCACCACATGCTTTAATTTCATTTTGGCAGCAGCTTCAGCCACGCGTTTTGGCTCATCCCAATCAAGGTCAGCCGGTGGGCGACCTGTTTTAATGGCACAAAAAGCGCATGAACGGGTACACACATCACCAAGGATCATAAAGGTAGCTGTTCCGGCTCCCCAGCATTCCCCCATATTCGGGCAGCGTGCTTCCGAACATACCGTATTCAGGTTATTGTCTCGAATGGTTTTCGAAACTTCTTTGAATTTCTCTCCCGATGGAAGTTTTACGCGTAGCCAGTCTGGCCGTCGGTTTTTCTCTGAGGGTTTGTCTATTACCTGAAGTTCTTTGATCATGGTGCTTCTTATGTGATTCTTAATCTCTTCATTGCGAGGAATTCAGTCCTTCGTGTCAATAAAATTTCTATCAACCCTGTTTCAAGCGTCACGCTTGGAACAAACAATATTTGCACAAGCGAGACGCTTGCGCAAGGCATGATGGTTTTTAGGCTCGTCATTGCGAGGGATTCAACGACCACCGGGAGTAAATCCCGTGGCAATCTTCCTTAACAAGCAACTAACTGGTTTAGGGAGATCGCTTCGTCGTTATACTCTTCAATTAAATTATATTTGATTGCCTCCTCGCGATGACAGCCTTTAGAGAAATAAAGTTACGAAATTATCTGCTCCACTTCTTGAAGAGACCCTTTGTTTGATATTGTTACCTCAAAGACTTCCTCAAAGTGGCGGACTACCTTTTTCTTAACGTCTTCGGCATCAATTTCTTTGCCAAGTATTTTCTGCAAACTGGTTACGGCTTTATCATCTATACCGCATGGAACAATGTTGTTAAAATATCTCAAGTCGGTGTTCACATTGAGCGCAAAACCATGCATGGTCACCCATCGCGAGCACCTGATTCCCATGGCGCAGATCTTTTCGTTCTCTACCCACACACCGGTTTGCCCGTCTATTCTGTGAGCTTTGATCTCATAGTCCTCACAAACTTTGATCATAACCTCTTCGAGGTAACGCAGGTATTTGTGGACATCTGTGAAGTGCCGATCCAGATCCAGGATGGGGTACCCTACTATTTGTCCGGGACCGTGATAGGTAATGTCTCCACCACGATCGATCTTTAAAAATTCAGCATCCAGCTGCTGAAGTTCCATCATGGAACGAAGCAGGTTTTCCTTACTGCCACTTTTTCCGAGAGTATAAATATGAGGATGCTCCACAAACAGCATCAGGTCGTTTAAGCGGATTCCGTTGAACTCACCTTTTTGCTCAGCCCGCTTTTCATTGATCAGTCGCTGCTGCACAGACTTCTGCAGATCCCATACCGGCTGGTATGAGGCTTGACCTAAATCGTAAAGTTCGATGGTTTTCATAATAAATAACCTTAAAGGTTATTTAGTAATCTTATTATTAAATAGATTCAGAGATGCATTATAGGCTAATTCTTGAGCAAGATACATTTGCTCTATCTTTACTTTGAGGCCAATTTTCTTGGGCATATTCTAAATCCGTAGAGGCAATTCATGAATTACCCCTACGGATTTTTAAAAACATCCTTATTTAAATCAACCAATCGGTCAAACGGACTTGAAGTCGTCAGACCGAGAAGCAATTTCTACACAGACAAAAATGGCTCCCGAGGGAGCCTAAATTCATTCGAGATCATTCGATGATGTTCCGTATGATGCGATGGTTCTGATGTTTTATTTCTTCTTAACGCATTGGAGTTCCTAAGATGAAACACGCCCTAATACGTTAGTGAATGCCTTCATAGCAACAGCTTCCATCACCGCTTCTGACATCGTTGGATGTGGGTGAACTGCACTGATAATTTCATGCCCTGTGGTTTCCAGATCACGTGCCACAACGGCTTCAGCGATCAATTCCGTGACTCCGAATCCAATCATATGACATCCTAACCACTCACCGTATTTGGCATCGAATACAACCTTGACAAAGCCTTCTTCGTGCCCCAGAGCCGTGGCTTTACCAGATGCAGAAAGCGGGAACTTACCGACTTTCACATCGTGGCCTTCATCTTTGGCAGCTTGCTCAGTCATACCAACTGATGCGATCTGAGGCTCACAATAAGTACAGCCGGGAATGTTGTTGTAGTTAATTGGGTGTGGATCCTGTCCCGCTAACTGTTCAGCCAGTACAACTGCCTCATGAGAGGCTTTGTGTGCCAGCCACGGAGCACCAATAATATCACCAATGGCATAAATACCGTCTACGTTTGTCTTATAGTTTTTCTTATCAACCACGATGGCGCCTTTCTCAGTTTTAACGCCTGCTTTGTCGAGGCCAAGTCCTTCGATATTACCGGTCACACCAACAGCAGAAAGAACCACATCGGCTTCAACTTTCTCTTCGCCTTTTTTGGTCTTAATGGTGACTTCAACACCTTTGCCTTTCTTCTTCACGTTTTCGACCGTGCTTTCGGTCATAACGTTAATGCCTTTTTTCTTGTAGATCTTGCCGAGTTCTTTTCCAACATCTTTGTCTTCAACAGGAACTACGCTGTTTTGCAGCTCAACCAAAGTAACTTCCGTTCCAATAGTATTGTAGAAGTAAGCAAATTCAACGCCAATAGCGCCGGCTCCTACAATCACCATTTTCTTAGGCTGCTTCTCCATGGTCATCGCTTTTTCAGAATCGATGATCATTTCGCCGTCGATCTTCAGGCTTGGAAGCTCACGCGGACGAGCACCGGTAGCCACAATAAAATGCTTGGCTTTGATGCTTTCCTGTTCTTTGCCTTTGTCATCATTGACCGCCAGCTCAGATTTGGATTTAAAAACACCCGTTCCCATGAACACTTCGATCTTGTTCGCTTTCATGAGGAACTGGACACCTTTACTCATTTTATCAGCAACGCCACGGCTTCGTTTCACCATGCCGCCAAAATCTGCCGAGTAATCCTTTACATTAACTCCGTAATCAGAAGCATGCTCGATTGACTCATACACTTCTGCCGAGCGCAACAATGCCTTCGTTGGAATACATCCGATATTCAAACAAACACCACCAAGATGTCTTTTCTCTACGATTGCAGTTTTAAAGCCAAGCTGAGACGCGCGAATGGCGGCTACATATCCGCCGGGGCCTGACCCGATTACACATACATCAAATTCTTTTGCCATGGTACTTTCTGATAATAGTTTTGAAATTCATCGCCGCGCAAAACTCAATTCGCCACAGCGTACTTTTAAAAGCCCTAAAAGGTAAGAGTTTTTAGGTTGAACTTCGAATAATGAACAAGGAATATTGAATAGGTAATTTTTTTATAAAAAAATAGAATCGTTGCCTTGCAAAGTGCGTAGAGTTATTTCTCAAATAAACTCTTAGTTCAAATATACTTTATGAGACCTTGGCACCATTGACCTACCCCTCAATCCCCGCCCAAGCGGGGAAGCTTTTTTACTGAATTAAAGAATTTACCCATTGGTAAGAAACGCATAGCGATTCTAAAACCAACCAAAGCGTCTTCCTCTCCCGGAAGAGGAACCAAAGGAGAGGGTATGTTGAACCCAACACTGAGGTCTTTTCCTCTGTTAGCTACCAGTGTTCCTTGATCAGGCTTTCATTCGTACTATTAAATGTTCATCAACGTAATACAAGTCAAGAATCACTTATCTAAAATTCAGGTTCTCAATTCCCTTCACTTTTGTTATAATGGTAAAAGCCTTAGAGAGAACCCTATCATCCTCACGCCATGACCAAATTGACTACAATTCTGCTTCTGTTTTTCACATTTTTGATGTCCGGAAATGCTCATGCTAACCATTCGGATCCCGAATCCATGAATAAGAATATCGAAGAGCTGGCAAAATATTTTGAGGGGAAGGGTTATGCTTTCAATAAAATGTTGGAAGACTCACGGTATGAGCCGGTTGAGAATATCACCCGAAAATTTACCCGGGCTGCAGAACGCGTGATAGAGGATTTCAGCGAGTATCAAAGAGTACTGAATTACGATCACAAGAAAACCCTTATCCGTGACTTCATGAAACAGTATGCTTCAGATCTGGAGTCAGCTGAAAAAGAATATGGCATCCCGAAGAATGTGATCGCCGGCATTTTGGGGATTGAGTCTGAGTTTGGAAAGTATAGCGGAACCTATAATCCATTCAATGTTTACGTATCCATGTACGCTGAAGGTCACCGTGCTGAATTTGCCAAGGCCCAACTTGAAGAACTGCTGATTTTTGTCAAAAAGAATGAGCTTGATGTATTTGAACTGAGGTCGAGCTACGCCGGTGCCATGTCATATGCCCAATTCATTCCCTATTCCCTGAACCGCTGGTGGGTTGGCAAGGACCTCTATCACATGCCAAACAACATTAATTCGGTAGCCAAATATCTGGCTCACTTCAAAGAGATCACCGGATCTGTTGAAAAGGCCATATACCGCTATAATCCAAGTGAGTTGTATACGCAGGCCGTGCTGTCTCTGGCCAATGAGGTAGCTGAGGTTACGGAATAGACAAAGTGATTTTTTAGCTTTCAGGCTTCAGCTCTCAGCCTTCAGTTTTATCCTAATTAAAAACTGAAAGCTGAAGTCTGACTGCTGATAGCTTTCATCACTCCAAATACTTACCCAGGGTCTCCATTAAATTATCTACGGATAAGGCCATTCCGTACTCAACAATTTCTCCATCGGGATTTAACAGGTAATAGCTGGGATATGAGTTCACAGAATACAACTCCTGTATCTCGTTGTTCTCTTCATATATCTCAGCTATTTGCGGCCATTTCAGATCTTCACGATCCACAAAGTTTTCGAAACGCTCCAGGCTTGGTTCATTGGCAATTCCCACTATCTCGAAATTTTCTCCGCCGTATTTTTCATACGCTTCTTTAATGGTGGGCAAGGCCTCTAAACACGGACCGCACCAGGTTCCCCAAAAATCGATCATCACATATTTACCTCGCAGATCAGATAACCTCAGTTCGTTGCCATCCAAAGTTACAGCTGTGAAGTCAGGCGCTTCTGTTCCGGGTCGCAATGCCACTTTTGGATCTACTTCCTCTTCAGACTCTATGATGGTTACAGAACTTCCATCAGCTGTGATATCTGAGATCCTCCAGCTTTCTCCGGCTATGTTGAAGGGCTCCGTAACAGGATAAGCTTCAAATCCATCTTCCATTATATCGAACTGCCCATTCTCATCAAGGTCAATATAAAAATAAGTGTAAGGCTCGATACGATATGGCGGGGCGCTTTCTTTGATGAGAGCCACGTCAAAAGTCTGATCATTAACGGTCCATGTACCCATCCTAAGCTCATTAAAATAGAGCTGCAGGCTTTCAGAGGGTTCGGTATCAGACAGATAGAGCAGGCTGGCCAGACCTTCATGCTTTACAATGTCCTTTCCCATTAAAATATTCCATTCGAGCCGTTACATTCGCCTCCATCACCTCAAACACATTATCCTGAAATTCCACCGTACCCGGCTCAAAATAAACGGGATTATCCTCATCAAACTGCCCGGCCTCGTTTTCTGCATAGACCCGCATATTCCCTTTATCGTCTGCACCGACAGCCACGGTAAATATCACATCGACCCAATTATCCGTTACCGTATGATCTTCGATCAGCATCATATTTCGCTGATAGACAGATGAATCAACAAATCCCTTTGCAAAACCCTGCACCACGTATTGCTCAAGATCCAGAATACCATGAATGATCTCACCCTCTTCCAAGCCATTGGGTAATTCCTTTGGTTCTCCGGGAAACTGTGGTTCGAATACATAGTTGCCTCCCATCGTGAGAGCTAAAATTGGGGGAACCTGTCCGGTGTTTTTGGTGAGGGGAAGGTCGATCTCAAAAGGCGGGCCGGATTTTTCCTGAGTACAGGAGATCAGCAGAAATAGTGCTGAAAGTGTAATGAAGAGGTTTTTCATGATCTAAAGAAAGTGAATTTGAGATGATTTCTCAGAGGTTGTTATCCTGAGCGCCAATTAAAAGTTACTATGCACATTTGATGAACGCGAAGGATCTCAATTTATAATAAAACCAGCTAATTTCGGACTTTGAGACCCTTCGCGAAATGTAATTTGAACCTAATTTATATTTATCGCGCTCAGGATTATAGATGTCAGATAATTCGTTGACAGTTTAGCATGGGCAGACCCCGAATGGGGTCATATGTTAATAGCCCCGGGCAAGCCGAACAGATCATGATCAGAATTTAAAATTATGTTCGGCGCAGCCCGGGGTTAAAGAATCCATACCGAAAAAAAGCTTCGCCCGGTGGTTGTATCCGTCCAAAAGGTCATCGAAGCTTTGGCTGCAACGGCCGTAAAGAGAGGGTTGCCCAACCCTTCGTCTGCCATTTTCCCGATAGTAATAGTAAGCCTCGGGTTCATTTTTATTGATCTTTAACCCAGGATTACATCCTGGGTTATTCACATATGGACCCCTACAGGGTCGGTTTGTCATCGAATTATCTAACTTCTACAAGGGTGACAACCTGTGGTTAATTTTTTCAAGCAAAAATTTAATAGCATTCAATTCAGAAGCCATAATAAGAAAATTTTGGAAATTTTATCTTTTCTATTCTACATTTGTAGAAACAATTCTAAACTTGTAGAAGCTCATGCAATTATCTCAAACCGAAGAAGAACTGATGCAGTATGTATGGAAGCTGGAAAAGGCTTTCATGAAAGACCTGCTGGATGAATATCCTGAACCCAAACCGGCCCCAACTACGGTAGCAACCCTGTTAAAGCGCATGACCGAAAAAGGATTTGTGGATTATGAACAAATGGGGCGCTCTCGCCAATATTACCCGCTGGTGAAGAAATCAGATTATTTCTCAAAGCATGTAAACGGATTGATCAAGAAGTTCTTTGATGATTCAGCCTCACAGTTTGCTTCTTTTTTCACCTCAGAAACCGACTTGTCTGAGGAAGAACTAAAGGAATTAAAAAGCATTGTTGAAAAAGAAATAGAGAGGAAAAACCAATGATCATCTATTTAGTTAAATCCACTTTGTTGCTTGGCCTGCTTTTCGGGGTTTACAAACTGCTGCTTGAAAATGAAAAAATGCACCGCTTCAACCGGTTCTTTTTGTTATTCGCTTTGGTATTTGGACTTACCGCTCCACTGATCTCATTTGAGGTTCAACCCGAACGATCCATTGCCGGAATCCAGATGCAGCAGATGGAGAGAGTGGTCAATGCGCCGGCTGAAGCAGTAAACCGAACAGTTGAACCTTTGATCACACCTCAACAAGACATTTCATCGGGCCCTGAGATCACCCCAACCACCGTTAATAAATCAAATTGGTCGATTGGCACTCTGGAAGTAATTTTTGGCCTATATGGAGCGATCACGCTTTTTCTTTTGATCCGTTTTGTGGCTGGGCTGATTGAGATCCGAAATAAAGTAAAAGCCGGAAGTCATGAAGAGTTAGAGTATGCCACCCTGGTTCTGCTGGATGAACCGATTACTCCGCAATCTTTTCTGGATTATATATTTATTGAAAAGCAAAGATTTGAATCCGGTGATATTGAACCCGAGATCCTGAACCACGAATTCACTCATGTACGCCAGTTTCATTCGTTTGATGTGCTATTGATCGAATTCCTGAAAGTCATCTTTTGGTTCAACCCGCTGATGTATCTGTACAAACATGCCATTCAACTGAATCATGAGTTTCTGGCTGATGAAGCTGTGGTAAGCAGCGGGTCGTCGATAAGCGATTATCAGGAATTACTGATCCGGATCAGTGCCGGAAATTCCTCTTTGAAGACCACCAGTAGCATTAATTTTTCTCTAACCAAAAAGCGGTTACGAATGATGGGCAAAAAGATTTCCAAGATAAAAGTTGGGGCTGTTTGGCTTTTTGTCCTTCCACTATCTGCAGCTCTCATTATTGTTTTTTCTGCCCAAACAGATAAGTACCCTCAAACCATCAGCATGCAGGAAATATGGGATTCTATGCCTCCCACAACCTATTACGATGTTGAGTTGGAATACGAGGGGCCCAACGGTTTATATCACCCATTGGATGAGCGCACCGGTGTACTGATCGGTCCAAATGGAAAGCCATATACCGGAGAAAGAAATATATTCAGTGTCGATACAGATTCTGTGATCCAAAAGGAAACAATTGTTAATGGAAAAATAACCCGGTCTGAGTTTCATATGTATGACAGCACCGGGGCTTTTCAATACAGATCCGTAGTCATTCCTTCCCTGGATGAAGATGGAAATACAGTCTCTTCATATTACGACGACAGGCTTTCTGATAGTCTGATTCTAAATATGAAAAAAATTGATACGGACTCGTTAATAACCACTAAAGCATGGCACCCTAATGGACAGTTGGCATGGGAGTTCCAGATGAAGATGCCGGACGGAGGAAGGCATGGCTTGACCACCGTTTATGATGAAAAAGGTGTTATTGTTGAGCAGGAACGGTATGAGGAAGGGGAACTCGTGGAAACCATCATAAGCAGTACGCCTGAAAAATAAGTTTTTAATTTATAGTTCAAAAATAAGAAACCGTTATGATCGCTTACATCTTAAACTCAACCCTTTGCCTACTGGCATTATTTTTGATCTACCGGGTACTGCTTGCCAATGAGAAGTGCTACCGGTTCAATCGTTTTTATCTGCTTGTAGCCTTAGTCCTGGGACTTTCATTGCCCTCCCTCGACTTTTTCATGGGGCCCGATCAGTTCATTTTCAGGCAGGGTGAAGAGGTCGTCGGGATACAGGCCGAGAGCATTACCGCCGTAAAAAAAGCCCCCTCAACATTTGTGACCGGTAATTTATTCCCCGAAAGTGAGGCTCCAAATATCACCGCTGAACAGATAACTGATACTTCGGGTTTACCCTGGGGATCTTTACTTTTTACGGCTTACTGGTTTTTGGTACTGGTTCTATTTGGTCGATTCATATATGGCGTGTATTCTATTTATGGCAGAATGAGAGGCCTTGAGTCTGTTGAGATCGGCACAACCCGCATTATGCTATCCGAAAAGACCGTAGCCCCACATTCATTTATGGATACCATATTCATCAACAAAAAAGACTATAAAGAAGGTCTGATCAGTGATGAGATCATCAAACATGAGCTGGCGCATATTGATGGCCGGCATACGCTGGATATACTATTTTTAGAGCTTATCAAGGTCGCTTTTTGGTTCAATCCTGCAGTCTATTTATTTAGCCGTGCTATCAAGATCAATCACGAATACCTTGCCGATGACCACGTTTTGAGTGAATTCAGTGATGTGAACTCCTATCAGGAACAACTGGTGAAGGCCACCGAAGATCATAGCAAGGTAAATTTGGCCAGCAACCTGAATTTCTACCTGACTAAAAAAAGACTTCTGATGATGACCAAAAGCAGATCACTGGTAGCCAGTTCCCTGAAAATTACTGCACTGACGCCTCTCATTCCCGTAATGATCCTGCTCTTTAATTCACGGGTTATTGACCCTGACAATCTTCAGGGCACTTACGAAACCAAACTCATTGCCGACACTTTATCGGTAGACGACCACTTCTCGTATATACTACTGAACACGGTAGACGGTGAACCTTTCACCGGTTCAAATAAGTTATTCGACCCGAAAACCGGAATTCTTCAAAGAGAAGCTATTTATGATAAAGGCATGCCCATATCCATCAAAACCTATAATGGAATGGGGCAGGTTTTCTTCCGGACGGTCTTCGAGTATGAAAATGGATTACCCGATAAACAGAGAGTTTACATCTCCGGTAACTTAATGTCGGAATATATCTACCCTACACCTGAAAGAGGCCATCAGGGTATTCAACGGTATTGGCATGTAGACGAAGGGCAGCTTCAGTATGAAGCTCATTTTCTAAACAGTTCGGATAACTTACATGGTTTGGTTACCGAATTTGATACACAGGGAAGTATCGTCGAACAGGAACGCTATGAAGACGGCGAACTCATTGAAACGATCAAATAATCTTCTATGAAACAGTTTACCAGTCATATTGATTTTTCGTTAACCAAGAAGAGATTCAAAATGATGCTTAAAGAGTTTTCACCGATCAGGTCCGGATCAAAAGGAATGCTTCTTATTCCTGTATTACTGATTGCAACATTAATGTTTTGTACAACTCAAAAAGAGACTGATTATTCTGACCTTATTCCTAAAAAAACGTATAGCGTTCCGGAACTTCATTATGATGGCAATCGCTCAGAGGAACTTGGAATACCCTTAACTATGGGCGCCCAATTTACCTCATCCGGAGAACTATTTACGGGAACTAAGAAAATTTATAATACGGACAATGATAGCCTGCGCATGGAGCTTTTTTTCAAAGATGGTATCAATACCGGTTCTGTAGAGTATAAAGATGGGAATGTATGGAGAAGTAAAAGGGGCAGGTATTTGGATAATTATCATTTTAAGGAAATGTATAAAAATGAAACCCTGATCTACAAAGATGTTCCGCCATCTGAAACTGAAGATGGATTGGGACATATACGCCAATGGCACGAAAACGGACAGTTATCTTTTGAATCTTTTTATTACGGACCTATCGGAGATAGACTTGATCAGGGTCTGATGACTGAATATGACGAAGAGGGGAATGTCATCATGCAAGAGCGCTACGAAGATGGAGAATTGGTAGAGACGATCAAATGATAAAACCTTTTGGGTATCTTGACCTCCGTTCAAGATAAATCTTGATATGATTCAACCTGTGAGTTTGTGGAGCGTATTAGATTCCCGTCTGCACGGGAATGACCATAGGCCACTTTCTTCGCTAATTCCATCCGTTTCCCATCTCAAATTCAGAGTAAAGAAAGCATGATCATCCTAAACCCGTAACGCTTGAAGGACCTGCGGACGCTTCAAGGTTACTCTTATCGAAGTTCATTTAAAGCAAAATATACGGATAAAATAAAAGCCCCTTCCGCTAAGAAGAGGCTTCACTTCAATATTCAATATTGATTATTCGCTATTCGATATTCAGTTCAGATCTTTCGTCATGAAATACCATTTGGGATCGCCGTATTCGAAATCCTGTTTTTCATATAAGCGTCGTGCCGGATTGTCTTCGCGGACTTCCAGGGTCACTTTAGAGCAGCCCATTTCTCGGGCTTCTTCCTCAATGGTTTCCAGCATCATGGTTCCAATTCCCATTCCGCGTGCATCGGGGTGAACCGCTACATCGTGGATCTTAAATACTTTACTGGCGGTAAATGTTGAAAAACCTACAAAGCAGGTTACAATACCCAAAGCCTTTTCATCGGCATAGGCGATGTAGGTCATGGTGGTGGGCACTTTCTTCATCTCTGCGATCATATCAACGCGGACTTCCTCATCCAGCGGTTGATCCTGCCCCATGGGATCTCTCGCAAAGAGGTCGACTATCTTGACAATATCTGAGGCGTGTTTAGGATTATTTAAATCGGCTTTTAAAATCTTGACATCGGTTGCGACGTCTGCTTCTGCAATCACTCTTTCTTGAATTAAATTAGTTTTGATATAATTAGGCTTATAAGTTAAGAATATTAGGCGAGGGCTTAAAATTTATAATCCTTTTCTTACTTATCTTAGCATTATATTAACATCAGCTAAATTATTTTGTTCCGAGACTTAACAAATGAGCAAAAAAAGTGCCGACGCTTGTAGAACATTCAATAACCAACAAGGAACAGCCAACATCGAAAATATCACTTCAACATTGGCTGTTAAATGTTCGCTGTTCTACAGTTCTTCCGCTACTGCTTGTACTTCATCCAATACCCGAAGCAGGTTTCCGCTCCACAGCATTTCGATCTCTTCCTCAGAATATCCGCGCTTAACCAGCTCATGGGTCACATTGAAGGTTTCGGATGCATCCATCCAGTTGTAAACTCCGCCACCGCCATCAAAGTCAGAACTGATTCCAACATGCTCGATACCGATCAGTTCCACCATATAATCAATGTGATCCACAAAATCGGCCACACTAACAGGTGGAGTATTTACATTTACTTCGGATTCAATTCTCGGTTCCGCATTATCCTGAGCCGTGCGGTACATATCCATATATTCCTCACGCTCTTCATCGCTCATATCACGGATATCACCCCAACTTACTAATTCAAATCCAAGTTTATCGGCTTCTTCCTCCAAAATTGTGCGTGAAGCTTCCTGCCAGGCCGCGTGCTTATCACCGTCCACATAGCCACGGAAGGCTACCGTTTGTACCACGCCACCCACTTCCTTGAGCTTCAACAATTCTTCATCGCTCAGGTTTCGGCTATGATCATACACGGCACGGGCAGATGAGTGCGAAGCAATGACAGGTGCTTTGGTCAATTCCATGGTTTCCATATTTGCCTTTTTAGAAGGGTGAGAGAGATCGATCATCATTCCCACGCGGTTCATCTCTGCAATGGCCTGCTCTCCTAAATCACTCACACCGTCATGCATCCATTCGCCATCTCTTTCGCCGGTGTTTGAATCCACAAACTGACTATGTCCGTTATGTGACAGTGACATGTATCGAGCACCACGGTTATAGAATTCTTCAATTCGGGAAAGATCTGTTCCAACCGGATACGCATTTTCAACCCCGATCATAGCCACTTTTTTACCTTCGGCCACTATTCGGCGAACGTCTTCTGAGGTAGTAGCAAGTTCTATCTGATCAGGTGCTATTTCCTCCGTTAGCCGGTGTATGGCCTTGAATTTCGAGTCCGCATTTTCATAAGCAGCTGCATAGCCTTCTTCAGTAAGAGTATCCTGACCGGTATAGACGATCAGCCAGGCGACGTCAAGACCACCTTCATTCATTTTCACCAAGTCGACCTGCGTATCGAGTCGCTGTGTATAATTGGTTTCTTCGGTAAAGTTATCAACGTTGATATCCACATGAGTATCAAGGGTAATAACACGCTCATGGATGTCCATGGCTTTGTCAAAGATCTCTTTTTCGCTGTCGGTGGATGAGCATCCTGTGGTAAACAAACCACCTACAAGCATTAGGGTCAATAGTTTTTTCATAGTGATCATTTTTGGGTTATATGATTATGTGGTTTCGAATCTATGTTAAAAAATTGAGAATTGCGGAGTGAACCGGAACGCAAACGCCCTATAGCCCATTGTTTTAATACATATTAACAAAACAAAATTTTAACATGACACTAATGAACGCTTTAGCATACATCTCAATAGGATTGGTTATCGGATGGCTGAGCCGTGTCATAGCCAAAGACCGGGGTGTTACAATGCTCCCAAGCCTGGCATTTGGAGTCATTGGAGCAATGGTAGGTACCGCTATTGTTTTCATGTTTGACCTTGCGGGTGCCGCGATCTATGCTGCTGTCGGTGCCTTCGCTCTATTATTTATTGTAAATACCTTCAGACAAGACGATCCAATTTTTGACGATACAGAAATTTCATAAATAAAAAGTTACAGGGTACAGCAGGAACAAATTTAGGTTAGTATCATACATATCCCTCAAACCTAATATTTGTCTTTCCATGACCTTAAAACATCGAAGAATTCACCTATTTCTTCAGATTTTCTTTCTTTTGACCGGACTTTATGAGGGCCTGCATTCCATTCAACTTATAATGCAACCTGATCTGGCTAACAATCTCTTCATCCCACAGAATGCTCAGCTCCCTATTATTACGTTGGCCATTCATTTGTTAGCAATGATACTCAGTATCTTTTCGGGCATTGCACTTTGGTCGCGAGCCGTTTGGGCATACGGTGTATCGTTATTTACCTCAGGTATTCTGTTTGCCTTAAACCTTTTTAATTTATCAGCAGCCATAGAGGAGAATTCATTCCACATCATTCCGATCATTTTTATTTTATTGGTCCTGATGCAAAGCTTTCCTTTTCTTCTTCGTCGAGCCTACAGAGGTGCGTAACCTGACGCTGCTTTTTCCGTTAAATGAACCATGGAGAAAGTCACCCAAAAAGATATCGACTGGCTGCTAAATCTTGATAAGCCCGGCACATCGGTTACTGAGAATGCCAAAAGACCAATGTGGACCCGGATCCTTTGGATGACCGCACTGGGAGTCTGCCTGATACTTTTACCCTTCTTTATATTAGTCCGAACCTCTGTTTTCCTAAATGTTTCGTACCAGGTAAATGGATGGGTCGCAATAGGAGCCGGTATCACTACCACAATATTATTACTGCTTATATATTTGCTCTATGCTTTCAAAAGAATGCCCAATAAGACACGGATCCTGAAATTTGGTGCGATCAGTATTTCTGCCATTGTCACCTCATTTTGCATATATGGATTGATCTATCTTTCCTCTGTTAATAGCAAAACTGAGGCCGTCAGAAGTTACTATAGAAATCTGCACCCCATTCTCAGGGTTAGTGTGGCAACCGTTTCCCTAGCAGCCAGAGACTTTCTGATCACCGATATCAAACGTAGCCCCGAAGACTACCTCGACATGGGGCTGACACCCCTACAAAACTCCATGCATTACCCACAGAACAGCGGTTACGTCTATGCTATTGATATCAGAACCATTGGAAAAAGCGAGATCAGGAACAAACTTCTGCAATTTACTTTCTATGCTTTAGGCTTTAACACCCTTCGCCACTACGGCACGGCCGATCACTTGCATATTTCCCTCCCATTATCTCATTAAGTGCTAAGGCTTTTAGCTTGTTTCTGAGTGAGATAATTGCGACCATCAAGCACGCCTAAAAACAAGTAAGGAGAATTTGGAATATGTCTACCTATAAATTTTATGAACAGGTTAATTTAAATTTTGATAAAGCAGCCCAGTATACCCGATTTGATAAGGGAATTCTAGCACAGATCAAAATGTGTAACATGGTCTATCACGTAGCATTCCCTATCCGGCGAGATGATGGAACCGTTGAGGTGATCGAAGGATGGCGGGTTGAGCACAGTCATCACAAAACACCGACCAAGGGAGGTATCCGATACAGCCATAAAGTAGATGAAGATGAAACTATGGCACTTGCTGCCCTGATGTCTTATAAATGTGCTATTGTGGATGTTCCTTTCGGAGGAGCCAAAGGGGGTATTAAGATAAGTACGCGCGATTATTCAGTTTCAGAACTTGAGCGTATCACACGCCGTTACACCTATGAACTGATCAAAAAAGGATTTATTGGGCCGGGTATTGATGTCCCCGCTCCTGATTATGGCACCGGCGCCAGAGAAATGGGCTGGATTCTTGACACCTACCGACAGATGAAGGATGACCTGAACGCAGAGGCTTGCGTAACCGGTAAACCCATTCAGCAGGGTGGTGTTCGCGGACGAACAGAAGCAACAGGCCGGGGAGTTTATTTTGGGATCCGTGAAGCCTGTAACAACAAAAAAGACATGAAGAATATTGGCCTCGAGACCGGTGTTGAAGGCAAGACCTTTGTGGTACAGGGTCTCGGTAACGTAGGGTACCATGCCACAAAATATTTAACCGAAGCCGGGGCCAAGCTGGTTGGTGTGGCCGAGATAGAGGGATCCATTTACGATGAAAATGGTATAGACTTTGAAAAGCTGATGGCCTATCGTAAAGATAAGGGAACGATCATCGGTTTTGACAATACTAAAGAACTTGATAACCGGGATGATGCCTTTTATTTGGATTGTGATATTTTGATCCCGGCGGCTCTCGAAACTCAGCTTACCGGTGACAATGCCGCCAAAGTTAAAGCTAAGATCATTGCTGAAGCTGCCAATGGACCAACCACGGCTGATGGTCACGACATCATGAAGAAACGAGGAGCACTGATCATTCCGGATACATACATGAATGCAGGTGGTGTGGTCGTTTCCTATTTCGAATGGCTGAAGAATATTCAGCACGTGCGTTATGGTCGAATGAGCAAGCGCTTCGATGAAACAAGCTACAAGAAGATCCTTGGCGTGATCGAGAATATATCTGACCGTAAATTCACAGAAGTGGAACTGGAATCACTGGCTCACGGCGCAGATGAATACGATCTCGTTGATTCCGGACTGGAAGAGACCATGATCTCATCTTATCGGCAAATAGCTGAAGTTCGCGATGAACATAATCTGGATGATCTGAGAACAGCTGCCTACATCAGTGCCATCAATAAGATCGGCACCATGTACGAGCAAATGGGTATTTTCCCGTGATCTGATCTACCTTTATTTATTTTAATTTCTATTAAAACTGTAGGGGCGTATCGACATACGCCCCTACATTGTTTATAATAGCCGCATGGAAGAATTCAACACTGTTACAATAGAAGGCAGCGGGTATGTGCTGGCCGCATTTATCGGGTATCTTGTTATCCTTGTCGGAATCGGCATCTATTCTGCCCGGTTTTCATCCGAAGGAATTTCTGAATTCTTTATTGGTGGACGAAAGATGAACCGACTTGTAGTGGCTCTTTCAGCCGTGGTCTCAGGTCGTAGTGCGTGGCTGCTGCTTGGCGTGACCGGTATGGCCTATGCACAAGGAGCTTCAGCACTTTGGGCGGCCGTGGGTTATATCGTGGTTGAGTGGTTCCTGTTCATGTACTACGCCAAACGGCTTCGTAAATTTTCAGAACGCTACGACTGCATCACCGTCCCCGATTTCTTCGCCGAACGCTTTGATGACAAGAACGGCAGTCTTCGCGCTATCCTGGTTATCATCTTCCTGATCTTTATGGTAGGATACGTATCCTCACAGTTTGTGGCCGGCGGAAAAGCCTTTGCCTCCAGTTTTGGTATCACACAATCCACCGGAGTGGTGCTCTCAGCCGTCATTATTCTGTTATATACCGTATTAGGCGGCTTTATGGCTGTGAGCCTGACCGATACCATACAGGCTTTTTTCATGATCATTGCGCTTGTGTTTCTACCCATCATTGCCATCTGGAATCTGGGAGGCTGGAGCGTGATGGCTGAACAACTCACTTTGCATGAGATCGGCTTTCTGGATCCCTTTGCCCTTGGCTTTGGGGCTTTCATTGGGTTTGTTGGCATTGGACTTGGTTCCCCCGGCAACCCACATATTCTCTCCCGATATATGTCCATTGATGATGCCAAGCAGCTTAAATATGCTGCCTATGTTGGCACCTTCTGGAACGTAATGATGGCCGTGGGTGCCGTGATGATCGGACTCGTTGGCCGGGCGTATTTCCCTGAGGTCTCCATGCTTCCGGGTGGTGATACTGAGAACTTATATCCTTTACTGGCTCAGACTCAACTCCACCCTATCCTATTCGGTGTGGTGATCGCCTCCATCTTTGCCGCTATTATGTCTACGGCCGATTCCCAGCTCTTGGTAGCCGCCTCAAGCGTGGTTCGTGATATCTATGACAAACTCATCAAAAAGGATGAGGAACTTTCACAAAAGAAACTTGTGCTATACAGCCGTATTGTGGTCGTTGTTTTAGTGATAATATCTTTGATATTCGGCCTGGTTGCTGAAAACATTGTCTTTTGGCTGGTGCTGTTTGCCTGGGCGGGATTAGGCGCTTCCATTGGGCCTACCTCCATCATGGCACTTTACTGGAAGAAGACCACCAAATCCGGTGTCATTGCGGGTCTCCTAACCGGAACTTTCGTGACCATCATCTGGTATTTCGTGCCTGTTTTGAAGGAGAGTATGTATGAGCTTATTCCGGGATTCACTCTTGGCCTCTTTGCCACCTGGATCGTCAGTAAATTCACTCAAACTCCGGAGAAGATCGAGGAGCATTTTGAGGAGATGGTTCGGGAGTAGGTTTCGTTGATTGGTTATTCGTTTTAGTTCGTATTGGTGCCTACGAAGAGCGTTTGGAAACAGGGATATTGATTTGCGATTAACGAACGGCGATGGACCGATCTGCGAAGTTATTTACTATGTTACTCGTCACGGTGTGCCGCTTCGAAATGCAATTCTGAGGCTCCGCCTTAATCTTCATTAACCCTCACATACTTAATAAGGATAATTCTGGTTCCTAACGCTCTTCGTCGGAACCAAGCTCTGGAGTTAGTTAGGATAAATTCTTCATTTTAGGCAGAAAAAATTATGCCTTCTTCATCTTTGGAAGCGACCAATTCCTTTTTATGGATACAGTCCGAATGGTAATAATGAAGGCTGTAGTGAGGAGATAGTTGAGGTTGTCAGGCAGGTTGAGTTCCAGTCCCGCATAGAATATAACAGCTCCTGCTAAACATGCAGTAGCATAAATCTCCTTCCGAAAAATAAGTGGGATCTCACGGCAAAGCACATCGCGGATAATCCCTCCAACCACGGCGGATATCATTCCCATTAATCCAGCAATAAAGGGACTCAACCCTATTGATAGTGCTTTTTCCATCCCGATAATAGTAAATAGGGCTATTCCGATGGTGTCAAAAATGAAGAGCGTTTTACTGAATTCATTGAGCTTTTTGCCCATTACAAAGGTGAACGGAACGGCAGCTAATATCACCAAAGGATAAGTTATATCGGCCATCCAGGTTATAGGGTGATAGTTGAGCAACAGATCCCGAACCGTTCCTCCCCCAATAGCCGTCACAAAACCTACCACGGAAGCCCCGAATATATCCATATTGGCCCGAGCCGCCACGCGAATACCGCTGATGGCAAACACGAAGGTACCGATGAGGTCAAGCAGGTATATCAGGTCCATGATTTATTTGTATTAGATCGTGATTCGGTGAATCGGTCGTTCGGTCAATCTTTAATCAGTTGTAGTAATTTGTGAATGATCGATTAGTGAAAGACCGATTTACGAACTAATGTTATGACCGGAACTTGATGTCCACCTTCTTGCCGGTTCCCTGCTCTTTGGTACGGATGGCCAGTTGCTGCTGCATGTTGCCGGTTACTTCCATCAGAGCGGTTGCGGCCGGTGACTCCGTATCTTCCAGAACGATCGGTTTACCGGAATCACCGCCTTCGCGCAGACTTTGCTGTATCGGCACTTCACCTAAAACAGGTACGTTCATTTCCTGTGCCAGATGGGAAGCTCCACCTTTTCCAAAGATGTAGTATTTCTTATCCGGCATATCCGGTGGAGTGAAATAGGCCATATTCTCTACCATACCCAACACAGGTACATTTACCTTATTAAACATAGCTACCCCTTTTCGGGCATCATCTAATGCCACCGTTTGTGGAGTGGAAACGATCACTGCGCCTGTCAACGGAACGGTTTGTACAATGGTCAGCTGAATATCACCGGTTCCGGGAGGGAGATCCAGAATCAGGTAGTCGAGCTCACCCCATTCCACATCGGTCATAAATTGTTTCACGGCACTGGTTACCATAGGTCCGCGCCAAACCATGGCTTGATCCACATCCACCAAAAATCCCATTGAAACCAGCTTGATACCGTATTTTTCATGCGGGACAAGTTTCTTCTGGGTGGTGATATTCGGCCGGTCGTGAATGTTGAACATGGTCGGGATACTTGGTCCGTAGATATCGGTATCCATCAGTCCGACTTTTTCCCCGCGCTTAGCGAGTGCCGCTGCAATATTCACCGCTACAGTAGATTTACCCACACCCCCTTTACCGGAGGCCACCGCAATGATATTCTTAACGCCAGGCAGGATCTGAGGCTGCTCGGCCTGTTGCTGTTGTTGTGGTTTCGAGTCTTCCATCTTCCGCTTCAGTGATAAATTCACGGCGGTTTGAATATCCACGATCGCTTCCTTATCGATGAATTTCTGAATAGCCTCTTCACACTTCTCACGAAGCTGGGCTTCCATTGCCTCATCTTTTTCCGGGAACTCCAGGGTGAATGATATGTACTTATCCTGTACGATCACATCCTGAACCATATCGAGGGAAATGAGATCGCGCTGTTCGGAGGGATGCAAAACCTGACTGAGGGCCGATTTAACCTGTTCTTTATTTATTGACATAAATTAGTTTTGATGAACGGTTACATTTTTATTTCGGAACTAAAGATAAGAATTCTTCGCCTCGGATATGAAAAGGGATGAGTTGGAATTTTGCAACTCCGATCAATTAATTGGCTGATCGAAACGGCGGTTGTGACAGGCGTTCCTAAAAGTGGTATTCGAAACAAGATATAATCTAATTTATTCATTTATCCGTAGGGGCAATTCATGAATTGCCCCTACGGATGAATGTGGAATAGTCCAATGAGTGGTATGGCTTGTGTGGGTACTCGGAAGTTGAATAAATTAAAGAATGGGACACAGATGGTGCGGATAGTCGCTGTTTGTGTTTTTAGCTATTGGATCTCCGCCTTCATGGGGATGACTATAGGGTGTAGAATCTGAGTTGATGTGTGATTGGATGGTTTGATGGGCCGAATTGCGATTCACGATGGACCGAACGACCGATTTGTGGTTTGGTTTAGGCCATCCCATAGGGATGGTATATTTTTAGCCCCGGGATTTATCCCGGGGTTAGAAAGAATAACTAAGAACCTCCGCCCGGAGGGTGATATGGTTTGGAAGAGTGTTCGGAGGTTGGGCAACTCAAATAATTAAGGAATGGAACGCGGATGACACGGATGGTGCGAATAGTCGCGGTTTGTGTTTATACATTGAGCCAATCTGAATGAACGGGTTATTTGTTGGACCCACTCACCGATTTGCGTTGGACCGATAGACCAAGCTGCTGTAAACTCACAACTCAACCAGTCGTATAACGTTTGCACAAACATTCCCAAGAAATAGCTATGTTATGCCGATTTTTGGTTTACAAACCCGTACCTTTGGGGTCAATGATTTTTCAGGGTTACACAGATAAATTTAGAATAAACATCTTCTTAAACAATACAGTCTGATTTTAGTTATGCCAAAGCAAACGCCATTTCACGACCTTCACGAAAAAGCCGGCGCTAAACTGGTGGATTTTGCCGGATTCGAAATGCCGGTTCAGTATGCCGGAATAAAATCGGAACATGCAGCCGTGCGTGAACGGGTGGGAATGTTTGATGTGTCACACATGGGTGAGTTTTTTATCAGCGGACCTGAAGCGCTGGACCTGATACAGAAAGTAACGGTGAATGATGCTTCCAAACTGACGGAAGGCAAAGCTCAATACACCTGCATGTGTTATGATGACGGCGGTATTGTGGATGACCTGATCGTGTATAAACTTTTTGATGATGCCGGTTATATCGCTGTGGTCAATGCTTCTAATATTGAGAAGGATCTTAACTGGATCCTCGATAACAATTCTTTTGATGCAGAAGTCACGGATCAATCGGATGATACCTGTCTGCTTGCCGTGCAGGGACCCAAGTCCATTGAAACCCTGCAAAAACTGACCGACCTGGATCTGAGTGATATCGGCTTCTATTCTTTCAGGATGGGGAGCCTTGCCGGAATGGATAACGTGGTATTTTCGGCTACAGGTTACACCGGTGAAAAGGGTTTTGAACTCTATTTTGATAAGAATCAGGTGAACCCCAAAAAAGTCTGGAATGCCATCATGGAAGCAGGTGAGGAATTCGGTATCGAGCCGTGTGGACTTGGAGCCCGCGATACATTACGCCTTGAAATGGGTTTTGCCCTTTACGGTAATGACATCAGTAAAGACACTCATCCGCTGGAAGCCCGATTAGGCTGGATCACCAAATTTGATAAGGGAGATTTCAATGCAAAGGATGTGCTCCTCCAACAGAAAAAAGAAGAAGGATTGAAACGCCAGCTTGTCGGCTTTACGGTTGAAGGCAAACGTAACATTCCCCGTCAGGGTTACGAAATTCAAAATACCGACGGTGAATCCATTGGTGAAGTTACAAGCGGAACAATGTCAATTACTTTGGGTACAGGTATTGGAATGGGTTACGTGGCTAAAGAGTATACGGCTGAGGGAACAGAAATTCAGATCGCCATTCGAAACAAAAGAGCCAAAGCCACGGTTACCCGTCCTCCATTTATCAAAAAATAAATTTTTTAAACTGTTAGAGAGTAAATGCCGGATATAAATTATATCGACGTATTCTTTTCGCTTCAGGCTTTTCAGGAAGAAGAGCTTCGGGGTAAAAGTGCGGTCATCATTGATGTGCTTCGCGCTTCATCATCCATCACAACGGCCATTCACAACGGAGCCAAAAAGGTGATTCCTGTAGCTGATATGAGTGATGCCATGAAGATAGCAACCACTATGGATAACAAAGACTACCTGCTTTGCGGGGAAAAGGACGGTTCCAAGATCGAAGGGTACCACCTGGGGAATTCCCCGGCCGAGTACACCCGTGATGCAGTCAGAAATAAAACCTTGATCTTCAATACAACTAACGGGACCAAAGCCATCAAAAAAGCTTCACTGGCAAGTGAGGTGTATGTCGGAACCTTCCTGAATCAGCAGAGCATTCTGAATGCTCTGAAAGAGCACGATGATGAAGTGGTGCTGATCTGTTCAGGATGGCAAGGGCGGCTTTCGATCGAAGACACCCTATTTGCCGGATCCCTGCTTCATGCCATCAGTGGAGGGCACCTCCCCGATTCGGCTAAAGACGGTGCAAAAGTAGCATTTGGTCTTTTCGAAAAATATGGGCATGATTTAGAGGGAGCCATCAGCAAAAGCGATCACGCAAAAAGATTAGCTGAACTTGTTCCAAATGGCGATATTGCATACTGTTGCAAAGTAAATGAATTTGATGTGCTCCCCGGAATGAGGGACGGAATTCTCACAAGATCTAAATGGCTAAAAGCAACTTAAATACATCTACAAGCACCCCCGGACTAGACTCTAACCGTAAGAAAGAGATCATTGGCATTATCATAATGTCGATCGCGGTTCTTCTTGGGCTGAGTATTGTGTCCTATAATTCGGCAGATTATCAGTATGCGCGCAGCATAGAGTTCATCGATCTGTTTAACCCGGATGCCAATTCCCGCTTGGTTAAAAACTGGCTGGGTCCTGTGGGAGCTTATATTTCTCACTACCTTGTCCACAGTTTATTCGGTTACACCAGTATTATTCTGGCGCTGATAACCGGTTACCAAGGTTGGCATACTTTCCGCCGACGCGATTTCAAAGAGCTTGGTTGGCTCACAGTTCTGAGCATTTGGAGCATGGTACTGCTATCCACTTTTATTGGATGGCTAACCACCAACGCCGATTTTCCGGATGATTCCATCTGGAGCGGAACTGCCGGTATTGCCATAGCACAGGTTTTATATAACATCACCAGTATAGGTTCCATTATTATTCTGTCGGTATTGGTGCTCATAACTCTGCTAATGTTTGTGGATCGAGATCTACAAAAGACCATTGATAACGTGAAACTCTGGATCGAGAATATCCGGGAGAAGATGGAGGAGCGCCGGGCAGCCCGACAGCTTCGCAAAGAAGAAAAAGCCAAAGAAAGGGAAGAAAGGCTTGCTGAAAAACGCGCAGCCAAAGAAGCCAAAAAGGAGGAGGAAAAAGAGGAAGAGGAAGAACTCAAGAAACAGCCTATCTCTGATACCAAAGATGAAAATGAACCCGTGAAACCTGCTCCTTCCATAGACGAGCTTGTTGAGAAATCTGAAGAGGAAGATCAGAAGAAGCGAGAGAAGGAACAGAGCGAAGTTAAAACATTGGATACCCGCCAACGTGCATCTTTGGAGAAAGAAGAAGAAATTGACAACGATAATGACGACATCGAGGTTTCCGTTTACGTAGGAAAAGGCGATGAACAGGCCAACGAAAAAGACCTCGACAAACTCAACAGAAAAAAAGCCAAGGAAGTACCCGTCATAAAGTACAAGTTCCCTAAAGTGGATCTTTTGGATTCCCCGCCGGATGAAGGCAATGAAGTTGACCTCGAAGAGATCAAGGAAAACAAGCGCATAATCCTCGATAAGCTGAAGCGCCATAAAATTGAGATCGTCGGGATCAATGCGATTGTTGGTCCAACAGTAACCCTGTATGAACTGGAACCGGCTCCGGATGTCAAGATCTCCAAGATCGAAAGTTATTCCAATGACCTTAAAATGGCTACGGCCTCCAAAGGACTTCGCATGCTGTCGCCAATTCCCGGTAAGTCTGCCGTGGGTATTGAAGTGCCAAACAGCACGCGTGAAACGGTATATATTAAAGAGGTACTGAATACCAAGAAATTTGTGGAAACCGATTTCATCCTTCCCGTGGCTTTCGGTAAAACGATCGAGAATGAGGTGTTCATGATCGACCTTACCAAGATGCCTCACTTGCTTATTGCAGGTGCTACGGGTTCAGGTAAATCGGTCGGTATCAATACGATCATCACCTGCCTGCTTTATAAGTGTCACCCAGATGATCTGAAATTTGTAATGGTCGATCCCAAGAAGATCGAGCTTTCGCTATATCGCAATATTCAGAATCACTTTCTGGCTATGCTGCCTGATTCTGATGAACCGATCATTACGGATACCACTAAAGCTCAGGAAACCCTCGAAAGTCTGTGTAAGGAAATGGATGAGCGCTACGATCTGCTCAAGATGGCGATGGTACGCGACATCAAATCCTACAACGAAAAATATAAAACCGGCGAGCTGGATGATGAACTTGGTCACCGCCACCTGCCATATATCGTCGTTATCATTGATGAACTAGCGGATCTTATGATGACGGCCGGTAAGCAAATTGAAGAACCGATCGCCCGACTGGCACAGCTGGCCCGCGCTATTGGTATTCACCTGGTTGTGGCCACACAGCGCCCTTCCGTAAACGTAATCACCGGTACCATCAAAGCCAATTTCCCGGCCCGGATTGCCTATCAGGTGGCCTCCAAAGTGGATTCACGGACCATTCTCGATCAGGGCGGAGCCGATCAGCTAATTGGTATGGGTGATATGCTTTTCAACAACGGAACCGGCATGATCCGTATCCAAAATGCCTTTGTTTCTACTGAAGAAGTTGAACGTATAAACAGCTTCATTGGTCAGCAAGCCGGTTATAAACAACCATTTCACCTGCCAATTCTAAAAGAGGATACTGTAGACATTCCTGACCCGTTAGATGATATAGACGAATACTTTGAAGCGGCTGCCAAGCTGGTGGTATTACATCAGCAGGGATCGGTTTCACTGTTGCAGCGTAAACTAAAGATCGGCTATAACCGTGCCGGCAGAATCATAGATCAATTATTCAATGCAGGCATTGTTGGACCATATCAGGGAAGCACAGCCCGTGACGTACTTGTACAGGATGAAGATGAACTTTTGGAACTTTTGGATGACCTTGATGAATATGACAGATGAGAAATTTCAGTTGGCAATGAGCAGTATGCATTTATCAGTGCCCATGAATCATCTATCATCCCTCGATCTGAACCTTTGGTTCGGAATGCATAACGGAACCTCCGGTTCCAGAAAAGTAGGAAAGGTAGTGACTCTGTTTATTGCCTTATTCCTTATCACTGCTTCTAGCCTATATGCCCAGACTCCTACCTTTGATCTGCTGAAGGAGCGGTTTGAGACAGGTGAAGTTTTTGCGGCTGATTTTGACCATACCTACACTGATTCTTATACCGGTGAATCTACTTCAAGTGACGGACAGATCTGGATTGATCAGGTGAGCTATAAGCTTATGGCTGATGGCCAGACCATAGTTGTAGATGGAGAAACTTCCCGTGTTTATGATGAAGACAGAAACCGCGTAATCATTGATAATTACTACCCTGAAGAGGATGATTTCGCTCCGTCCCGCATGCTCAGTGGTATTGATTCTACTTACGCCGTCTCTGAACGCAAACGGGGCTCACTCACTCTTGTGACCCTTACTTCAACCGATGATTTTTCCGTCTTTGCCGAAGTCGAGATCCTGCTCGATGCTGATCTGCGTCCTCTTCGGATCATTGCGATCGATATCTCTGATAATGAGATCGTAACGAACTTCAGTACCGGCCGTTTTTACGCTCCTGAATCCAACCTCTTTCAGCTCGAATATCCTGAGGATGCTGAAATTGTGGACATGAGATATTAATTAACGTCAGTTCGAGATAATATGTTAATAGATAGGTTTAAAAAGACCGTTTTTGGTCATTCCCGTGTAGACGGGAATCTAATACGTGCTATTAATTCAACTTTAGAATCCTATCAACCTATTAGATTTCGGGCATACGCCGCGAAATGACTCTAAATTTTAATGAATGATTCTTATATCAAACTGACGTTAATTAGTTAATGGTTATTTATCATTCGTCTACACAACAACTCCAAATTGCTCTTACCAAAAAACCTTAGCTGATGAACGGGAAAAAAGTATTAAAAATTCTGGGCAGTATTCTCCTTGGCCTCCTTTTCCTTTGGCTGGCTTTCCGGGAAGTTGAGTTTTCGGAAGTACTGGAATCGGCCCGTGGCATGCGGCTTTGGTGGATATTTCCCTTTACTTTAGCTACCCTTTTTGCCCACTTTGTCAGGGCCCTTCGCTGGGAAATGCTTTTCACCAACAAGGATAAAACTCCTTCCAAGCTTACCCTTTATACCGGAGTGATGTTCGGTTATCTCGTAAACATTCCCCTACCGCGTGTAGGTGAAGTGGCACGACCGGTTTATGTTGCCCAACAAGTGGGTGAAAGCAACAGTAAGATCATTGGAACTATTGTTCTTGAACGGGTTGTGGATCTTCTTGGAATGCTTTTACTAATGGCTTTTGTGGTCGTCTTTTTGATCGCTGATCCTCAGGTACTGTCCCGATTATTCGGAATTGACATCACTGATTCCGGAGTGCAGATGGAACTGGTATTCTCTCTCTTGAAATACGGTGGGATCGCATTGCTTGGTCTTGGAATTATTTATTGGCTGTTCAAACTCGCCAGTGAGAAAACCGAGGGGAAGATCTTTGATATCGTGGTCAGAATACAAAAGGTTATAAAGACCTTTGTTGATGGATTACTTGCCGTTCGTGACCTGAAGAATTGGCCTCTATTTATCTTCTATTCCACTTTGATATGGGCTCTCTATATTTTCATGACCTATGCCGGATTCTGGATGTTCGATATGCAGGACCAATTCGGTTTGGGAGTTACAGATGCGATTGTATTGACGGTAGTGAGTGCTGTGGGACTGTCTATTCCAACTCCGGGTGGAATCGGTTCTTATCACCTTTTTATCACCAAGAGTCTGTTCATCTTTTATGCGGTTCCTGAGGCTACAGGACTTGCCTATGCTACTATTGCGCATGCTGCAACTCTTGTTATCATCTTTATATCTTCTCCCACGCTTTTAGCTATTGATAAGTTTTTTGGGATGAAGCGAGAAAGGGAAGGAATATCGAACATTGAATAATGAACATTCAATTTCGAAGTTTTAAAGCTCGCTCCTGACGCTCTGCGTCGGAGCGAAATTCTTCTTTTGTTCCGACCCCGACAGGTTTGTACGAGACAGGTGCTGTTTTTCTAAGAATGATGGGAAGAGGTGTTTTGTTTTTGGTTGCAGTACTTTAGGTCAGAATAGGTAATTGGCCTATCTTAGGTGCATTGCCCAATTTTCGAAAAACAGTTTTGGCTTTTCCAGTCTTGGGGCGAAAATTTTTTACTCATTTCTCCTCTAGTTTTACCAACATGTTGCTCCTACGTAGCAGGGCTTTGATCAGCTTTATCATGCTACTCTTTAAAGAGATCAAGCCCTATGCAGATATAAGCTCCTTTGTTTTTCATGGTATTCGCTCCAGACGCTCGGTGTCAAAGCGGATATTGCGATAAATTATTTATGAGAAACACCGGTTGGGTAAAAGCCGAAAAGATATTTGACAAATTAGAAAAGGCTGCGGCCGAACCAGATGCACATGATAGTGGCGAGAGTCATGATGAAAAGGCTTGTTTTTCGGGGGTAGTTGGCTTCGCTTTTTATGTAACCGTATAGTCCGAATACAGCTGAAATCAGGCTCATACTAAACAATGATATCGTAACCAAAAACGGATCTCGGACCGATTCAGGAATGTAACTCATAAGCAGCTGAACCTGTTCAAAATAGGTGAGATCATTACTTCCGGAGATCCATATCCAAAGTCCGAGGTAAAGAGCGGGCAGTATCATCAGTAACAAACTGATCCGTATCAGATTTTTGATGGTTGGATCGATCTCTGTTTTCTTCATTATTCAGATGGGTTCAATTTAATATGATATTTATATTCGGTCGGTTCATCACGCAAGAAATTCAACTCAAACAGCTGACCGGTTCTCCAGGGATCTACCATGTCATCGTAGTTTGATGAACCGGGATTACCTGACTGTCCACCGGGGTATACTCCCCAACCCTTAACTTCCGGTCCGAGTTCAACAACCATGCGCCATGATGGACCATGCGTTCCTCTAACGGCATTTACTGATTCCGCCGAACCACTGCTAAACAGGTCTGTTCTTCCAAAACCCGGAATTTGTGCCAGATGATTTAGATCGTTATTGATCTCATATCCCCATTTCCACCCGCTAATATCATCGCCGTAGGTTCTCCGAAAATCAGCGACTGTTTCTTTGAATGATCTGGTGACAACTTCCTGAATATTTTCTTTTTTTGGTGTATCAATTTCATCCACAAAACTCATTTCCGGATTCTTTTTGATCATTTCCACCAAGATATCGCGTGACGGAAATCGGAGATCAGCATTCGTTTCTGCATATTCATCATTGAACACTTCACTGAATAAGTTAGACCTCCAGTTTTGATACACACCAGGCTGAATCAACTCTGCATCCATCATAAAATTCCAACCATCCATCTCTGTCAGAACCTGTTCCTCTAATTCAGACAACTCCCTTTTATCGATCCATTCGACCATTTGAGGTATAATCTCCGATGCTGTATAAGCAAAGGTATCCATCTGCAGCTCCTGCATATCCTTTGGGGTGATGTCCTCCATTTCAGCCAGCCTGTCGTTGATACGCCGGCCGCGTTCATAAGGTCCAAAATCATCATCCAGATAGTAAGGATAATCCGGCGCTGCCGATTCCTGATTAGCTGAGCTCACAAATCCACGTTTCGGATTTTTGATATGGGGATTATGTTCGGTTGGGATCCATCCTTCCCAATCGTATGTGGGATCACTGCCATCACTTACGGTCCGACCCTGAAATTCCCATTTCTTAGGTAATTTCCCGGCTATCCACATGGCAATATCACCGGCCTGATCGGCAAAAACAAAATTTTGAGCGGGAGCTACATAGTTACCGACAGCTTCACGGTAATCTTCATAATTCTGCATTTTGTTGAAGCCATAAAAGGTCTTCAGATCGTTGGAAGGTTCATGAGCGATCCATCGCAGGGCGTGATACACCGGTTTGCTCTCATCGGCAGTCTCTACTTCCATCACCGGGCCGTGGTGAGTATAGATCACCGTATCCATAACCGTTTCACCGCCCCGTACTTTGATCTCTTCGATGCGGTAAGAAGTGGGATTCCACTCCCCATCGTACCAATATTCCTGCATGGTTTCGTCTTTGAATTCGATCTCATACCAATCCATCACGTCTGAGCCCACATTGGTCGTACCCCAGGCTGTTTGTTCATTAAACCCAATGATGACTGCAGGAGACCCCTGAAGGGTGACTCCATAACTATTGTAGCCGGGAGCTGTGAGCTGCATCTCGTACCATATAGATGGAAGTGTCAGGCCAAGGTGTGGGTCATTAGCCAGGATCGGATAACCTGATGCGGTTTTTTCACCACTTACTGCCCAGTTATTGCTGCCAATGCCTTCTGGCACTGGAAATGGATCGATCACTTTTGAAACGGTAGGAACAAACAATGAATCCGGTTCTTGAGGAATCTCGGGCTCAAAATCCCACTCACGACTTGGGGGAATGATCGGATCATTCAGTTCCGGTTTTTGAGTGAAGTAGGTTTCAATAAATTCCTCTCCAAAATACTGAAGGGTATTGCTGGTCCGCACGTCATTGTTTCTACCGGCAAGCGTTCGGGTCATATTTTTAAGCAGGTAAGCGGTCTTGACGGGCTCCCATGCTTCCGGTTCAATATTCAGTACCTTGTATTCAATTGGATAGTCACTAGTTGATAACTGATCGATGTACGCATTCACTCCTTTGGAATAGGCATACACCACTTCCTTCATTTGAGGGTCTTCGTCAATTTTCTGGATCGCTTTTTCAGCACCGTAGGTCATTCCAAGTCGGCGGGTATTCAGGTCACGTTCCAAAAGCTGAGGGCCAACGATCTCAGCAAGTCGGCCGGCTGCGTCATAGGTCTGCATCTCCATCTGAAACAATCTAACGCGAGCCACTATGTAACCCTGTGCCATAAAGAGGTCGTGTTCATTCTGTGCAAAGACGTGAGGCACGTTACGGTCATCAAAATAGACGGTCACTTCATCCTGAAGTCCCTGCAGGTCCAGCTCAAAAGATTCATATTCCGATGTTTCAGCATTAGCCCAAAAACCCGCATCCGGATCAAAGAACTTCCCCAACGGAGGAACCGCCCCAAATTTAGTGTTGAGGGAGATGATAAGGGCAAGGAGGATGAGGAAAGAGATTGAGGCTTTGGCTAGTTGCATGAAGAGGGTGTTAAAGTGTTATAGTGCGACGGTGTTACTGTGTTATTGTGTTACTGGTTTGTGTTCTGGAGATATTTTTAAAATTTTTTGTAAGGAATTGTTTTGAGATTGCTCTTAGTATATACATCCTAACTATTAAATGTAATATGACTAAAATTACACGATTTCAAGATTTGAATTGCTGGAAAGAAGCCAGAATATTGGTAAAGAAGAATTATAAAATTAGCAGCCAGGGAGCTTTTAGTAAAGATTATGGGCTCAAGGATCAAATCAGAAGAGCTTCCGTTTCTATCATGACTAATATTGCAGAAGGTTTCTCCAGGTTTCATCGCAAGGATTCCGTGAGATTCTTCGATTTCGCCCAAAGCTCTGCAGCCGAGGTACAAAGCCTATTATATGTAGCTGAAGATTTGGAATACATCTCAGGTGAAATATCCGAATCACTTAGAGAAGACGCTTTAAGATGCCAAAAAATGACGCTATCCCTGATCAAACATTTTAAAAATACTTAACCGTAACACCGTCGCACCTTTGCACAACATTTACCACAACAACATCTTCATGCAGAATACAGAGCCGCCGCTTTTCAGGAATTCGTAGGTGCTGAACTCGTGAACTTTAAAACCAAGGTCCTTCAACTTTTGATTCACATCCACACAACCCTGTTGTATCAGTACATTCTTGCCATCCGGAGAGGTAGCGTTACAGGCAAATAGCTTTTCAGCTTCATATTTGGTAGCCTCGATCACAGTCGAGAATACGGATCGTATCAGTTCGAGACCCTCATCCGTAAAGGCTTTTGGATAGATAAGAGCCGTTTCAGTATCGAGAATACATAGGCAGGTATCAAGATGGTAGAAGCGATCGTCGATAAGCTCGAGAGCAATAACAGGTGTATCAAAGGTCTCAGAGATCACATCATACACCTCTTTGGAAGAACGGTATCCGTAACCACCCCAGATCAACCGCTTTTTGAAATGCCACAGGGCATCACCCATTCCCTCAAAATCACTGAATCTCGTTTCATCCAGGCGAACGATCTCGTAACTACTGTCTTCATACACCTTTTGGATGAAAGCTACTTCGCCTTTGCGATGATCAGAATTCATCACACTCATGATCACCTCTTTCTTACCCTCATCAGTTATGTTCGGCAGGCTTTGGTTTGCACAGAATACCATATCAGGGTACCCGCGCTGACCTTCCTCAACATGAACATACAACCCCAATTCCTTATAAGCAGAACGCAGATGCTCCCATTCATTCTGGGCCGCAAGTTTATCTACATCACCGATATTGCCTTCCATATGCGGGTTGATCACATACTCTACCGAGAAATAAGTCGGTTTTACCATCAACACCTTTTCCGGGGCAGGCATATCCTGCAGATCTGATAATTTAAAATCCAGCTGTTCGACTGATGTGATAACCTTACTCATAGTACCATAACTTTTTAGGTTCGAAGAGGACGGCAAATATTGAAAATATAGTGCTGCGGAACAAGCATAAGTTTTAAGGATAGAATTCTAAAATGATTTTTGAATGATCGATTTTAGATCAGTGATTTCTGAAGTGGTTAGTTCTTAGATTTTAACCGAAGCTTAGTTGTTTGCACACTTTTTACCATGATTGCAATTAGTTCATCATTCTCTTTGAGCACCTTTTCAAGCTCTGAATTCGATCGGTACAATTTTGACCTGTCAATAATTTTCAGGTTCACATGTGTTTCTCTTAATTCCTTTAATACAACCTGAAGCTTATGAATAAAATCCTTAATTGATTCTGCACCCTGTGCTTCAGCATAATTTAAGGCAGGAGATGTTCCAGAACGCAACAATTGGCCCAACAAGTGATTCCCTGCTTTAGATTTTGACAACTGGTCCGTTAATTCAATGATTTGAACCGTAAAATTTATCAATCTTTCTTCTAATTCTGTTTTCTTCATTTTCTCTCTCATTAATGCATGTTTATATAGTATGAGCTCTCAGAATACAATTCCTTACATAATAAATTTAAATCACTGATCTAAAATCATAAATCGATCATTCAAAAATGAAATTCTTTCGTTAACAATTATCCCTAAACAATCCTATTTTCGATTAAAATCCTATTTATAAACTATGTCCCAAAAAAATCTCATTGTAGCCTTTGGAGGCGTTTCTCCCGAACATGAAGTTTCTGTACTGACCGCCATTCAGGCGATCTCAGCCCTTGAAAACAGTTCGTATCAGATCATACCGCTATACGTCACCAAATCGGGTCGATGGCTGACCGGCGAACACCTGCTGGACCTGAGCAATTACAAAGACCTGCCGACTCTTGAAGGGCAGGCTCAGGATTGCGCCTTTGTTAAAGATGAGAACGGTAAAACCTTCCTCAAAGAACAAAACGTATCGGGATTATTTTCAAAACCCAAGAGCTTTCCGATTTATGCTGTATTGTGTGCCTTCCACGGAAGTGAGGGCGAAAACGGAGCCTTTCAGGGCGTTTGTGAAATGATGAATGTTCCATACACCGGAAGCAGTGTTTTAGGTTCTTCGCTTGGTATGGATAAAGTGAAGGCTAAACTGGTTGCAGCTGCTAATGGTATCCCGGTAACCAAAGCCGTTAATTTTTATGAAAGTGACTGGGTGAAAGAACAGGAGGATATCATTACTGTTGCTGAGGACTTCGATTATCCACTGATCGTTAAACCTGTTTCTTTGGGAAGCAGTATCGGGGTTGCCATTGCCAACGACCGGAATGAGCTGACGGAAGCCGTGGAAACCGCATTCAGATATGATGCCCATATGTTGATCGAAGAAGCCGTTAATCCACTTATGGAGATCAATTGTTCTGTTATTGGTACTCCGGACGATTGCAAGCCAAGTGTGTGCGAGCGACCGCTGGGTAAAGCGGAAACCCTCAGTTTTGAGGATAAATACCAAAGTGGCGAGGGAGCTGAAAAAGGTATGGCTTCAGCCGACCGTGAGATCCCGGCCCAGATATCTGATAAACTCACCAAAAAAATTAAGGATCTGTCTGTTAAAACATTTTCAGCATTGGGAGCCTCCGGATTGGCCAGACTCGATTTTTTGGTTAATGCCAACACAGAAGAAGTGTATTTTAATGAGATCAACACCATACCCGGTTCATTCTCTTTTTATCTTTGGGAAAAAACGGATCTGAATTTTACACAATTGATGGAAGAGCTGATTCAGATCGCCCTGAAGCAGCACCGTGAGAAAAACGGGCGAGTTCGCAGTTACGACACTAACTTATTGAGTGAAAAAGCATTAAAGGGATTGAAGGGCCTCAAAGGCACAAAATAAACTTAGGATCATCAATATGGAATGATTTAGCCCGTTCATATCTTCAATTAATTAAACAAGGACAACACATTTTAATTATGAAAAAACTGATCCTGTTACTGCTTCCGGTCTTCGTGATCTCATCCTGTGGGAAAGGTCCCGAAACTGTTACGGTTCGAACCGGCAGTTCTGACCTCTTCGCTGCCAACGACACGACTACCCAACGAACTGAAACTGAAATCCCTGAGGACGATGATTTCGTTCAGGTCAAACTCGGAGAGATTGCGGCTATTGAATCATTGGATCCTCTCTTCGCGACTTCCAACAGCGAATGGAGAATCAACAATTTGATCTACGATGGATTAGTAGGGGTCGGCAATAATGGTAATCTGTATCCATTGATGGCCAATCGCTGGAGCGTCAATGAAGATTCCACTCAATTCACCTTCCATCTGAAAACAACTCTGAAATTTCATGATTCCCCTGCTTTTGAAAGCGGAACCGGGCGGCAATTTATCGCCAGCGATGTTAAGTATGTCTTTGAGCGTATGGCAAGAAATGATGTACCAGAGTTTACAGGCAACAAGTTCAGTGATATCAGAGGATTTAAAGCTCTTCAGAATGAGCTAAGATATGTCAAAGATCCTTCTAAACGAGTCATTTCCGAGATCGATGGTATCCGGGTTCAAAATGATTCTACTGTAATCTTTGTCTTAAACAAGTCTTCATCTGATTTTTTAACCCGATTGGCTCACCCTATGGCCTCCATCTATGCCAGGGAAAGTGTCCCTGAATCAAGACCCATTCAGCAAGCGGCTGGAACCGGACGATTCCAATTTATCCAAAAAGAGAACAACACAC
Organism: Gracilimonas sp.; assembly: GCA_034520725.1. Lineage (GTDB taxonomy): Bacteria > Bacteroidota > Rhodothermia > Balneolales > Balneolaceae > Gracilimonas. The sequence continues at coordinate 396,855 of JAXHNH010000003.1, read as the reverse complement.
ATCTTCTGACTATAAACGAAGATCACTCTTCCAACTTACCAGATATCAACCGACTTGATATCATCTCCGGTATTAATGAGCGCAATCTCTATCAGGAATTTGCAGGGGAAAAAGTTGATCTACTCGTGGAATTAGGTCCGGCAACCCTGCTTACGGTCGCTGACTCAGCGGGTGAGTTACTTAGCAGTTTCTATAACAATTACGAACTGCACAAGGCCTCTGTCAACACTGAGTATCCACTGTATTATAATCCCGAATCGGGTCAGCCCAACAAAGTGAATGAGATATTGAATAGTCTGAATCAAAATTCAATTCTGATAAGTAATGCTCTCGGTTCTCTTTCAATAACCAATGTAGACACCGTCTACTACACAACAGATCGATAATACAAGTGTTAGTATCACTCATACTACACATCCATTCTATCGGTTCATGCTTAATAACGTAGCTCCACAAGTGAACGGATCGGGATACAGCTTTTCAATGAGTGCCTCTTTTGCCTTTGATGATCAGATCACTTTTACTACAAAGCCCTATCCGGGGACTGAACAAGTGTTGGTCTGGAATGCCCCCATCTATATTTTATCTCACACTGACGTACAGGGAATTACGGTGAGCCATTACCCGTGGAACCTTGACCTGTCCTCTTTCAGCATGAACGGAGCCAACTAATGAAACTTGCGGTCGTCGCTAATCCCGGTAAATATGAAGTCAGGGAAGTTCTTTTTGAAGCTGTAGAATGGGCTGAAAGTAATGATATCACCCTATTTATCAATAAGGAGATCTGCGATGAAACGGGACTGAATGGTAAAGCCGCCATCCAAAAAACTGAAAACGATCGCGATTCCATCCGGGCCAGTGATATCATCCTGGTAATGGGCGGTGACGGTACGATCCTATACACCGCCCGGATCTCCAAAGATCTTCAAAAACCTATCCTTGGCATTAACAGTGGTCGACTTGGTTTTATGGCCAACACTCAGATAAAAGATCTGGAGCCGGCCCTTGACAGGTTGCTTAATAATGACTTCATCCTCGATAAGCGAACCTTTCTGAAAGGCACCACTTCCCGCGGCGAGGAATACCACGCCCTGAATGAATTTTTATTTACCCGCAAGGATTCTATTTCCATGGTGAATGTTTCGGCGGAATATGATGGCAGCCTCATCAATACCTATTGGGCCGATGGTTTGCTGGTTGCTTCACCAACCGGATCAACCGCCTATAACCTGGCCTCCGGCGGGCCGATCGTGGCACCCGGCACGGAAGTCTTTGTAGTGACCCCCATCAATCCACATACGCTAACCACCCGACCATTGGTTTTGAATTCAACCCGACCACTTCGGATCAAGATCGAAAAGCAGCAAAGTGAGGTTCTCTTTTCTTATGACGGACAGGTTCATGAGATCGAACATTTTCCATTTGAGATCGAGATCCTGAAATCAGACCTGACTTTCGACCTCATCCAGCTTCCCGGACAGGATTATTTTGAAACCCTTCGCAACAAACTGATGTGGGGGATGGATTCTCGGCGGAGCAGTGATTAAGTAGTTTTGAGTGCTTAGTGCTTAGTTAGTTTTGACGGAGGACCGGGGACGGACGACCGACTAACTAACAAGACTCGTTGCGTAGCTCTGCTGCGCCACGCCCTACTGAGGCTCCGCCTCAAACTTTGAATCGGGTTTTTAGAATTGATGAGGATTTACATAATATAGGTACTACAATCCGATATTTAATAGCCCCGACAGGCAGGACGGGGCTATTGAGAGTTGGAAATTGAATGTTGGCTGTTCCTTATTGGATGTTCATTTTTGACTGTTTAAAACTTCCAGGATAGCTGGAATAGGAAATTAGTACCGGCTTGTGGATAGTAGTAATTGAAATTAACCGGCTCGCCCGCCTGAAGCCATCCAAAGGTATATCCATTGGTCTCATACTCATGGTTGAATAGATTATTCACCTGCAAAGTAGCTGTGACGCCATCGAGCAAAGAAAGCCTGTCCAGGGAATAGCTTAACCTCAGATCATTCACAAAATAGGGATCGATGGAACGGCTTTCAGTTTTGGTGTTATCCAGATACTGACGTGAGACATACTTACTGATCAACTCTGCATTCAATCCGCCGAACTGATAGCCGATTATCCCATTAGTGATAACGGATGGTGAAAATGCAATATCGGTGTCCTCATATGTGGTCGCCTGTTGACCCAGGTAGTTGAAGTTCGCATCATACTGATCCGTGAATTGAGTGTACTCCACGATCTTGTTACGACTGAAGGTAGTATTGGCAGATAAGCTTAAATGCTCTGATAAGCTCAACCCACCCTGAAGTTCCAGTCCAATTCGATAACTCTCAGGTACATTTTCCCGGACGATCTCACCCACATCATTGATCGCTCCGGTTGGCACCAGTTGATCACGATAAAACATACCGTAGACGTTGGCACCGAGATAATGGCGACTGAAATCACCACGATACCCAAGCTCAATATTATAGAGTCGTTCCGGATCGGGGCGACTTTGTGGCGTTGAATCCACGTATTCATCCCTCGTTGGCTCTTTACCACCCACTGCAAAAGAAGCATAGATCCTTTGACGTTCAGGCAGGCTGTAAACAAATCCAAACTTTGGATTGAAGAAGGTCAGCTGGTCATCCTGCTGAATAGCCACCAAACTGTCGCGTTGATTCCCGCCCGTTGAACTCTGCACAAATCCGTTTCCAAGGAACTCGTAATTGACCCCTCTCACCTGAAGATCCACGTAGGTATTCAGATCGTCAGTGATCTTATACTGCAGTTTTCCATAGAGATTGAAATCCTTCTTGATGCCATCATTGTCATAGTACCGGTCCTCGTTTTCACTGTTGCCGGCATAACGCGCCCAGATCACTTCACCGAAATGAGCCCCTTCGTAGTAACTGTAGCCACCGCCAAACGTTGCATTCCAGGTATCATTTGGGGTGAACCGGGTTGAAAAGATAGTGCCATAGAAGTCATTATCAAGCCATCGGCGGCGAACAAGATCGGATTCAGCCGGAGTAGATGGAAGCAGCGGTTCAATACCGTAATCTTCCAGATCTTCACCCGCTTTATATTCCTCGTAATATCCAAACCCTTTAGTGTAAAAAGCAGAGATATTGGCATTCCAGCTATCGGTCAAGGTGTAAGAATAATGCAGCTGATAATAGTTCTGCTGATAGTTATCGACCTGATTCTCGTATGGCTCTCCGGCTTTTTCGGTTCCCGCTTCATTAAATGTGCGGTCGCTCTCAAGAACGCTTTCCTCGATGCCATACCACGCCTGATATGTACGTTCTTTTCCCGAAAAGACATCTGCCCTAAGCAGACTCCGGTCGCCATGACGGGATGCCGACAGGAAATAGGAATCCAGGTCGGAGCTAGCGCGATCGATGAATCCGTCGGAATTAATTTTTGACAGGCGGCCTTCAAACTGCCAGCCATTTTCCATCAAACCTGACCCTAATTTCACATTATATTTTTGTGTGTTGAAGGAACCGAATCCGGTGTTGATCTCCCCAAACGGTTCTACCCTGGAAGAACTGGTTTGAAGGTTGATGGTTCCGCCAAAAGCACCGGCCCCATTGGTGGAAGTCCCGACACCGCGCTGGATCTGAATGTTTTCAGTGGATGAAGACAGATCCGGCAGGTTTACCCAGAATACGCTGTGCGATTCGGCATCATTGACCGGGATCCCATTGATGGTCACGTTGATACGAGCCGGATCCACTCCGCGAATGCGGATCCCCGTGTAGCCGATACCGGCTCCGGCATCTGAGGTTGTAGTAACTGATGGCGTGCTTTGCAACAGATAGGGGACATCCTGCCCCAAATTGCGCCGGTTGATCTCTTCACTCTCCACATTGGTATAGGTGATAGGTGAGGTTTCGTCGGCCCTGGTGGCGCTCACAAAAACATCATCACCGATGTACGTTTCCGGAAACATGAAAAGTTCACCTGTTTTATTTGTAATAGAAAGATCAACTTTGAGATCTTTATATCCCAGATAGGTGATCAGTAATGCCCGTTCTCCGTTTTCAGAAAGACGTATTTCGAATGAGCCGTCATCCTGAGAGACAACCCCACGGGAAGTACCCATCTGACGAACGGCCGCGCCGGCCAGTGGTTCTTTGGATTGGGCATCAAGAACAGTTCCAATAACGGTCTGCGCCTGGGTTGCTTGATTAGTAGAAAAGAGTAGTGGTACTGTGAGTACCAAAGCCGTAAAAAACGACTTTATTGTAATAGAATTAAACATTGAATTCCTCCAATTAATAGTGTGATTAATGGAGGAGGTTAACTTGCGTTACTGTGCGGTAAACAGGTTTCCCTACGCCGGTATTATCCGGTTCAGGTTATCAGGGTGTGATCTCAGCCCGCTATGCAAGCACCCCCAACCTTGGTTGTGAGGTGCAAAGATACGAGGCTTAAGAATATTGAACAAGGAAGAATGAATATCCAACAAGGAACATTCAATATTGAACATTGAAGGAACGGAGCATAAGCGGCTCGCTGAGCCGTTTTGCGCTTGTTAAGTGGCTGCCGCTTCCAATGTCAATCATTCGCAGATCAGTCTATCGCCGTTCGCTAATCGCAGATCAATCCTGCATTTTGCAGCAAAGCAGCGCAATGAATATTTCACCGCAACCGGTCTCCCGTCCCCAATCCTCCGTCAAAACCAACTCATCACCTGCCTTTGCCGGCAGGCAGGCTCAAAACTAACAACTCAAAACTCTTTTGAATGCTGTTATTAGAATTTCCGTTTTGGAGACAAACCAAATAACTCGCTGATGAGAAAACCCGATCTAATTTCGAAGACCATTAATTTTACCCTAAGACTTTCTTCTTACAAAAAGAAATTAAATTCAGCCTGGTGGCAGGCTCCTTCCTCGCAAAGTGAGCCACCTGCGTATCTGAAAAAGCAGTTTGAGGTCACTCATGAAAAAAAGGACATATGGAAGATCTGGAATATTTCGTCCTCTAAAGAAAAATCTAATAAAGCTATCCTATTCATACATGGTGGTGGCTTTACTAAAAGCTTCATGAAATTTCATTGGACTATGATACGGGATTTTTGTCAAAAGCTGGATCAGGATATCATTGCTCCGGATTATCCCTTACTACCTGAGAGTTCCACTTCGGAAGTTATGTATTTCTTTATGGACCTTTATTCAGATCTCCTGGAAAAATACGGAGCCGAAAACATAACCATTGTAGGGGATTCAAATGGAGGGGGGATCGCACACTCACTTTGCCAGTTTTTTGTGAAACATAAAGTACCTCAACCTTCTCAATTGATTCTCTTATCGCCATGGCTGGACCTAAGCCTTTCTAATCCTCTCATAGAAGATATCGAGGTTGACGATCCGTTATTGGATACCGAAGTGTTGAGATCCTTAGGGAAGCGATATGCTTCTGATCTAGAGCTAACGGATTACAGGGTAAGTCCCGTTTATGGCAATATTCGCAGAATAGCTCCTACCACCTTATTTATTGGAAGTCATGATATAATGCTGGCAGATTCACGAAAATTAAGGTTAAAAGCTGAATCCGAGCCGGTAGTATTCAATTATCTTGAGTTCAACGGCATGTTCCACGACTGGATGTTCTTCAATTTTCCCGATGCTAAAAAGGCACGGGCTATGATCATCAGTCAGATCAAGCATCCTCCTTCCGAGGCTGAAATTGCCGTTAATGCTGAAAGTGATTTCTGGAAATGACCTTGTATTATTTGTTGGTGGTACAAAGGATATAAATTACAGTTCGGTCAATCGGTCTATCACAAATCTCGATTTATGATTCAGACAGTTGAAACCGGGGGCGTCGGGCATGCTTAGACCCAAATGAGAGCTATGCAGTTTAATCCCGAAACAACATGGCAGAAAAATCGCTGATTATTTGGATTTAGGGATTACGCGGATGGTTGTTGAATCTACACGTATAAAGGAATAGAACACAGATAACGCTGATCAATAAAGATCTGTGACTATCCGCTATATCCGTGTCATCAGCGTTCCATTCTCCAGTTAAACCGCATCGCCTCCGAATTGATCTTCCTGAAACGGGCACCCGGCCATATCAGGGAGATCGCCAAGTCGGCAAACAGAATAGCCATCGAATATATTTTCCGACTCCTAGCGATAACGGATCAAAGATTAAGATCAGAAGTTTGCCGTATCGATTTAACACTAGCGCAAACACCCTCCAGGAAACTTCTGCTTCCTGTTAGTTTCGTAAATCGGTCTATCTCCGTTCGTTAATCGCAAATCATAATTAATTTTAAACTACTTCCCCATCAATTTCTGCCGGTTCGCGCACTCCTTTTACTTATGCTAAACGAACTGTTCTGTATTAATTCGATAATTCCGTTCCCATCACCATCCATATCAACAGGATCGATCTGAACATCGAAATGCCATTCCCCTCCGGTAAACAGCACGGTAAGCGTGCCATCTGCCGGAAGATCTCCTGCGCCCTCCAGCTCACTTAAATTGTAGGTCCATTGATACACGTCACTGTTGCCGTTTTCCCCCGAGTCACTGCCATCGTTGGCAAGTTCTTCTTGTGGTTTATACAAAGGGTTTGTACCGGTTGTCGTATTGCCTTCATAAATCGGACTTTTATTTTGGCTGGTACTTGGATTACGTCCCGTTCGCGCACTCCTTTTACTGATGCTGTAGGTTGCTGATTCGATGGCATCAGACACTCCATCACCGTCATCATCCGGATCTAAAGGATCGATCTCCAGTTCAAAGTGGAGTCCGTCCACATCGCCATAGCCATCGCCATCCAGATCTCCATCATTCATCTCATTACGTCCCGTTCGAGCACTCCTCTTACTGATGCTGAATGAAGCATTTTTCAACATATCCGGGAATCCCATCTCCATCCACATCACCAATATCCGCAATATGAGCTCGGTTTGATTGGAGCGGCTGGAATTATAGCCTGTGCCGTTTCAGTAGCTCTCATCGTCGCTATTCGTGTCACCATCATGCTGAGGTGCAGCCGGTTATTCCTGAGCTTTCGCCTCTTATTTCGGGAGCGACACAATAGGAACTGGGTTGCATATCGTATCTTTGCACAGGTGCCGGATCTTCATTGTTGTTATTATTATCGGAATCTCCATCGTTGGCTTGCCCTTCATAAAGAGGGTTTTCACCACCCACACTTTCACCTTCATAAAGCGGATTATTTGAACTCATCATAACCGCTCCGGCTGAAATAATGGTTCCTGTCGGGTTGATCATCCTTCCCATAACAGCTGCATCACGCACAATATCACTATTTCCCTCCTCGACCATCAGCGCGTGTGCTCGGTTTATTGGATCTGCTGGAGTTGTAATCCTGCGCCGGAGCCACCTGCTCCATATCGCTCAGCCGGTTCATTTTTACCAGCAGATCTTCCTCCATCGCAAGAACTTCCCGGCATACATCCGTTTCACATTTCCCAAGAGATTCAACGTCCTCCACTCACAATACTCTCGGATCTCCTCTATGTCACTGTCCATCGCCGGAGGGATTTTCCAGGTGCTCGCCTATACGCCTTCATGACGCTATGTCGGCATTCAGCCTCACCTGTCCGCACACGCCATCATCGCAGCGATCCAAAGCCCGTTTGATGTTTTCAATGTCGTTACCTGCTGAGGCCAACCCAAGTTCTTTGGCCAGGTACAGGCTGTTACCAGGCTGCGGACACGTTTCCCCTTCACAGGATTCGTTACTTACTTTAAAATTTTGTCCCCAGGAGTACACTTTACCATTCCCATTCTGAATGCTGGCTCTGGAAACAACTCCCCAGGCATAGACTAAACCATCATCCCCCTGAGTGTTGACTCTTGGTGCTATACCCCAGGAATACAATCTTCCTTTTTCATCATCGGTACCGGCTTCAGCTGCGCTTTTATTAGGCAGCTCCCTATCCGAATCATAATCGAAACAGCAGACGGGATTACTGTTAAGCGAGAGTCTTCCCCACGAATATAATTTACCTTCATCATCTACGGCAGTGGCTCTGGCTGCAATTCCCCATGCATAAACTTGACCTTCACCATTCTGGGTGCTTGCTCTCCTATTTTCTCCCCACGCATAGACTTGGCCATTGCCATCACTGGCCAAACTTTCAGGAGCTCTACCCCAACTATATAATTTCCCGCTTCCATCCTGGGATCTGGCCTCAGGAGCAGCTCCCCAGGCATAAATTTTACCGTCTGCATCTTTCGTGATATACACAACTTGCAGTCCGGAACCTTCTCCATCACCTGTTCCATCAGCAATCGAACTTGGCTTATTCGACCGTGCTGCATTGTAATCCTGCGCTTCAGCGGCCCTGCCCGACTGCACCAGACTCATCAGCACGTTCATGTGTTCCAATAGTTGTATTTCTTTTGTTAACACGTCTCTGCACACATCTGACTCACATTTAGCCAGCGATACCACGTCCTCCATCACAATGCTGTGAACCTGCTCAATCCCCTCGTCTTGTGACAGTTTTCCTTCTCTTACTTTGTGCATTTTGTCTACCCTGCCGTCTGCATTTAGTCGTACCTGTTCACACACACCCTCTTCACAGCGATCCAGAACATCAATAATTTCATCCACAAAATTTTCGGCTGCATCAAGTCCCTCCGTTTTCACTACCACCACATCATCATCCCGTGTTTCTGTACTCGGTTTGTTTGACCGGCTGGAGTTATAATCCTGAGCTGTTTCTATAGCATCATCTATGCCGTCACCATCACTATCCGCATCACCATCACCGATATCATCAGCAACGTGACGCCTGGCTTATTAGACCGAGTGGCATTGTAATCCTTGTGCTGGGTGCAGACATGGCCTTAGGGCTACCAAACTTGATCTTGAGCCCCACGGTAGTAAAGAAATTAGTTTTTGGGGGTTGAGCCGATCGCTGAACTTCGGGTGCCATCTCAAACTGCATGAACATCTCCTGTGAATTCGGCACTACGCGTACTTCTGAAAGGTCTCTTTGCGAATAGGTAAATTCATTTTGGGATAGGCGATGCTGAATACCTGTAGCAACGGTTATAGCAAACCGGTCACTGCCACCGGGACTGAATTGCATCTGAAACTCCGGGCGTATCGCGGCTGACCATTTACTGTAATCGTCACCGGCATCATAACCTGAAAGCTGAAGCTGGAGGTCACCGGCTGAGCCATCCGGGTCATTGAAATCAACAGAAACCGAAGGTGGTGAATTATAAGAAAGTGACAGATCCAGGCTGCTGCGGAAGGTGACCGGAAATCGACTGCTAAATTCAAAACGCGGGCCAATGCCAAAAAAGAAGGAATTCCATTTTTGGTCAGAACCGGTGATCGAAGTGTAATCCTCAAAGCCGGAAGTATATTGTTGGGCATCAAATGCAGGATCGTAGGATAGCAGGCCTGCATTCAATCCTATTCCAAACTTACCTGGCATATAACTGAATCCCATCTCGGGCTGAAATGTCGTATTGACATCAGGGTTGCCGATCAATCCGCCCCCAAAACTAAGGTCTAAATTAAAGGGGTAGGGGTTCTGCTGCGCCTGAAGCTGTAAAGTGGATAGGCTAAAAAGCAACAGAAACATAACACCATAGCTTACTCGTACCTTACGCGTGGTTGAACGAACAGGCTTATTCATAGGTCTAAGATTTTAATTGGCAGGACCCAGCAGTCCCAACATATTTTATTTTAAACATTCATTTATACCGACGACAAGTAACTCGTTTCAAATGTAAAACTCAATAAATAACTTAAGTTTAGTGATTTAGGAGGAGATGGAATAAGGAATAACAAACATCGATCATCCAATGCCGTACTTAAACTCCCTTTCCTATTCCAGCGTTGTCGTCCTGAGCGAAGTGGGGGTAATATAGGTTTTGGGGGATAACGCGAAGGATTTTAAAGTTAGCACTAATTGACAGTTCTTACTTTGAGATCCCCTGCCTTTAAAGAGTTTGCATTCGTTACAAAGGTCCATCTTGGTATTGAAGCGAACAAGATCGTGCGAGTTGATTACCTGTATTCGCTACCCCTCTTTGTTTCTCCCTATACACCGGGGAGAAGACGCATTGGCAGGTTTTGTGATCATTTGATCCTATTGCCCATGAAGACCATAAATTAACAAATCGGTCTTTCGGTCCATCGCTAATCGTCCATCGTAATTCTTTCTCTCCATGATGAGACAGTCCCGGTTGCCCGTACCACCTCCTACGCCCTGTCACCATTATCCAACGAAAACCTATTGACCGATTGCTTGTACCTCTCAAACTTCTTCATTTCATCTCTCTTGTTGACACCTTATCCGGTCGCAGGATCTCCACATCTTCCAGGTATACGATCCCTGAATATTTATCAAAACATTCCTCTACAATTTCTTTGCCAATGGTCTCTGCCACTGATTTATCATTAACGACCACTTCGATCCTTACCGTTGAGAAATCATCCACTACAGAAGCACGCTCTGAGGTAAAGTGTTTGTGATGAGACCCTTTTCCACCGGCGGGCACCACGGTGTATCCACGGGCACCACTTGATTCGATGATCTCACAGATCTTAGGTGAGAGTATTTTTTCTGCTATAATCACAACTTTTTTCGCTTTATAAAATGTCATAATGATATCCTCCATGGGTAATTTTACAGCCTGCAGATCAAAGGTCGAATACTATTTGTGCCAACGCAATGAATAACGGAATTCCAACCGCAATGGCCACTGGCGTTCCTACACTGGTTGATGCCCCAATATAGGCAGATGGATTGGCGGATGGAATACCGCCCCGTAAGGTGGGCGGACCTGAAATATCTGAATTTGATGATGCGATCACAGACAGGATAACAACTCCGCCCGGACTAAATCCAACCAGTACATGAGCGATATATCCCAGACCGAAAGCAATGAGTCCATGTATCAGGGGAGCCATGCCGGCATAAATGGCATACCAATGAGCAACGCTGCGCAGTTCCTTAATGCGGTCATAGGCCTCCATACCCATGATCAGCATAAGGATCGAAAGGAAGCCACGGAATAATGGCTCATAAAAAGAGTTTAGGACGGAACCGGAATTTGTTAACAAGCCAAGAGCCAATCCAAGAAGTAAGGCCGATAAGGCGGAACCACGCAAACTTTCCTTGATGATGTTCCCCACATTGACCTTCGTATCCTTACCGTTTTCCTGTTTTTTGAGGTGAATATTTGCCATCACGATCGCAAGTATCAGGGCCGGAATATCCATAAACGGATATAGGGCAGGAGCCCAGGCCTCAAATGCTATGGATTCCTCATCCAGCATAACCATGGCCACAGCAAGGGTTGAGGCACTTACTGCGCCAAACAAGCCGGCCGTTGCAACGCCATCCTCTTTATTGACGCCGGGCAGCCGCGCAAAAATGCTTATACCTATTCGCACTATGCCTAAACCGATCAGGATGGAGAAAAGCGCCGGCAGAGCCATAGCCAGTAAATTGGCTTCACGGATCTCAATGCCTCCTTCCAGCCCGATCGTCATGAGCAGCATGAATACAATGAATTGATAGATCGCATTGGGAATTTTCAGCTTACTGCCCAGTGCAGCAATCAGCATTCCACCTATTAAAAAGCCAAGCGTTGGAGATTGAAATTGCAGTAAAAATCGTACTAAGAAATCCGCTATGAAGTCCATTCAGGTTTCAGATCATTTGGGTCATACCGAAGAATTCGACATGCACTTTAATGGTAATAGAACAAACCGTTCTTTTGCGGCGCATAAATTAATGTTTATGTAAATAAGAAAACCATTAATAAATATTATGGATAGCATAATGAATGATAAATGCATGGTTGACTTGTTTCCCATTTCCTCAGTTTTGAGTTCTGGGTTTTTGAGTGATACAACAAGTTTGGTTGCCCATGTTCTCAACCTCTTTCTTTCTCCTTCAAAAGGAGAAAGGACGCTTTAGTAAGTACAGGAGTCGTTACAGCATCCGGACAATGGAAAATATTCAATCTTCATTTTCTTATTTAGGGATTTGCACACGTAACAAAGGTCCATCTTTGTAACGCCGTCCCCGAAGCTAAGTTTGACTTCATACTTATTCCAGCGTTGTCATCCTTGAGAAAAGCAGGGTTTGATGTAGGTTTGGGCGGTTTGCCGCGAAGGATCTCAATGTAAAACCTGGCTGCCAATGCAACTTTTGAGATCACGCCGGCACTCGGACTGACAACCTGAGGTATTGGGTACTTAAAAGCTACCTGACTTGGTTACAGAGTGACACACCTACATGACTTTAAAATCAACACTCAAAACTCCAATGCTTGCACCTCTTGTCCGATGTTCTTAGAATCAGGTATGGATTGGAATGATGGACAAAATGGCTCGGGATCAAATCAGAAACTCACTCTTTTCGTGGATATTGACGGGGTGCTGAATACTGAGGCTCATCTGAGAAGGCAGTTGATCAATAAGGGCCGCTCTACTAACCGGGAATGGTGTCCGATAGCAATGGCTCATCTTAAATTGTTGGTCGAATACTACAACGGACAGATCGTGGTCACCTCCACCTGGCGGTATGACCATTCCCTCAGGCAGCTGAAGATCTTATTTGAAGAAAATGGTGTGCCCGGGAAATTTGTGATAGGCGTCACTCCCTCTTTGATATACGAAAACTCGGGAAAAGTGACCCGCGGTGATGAGATACGCCGCTGGATCAACGAGAATTTGAACACTGACGAAATGCCCAGATATATTATTCTCGATGATATTGACGAAGAACTCAGTCAGTTCGGTGAACGGTTTATCCACTGTGATCCAACCATTGGGTTTGCCGATAAGGCGAAGGTGAAGAAGATCTCGAAGTTGGTCTAGGCATTTAGATTTCGTTGCTATCTCTTGTGCAGTGTTTTTTACTAATTCCTAAGTTTTAATATCCTGCTTATATCGTCTTTTCCTTTCTTTTGTACCGACAAAAGAAACAAATCACTTAAAACTGTTCACTGTTTAATGCTTACTGATCACTGATACCCAGCCAATTATTTCGCAGTTCCACCTGTTGCTCCGTGACATCCTCCATTTCAACGAGTTGGAGCCTCATGGCTTTTGGTGTGCCCACTTTTCCTGAAACCTCAATTTCTTCGCCATCACGGATAAGCACCATGCTGAGGTCGGTATCCGGCGTCCATTGGAAACTTGGAGCTAAGATCATCTGTGCGTTTTGCAGTGTAAGTTCCGTGCCGTTTACCGACTTGATGATATCACCCGGCTCCACACCCAATTCGATCAGGGTTGAATTCAGACCCGTATCCATGAAATAAAGCTGACCCGTTGACTGATTCACATTAATAAATGGGGTTTGCTGATCACGGAAGAAAACAGTGACCGGAGATTCAGCTTCCTCCAGGCTCAGGCCAACTTTGTTGAAGTAGGTCTCATAATCAATCGGAGTTGTGCCGACCACATGGGTATCAAAGAATTCACCGATCTCAGGGTAGGTCATTTGGGTGATCTCATCCAGGATGGAATCGTCATCAAAGGGTTTTTCCTCGCCGTATTTATCGGATAACTCACGCATCAGTGATATCATAGTGCGCTCACCATCACTCTTTTCTCGCAGCATGATATCAAGGCACATGTTGATGAGGGCGCCCTTCACGTACACGTTATAATAGTTGGATGCATATGGCTCATCGATCACATTCTCACTCATTTTCGTAAAGCTCATCGTGTCATTAAGGCCCGCTGCGGTTTGGATCTTACCCACCATCTTATCATAAAAAGCCTGCGGCTCCTGAAGTCCTTCATACACCTGAAAGTGGGAAGCGAAATATTCTGTCAGTCCTTCATACATCCAAAGATGCTTTGAGAAAGTAGGATCGTTGTAGTCGAAATAGTGGACATCTTCTGAGTGTACATTCAGCGGGGTGATAATGTGGAAGAACTCATGGGCTACCACATCAACGAGGCCACTGTTAAGCATCTGCTGATTGGCCATATCCGGGAACACCATCACAGTTGAGGTCTGATGCTCAAGCGCACCAAATCCGGTGGCGTCATTTTGCTGGGTTGATAGGTAGAGAAAGATATCGTAGCGGTCTGTGGTTTCCAGGTCACCTATGTACTCACTTTGGGCTTGCATCATATCATAAACTACGTCTTTATATTGAGCAGCCGTGTGATTGCCGCTTGGGGAATAAACGCTTAGTACGATCTCGATCCCGCCGGCCTCAAAACGCTCCTGAGTAATATCACCGTACATCATCGGGTTGTCGGTGACATCAAAATAGCGGTCGGCCTGATAAGTGATGCTTACTTTTTGACCGGTCGTATCGGCTGAAATTTTTGTTAGAGCCGAAGAGTAGTTCATGCCCAATGGTGAAGTCACCGTCAGGTTATAGTCTTTATCATCGCGACCTTCAAAATATCCCACGAAACCATGCAGGTTCAGTACAAAAACATTCTCGGAGATATTGGTACCGGATGGTGAAAAGGGTGTAGCCTTGTCGGTTTGTTCAATATCGAAAGTATCATTCACGTAATACTCCAGTCGATCGAGTTTTGTGGCGTTGGTGATCGTCCAGGTGTTGGTGTCGGTTTTGGCCACGGTCATCAGTTCGCCATCATAGTTGTAGGCTTTGAATTCTTCGGCGAAACTGCCAAAGTCACTGATGTCATAGGTTCCCTGAACCACTCTCGGCAGTCGAAACAGGATCGTATCCTGCGAGAACATTCCCGGATCCATTTGCACCAGCAGGCGGTCTTCGTTAACGGTGGTTAGGTCGATGGAGGTTTCAATGGCTTTTTGATCGAAGCTCGATTCGGGAGCTTCACCAAGCATATCTCCGGTTTTAGGTGAACAGGCGGCAATGGCCATGACAATGATCAGACTGAGGGCGGATAAACGTTTCATAAAAGGCTTTAAAGTGTGTATTAATATTTGAAGGAAGTGTGGTTTTTCCTTCTTAGGATCTCTAGCCACAAGTTACGAAGAAATAGAGAAGTAGTTGCAGGGTTATGACGTAATTGTCGTTTACCCGCCTTAAATTCGCATATCGCAAATCATTTAGCTTCATAACCAGAAATGAATCTCTGACTTTGGTATAGGCTCAAATAATAGCTCGAAACAAACCCCTGGCGCAAGCATCGCGCTTGTGCGGTGGTGGATTTGGCCTGGTTGCCTGTATTCGCTACCCCTCTTTGTTTCTCCCCTTACACAGGGGAGAAGACGTAGTGGACATTTTTGTGGTAGGATAACCCTACAGCCCTCGGCAAGTATCTCATTTTGAACCTGGACTTTCAGGATCAGATCAGAATTCACGGGGATTATGCCAAACACACTTCAACATTTGATATCGGATGTCGGCCGTTTACTATTTAACCCCTTCGGTCCACCGTCCTCCGTCTCCGGTCAAGCTCCCAGCTCAAAACTATCATGTCGCTAATTTCGACAGGTGTGCAATTTATGTCGATAAATTCTGTATATTTCGACAGGTTGTCACTAAATAATGAGTTTTTCATGTCAGATTACGCCAATCAGCCTTATAACATACTTCCCTTGCTTCCTCCGAAGGCAGACTTGGAGTCCCCGACGATACTAAAAGCAGCCATTGCGGCAAATCGCGCACTGGCGGAATTAAAGGGGAAAGCTCAGGGTCTGCCCAATCCCTCTATCCTGATCAACAGTATTGTGGCGCAGGAGGCAAAGGCGAGTTCAGAGATCGAGAATATCGTAACGACGAATGATAAGCTTTTCATGGCGCTTTCGGCGAACGATCAGCAGGCCGACCCACAGACCAAAGAGGTGCTGCGATACCGGCAGGCCTTATGGCAGGGCATCTCAAAACTGGAGAAAAACGACCTTGACCCAAATTTCTTTGTGGAACTCATGCAAACCATCAAGAAATCGAAGGACGGGATCAGACAGGATTCCGGAACGGTGATCGCCAACCCCAAAACCCGGAAGATCATCTATTGGCCGCCTGAGGGAAAAGACCTGATCCTTGAACTGCTTCAGAACCTGGCCGATTATATTCAGGCAAAAGATGACACCGATCCGCTGATCAAGATGGCAGTGATGCATTATCAGTTTGAGGCCATCCACCCCTTTGGAGACGGCAATGGACGTACCGGACGCATTTTGAATATTCTCTATCTCCTTCGACAAAACCTGCTCCATCAGCCGGTGTTGTATCTCAGTGATCATATCATTGCACACAAACCGGATGTGATTACCGGCTGCTGCGGGATGTCACCGAAGATGGGGACTGGGAATCCTGGATCTTGTTCATGATGGAGGCGGTCAGATTAACATCCGAAAAGACCATGTCCCGAATCGATGCCATTCAGCAGCTACTGGAAGAGACTCTTGCTGAGGCTAAGTCGGTATTGCCTGACCGCGTGTATTCCAAGGAGCTGATCGAGTTATTGTTTGAGCAGCCTTATTGTAAAGTGAAATTTTTGGTGGAACGCGACCTCGCCAAGCGACAGACAGCAGCAGATTATCTGAAGGAGCTGGAGTCAGCCGGCTTTTTGAAAAGCAAGCAGGTGGGACGTGAGGTCCTATAACCTGAATACCCGCCTCTACGATCTCCTTTCTTCCTGAAACCGAAATATGTCGATGATATCGACAGGTTGTCGAGATGTGTCGATGGGGTGGATATTGAACAATTGAAGATCCAACAACCGACACTGAACGTTTAAGGGTGGATTAGGCACGGTTGCCATGCAAGCAAAACCCAATCCCTGTCCCTTGCCCTCCGGCTCATTGAATCAAACTAAGCAAACAAAATCCGCCGCCGCAAAGTAAGAGAATGCCTTGGTGTTTTTATGGCAATAATCCATCATTTGGGCCTTAGCCCGGGTGATGGATGGTGCACCCCTATTCAAAAAATATCTTTTAGCTTCAACTAAAAGCACAAGTCCTGACCAGGATGACCTACCCATCAGGTACAGCCCATAGCTGCGATGATTGTTTGGGAATCATACGCCTTAGCTACGAAAAAAGAGCGGTCATGCTAGGAGTCCGGAAGGTGGGATGCAGGTTTGATAGGTCAAACGACGAAGTAATCTCCCTGAAACGGGCACGCGGGATTGACAACCTGTGGTGTTTAAGATCAGCCTACCAAAAAATCACAAATCGATCCATCACCATTCACTAATCGCAGATCAATCCATAAACCCCACCCTCAACAAAAAAAAACTGATCCCTGTTAACTGCTAACTGATCACTAAACAGTTTTTCACTTGAAAATGATCTTTCCGGTACTATATTTATATCATAATAGTAAATATTATCAAACCAATGCCACATCGTAGGGAGTGGGTAAATGCATCGAGCCCTTTTCATATTGCTGATCAGCGGTCTTTCCGTATTGGGAAGTCCTGATCTGCTGCATGCTCAGGGCATTGTTGCGGGGCGACTGACAGACACAGAAACCAAAGAGCCGCTGCAGGGGGCGCATATCTTTTTATCGGGCACCAAGATCGGTTCCCAAACAGACCAAACCGGCCGCTACATGATCCGTGATATTCCTCCCGGCTTTTACCGGCTGGTGGTTTCCAGGATCGGGTATGGACGTAAGACCTACGGCCTGCAGGTTGGGCCAAGAGAACACAAGAATATTGATCTCAGCCTGAAGGAGGTAGTCTATGAAATGAATGATATTGATGTTGACTACCTGGATGAAAAATGGAAAAAGCATTATGAGCAGTTCGAGGAACTGTTTCTCGGATTTACTGAAGAGGCTGAATCCGTAATCATCCTCAACCCGGAAGTGCTTCGCTTTGATTCCAACTTCTGGGGGCGACTGACCGCCGAAGCCCTTGCTCCGCTGCAGATCATAAACCGGGCCCTGGGGTATCAGATCACCTATTACCTGGATGAATTCAAACATACGGGTCAAAGGACCTATTGGGACGGAGAGCCCCTGTTTACAGAAATGACCACCTCAGACTCCCTGCAGCAAGCCGAATGGGAAGAAAACCGGCGGAAAGCATTTTATGGATCGATGCGGCATTTCTGGATCGCTTTACTGCAGGACAGACTGGAAGAAGAAGGCTTCCTTCTTTACAACGTAAGGGAATCGGGGCATCCCGGCTTTCCCGATAGCCGGCGGGAGGTTGCTGTTGATCACCTCATCCGTGAGGGCGAAAAAGCGTACCTGCACCGGATCCAGTATTCCGGATTTCTGGAGATCATTTATACCCGGGAGATAGAAGACATTCGATACCTGGAATGGGCGCAGGATCTGGGACGGGGACCCATTAAGTCTCAGGTTTCCTGGCTGGAACTCAACGAGCGGTCCATCACCGTAGATCTGGACGGAGAAGTGGTGGAGCCGTACGGAGCCATTCAGCTGGGATATTTCGGATTCCACCGACTGGCCGATCTGACTCCCCGGGATTACCGGCCGGAGGGGTTTAAGCTGAGTGCTGAGTTTTGAGTTTTCCACTCGTTATGAAGTTCCTCCTTGAAGCGAGCAACCAAATAGATCAGGCAACTTCAACTCAATGTGCTCAATCCGTTAGCTGCAGATCGCCCGATAACGAAGTAAAAATTATCCTGGCACCCAACCTGAAGGCGTCATGCAACCCGCCGGCTAGCGAAAGCATCTCGCTATTCGTGCCTGGTTGCCTGTATTTTGTTTTGAACCTGGATTAGCAGGATTATCAATTCTCAAAAAATAGACTCGCCCAACGTTGCAAAGCCCGTTCTTTGCGAGGCGGATAGTAATTTAATGCAGGTTTTTGAGGTACAACAACGAAGCAATCTCCCTAAAGCAAGCAACTAGAATAAATAGGGGATTGCCACAGGTTTTATTCTACCTTCCTTTCTTTTTTACTGACAAAAGGAATCAATGCACCATCACCGGGCTTGCCATAAAATCTGGTGCCATGCAGGATACGGTCATTCTGAAGATACTTCTGAAGAATCTACACAGGCCTGAACTGAGTTACCAAGCTGTTTTCTGCTTTTGCAGATCTTTCGGGAGTACCCTCAAGATGACCATTGAATGGAAGAAGTTTGCTGTAGTTGGATCTAACACCAATCGAACTGTCTTTGCGAGGAAACTATGGGGTGGAATGTAGGTTTAAGAGGTTAAACGACGAAGCGATCCCTAAAACGAGCAGCTACAGTCCATGGCCAGGGATGATCTGCCGCGCCTGTATCACTACAAGCTTGACATGGTCCCGTCAGGCAAACATGTGATATGCCATCGATTCTATGTACGTACTCCTTGCGATCAGGGGAATCAAAGGCCAATCTAGGAGAGGTATTTATGCATCGCATAGACTCCCCTAATTTTATTTAAAACATATCATATAAAGTGATAATTAATTCATAGTTTTATCGATTTATGAACAGACCACTCTTTACTCTTCGAAATTATTTTAAATGATACTACTTGACAAACCTTACGTTTCCAATTTCTTGAGAGATACGATCCTGGAAACAGCTATCCAACGTTAGCCCTTTCATCGAAAGAGGAATTGAATCTTAACGGCAGTTTAAATCTCATTAACAATGAAGAAGCAATCAGCATTGTTAAAGGGAACGAGTATCCGATGTTTTACACAAATTCGGAAAACTCAATTGATTGGATCGAAAAAAATCTACAGAAAACGAAACTCCCCGACATCATTGATCTATTCAAAGACAAAGTACGTTTTCGCCGCTTTTTGAGTGACCTTTATCCAAACTACTTTTTTGAAGAGATTAAAATTAATGATCTCTTGGAGGTTGATACTTCCGGTTATCCATTTCCTGTAGTATTAAAACCGAAGGTCGGATTCTTCAGCGTGGGCGTTCATAAGATCAATTCGGTTGAAGAATGGAATGAAAAAGTAAGGAAGGTTGAGAACGAAATTGAAAAAGTAAATAAACTATATCCGGCTTCTGTTTTAAATGCCGGGTCTTTTATTGTTGAACAATATGTTGAAGGTGATGAATATGCCTTTGATGCGTATTTCAACAGCAGCGGCGAACCGGTGATAATGAATATTTTCAAACATTTTTTTACAAACGAGGATGATGTTGGTGATAGAGTTTATCTGACTTCGGGTGAAATAATAAGCGAAAAATTAAAATCGTTTACGGAATTCCTTGAACAGCTTGGTAATTCTGCCGACTTAAAAAACTTCCCTCTTCACGTTGAAGTAAGAATCACAAAAGACGGAAAACTCTTTCCTATAGAAATTAATCCAATGCGATTCGGTGGTTGGTGTACTACGGCAGACTCGACTTATTTTTCATATGGTTTTAATCCCATTGAATATTTTTTCAACCAACAAAAGCCGGATTGGAAAACCATTTTGAGGGGCAGAGAAAACAAACTTTACAGCATCGTTGTATTAGACAATACAACCGGATATGAACCGGAAGAAATAAAATCATTTGACTACGATAAGTTGCTTCAAAATTTTGAACATCCGCTTGAGCTTAGAAAATTTAATGTTGCGGATTATCACATGTTCGGCTTTCTCTTTTGCGAAACTGAGAGATCTAACTTTAAGGAAATTGACCATATCTTAAAATCAGATCTGACTGAATTTATAAAGGTCTAACAAAGAGATCTTTAGTTGGGCTTGCTCCCTTAAAATAGGTTGTCAGGGGCATCCCTGGTTTTTTGAACCGGGATTTACAGGATTATATAAAGGATTAGCAGGATTCATTATCCACCCACTCAAAACTAACCCATTGCCCGTATTCGCTACCCCTACAACAAACCACTTCATTATTGGGTGTTCCTTGTTGGATATTCGATATTCCTCTCCCCTCTTCGTTCTCCTCTAGCACAGGGGATACGCCTGGCAGGTTTTGTGAGTTAATTGGTGTTTTAGTGCCTTCTGGCCAGCAAATGCAATCCATCATTTCGCCCGGTTTGATGTTGGTTTATGAGTCCTGATTATGTGAGGGCGGGGTGACGGATGGGTTTGGGATTGGAAGCATTATAATTTTGAACCGGGATTTACAGGATTATGTAAAGGATTATCAGGATTCTACAAAATACAACTCACCAAACATCCAAAGCCCCGGCTTTCCGAGGCGGCCAGCGATTTAGTGCAGGTTTATGAGGTGCAACAACGAAGCAATCTCCCTGAAAGCGAGCAACCCAATAGATCGAGGGGAGTTGCCAACAGGCCCTGGTGCCATGCAGGCTACAGTTCATTCGGAGACACTTCTGCAGAATCTGCAACAGCCGGAACTGAGTTACCAAGCTGTGGGCTTTTAATATATCATGTAGCAGTTCATTCCCATTCCAGCGATGTCGTTCTCCAGCGTTCTTCGAATATTCACTGAGCTCATTCTTCTTCTTTCTCTGTGAAATGTTCTTCGTACCAGTCAAATACGGTTTCCCATTGATGGTAAAAGTCTTCTTCTGTACCTGCTAAACCTGCACCATGACCTGCATCCATATAATTCACCCATTTCACTGATTTACCGAGGCGGCGTAAAGCATAATACATTTCCCGCTGATTATCGGCAGGGACATTCCAGTCACCTTCCCCGCTCAGGATGAGCAGGGGTGTGGTTATGCGATCCGCAAAGAAAACGGCGCTGTGGGCCACATATTTATCCGGTGCTTCCCAAAAGGTCTGCCCGATCCGATCCTGACCCACTTCCGCTGCAGAATAATTTCGGGTGCCGATCTTGGGACTATCACCCAGAAAGCTGATCATATTCACCTTTCCGGAGTTGTTGATGGCAGCTGCAAACCGGTCCGTTTGTGTGATCAGCAGGTTGGCTCCGAAGCCGCCATAACTAATGCCTTCCACACCCAGCTTCGAGCCATCCACCAGGCCTCGTTCCATCAGTTTATTGATGGCTGTGGTCACGCCCTTCACCCACCCTTCACCGGGATAGCCGGGCTCCAGATCCACGGACGGGCGGAGTACAAAATAATCACGGTTGGCCAATACATTAGCCAGTGCGTTAAACGAATTATCAAAGAAATTTTCGTAAATATAAGCGATCAGCGGATACTGCTTTCCCTCCTCATAATTGGCAGGATAATAAAGCACGCCATAAAGGGTATCGCCGTCCACATCCATATACTGAATGAGTTCGGTTTCAGGGATCTTATATTCGCTGAGCCAGTCGTTGAGATCAGTCAGGCGGCGAAGATCGTTTAGTTCGTAATTACTGACATACACCTCATAGGGCTTGTTCCCTTCAGCCCGTTCAAACGTAAGGACATTCGCATCCTCTGCAAAAATCCAGTCCGAATAGAGCTGATCATCTATCAGGAGGGGCTCCATCTCCTGAGCATCAATATCATATCGAACCATTCCCCGCTGCCATTCATCGCGGGCAGAGGAGGTGAAATACAGATAGCGATCATCATCCGACCAATGCATCAGGTCTAACTTCGGTTTACTTTTATCATCTTTCGGAAAATCAAAGACCAGTTCCATATCTGCCCCGGCCGTGTCGATGCGGTGATATCCTTTATCGGAACGTAAGAGCATCGAGGCTCCGCTTTGGCTCCATCTGCTGAAGCTGTATTCCAGACTGGTAGTATCGGTGGTATCTCCCTTCTCAATAAGATCATAACGATCGGCGGTGATCTCAGTCCCGGCAGTATCTGCGATGTGGCGGATAAAGACTTTTCCCTCATCCGTCCAGGCCCAGGTCGTTCCGGCGGGATCCCAATCCAGATCCAGTGCTTTTTCCGTGCGGGGGATCAGGGTATCGCGCTGTGCCGGATCATTCAGGTTGATGGTATACATCAGCTCTTCGCTGGCATCATCGGATCGGGTATAATTTGTTTTTAGGGGAATTTCCTGTGTCACGGCCACAAAAGATCCGTCTTCCGGGATATTGAGGGAAGCCACCATGACTTCATCGGTGAGTTCTGTGACTTGCCGTGAACCGGTATGTACCAGCGCCAGCACCGAATGATCGTTTTGCATCCACACGCGGTCCCAGGCCAGTAAATCATTTTCAGAATCCTGTATCACCACCGGACCATTGTTGATGGCCGTATACATAGAATCGGCTTTAGTTCTCCACCCATCGGCTCTCAATGACAGCATCAATCCCGATCCATCCGGCATCCAGTTCAGTTCGGTATTGGAAGCGATATCCAGATCGGTCCTGGGTTTGAACTCCCGCAGGCGATCCCGTTCGGCATCATACATGTGCAGGGTCACCCGCTGTTCGTCCATCAGAATGACCGCCAGGGTTTTATTATCCGGAGACCAGGCCGAGGCCTGAATAACGGCGGGTCCGTCGGTGACTTCATTTTGTTCTCCATTCTCCGTATTCAACACATACAGGCGGGAGGTACGCTGCTGCACATAGGTTGGATCGGCAAAGCTGAAATGATCGATCCCCAGGCGGTCGCGCTGAGATGAGGAAGTGATGGCCACAAATCGCCCGTCATCGGTTACTGCCCGTGATGTTGGTAGTCTCCACCTTCAGCATTTCATCCGGAGTAAAAGGTTTGAGCTCCTGCGCTAAGGCCGGCTGATGGATTTGTGAGATGATCCCTGCAATCAGGATAAAGAAGATGAAACGAGACATTGTGAAATACCCTTTTGAGTTTAAAAATGATTGAACGGGTAAGTACGTGCCTTCCGGCGAGGTTTGCAAATGAAAGCCGGCAAATAGTGCCGAGATATAAGCCCGGTCGAGCTGTTTGCACTAACCACCTACGTACACCCCTCGGTCACATCAGCAAGCTGATATGCCCTCTCCCCTCAAGGGGAGACTCTCCGGTGCTGGAATTAGTACCCAGGCATATGCGAGCTGCCAAGTAGATCAGGCAGATTGCCACAGGCTGTATTCACTTCGTTCATTGCAGTCTTCGCAATGACTTGGCCTTAAAAAGGGGGAATTTCAAAATTCATTATTCCTTGTTCGATATTCAATATTCAAGGCGTCATCCAGATCCGCCGGCTGGCGGAGAAGGATCTTGCCTATTCATGCCTGGTTGCCTGGTATTCTGTCCACCTTCTTGAGTCTGTGGACTTCTCAGATTCCTGTCAAATTATCCGTTCTTCTGGCACAGTAAAAAGCCAAACGTCATTGGCCGGGTCTTCTGTGAGGTTAGGATTGTGTCTTAGCGATTCTACCGGACAAACGTGATCTCAGTATTTGCACGCGAAGGTGGAATTTACGAAGTTCTACCTAACAGCGAGCAACGCGGAGTGATGGGATCGGGTTTAGGCATTGGAAATTGGATCACTACAGGACTGGTCATATCACAACAATGCGACTCACCAAACACCCCCGGTCTATTGCCAGGGGTGGCAAACCCAAGCCGGGTGAGGCTCATCAAGAGCCACCTCCCGAAAGGATCTTGCCTATCACGCCTGTTGCCCGTATTCTTCCACCTCTTCTGTCTTCTCCTTCGTAAGGAGAAGGACGCCTTTTATAGTTAGTAAAAAGTAAATGTAACTTAGCCTTTGGTAATTACCTCGTTTTGAACCGGGATTTATAGGATTATATACAGGATTATCAGGATTCTGCAAAATACAACTCACCAAACATCCAAAGCCCGGTCTTTGCGAGGAGGATAGTAATTTAATGCAGGTTTATGAGGTACAACAACGAAGCAATCTCGCTAAAGCGATCACCTAAGTAGATAAGGGAGAATTTCAAAATTCATTATTCCTTGTTCGATATTCGATATTCAATAAAAAACCCGGACCCCTTATCAGGAAGCCGGGCTTGTTGGATCATGGGTTATTGTTTAGTGTATATCGACCTCATAGGAAAAGGTCTATGATCCTGCTTTCTCAAACTTCAGCGTTTGAAGCATCTCCTTGAACTTGTCGCCGGGGCGGAACAGGATCTTCGCTCCGCGGATGTTGGCTTTAGTCGACCTCTTCCTCAGCATCCGACGGATCGGAACTGATGCTGACCCTGAAGAATCCCAGGTCGGATATATTGACGGATAGTCCGTCTCTGAGCAAACTGGGCACCACATCTGCCAGTCCGTAGAGCACTGCTCGTATATCTGATCCGCTTACGGTACTGATCTTTTCGATGCGGTCGGTCAGTTCATCGATACCGGCCTGACCGGTTACTTTATTAGACGCGTAAAACTTCTTATCGCCTCCTCCCACTATTCCGGGAGTGCCTTTTTGAATGATGTTATACTTGATAGACATCTCTCCTCCGTTTTGTTAGGGTTTAGGCGCCATCCATCTCAGATATGACGTACTTGTTAACCCCGGGGGCGACGGCTATGTTGTGCATTTTCTGCGATCTAACATTAAGATGCGGTAGAACAGGCACTCAAAACGAAGACGCGTCTTCGCGGAAACGATCACGCGTGTTGGGAGAGAAAATCACACGTGATTTTGGGAGCGGTTACGTGTGATTGTGACGGCGGGGTAATCGGATCGGTCGGTTTTGCGCCGGTTGTTGAATTTTTCATAACAGATGTAACTTTTTGGTTTGGGATTAACATGAGTTACATCAAGAGGGGAAGAGGGGACTCGCATATTTGGATCTTTGTTGAATAACAAATCCCACATCTTTTGAACCACCGTGCCCGAGTTGGTCGGTTGGTAACCCGCCGGCTGGCGGATTTCTTGATGTGCTGGACAGAGTAAGTTTTGTTTACATAATTGACAACAAGATATATTGTTTACTATATTGTAAACAACTTGTAATAAAAGGGTGCTAAAAATGATTACAGAAAAACAAAGTCTTACAGAGCTTTTCACCGGAACGGAAACGTTTTACGGGAACACTCAGTGGCAACGAGGAACAAACACCGGATAAGATATTTCAGTTTAAAATCGTGCGAGATGAACGTGATAAATTTGATCGCCATACCTGAAGAGTTTTTATCGAAGAAAGGAAGCAATGGAAACTAGCAGACCTTGGTTGGAGATTAGAGGATGTAATAGATTCAAAAGGACTATTTCTGGATTTTGGGCAGAAAAGATATATTAAGCCCACAGCCAATGTATGGGTTGAAATCAGAAATGCTCTAAAATATGACTACCAAAGACCTTGAAGATTTTTTTGAAAGCCGGCCTGCTGTAAACAAGTCGGCTTTTTGTAAAGAAGTGGGAATTTCCCGTCAGTATTTAAACACTGATCTTTAAATGGGGAACGTCCTTTGACGGAAGAGACCATTAACAAAATGACAGAAGTTCTGAAAAAATATGGATACTAAATAAATGAGAGCACCATGAAACAACTTTTTTGGAAAGATAAAACCGGCCGGGGATTTTCAAATACCTTAACTCCCGAAGATATTCTTGGATTAGAAAATGAAGAAGACTGGAACGGGTATTACTCCACGAATGGGTTGAGGAATGTGAACTCGGAGACCGGTGGGAGAATCGGGTGAGTGAGATTACTTGTGTAAAAATGACTTACGACGGAGGTTGGATTACACTATCCTCAATTCATTATTGATGTTAATCGGCCTAAGATACACGATTAAATTTATGTTGGATTATTATTTACCCAGGAACTCATCTCCCCACCGAATCAGGTCTCTTTCTTAAATAATCAATACCTTTAATTACTTCTGAACGGTTAACTTCATGCCGATTTCTAAAGACATACAACTCTATCCATAGTACTTTCTAAAGCATTTCTTGACTTTCCTGCCGTGCCAGTCTTATGGTCTCTACTGCCGATTTCTGAATTTCCAGAATTACCTTTATCTAAGGTTAGAGAAACATGTTTTCCAACCCCTCCCAATTCTTGAATGTGTAGCCCAAAAAATTGATTGGTAGTACTCTTTTCTCTGAGACTGAGTTTTACGACTAATAATGCAGTAGTTATGAATTTTTCTTGGTCCAACGCACGCAAATACCAATAATGTCGTTATCGCCCCAAACCTCTTGAAGTTCCATGCCCTCTAACTCTCATCATAATCCTTAGATTGTTCAACAAGTAATCATTTTCTCTTTTGAGTAAGCGTGTATCAGCTTATTACTGACATCATCGGTTCAAATGCTTTGGAGAATACACATTAATTTGTTAAGCTCTTAAAGCAATGATATTATGTTTCATGGGTAGCTTAAATTCATAATTGATAGTATGAAGAACCAATAACTCAAGTATAGTTGACTCCTGAAAACTTTCTTTTAAACCGAAGTTTTTAACCCAGTACATTTGAAATTTCTTTTATATGAGTTCCAATTATCCAATGATTTTGTTACCTGCCCAAAAAAAAGACTCAGTAAAAGTGCGTGCGTATACCTATCCCAATATTTCATTACCTGTAGCGCTTACGGGAAGAGAATATTTATTTTTATGAAATGCTAATAATTCTTTTTGAAAACTATATATATCTGAAAACTGTGACTTGGAAGATGTAAATGAGGATTTAAATGAAAGTAGTTTATTAATCAGAACTGAGTCAATCATTACTGAATCCTCACATAATTGAAGTGTTTGAGTGAAAACTGGATCTCACCCTCAGTATCATATAACATACCATAACCATGCCGACCAAGAAGAAGGAGATTCAAAAACGAGCAAATCTCACATGAATACTCCTGAAACTCATTGGCATTATAAATGTGGTAGCAAAGTAATCTCGCCGTCTTCTCTTAACAATTAAATAACCGCCGGTAGCATCAAATAATCCCTGTCCATTTGGATGCAGGAGTTAGCCCGAAGTGAGACATCATGGATCGAAGGCGCTTTAATCTTATATTCGTAAAAGATGGAGGCTCGATTCCTGAGAGGAAAATTACATGGGTTTCTCTTATTCAACTTTAGAATAATTTCCTCAACTTGATTGTCTTTACCTGAAAAGTAGATTAATAACATTTCAGCGAGAATTTCAGGAAGCATGGAGTCAATCACTCTGAGGTTTTGCTCAAATATTTCAGAACTGACATGGCTGAACTTAAAATTGCTGCCTATTTCCTTTATTCTTTCTACCCTTGCCTGAATTTTTCCTCTTTCGTCTATAGAATTGATCTGCTCAATTTCTTCATCGGAAAAATTATATCCATTAATTTTAAAAATAAAATTGGTTGCCCCGGATGCATTTAACAGAGTGGAGTCTCCCCCCAGCTTTGATTTAATACTAAAACCAAGTGCAGGTTCATGATGTGTGACAGGGTCATGAACTACCAAAGTAATATCTCTTTTCTCTCCACTCTGTGCTTTAAGAGTATTACAAGAAATTTGATTCAAAAAATCTTCAAAATCTTCAAACCTGTTTGAACTTCCTGTAGCTTCTTGAATTTTTTTAAGTAAAGACTGAAGCTTTTCGGAAAACTCATCTGAATGTAAATTCTGAAAGAATTTCACCCGAAGAATTTCTTTGACTACAATTTTTGAGTTTAGATGGTATTGAAAGTATCCTCTAATTCAGATCTTAATATCTTTAAAATCGGATAGTACAGATCTTCAATTTTATTTAAATCTGAATCCGCTGCGAATACTCCTTTTTCTGAAGCGAGCTTTAAAAGGGTATAGATTTCCCACTCCATTCACCTTTATTACCGGAATAATTCATTCGGCATGTCTCAACTAATAATTTATTTAAAACTTCTTTTCCAACGGCTTGAATAACAGGAATTGCTACTGAATTTCCAAATTGCTTATAGTTTTGAGTATCACTCACTACATCAATTCTGTATTCATCAGGAAAGCCTTGAAGTCTTGCCCATTCTCTGGGGGTCATTCGCCTAACATCCTCTTTATTTACTTTACCCTTGATATTAGTTACAGGTGTGAAATTTGTAGCTCTGTCATCTAAGACAAGATTTTTTTCCCTGCCCATGCCGCCTACTACAATTGCATTGGCTGATTCATTATCCTTGATTATTTCATAACCAAAACCGTTTCCTTTTCTTGCATGTCTGGCTTTATGATCTCTAAGTGTTTCTAAATAGGTGTTTAGAAAGGTATTACAACAGATACTTCTTTCTTTTCTTTTATATGTCCAAATATTTTGCCTGTAGAAAACTGAGAATCTTTGATGTTAGATTTTGGGTATTTGAATTCATCAATGCCAACATCTTTTCTAAATCCAACTATAATAATTCTTTCCCTGTTTTGAGGTACGCCAAATTTTTTTGCATTTAATACTTTTGGATCAGGAACAAAATAATTAAGGTCATTCCTTAAAACATTAAGAATTGTACTTAATGTTTTACCGCTTCTGTGACTTACCAAGCCTTTTACATTTTCAAGAATAAAGCGTTCTAGGCCTTTTTACTTTTAAAATCCGAGCTAGATCAAAAAATAAAGTCCCCCTTGTGTCATCGAAACCACCGCGTTTTCCTGCTATTGAAAATGCTTGACAAGGAAAACCTCCTGCAAGTAAATCATGATCAGGAATCATTTTATCTAACTGTTCATCACTGATTTCATCTTTTGTAAACTCTTTTATATCACCGAATGGCATTTCACCAAAGTTTGCCTCATAAACCCTCTTACAATATTTGTCTATTTCAGAACTGAATACGCATTTACCCCCCAAACTTTGTAGCGCAAGTCTGAAATCCTCCTATTCCTGCAAATAAATCTATAAAAGTGAACTTATCATTTTCAGTTGGTGGGAATGGGACATCAAATTCGAAATCAAGAGATAAAATTTTCTGCTATCTCAGAGCTTACATCACTTCCGTTTAAGATTCGCGATTTAAGCGTCTCATCACCCCGAGTAATGTTTCAAAAGCATCCTCTTCAAAAGGCTCGGCTTGTTTTGAACCTAAATTTTGTAAGAAATGAGTAAGACTGGCGAAATTGTCAGACTGATCATAGTCTATTTTTTTCTCGTAGCCTTCAAAAGCTTTGGAATACTTAGTCATTTTTATTCAGTTCTTTTTCAATTATTGAAATACATTTTTCTGTCTCATTATTAATCTCCTTTCCCCAAAATCTCAATAACCAGTCCATCCTTTATCTTTCAATTTTTTATTCACTTCTTGATCTCTTTCAATATTCCTTTCAATCTTTTTATGCCAAAATTTTTCATTTGACTAAAATCTTCTTTCCGTTCTTCCCAATTCTTTCCGTGCCAAAATTCACTGTCACAAAATACAGCTATTTTTTTCCCAACAAACACTATATCAGGTTTACCGGTACTTTTTTATAGTGTAACCTGTACCTGTGGCCTCTGCTCCAAAGCTCCTTTCTTAGAATTAATTCAATTTGGCTGTCATTTTGGATTTGACAGCTTTCATATTTTTTCGTCTTTGCTCTTTGCTAAGATGATCTGCCATTAATCAAGTTCTAGAACCTTTTCTCAATATAATCATGTGTGAGTGTCAGAACGTGTCACCTTTCTGACAGTAATTAAAATACAAGATAGAAAAGCAGTAGATGTTTTTAGACGGGTTCAACCCGAAAAAGAAAGGCATAAAAATAGCCCGGCCGGATTGCTTCCGTGGGCTTGTTTTTTGAGTAACTGCCTTCAATATACGGCGGGATCGGGGCCTCGACCAAATCTGATTTGCTTTGGGTGGGTAATGATGGGGTAATAGAAGGTTATGGGTTTGTTATGGCTGGTAAACGTTGGTTATGTGTCCTTGACGGAGGACCGGGGACCGGGGGACGGCTAGCGGAGGACCGTGGGGTTGGGTTGGATGGGTTGCAGTGTGGGATGCCAAAAATCCCGGATCGCGGTCGGTCTATCGGTCTGCGGTCTTTCAGGCTCTTTCGGTCCATCGTTGATTCGTTATTTCAACGTTTTTGATCGAAGGATTTTCCGCGCCCCTTTATTACTGGCAAAGTAATGCCGGTGCGCCGGTTGGCGGACGGATCTGGTCATTTCCACCATCCCTGTCATCCTGAACGCAGCGTATGCGGAGTGAAGGATCTCGCTGATACGGCAGCGTTGCCATGACAGGGAGATCGCCGCGTCGGTAGGCGGTGTACTTCGAGTTTCAGCTACGGTGCCTCCTCGCGATGACGAGGGTTTTAATTGGTAATGCCCAGCCGGCGGACGGCTTTGGTTGCTCCACCGCCCTGTCATCCTGAACGCAGCGTATGCGGAGTGAAGGATCTTGCTGATACGACAGCGTTGCCATGACAGGGAGATCGCCGCGTCGGTAGGTGGAGTACTTCGAGTTTCAGCTCATGGTGCCTCCTCGCGATGACGAGGGTTTTAATTGGTAGTGCCCGTCATCGCTGATGAGGTTTGAGCGGATTTTGGTTTTGGGTTCGTATATAATAGCCAGGCGATGGATTTATAGGTCATGGCCGCCTGATGAACCAACGATCTAACTTCTACATCTTTCAAAACGAGTTTTTATTATGAAAAAGTTATCCATGTTTAACTGCACTTCTGGTCAGCCTCTTGATGCTGGTCGGCTGTGGGTCAAACAATTCTACGCCTCAATATAAGCTTACCCTTAATGCCTCTCCTGACGAAGGCGGCACCGTATCGCCCGCCGAACAGGTTTATGATGAGGGAAGTACGGCAAGTATCACGGCCACCCCTTGGAACAGGAATGGGTGTTTGTGAGCTGGCAAGGTGATCACAGCGGCACCAGCTCTACCGCTTCCATTACCATGAACTCAGATAAGAACATTACGGCTATCTTTGAGAAGAAGCAGTACGCCCTTACCGTCAATACCGACGGGCAGGGAACCGGTGGATGAACAGGTGGTTTCCAATAAAGCTACTGATTATGAAAGCGGCACCGTTGTAGAGCTGACGGCAAATCCGGCGATTGCATGGGACTTCATGTGGAATGGCAGGGCGACATCACCGTGGAACTGATAATCCCCAGCAGATCACTGTTGACGATCCCAAACAGGTAACCGCGGTGTTCCAGGAACAATCTTTTTATGTGGCTGATAATGGAGTGACTATCATTTGTAATGCGGCCAATGTGGTGATACCGGAACCATCAACGGAGCCACCTAGACCGAAAACGCAGCAAGGCTCAGATTACCCTGGCCAATGCCCCAACCAGCTGCACCAGCGGCATTACCGATATGAGCGACCTGATTTTATGGGCTGGACTCTTTAATGGAGATATTAGTCATTGGGATGTATCGGCCGTAACGAATATGCACGGTTTGTTCCAGAACGCCTCCTCCTTTAACGGGGATATTAGCAACTGGGATGTCAGCAACTGTAACCTGATATAAGCTGAGTATGTTTTGGACATGCTAGTGCTTTTAAATCAACCGATCGGCAGTTGGGACGTTAGCAGTGTGACGAGTATGCTTAACACATTTTACGAGGCTCATTCCTTCAATCAACCGATTGGAAATTGGATGTAAGCAACGTGACATATATGATTGGCATGTTTTACGGTGCGCAATCCTTCGATCAACCAATTGGCAGTTGGAATGTCAGCAGTGTAACGACTATGAGAAACATGTTAGGTGGAGGCACTACCCTTTAACCAACCCATTGGCAGTTGGGATGTTAGTAACGTGACAAATATGAAAAGTATGTTTCGAGGGACAGACTTTTTTAATCAAGACATTGGCAGCTGGGATGTGAGCAGCGTGACAAATATGGATGGAATGTTTGCATTTACAGATTCCTTTGATCAGCCGATCGGCGGTTGGGATGTTAGCAGTGTAGAAAATATGGAGGATATGTTTTACAAAGCAGCAGCCTTTAACCAGGATATTGGCGGTTGGGACGTTTCATCTGTCACCAACATGGTCAATATGTTTAAGGATGCCATTACCTTCAATGGGGATATTAGCAGTTGGGATGTCATCCGTTAACGGATATGAGCGAAATGTTCAGAGGGGCGACTGCCTTCAACTCTGACCTGAACAACTGGGATGTGTCGCTGGTAACCACTATGGAGCGGATGTTTGGATGCAAACAATTTTAATGGCAATATCAGTGGATGGAATGTCGCTAATGTGACCACCATGTCGAATGATGTTCACTCGGTGCCAGGGCGTTCAATCAGGATATTGGGGCTTGCACGCGCTCATCCGTTACGGATATGACCGGGATGTTCTACTTTGCCAGTTCCTTTGATCAGGACATTGGCGGACTGGGATGTGTCGTCGGTAACGACCATGCCCGGAATGTTCTACAATGCGAGCGATTTCAACCAGGATCTTGGCAGCTGGGATGTCTTTCGTGACCTCCATGGCATCCATGTTCTATAACGCGGCTTCCTTCAACCAGGATCTTAGCGGATGGCGTGGTGGCTAACTTTCAATCCGAGCCTACCAATTTTTCAACTGGCAGTCAGCTTACAAATAACAGCTTAGCCGGTTCGGGGAACCTGTCCTTCGCCGTAGTTTTCTAGTGTGTAGTTTCGAGTGGAGGACTAAAGTGCCATCCGAACATCGTCCGACCACTGACCTGAGCTTCTGTAATATAAACAGGGCTCGGCGTGGTCTGACGATTGAAAGGCCCACAAGGCACCACATACCCCATAAACCACCCGTGTCCGTATCCATTCGTCGGACGAGCTGGAAGTCGTCAGACGAGGTTTTACGGATTCCGTCCGACCACTGAAAGTAGGACCAGAGATATGATCAGGCCTCGTCGTGGGTCCCACCATCGAAACAGCCTGCCAGCGCTTGCCGGAGCGCAGACCTGCCAGTTCCGCATGCCCCGGCCCCAGGCTCGTCGGACGAGCCGGGAGTCGCCGCGGGCGCTCGACCATGAAACAGCCAGAGTTTCGGCATGCCGTAAAACCCATGGCCGTTTTCCATTCGTCAGACGAGCTGGGAAGTCGTCAGGACGAAGTTTGGGGCTCGCCAGAGGAAATGGGTAAATAGATTTTTAAAAATTATCCTGATTGATGAAACTGAAGCCACGCAATCTTCATATTGGGCACACATATCACCTATACAATCAGGGGAATAACCGGGAGTAAACTATTCTTTGAACAGGATAATTACAGATATTTTTTAGAGAAGGTTCGAAAAGAATTATTGTCCGACTGTGATATTTCAGCCTGGTGTTTAATGCCCAATCACTTTCATTTTCTGAATAACTATTCATGAGGATTATGTTCATGAACATGCGGTCCAGAATAAAGAAAAGATAGTCAACCCTTTAAACCGCAAAATTGGAACCCTGCAAAGCTCTTACACGAAGGCGATCAACAATCAATATGGAAGAAGCGGTTCCTCATTTCGCCAAAAAACAAAAGCAAAAGATTTATTAGATCAAAAAGCGTGGCAAGACTGGATAGACTGCGGTCAACTGTTTCCTTTATATCCATCAAAATCCACTTAAAGCAGGCTTGGTAACTAAAATGGAACATTGGTTTTTCTTCCTTCAAAGATTATACTGGATTGAGAAATGGTGATTTATGTAACATTGATCTAGCTAAAGTACCTCTTCAAACTCCCCGATGAACCTGGGTGAGTTTTACAAGCTTTCCTACCAAACAATTCCTGATGAGGTGGTTAGCAGGTCGTATCAGAGCTGAACCGGGCCGTATCCATTCGTCAGACGACAGGAAGTCGGCAGACGAAGTTCCATAACTCGTCCGACCACTGAAATAGGACCAGACGGTATGATCAGGCCCCGTCGTGGTCCTGACGATTGAAAGAGCTTGCCAGGTTTGACACGCCCCGTAAACTACCCGTGTCCATATCCATTCGTCGGACGAGCTGGAAGTCGTCAGACTAGGTTTGGATTCCGTCCGACCACTGAAATAGGACCAGAGGTATGATCAGGCCCTGTCGTGGTCTGACGATCGAAAGAGCTTGCCAGGTTTTACACGCCCCGTAAACTACCCGTGTCCATATCCATTCGTCGGACGAGGTTCGGGGTCTTGTCCGCCAATACCTGGACCACTGAGCAAAACATGTTAACCCCAAAACTAAAACCCGTATCTTAAGCTCCGTTGTAACTCTCAAATCATCCCTGATATCATGAAATTTAAAATCGCTTTACCGGTACTGCTCGCTATAACCCTGATCTTTGCTTCCTGCACCTCTTCGACTGAGTCTCCTGGAAGGATCATCCATTGACATAACCGCTTCTGATGTTTCAGAGCATATCAGCTACCTGTCGAGCGATGCCATGAAGGGGCGTGAAACGGGACGGCTGAGGAGGCAGCGGCAGCGAACTATATAGCGGACCTGTCTCCGCGCCTATGGACTCGATCCGGCGGCCGATGCAGGATACTAATCTTCAGGAGTTCACGCGCAATATGTCGGTGCTCAGGCAACCCGCACGCCGGATGAGCGACACCGCCGCCGATAAGCGTACTGGGCGAAGAACGTGAGTGGGACTTTATTGCAAGGGAACCGGCGATTCTCAGGACCGTTATCACGCATCGGGCGCTGATGACCGTTCACCTGGCAGGATGCTGGCTGAGTTCGGGTCACTGAGCAGTGCGGATGAGCTGAAGATCCACAATGGCGCGGATAACGCATAAACGCTTGCAGGAACGGCGGGTGTACTGGCAATGCTGGCTCAGGCATTTCCCTGAAGGTTTGCTCCCTAGACCGGTATCCTCTCTCGGCTTTTTCCGGGTGAGGCAGATGGGGCTGCTGGGTTCACAGCATTACGGTGGAAAACCCAACCGTGGGAGCTGGAGAGCGCCGGGCGATGATCAACATGGATATGATCGGCCGCATGCAGCTGAGGACCGGCTGATGACATCTGGCGTCGCCACAACGGACGCCGTGGCATGCCGATACCTGACAGGTAGGCCAACACGGATTCCCTGGACATGGACCTAGTTCCGGATGGAACGGGTGCGAAGTGACCACACGAGTTTTCACGATAACAGGATACGCCGGTGCTGTCACTATTCTCCGACTACTCGATGCCGATTACCATCGCCCGTCAGCTCACCGCGGAGTGGATCAACTCGCGGAAGGTCAGGCCAAGCTGCTGAAACACGTGGCCCGCGTGGTCGAGGCCCTACGGACGCTCTCGACAAGGCCGACCTGCCCGTTTGTGGAGGTTTCGGGCCCGGCAGCGGCAGTCTCTACGCGTGTATGGACTGGCCCCAACCCTGGGGGTGCTCCCGGATTATGGATTATGACGGCAGTGGATATTCGCATCACCGGCGTAAGCGGTGGAGGTTCTGCTCAGGAAGGCGGCCTCAAGGGTGGGCGATGTCATTATCAAGATCGGCGTGAGATGGCCATTGACCACATCTATGCCGACATGGGTGCCCTGAACGGGTTGGAGATGGGCACCACCATCCCGTCACCGTTATTAGGGACGGGAGATGGTTTTCGAGCTTAGCTTGTAGGTAGTTTTTAGTGCTTAGTTGCGCTGGGATGGATTAGACCCGGTTGCTGTTGGTGACGAACACCCTCCGCAGGCTTAACAAGTTAACCCCACCTCCCTCAAGGGAGGACTCCCTGAATATCGAACAGAAGAATATCCAACATCCCAATAATGAAGGGCTAGATCATTAGATTAATAAGGCCGCATTTCGAGATTCATTATTCCTTGTTCAATATTCGAAATTCATCCGGAAGTCTCCCCTTGAGGGGAAAAGTAATGTCAGTTCACTGACTTTACAGAGGGGTGTAAGTCATTAGTAGGGTAATCAAAACAGACTCTTTAATTTCTCTCCGGAAGGATATGATCCAAGCCGCTCTTACTAATCAAAAAAGAATATGAGCAGAAATAAGATCATCCCTTATAAAAAAGAGATAAGGTCCGTTGCCAGAACTCTCCGAAAAAATATGACCTTATCAGAAATACTGTTATGGAAGCAGATAAAAGGTAGAGCATTCGGAGTTCAATTTCACAGGCAGGTACCTATGGACAGGTTCGTCGTAGATTTTTATTGCCATGAGATCATGTTGGCCATAGAAGTGGATGAGCTTTACTACATCTCAAAACTTTGCTTTGGATGAGAAGCGACAGAAACATTTGGAACAGTTTTGGCGTCACATTCTTTTACGTTCCAATCGTATAAAGAGGTGAGAGAATTTAAATGGAGTTTTGAAAATTATTTCCAGGAAAGTTAAAGAGTTAAATGAAGACGATGATCGAGTGAAGCATCCGTGCCTTTGGTTACTTACACCCTCCGGCGTGTTTTAGCAAGCAAAACCCTGCACCTCCCTCAAGGGAGGAACTCACCTGAAGTATTGAACAGAAGAATATCCAATATTGAAAACAACATAGGTCTCGATCATTAGATTAATAAGGTCCCATTTCGACGATTCATTATTCCTTGTTCAATATTCGAAATTCCACCGGAAGTCTCTCCTCGAGGCAGAGGAAAATCAGCCTGCTGATTTTGCAGAGGGGTGGAAGTCAAACTGATAAGATAACACCTGGTTCAAAACTCTAACCATTACTCCCCAACGCCCACTGCACTTTTTCCGCCAACAACAGGCAGTGTCAACATCGTGCCATCCAGATCTACGGTGAGTTCTGTGCCGGGTTGTGGGTGGAGGGTGTATTCCTGATCGCTGCTGAAGATCATGAGGCCGAGTTGTTGTCCCGGAGGGATGATCTGATCATCGGGTTGGAGATCGAAGGTGACGCGCGTAAATTTGCCGGGCACGAGTGGCTCGCTTTCGGTCAGTGATTCGTGATTCTGTGGATCGGCCCAACCGCGGGTGATGATGTTATCAGTGATCTGGGCGCCGCGACCTTCTTCCCACGGGCAGGGCTACCAGCCACACCCGAGAAGTTTGCCGCCGGCTTACTGCTTGCCAGCTTCACCGTGATGGATGGCACACCGGAAATATGAAGGGAATCGGATAGCGGTTCACTCACGAACATCAAACGGTGGTTAGTCCACTCTGCTTTGGCCAGGGCGGTTCCATCAAAGGAAACATTATCCATGAAGGTCTCGGTGCCGACATTGGTTGTATTCTCAGTGGTTAGAGTACCACGCTCAGGGGCATTACCGGATAGATAGAATGTCACATCCTGTGCAGACGGGTGCGGATAGTCCGGATACGATGTTGGCTGATCGCGCTCGTCATCTTCGCGGGTGATCCAGGCTTTGGGCAGGTCTTCAACACCGTTCTCCACGTCAAACAGATAACGGGTGAACCACATGTTCATAAGCCAAAGCGGAGGCTGCCCTCCGTGTCCGCCTTGATGATAATAGATCATTGTTTCTACACCCTTTTCTTTCAGTGCTTTATAGATACGATAGCTGTGTTCGGGCATCACATTCCAGTCGTTGAAAGCGTGAGACATCAGCACGGGTGCATCAAGTGGACCGAGGTCGTTCAGGTAATCACGGCCCGCCCAGAAGTCGTTGTAGTCGCCGGTCACACGATCGATGCCGTTGGCGATGATGGAATCACGAACCACGCGGTTATTACGCGCGCGGTTTTCCTCAGGACCGCTATGGATGAAATCGTACAGACACATCGAACATCTTCCCCGCAGATATCCGCCCGGAGAGCGAACCAAACCATTGGATCGGTAGTAGTGGTAATAGGAGGTGTTTGGTGCTACGGGGATGATGGCCTCGAGGCCTTCCACGCCGGTGGTAGCTGCGGCAAGAGGCAGGGTGCCATTGTAAGATGTTCCCGTCATACCAACCTGACCGGTGGTCCAGTAGGCTTCCACTTCTTCATCACCATCGGGAGTGGTATACCCATTTGGCGCGACCATTCAGCCAGTCGATGACGGCTTTGGGAGCCAGCGATTCATTATCACCACCTACCGTTGGGGAACCCTATGAAAGTCCCGTTCCCGGAGAACTGGAGTGAACCACGATGAATCCTACGTGGCACCCATGTTTTGATCTGGGAGTTGGAGATGATGGGGCGTTCTCCGCGTCGGTCCACATCGGGACCTGCTTTTCGCGCCGGTGGCTCTTCACCAATTTCATGTTTCACATTCCAGAAAAAATCAAACGGCGGTGGTGCGGTTCCGGCGTAATAGGGACTGGATTCGTAGATAACCGGAAGCTTAAGGTCGCCGGATTCGGTTTGCTGTGGTCGTGTTACCGCAACATGTACGCGGTCGGGCTTGCCGTTTCCATCGGAATCAAATTCGGTTTCCACCCATAGGTCGTGGCGGATCCAGTTTTCGGGATCTTCAAATTCGGGAATGACCTGCGCCTGTCCGTCTTCGATCACAGGAACCTGAATGTCCTGAGCCTGTGTTAGCGCCGGCAATCCGGATACTAAGATGAAGGTGAAAGCGGTTAGCCAAAGAGTGGTTTTTTGGAGTGATCTCATGATGGTATGAAATTTTGTTCTGTTTATTTACTTCAGGAAAGTAACAGATAATGAGAATATTGTTTAGGGAAATTTTTGGGATAGTGGTTAGTTTCTAGTTTTTAGTTGGTTGTTGACGGATGACCGCAGTTCTCGTTTCACTGCTCTGCTGCGTAATACCTGCCGGAATTGGTTTTCCAAATCGCAGTTCGGTCTTTCGGTCCATCGGTGATTCGTTAATCCGTTCCCTCAGATTTTTTGATTCACCGAACAACTGATTAACGAGAGGTAAAAATTCAGCAATCGACTATACTCCAACCTATCCATCAGACGGCTCTTTGCAGGATTATTGTACCTGCCCATGTCTCAGCCGTCAGATGGGGCGGCTGATATCCTTCACTGCAAGCTCCGCTTCCAGCCGAGTATGTCTAATTGGATTTCCCAGATTTCTACAACCCATTCATGTCATACTTTTCAACCCTAATACAAGTCACAGACTTGTCAATTTCAAGTTTTTAAGCAGGTCATACTTGCTCAGGGCTGGTACTTTCAAGGTGCCGCTTCGCTCATGACTTAAAGTATTTCACCGGGCAGCTGATAAACGAGTAGGTAAAAATTCAGCGATCCACCATACTCCAACCTATCCATCAGACGGCTCTTTGCAGGATTATTGTACCTGCCCATGTCTCAGCCGTCAGATGGGGCGGCTGATATCCTTCACTGCAAGCTCCGCTTCCAGCCGAGTATGTCTGAATTGGGTTTTCCAGATTTCTACAACCCATTCATGTCATACTTTTCAACCCTAATACAAGTCACAGACTTGTCAATTTCAAGGTTTTAAGCAGCGTCATATTTGCTCAGGGCTGGTACCTTCAAGTTGCTGCTTCGCTACAAGCTTAAGCATCTTCAGGAAAAAACAAGGGTTATAAATATCACGGAACAAAAAAATCCCTCACACGAAAGATCATGTGAGGGATTAAAGTGCAAAGTAGCGAAGACCTTAGTCCTCGTTATTTTAGTTTACTTGTTCATTAGTTTTCTGAATTCAGTCCAAAGTACCGCGAACGGCCTCAGCTGATTCATTCAGAAGATCTTGTTCTTTTTTGTTTAATTCAACCTCGATTACTTCTTTAACGCCACCGGTTCCCAATTTAACCGGAACACCGATGTAAAGATCATCAATTCCATACTCACCATCGATGTGGGCACATACGGGGAAAATGCGGTTTTGGTCGAGCAGGATGGCTTCTACCATTTGTGCAGCAGCAGCACCGGGAGCATACCAGGCTGAGGTTCCCATCAACCCAACAATTTCACCGCCGCCTTTTTTGGCGCGCGAAACAATTTCATCCAGGCGATCTTCATCAATAAACTGCGTGATAGGCATTCCTGCAATGCGTGGTAAAGCGTGGCAGTGGTACCATCGTATCGCCGTGACCACCCATCAACAAGGCTTGGATATCTTTTGGTGATACATCCAGTTCACTCGGCGATGAATGCACGGTAACGAGCAGTGTCTAAAATTCCGGCCATTCCCATTACGCGTTCGTGTGGAAGTCCGCTGGCATCTTTAGCTACCTGAACCATTACATCCAATGGATTGGAAACCACAATGATGATGGTGTCCGGAGAGTGCTTGGCTAAATCTTTACTTACACCGCTCACAATATTAGCGTTGATCTCAAGCAGATCATCGCGGCTCATACCCGGTCGACGCGGAACACCGGCTGTAATTACACAAACATCAGATCCGGCTGTATCGGCATAATCAACCGTTCCGGTGATGCGGGTATCAAAAAGATGGATAGGGGCAGATTCCCACTGATCCAATCCGCGTCCTTTGGATGGATAAAATGTTTTGTCGCCGTCTTTCTTTTCAATATCCAAGGCTACGATTTCTTTGCAAATATCGCGCTGGGCAAGTACGTCAACTACGGTTGAGCCAACGTTACCTCCGGCTCCAACTACTGTTACTTTCATTGTATGATTGTGTTTTTAAGTTAGCATTGATTGTTCTAAAATTCTTTCCCGAAACATCGTAATAAAAATATGAATTTTAGATGTTCAAGTGGTAATAACTCCTAAGGTAGCTTTTGAGTGTTTAGTTTTGAGTTATTTACTTACCGGGGACTCGGGGACGGCGGACGGTAGGGGCGTAGACTAATATTGAACAGAGGGAATCATGAATTTTGAAGTGAATCCTGAAAAAACCCGGTTCAAAACGAGGTTATAACAAAAGTTCACGCATCAATAATTATTTACCAGACATAAAAAGAGTCCTTCCCCTTGTGAAGGGGAAGACAGATGGGGTGGTGAATTCGGGCAACCGAGCCTGAACTGGAAACAGGAGCTTTAGTTCTCGTTACGAAAATCCACATGTTAATCTAAAGGAAGGTCTCCTTCGTAATACCTGCCGGAATTGGTTTCCCACATCGCAGTTCGGTCGTTCGGTCCATCGGTGATTCGTTATTCAGTTTTCATTGATTTTCAATTCACCAAGAGCTTAAAAATTCAGCAACCAGGCGTAGGTAAAAGCTATCCTTCGAGCACTCATGGTGAGGCCTTGAATATCGAATATCGAACAAGGAATGGATGAATCTTTCAAATTCCCCCTTCTTAAAGCCGAAGCCTCATTGCGAAGACTACAATGAACGAAGCTGAGTCATCAGCCTGTGGCAGTCCCGTAAAAATTTTGCCGGACAATTCCCTTATTGACTTTGGAGCTGGCTTTAGGGAGATTGCTTTCGTTGTTATACCTCATAAACCGACATTCTACGAACATACGCCTCGCAATGACAGGATTTGTGTGGATGGGAGGTTGGTATTCACTAACATCCTGTAAATCTTGTTCATCTATTCCTGAAAATCCCGGTTCAAAATAAGGTAATTTCCAAAGCCTAATCTACTATTTACCACCCATAAAAGGTCTCCTTCGTAATACCTGCCGGAATTGGTTTCCCACATCGCAGTTCGGTCGTTCGGTCCATCGGTGATTCGTTATTCAGTTTTCATTGACTTTCGATTCACCAAGAGGTTAAAATTCGGCAATCCACCATATTACAACCTATCCATCAGACGGCTCTTTGCAGGTTTGAAGTACCTGACCATGTCGCAGCCGTCAGATGGAAAGCCCGCCACGGTCTTCGGTCCACGGTCCTCCGTCATCCCGATTCTTTGCAACAGACATTGAGCTTCCTACAAATTCTTCTCTACGTGTTTGGCGATCTGTTCGGCGTGGATTCGGGAGTTTTCGATGAAGAGGCTACTGGTGTCCATTCCGCCACAAACGACGCCGGCTACGTATACGCCTTTTTGTTTGGTTTCAGGCTCTCCCATCATAGACGGGCATGCACTTTTCGTCATCAGTGCAGCTCGATCCCCAGGCTTTCCATGAGGCTTGAGTTGCGTGATATCTGTCATGGCCAGCACAAAATCGCTTTCGCAGTGTCACTTCACCATCCGGGGTTTCCAAAACCACCTCTTCTCACGGATCTCCTTTATACTCGAGTTGAAGTAGGCGGGTATTTCCTCATTTTTGATGCGGTTCTCGATATCCGGTTTTACCCAATATTTTACGGTGTGGTGTTTGATGGTGTCATATTTTAGCAGCATGCTTACTTCGGCACCGCCTCTCCAGCATTCAAGGGCCGCATCAACGGCTGAGTTACCGCCACCGACCACCAACACTTTCTGCCAGGCATAGGGATGCGGCTCGTCATAATAATGCTTTACTTTAGGGAGATCTTCACCGGGCACGTTCATCATGTTAGGCTTACCGTAAAAGCCGGAAGCCACGATCACCTTGTCAGCTTTATAGGTATCCTTATCCGTTTTAACAGGTGAAGTTACCGTCTTCACCTTCCATGCTTTCCACGGTTTCATACAGATTTGACCGGCAGCTCGTAGCTTCGTCCAACACCCGGCGGTAATACTCAAGGGCTTCAGCCCGGGTTGGTTTTGCACCGTGTGAGATAAGAGGGATATTCCCGATCTCAAGCTTTATCGGATGTAGAAAAGAAGGTCATGTTGGTGGGATAGTGAAATATGGAATTCACCAAACAACCCCTCTCGATGATCTTAAATGGAATGTTTTTTTCTTTGAGTGCGATTCCTGTGGCAAGACCTATAGGACCTGCTCCAATTATGATGACCATTAACTTTGCTTGTTTTTATATTTGCGTGAGTGATCTCTAACAACAGCGGTAAGATACGAATCGTTTGAGTGTTTGGACAATGAAAGCCCAGAACTATTCAGGCTGTAATATATGATATGGTATGTTAACTGGTATCATCAATTTCATTAACCACCGAATCATCTGAAACTAACTCTTTTACAAAATCATCTGCATCCTGAGCTTTTTAATTATCAGCCCTACTCTTCAGGCGCAGCTTTTGAATGTTGAAAGCGTCCGAACCAATGGCGACTCTCACCGGATGGTACGGTGAACTTGAGTTTGATCTTTCGCTGAACCATTACAATGAGGATGTGTTTCAATTGACCAACGAATCAAACCTGTCCTATTTCTCGAACCGTCACGCCTATATGCTGCTAAATAAGATCAAATTCGTGAATCTGGATGGAAACTCTCTGATCAGCAGCGGTTATCTACACATGCAGATCCACCATTCCAGAAGGCAGGAGAAACTTTCTCCTGAAACTCTTCCTTCAGATATCAATAACAACAATCTTGGACTGAACAACCGGGCACTGGCAGGGGCCGGTATCAAATACCGATTTTATCGCTCTGACAAATGGCAGGCAAGTGTTTCAACACGCCTGATGGTTGAATACGAGGAATGGCAACTGAATGAACAGGCCTCCATCGAAAATAAATTCCTGAAAAGTACGAGCAACATTTCATTACGGGGAAGATCAGCGAAACGGCCGACGGTTCAAACTTGTCTGCTACTATCAGGCTAGACCTGATAAATTTTTCAAGGCCCGGTCAATTTTCGAGTCTGAACTGGAAATGGACCTGAGTAAGCGGGTGGCTGTTTCCATCAGCTTTGTGGCTTCCTATGATGCCGACCCGATCATTGATATCCCCAACCTCACCTATGAATTAAGTAATGGTTTCGTGATCCGCTTTTGTACATTTGATGCCAATAAAAACATTACCTTTAGTGTTCTGGTAGTCCGTTATAAAAAACATCAAGAACGCTGATTTCATCGGTAATTTATTCATGTGGTTTAAATTTCGAAATATGTTCCGGGGTATTCTTGCTTTGGCCTGGCTCTGTAGCACAACGGTCGCATTGGCGCAGAATGAGAATCGAAACTCAGGAACAAAGGTTTAAGATAGGTCTGGCACCTGAGCTGGTGGTGGTGCCAAGGGTTTTGCCCATATCGGGGTGTTAAAGGTACTTGAAGAAGCCGGTATTGAAGTGGATATAATCACGGGAACGAGTATGGGAGCCATGGTTGGCGGTTTGTACGCTATCGGTTACAATACGGATGAGCTGGAGGACATTGCCTTAAACACTGACTGGAATGAGTTATTCAACGAAACAAGACCCCGAAAATATCAGTCCATTTTTCAAAACAATCCAATCGAGAGGCTCATCATAACGGTTCCCTATGATGGTTGGTCCGTTACCCTTCCACGTGGCTTCGTTCAAGGACAAAAGATCTCACTTTTACTGTACTCAGCTCACGCTCCCTTATCACTGAAGATTACCAACTTCAGGGAACTGCCGTATTCCCATTTGCCTGCGTGGTAACATAATCTGGAGACCGGTGAGGGTGTCCTCATCGACAGTGGCTATCTGCCTGAAGCCATCCGCGCCAGTTCGGCCATTCCAAGCGTGTTTAAACCTGTTTCCATGAACGACTCACTGTACATTGATGGTGGGGTGATCCGACATATTCCGGCGACAGACGCCCGAAGATCTC
The DNA here is from genome assembly GCA_034520725.1 of Gracilimonas sp. Lineage (GTDB taxonomy): Bacteria > Bacteroidota > Rhodothermia > Balneolales > Balneolaceae > Gracilimonas. Next base: position 351,985 of record JAXHNH010000003.1, on the reverse strand, counting down.
GGTGCCGATTTTGTCATCTCATCGGATGTGAGTGAACCGATACAGCCGGCAGACAGCCTCCGATCATTTATCGATATTATGGTACAATCGATTGGCTTCAGTCGCGAAAAGTCTAATATCTTACAAAGAAAGCAATCAGACCTGCTGATCAGCCCTGACATCAACAACTATTCGACCTTCGATTTTAACAAAGCCAGGAGATCATCGAGAGGGTGAAGAAGCAGCAAGAGAGTGCTTCCCCAGCTAAAGGAAATTCAAAAAAGCAATTGGGCAAGGCTCAAAGAACTTTTTCAAATGTGCCTGAGGAGATCTCGATCAGCCGTATCAACATTGAGGGAGCCGATGAATCCCTGAGAAATACCCTCAGAAGTTCGCTTACCATTCAGGAAGGCAACATCGTGCCGGTAAGCAAGATCTCAGAGCAAATGGATCTGATTTATTCTTCGGGACATATCGAAGACCTCAGCTATCGTATTTTGCCGGATCCCGAATCGGAAGGCTCCATATTAAGTATTCAAATATCAGCTGCCCAGCAAAATTCGCTTGGACTTGGAGCCCGATACGACAGTCAATATAGAGCTTCTCTGCTGTTTAGCAGTATGTTTAACAAAGTATTCAGCGAGGGTGATGCCCTGGTTAGTGTAACTTAGACTTGGAGAACAATTCGAAGCTGACGGCAAGTTATGCCTTTCCCTACACCTTGTATCCTGAATCAGGACTGAATTTTATGCTTAATGGTTACCGTATACCCCTTGATATCTCTGTATGGAAACACGATCACATCTTCCGTAAATGTTGAGTCTCTTTCATTTAATGTTAAGACCTGGATCAGAGCCTTTCGAAATGCTTCTCTTGCGGTCGGTGCAAAAACAGAATTTTATAACATCAATCAGGCTGTTGGAGAGACCTTATTGTTTACTAATGTCGACAGGATCTTATCAGCTCAGGGAACCTTAAACCTGAATACTTTTAACCAAAACTACTTTCCTACCTCAGGAAACCTATTGTTCATTCAAACTGAGTTTGCTAATACTTATTGGGCAGTGGCATCTCGTTCGTGACAGCACATTTTTAACCTTGAGTCGCGATTTCCCCTGCATGTATAAATTCACATTCATGACCCGTATTACTGCCGGTGGAACCTTCGCCAACCAACAAGAATTGCCACTGCATTATCAGTTTTACAGTGGAGGTGCCTTTCCTAATTACGTCAGAAGGGAACATCAGTACCCACTGATGGGTTACAAGGTGCATGAACTCAGGGGTGACAACTTAAAATCATCTAGAAGCAGGTTTCAATTTCAGTTCAGAGATAATGGCATTCATGCAGCTTAAGTGACCGCCTCTGCACATACAACGATGCAACTGGACCTGCATATTCTCGCTACTGAATTTCCAAAACGGTTTTGGTCTTTCAGCAGGTATCGATCAACTTGATCGGCCCCGTAGAACTGACGCTAATGACCAAAGACGCGACCGGCCCTTATTCCCTGAAGATAACTGTTGGTCATCATTTTTGATCGGCTTCAAACCAATTAAGGATCACGCGATATAACCATCCTGATGGCGAACTCAAAAAACCAACATGACCCCCCTCTTCCGTAAACAGGGTTTGTATGGCTGGATTTTCCTAATCGTTTTTTGAGGGCAAATTCGATTGGGCACAGAGTATCTGCTCTGCTGTGAACTACCAATAAGTCCGACTTCACTTCTCACAGAAAAATGCCTGGCTTGAGCACTTAAGGAATAGTCATCGGCGCCGGCAAATCCATGCAAGGCGGCAGTTACCTGATCATCAAATTCATAGATCGAACTGCCGTTATAAATGGGCATATCAGGATATTTCTCTCTTTTCATTTCCAGTTTGTCGGCCAGGGTGATCAAAAATCGTTTTTCGTAGAACTTGTTAATGCCCATTTGCATCCGCAAGGATCCTTCTTTCAGATCATAGGGTGGTGACACAGCAACGGCTCGCTTAACGAGACTTTGACTACCTTCCTCACCCAGATATTTCACCAGGGCATTGGCTCCCAGTGAATATCCCACCGCATAGATCTCTTTATCGGGGAACCTTTCCCTGATCCAGTTGAAGAGCGTGCGGTAATCATCGGTGGCTCCAGAGTGATAGAACCGGGGTTGTTCGTTCAGCCGGCTCCCGCATCCCCTGAAATTCAATGCCACTGATGGGAACCCGGCTTCCTTTAATTCTCCCATTAGATTGGCGATGTAATGCCTATCCGTTGAGCCTTCCAATCCATGAAATAAGGCTACCACCGGTTTATCAGTAGGGAATTCACACACATCGATCTCAAGGAAATCCTCATCCGGTGTGGCGATCTCGATCCGTTGGTGGGGTGGTTCTGAGACTTTGTAAACTGAGAAGCCACAATGGTGTGCACATGCGTGTTCCATGCCCACCAAACCGATTCGAAGGCCTCAAGCCCATTGGCTTTATGTAATACTTTTCCGTTCATTGGGGTAAATCTATTGAGTTTTTACCACTGTTACCATTCTGTATTTTCACAGTGCCCTGTCTTCCGCTATATTCACCCAAAAATTCAACCAATCCAAATGGCAACCTCCCTAAGCCCGATCGAGTACATCCGCAGTTTTCTGGCGATCATCGTGTTCTTTTTCATGTTCGCCATTTCCACTCCGATGATCGCAGTATTGCTTATCCTCTCTTTTGGTAAAGCCACCAACTTTGTGGTTGAGAATTTTGGCCCTTTTATCGCCTACCCCGTTTTGTGGACACTCGGTATTAACTTTGAGGTTGTTCAGCATGGTGAACCGGTGGACAGGCCGGTTATTTACACCATCAATCACAGTTCAACACTGGATATCGTGACCATGATCGCCCTGGGATTGCCGGGGATTCGTTTTGTGGCAAAATGGGAGCTACAGTATAATCCGCTTTTCTTTGTTGTGGGTCACCTTACCGGACAGGTTTTCATACAGCGCAAGAAAAGTAAGGAAGCCGTGGCAAAACTTCAGAATACTTACAACCGGGTGAAACGTGATAACCTGTCCATCATGGTGGCACCGGAAGGGTCGCGCAAACATCCCGGCATTATTGGCCCATTTAAAAAGGGAGCCTTTCACATGGCCATCGATCTCAATTATCCGATCGTCCCCATTTATTTTGATGGAAATCAGGAACTAAGCCTGGGTGGTTCCCTGCTTTCGAAAAGCGGTGATATAAAAGCACACATTCACCCACCTATAGATACTTCTGGTTGGGAAAAAGATACCATGGATGAACACATTGCTGAGCTCAGGGGTCAATATCTTAAATGGGCAAATGTTGAGGAAAAGAAGTCTGCTTAGTTAGAATTGGAATAGTTTTCTTCCAACAAAAATATCCCCGCCTTCATGGGAATGACAAACAAATTTATCTAACTAAATATTTTTGAATTCACTTTCTATTTATCGCGATAGAAATAGATCTTTTTGTTGTCAGCGTCTCTTCTGCTTTTCACTTTAAAATCGTTCTGTTTACCAAACTGATAAACAGCCGTACGCATTGAATTGATATTCTTTTCGTTTGAGTAACTCACCTCAACCGCCTGCCCACCCGGCTTAAGCTTTTCTATAGCTTCCAGTAAAGGTTTGAATTTTGAGGTTCTCTTCTTTGATGACTTAATGTTAGTACGCTTTACAAATTTAATATCCATAACTGTATTATTTTGTTAACCAATGATCTTAAATATTAATATAGTGATTATGATGAATTATTATATATACTACAGAATCAAATATATTTTTTTACCGTTCCTAAACATACTTTTTACTTTAAAACTATTGCTCAATTTTATTAGCTAAATAAATTCTCGAAAATTGGCTAAGCAATTTTGTCGTCTTCATTTTACCTTTGGTCTGATATTTTCTCTCAAATAAATCAGGCGTTATGACAGGAATAGACATTTTTGTTTTCGTAGCCTACTGTGCTTTGATCATCGGGATAGGCTTGTGGGTATCAAGAGATAAAGAAGGCCATCAAAAAAATGCAGAGGATTATTTCCTTGCCGGAAAGTCTCTACCATGGTGGGCCATTGGTGCATCCCTGATCGCTGCAAATATCTCAGCCGAACAGATCATAGGAATGTCAGGCTCCGGGTTTGCCGTTGGACTTGCCATCGCCTCTTACGAATGGATGGCCGCCATCACCCTGATCATTGTGGGTAAATACTTGCTCCCCATTTTCATTGAAAAGAAACTCTATACGATCCCTGAATTTATTGAGCATCGTTATAACACCACGCTCAAAACTATTCTGGCTATTTTCTGGATCGCTCTATTCGTTTTTGTGAACCTGACTACGGTGATGTTTTTGGGGGCCAAAGCACTGGATACGATCATGGGAACCGGTGACGGCAGTCTGGTTATCTATGCTCTTCTTGGCCTTGCCCTGATTGCTGCAGCCTATTCCCTGTATGGCGGACTTTCAGCGGTTGCATGGACTGATGTGCTTCAGGTTGGACTGCTTGTTCTTGGTGGCTTTGTAACAACTTTCGCAGCATTATATAACATAACGCCAGAGGGCGGTATCCTGAACGGCATGGCTCACCTGTATGATACCGCAGGCGATAAATTCAATATGATCCTTGAGCGATCAAATCCCGAATTCGATAACCTGCCTGGCATTGCTGTTTTGATCGGCGGACTCTGGGTGGCCAACCTCTACTATTGGGGATTCAATCAATATATCATTCAAAGAACCCTTGCAGCTAAGTCGCTAAAGGAATCACAGAAGGGAATTATATTTGCCGCCTTTTTAAAGTTGCTGATCCCGCTCATCGTTGTAATCCCCGGAATCATAGTTTACGTGCTTTACACACAACCTGAAGGAACTGCTCAGATCCCCGGAGTTCTCAGTGTCTTTACCAACCCTGATGGAAGTATTGAGTATGATAATGCCTATCCGTGGCTGATCAGTGTGTTTCTGATCCCCGGGCTTTAAGGGACTTGTGGTAGCCGCTCTTGCCGCAGCCATCGTTTCTTCACTGGCTTCCATGCTGAATTCTGTGGCCACCATCTTTACCATGGATATCTATCGGGCCTATATCAATAAAAATGCCTCAGATAAGCAGACAGTAAATATGGGCCGAATTACAGCCGCTGTAGCACTTGTAACGGCTGTTCTGATAGCACCATTTCTGGAAGATGTGCCACAGGTATTTCAATTCATTCAGGAATATACCGGTGTGGTGAGTCCGGGTATTCTAGCTGTATTCATCATGGGACTTTTCTGGAAAAAGACCACTACCAAAGGTGCCATTTATGGAGTGTTATCGTCCATTGTGATCGCACTTCTACTTAAGCTGCCTTCTTTGGAATTACCTTTCCTCACACAAATGTATTACACCATGATCCTGACGGTTGTGATCATTGCCGGCGTGAGTCTTACTACCAATCCGGAAGATGAAGATCCCGAAGCGATCCACACAACGGCTTCTATGTTCAAAACCAGTCCGGCTTTTAACATTGGCGCCTACACGATCCTGATCATCACCACCGCCTTATACGCCATGTCCTGGTATGCGGTTAAAACAACAATTATTCAGAACAATAAGAACGCATTGCAGTGTTTGTTTGTTGGATCATACCTCAACGGTCTGACGGCTCCAAGCCCGTCAGACCGTTTTTTGTTGGGAGATACGATGCAGGATCAAACAATCCATCAGACGAGTGATCCGTCAGATGGATTTCCAATTTAACGTAAATGAATGGGTAAATCGACAGTGGCAGGTCTGGGCGAGGGTGTCATTAAAGATATAATTGCCAAACATATAACCCAAAACGAGTAGCGACGCGATGAATCGCGTCGCTACCGTTTATATTGGCTGCATTGGTCCGTGAAGATCACCCACGCTTTTTGTAATGCACATCCGGCAACTCTCTCAGCCATCCGGCACTGAATTCCGGCTGTCACGTCCCGCTGGGAATTGGCCAGCATCTCATAGCCAACCCTGAACTTCTTGATGGTAGCAGACCTGAATAGTGGCGGGTAGAAGTGCATATGAAAATGCCACTCAGGATGGTCCTTGCCATCCGTTGGCGCCGGGTGGAATCCGGCTGAATAAGGGAAGGAAACCTTGAATACGTTATCGTACTTAACGGTGATCTTCTTCACGATATCAGCCAGAGCCTTTCGCTCTTCATCCGTCATATCTGTAAAACGGGCAAAAGGCCGCTTACTGATCACCAGGGTCTCAAATGGCCAGAAAGCCCAGAAGGGTACCACCACGGCAAAGTGATCGTTTTCAACCACCAAACGTTCTTTACGGTCCAGCTCAAGCTTCAGGTAATCGGAAAGTATCGTGCGTCCGTGTTTCTTGTAGTAAGCTTTGAATTGTGTCAGCTCTTTGGCCGGCTCTTCCGGGATGGTTTCCTGTGCCCATATCTGTCCGTGCGGATGGGGATTGCTGCTGCCCATCACCTCACCACGGTTTTCAAAGATCTGCACGTAATTGATGAAGTCCTTTTCGCCAAGCTCTTTGTATTCATCAATCCACAGATCCACCACGTTTTCAATCTGGGGCAACTCCATTTCAGCAAGCGTCAGATCATGCCGTGGTGAAAAGCAGATCACCTTGCAAATACCGCGTCCCCTTTCGCGATCAGCAGATCATTGTCGTTCACTTCCTCATTAGAAGTATCCGGCAGCAAGGCACTGAAATCATTCTCACAAATGAAAAGGTGGAGGTGTACTCCGGATTCTTGGCATCACCCGCCCGGTCGTTGCCGGGACATAAATAACAGTTCGGATCGTATTCAGGCTTTTTATCCTGAGCCGTTTCCTCTTCCTGCCCCTGCCACGGACGCTTGGTTCGATGCGGCGAAACCTGCACCCATTCCCCGGTCAATAAATTCTGTCGTCGGTGCGGATGTTTTGTGAAATCTAACTTCATTGTTAACTCCTGCTGTTGCTATAAAATTCTCGTGCCACCGTTTATCTGAGTGATGTAGATCTCTGCTTCAATACCTGTACGTTCCTTATACGCTTTCGACATGTACTCTTTGAAGGTCTTCACCTGATCATTCTCCACCAGGTTTATCGTGCAGCCACCGAAACCACCACCCATCATGCGGCAACCCAGCAGCCCGTCCTGACCTTTGGCTAGCTCAACCAGGATATCGAGTTCCTCACAGCTTACCTCATAATCTTTGCTTAGTCCTTCATGGGACTCAAACAGGCGCTGACCAAATGAACTAAGGTCATCCTTGCTGAGGTCTTCACAAGCTTTGTGAACCCTTTCATTTTCTTCCAGCACAAATTTACAGCGCTTATAAACCACCGGATCCATTTCTCTCTGATGCTCCATCAGCAGATCCATGCTCACATCACGAAGATTCCGAATTTTCGGATCATACTTTTGCAAAACCTTAACTCCTTTTTCACATTGCGCACGTCTCACGTTGTATTCAGAATCGGCCAGATTATGGCTCACTTTTGAGTTACACAGAACGATCTTAATGTCTTCCTGATGAAAAGGATAGAGCTCATAATCGAGGGTTTCGGCAATCCAGTTTCAATGCCTTGTCTGGCTCACCATGCAGGTTGATGAACTGATCCATGATGCCACAGTTCACTCCCACATGATTGTGCTCAGTCAGCTGTCCGATCCGTGCCATTTTCTTTCGGTCAATACCAAGCTTGAATAGCTTATCAAGCCCTACAGTTAATGCACCTTCCAAAGCAGCTGAAGATGACAAGCCGGCACCGATCGGAATATTTCCACCAAAGACCACGTCAAAACCCTTCAGTTTATATTTCTTTTTTTGAAGTTCAGCTACCACGCCTTTTATGTAGTTGGCCCAGTGCTTATCACTTTTATGCATGTCATTCAGGTCCAGCACCACCGATTCATTCATGTCCGCTGAAAACGCCCGGATCTTCCCAAGCTTATTTTTGCCTATACCTAGAACGATCACTTTATCGATGGCAGCCGGCAGTACAAAACCATCATTGTAGTCGGTATGATCTCCGATCAAATTCACCCTTCCCGGCGACTCGATCATCAACGGTTCGCTTTTATATTTATCTCTGAACTGTTCTCTGATCTTGTTTTCTAAATCATTCATTAACTGATATCGTCTCTTAATTCCTTTTGTATTTATCGAACACATTTATAACCGGAAGGGCGTTGCCGTCATCATCAAAATAACCGCGTGAACGCAATCCACCTGTTACCGCCGGTTCCCACCAAAAGATACCCTTAATTCGCGAACTGTTTATGTTGATGAGCGTTTCGTGAACTGTTTCCAGAAAATCTTTTTGCCCCTCGGGAGTTTCCGGCCATGGTGCCAATGCTCCTTCCTCAGTATACTCTGAAGGTCGCCAATTGTAAGCCGTTTCCACCAGGATTATATCCTCATCATAATGTCTCATCAAGGAAAGCAGATTTTTCTCTGAACTTCCAGTAGATTTCCATGCCACCACGGGTAGTAGGAGAGGCCGATGATATCAAATTCAATGCCTAGTATTCTCTCAATGTTGTCGTAGAATTCCCGGTTTCCTTTAGCATCGGCGCCGTTATCATAATGAACCATGATCGGTGGACGCATTTCCTGACCGCGACCGGCATCCACACCGTCAATCCCTGCCTGAAGCAGTCCGGCAAAAGCATCCCAGTCTGTCGGGAATCTGCCCGTGGGCCACATCATCCCGTTTCATATTTGATTCCCGATATCTGCACCATTTTTGGCATCACTCCGGCTTCACCGAAAGGCTTCAATAGTGCTTTTTGTGTATTCATACACAGAATCCCTGAGTGCCTCGTACTCCAGTCCTTCCCATGCCTTCGGCATCCACTGTTGCTTGCGGATCGGCCCAGCTGTCTGCATAGTGATAATCGAGGAGGAACTTCATCCCACGCTTTTGTGCTTCCTGTGCCAACTCAATGGTATACTCCAGATCGTTAGGCAACCGGTCAGGAGAGTGAAACAAGCCTCAAGTCTGATCCAGTCATATCCATGATCCCTGAAAATATCCAGCGCCGGCTTTACCACACCATTATCCTTGAACTCTGTATCCATCTTCCTCAGCCATTTTCAGGAACGAAAGATCGGCTCCCAACCGCATAATTCAGATGAAAAGAGGTGGAGTCTGTTGGCTGTGCTATTGCGTTCTTGGCTGATCAGAATTACAATTACTAAGCTGAAAAATTGATCTTTGAGTCTTCATGGTGAACTTAGTTTACTGGTTAATATGATTGAACCGGCTTCCAGTCCGTCTGCAGATGGCTCGTGATCGTCACGTTACCGGGATTCTCACCGGCTCGGAATAGTACAGTGGCGATTCCGGCTTCAGCAGCAATTGGATTGTGGCCTATCAGTTCGCCTTCCCCTTCCAGTGTCAAACTCAACCTCGGTTTTCAGCATCCCAGACGGTGGTGTCCGTTTTCATCGACAACGTTGGCGTAAACGAATACCACGTCATTCGTTACCGCTTTGGATCTCCTTACCGCTTAAGGTCCACGCTCATCTTCAAGTTCTGGCTAGGTTCCTCAGGGGTGATCCGCTCATGAATTCAGCCACAGGCTTCACCTTCCATATAAGCTACAGCTTTCAAGGATCCCGGCCTCAAATTCTTCAGATCATTGAAACTAAAAGGCGGATGATCCAATTCAGTAGAAACCCGATCTGTATCCGGCTGCTGACGGTAACTTCTTCTCCGTTCAGGAACAGTGCAACTTCCTCAGCATTACTGTACACCTTTACATCAGTGAAATTCAGGATCTGACCAATAATTGGCGATGTACACCATCGGACCATAGAATTCGGGTATCCATTTCTTCTAACTCAGGTCCGGCCTGACTCGCATAAAAGTAGTTCGCGAATTTCGGGATCCTAAAAATATCCCTGAATCCCTGAAGACTCAATATCAGGGGCATATCCGCGATTATAATCATACATCACCCAGTTGGCATCGCCGAATGAATGTCCCATCAGGTTTGAGTTGTGGGCCTCCTGAAAATTCAAGGGCCTGTTGTGCCAGTTGCGCTGACCATCTCCCCTAAGCTGACGTGAGGTTCGTTCTTCTTCCTGAAGATCCTCAAAGGCATCCTGATTGAATCCGGCATTTTGAGCATAATATTCCCAGTCACCATATTCAGCAATGAACAGGGGTTTGTCCTTGTCGTAGTCGCTCCAGTAGGCAGGCGGACGTGAATGCTGCCGCGCCGGAATGAATATATCATAAGCATAATCCATCCAGCCGCTCGTGTAATTATCTTCTATCGGCAGTTCTTCCTTGACTGTGGCATGAGCCTGCTCCATGAATTCCTCCGGCATGTCAGATTCATTCAGTGAGGCCTCCCAGAAAATAATGCTGGGGTGGTTACCGGTCGTCTGCGAACCATTTTTCTGAACGTCATTCAGGGCACGTTCTCGCAAAGAAGCCGTCCTCATAATACTGCCAACCGGGAATAGCATCCATAAACAATAGTCCCAGTTCATCAGCGGCTTTCAGGAAATGCAGGATCCGGGCGGATAATGTGCAATACGTATGAAATTGAAATCCAGCTTCCTTGATCTTGTAGGCATCGCGGTACTGAGCTTCATCAGAAAGGGCATAGCCGATGTACGGGTAATCCTGATGGCGATTCGTACCCCGCAAATATAACCGCTCTCCATTCAGAACAAACTGATTGTCCTCATCAAAGCCAAAGGTTCTGATCCCGATTCGCTGTTGCTCACTGTCGATCAGTTTACCCCCGTCATAAAGCTGTACCGTAAGAGTGTACAGATCTGGTGTTGCCGGTGACCAAAGGTTCGGATCCTGAACCAATAATTTCTCAGTGTGAAGGATATTGGAACTCGGATGAGACTGACACCATTGCTTCTGATAATGCTACTGTATTACCGTCAACATCCTGCAGGATATATATTAAATCGGCATCAGCTGACTCAGCTCTTGATATTTTCGATATCGGTTTGAACCGAAACGGTGGCCTCTTCATTAGACACATTTTCCATAAGAAACCAGCAGTCCACCGGCAGCCACCCGGTTTGCTTCGATCGGGTCAGGGATTCTAAGTTTATCTTCGACTATCAGGATACACATCCCGGTAAATTCCGCCGTAATAGTGAAATCCAAAACCTCCGATGGCTTTGCCCGGAGGGATGGTAGATTATCCTCATTATTCAGTTTAACCAGCAGGGCATTTTCTTCCCCAAAGCTTAGGTGTTCTCAGATATCGACCACAAAAGGCAGATAACCGCCTGCGTTGTATCCAACTTTTTCACCGTTCAGGAAGATGTCAGCTTCGTGCATGGCTCCTTCAAACTTCAGGGTAATGTGCTTGCCTTCAAGTTTGACTCCTCAACCGTAAAGAATTTTCGATAAAACTTGTCGCCCTGCCACTGCTGATCCTGAATGACCAGCGGTTCAATATTCGCGGTATGTGGCAGGCGAATCGATTCCCACTCGAACTGCACTGAATTTGGATCAAACAGTTCATCCGTTATAGTGGTGTCCATATTCTTACACGAATTCCCATTCTGTGTTGAAATCGAACTGCGTTTGAATGGTCTCAAGCTTTAGAGCTTGAATTTACGGGCAACAAGAAAAACCGAAACGAGTAGCAGAGCAGTTAGAGAATATCGTTCGATGAAAGAGCGAAATGAGTATCAGCACCAACACGAATATAGAGACCTGAATCGTGCCTACTGATCTCAGACAAACATATGGCTTTTAGGGTAACTAAAACTTTAAAGAATATCTTAAAACCTGATCGGAATACTCAGCCGAATTAAACGTTTTGATATAAACCTGATTTGCCCTTCACAGCTTTCTATACGAAGATCTCTTGAAAGGGTGACAAAGATGTCAGCTCAGGGCTCGCCGGAGTGCGCGTATAATAAACCATTTATAGATCTCAGGATCCGAAACCATGGAGGCAGCCCACAAGCCGACCCTGTATCATCCATCAAAACATGGGAGAGAGCTCGGCCATTCATCCGGCAAAGAAACTCTTCTTATGGCCCTGGCGGCGTGAAGGTATCCGTGTAAAGACTCTACCACTTCAGAACGAATGAGGTTGTGTTTTTCCAAAGGATAGTACCTCGATTCAATTTCGGTGCCCCGGCACCATCCATTACCAGTGATCAGGAAATGGTTGGCGTCTATTTTGTAGATGCCGCCTTGGGAATCAGTTTTAACCAAAACCTCAGGTTCATATGGTAGCATCATGATCAGTGGGGGTTCAACCGTTCGGTCAACATGCAGATTTCGGTTATTAACAGACAACATTTGATCTGACAGGATCTTCCCGTTTTCGTCTACCTTATAGTAGAATATCAGCCGCCGCTCTTCCGTACTCTTCACCAGCTGAAAACCAACAAGGCAGTTTTTCCCACCTGCGGGTCACCTCCAATTTAACGGATTTTGCCGATTTCAGTGAGTCGATGCTCAGCTGACTGATGGCATTTTCAAGTTCCGCCACAGACCTAAGTCCACGCCCCGGAAGCTCGTATTTATAAGCCCGTGTTAAATGAATTATCAAAGGTGTAAAGGTGACCATCCTGAACTTTCAGATACGTCGGGTTTTGGTAATCCCCAGGATCACTCCCAACTCCGCCCAGGCTCCCAATTTGATCACCGGTTCTATCAAAAACCTCGATCTTTTTATTGTAATCGTTCACAACAAAGACATTGCCTTCCTCGTCTGAAGCCACAGCACGATCATTGACCGTACCGTACGATCCCACGCTGAAATATTCATCCTGGATCAGTTCGGCGACTCCTAGGTCATGGCTAGGTCTACACTTTACGGGCATCCTCAAACATCGTCCGGATCAGCATTCCGTGGAATCACTCACACGCCGTAAACAACACTGAACAGTGAGCTGAGAACAACTACAGTAAACAAGTTGAGCGGTTCATCATACGTGAGTAAGCTAACTGATTTTGATCGAGAACTTGTTTCAGTTATAAATGATGTCTATGGGGCAGTTAAAAGCAACAACAGGCCACATCTATTGAATAACAAGTAAAATGTGAACAGAATATTTATATTCTGTTTCCTTTAAGAAGTACGTGCTTTAGCCCGTACTATCTTGTGTAGCCTCGATGCTTTGCGTTGGGGCTACGTTGTTATAGCCCTGTTGGTAACGGGTTCCATTTTTGTATAGGCTGTACATAAGTACTAGCAGCTTACGCTGTACAGCTACCTGACCAATCATTTTTGAAGGTTTATTTTGAATGACCCGTTGGTAAAACTCCTTCAGGTCCGGATTGAACCGGCAGGCTACCATGGCGGGAAAATACAAGGCATTGCGAATATAGCGATTCCCTTTTTTCGAGATCCGTGTCTTACCCTTTACCGATGTTCCCGACTCGCGCTCCACCACATCATATCCGGCATAACTGGCTAATTGGCGTATATTTTCAATCCCTTCAAACATCCGGGTTTCGCCCAATATCACCGCCACCGTTAACCGCCCAACTCCTTTAATACTGCTCAGCTGGTCTACACGCTCTGACAAGGCCTGATCACTGGCAATAAGCTGTTCGATCTGCTGCTTACATCGCTCGATTTGCCGGTCGATCTGACGAACCAGCTGCTTATTGCTGCTGATAATAAACGGTTGCACATGATGAGCAGCCTGTTTGCTTTGCACCATGTTGTTCACGGTGGTCTTTTGCTCCTGCAGCTGCACATAGTAGCGCGTCAGATTGCGTAACTCAGCGAGAACGGGCGATGGAGGCCGCCATAGTTTGTGGCTGCGTTCTAATCCAAATCGGGCTAATACCTGCGCATCAACCGCATCAGTCTTTGTTTTGACATTCAGACTCTTCCCGTAATGAGCACTCGTGTTGGGCAAAACCACATGCACGGCCTTTCCTATTCGGTGAAGATGATGAGCCAGGTGTTGATAATACACACCGGTTGATTCCATCAGAAACACCACGGGAGTGTCCGTCTCGATCATAGGCCTGGCCCAGCGAAGTAATCGGTTAAATCCGCTTTTAGAGTTGTCAAACGTCTGTACCGGGCTAAGTTGAATAGAGCTATCCTGGGATAAGCTGCCCAGACAAGCGGTGAAGGTTTGTTTAGAAATATCGATGCCAATGGCCTGTTTGCGAAGTTCCATAACGAAGAAGGTTAGGTTGTCGGTAGTGCATTGACTATTTCTCCTTCGTCTACCCTTTTGTCTTATCCTTGCTCACCTGTCGGCGGCCTAAAGTACTGTCCAGACTCCTGAGAAATAAAATGTGTACGGGCAATCCTTTTTTACGATATAGCCTTCCGGCTTATCAAGCCTCACTTTGACCTCGTACACCAGTCAATACGTGATGTATAAACATACAACATATCGACCTTTCAACACGTCTGGACCACAAAAAAAAAGCCGGTCGATCAATAATCTGACCGAGCTTTTCAAGTGGGCGATGAGGGACTCGAACCCCCGACCCCCTCGGTGTAAACGAGGTGCTCTAGCCAACTGAGCTAATCGCCCGAATTGCTTGAAGGGCGACAAATATAAGAACAATTCATAACACAGACAAAGAAAAATAATCACTACATCTTGATTTATTGGTTAACACTGTTAACTTATGTAACTGATTCTGTCTATTATATGACCATCAGATAAGCAAACAAATTAAGCATCCTGCTAAATCCTGAACTTTATGAGTAACACGAATAACAACTCTTTCAATGCTGTCATTGTGGATGGCTGCCGCATTCCTTTTCAACGGTCCGGCACCAATTATAATGACCTGATGGCCTACGACCTCGGGCGAATGGCCATCGAATGGATTGATCGCACGCAATCCTGTTGACCCGCAAAGATATTGACCGCGTGATCATGGGTACTGTGATACAAGAGGTTAAAACCAGCAATGTAGCCCGTGAAAGTGCCCTGGGAGCCGGCATTCCTAACACCGTACCTGCATTCACCACAACCATGGCGTGCATCTCATCCAATCAGGCCATTGCAAGCGGCGTGGATCTCATCCGAACCGGACAGGCAAAGATCATTCTGGCAAGTGGAACCGAAACCATGTCAGACATTCCGGTAAGGTTCAGAAAGAAATTCCGGCAAAAGGTACTGGAAGCGAGGAAATATAAATCACCGACTCGATTTCCTGAAGTTCTTCA
Organism: Gracilimonas sp.; assembly: GCA_034520725.1. Lineage (GTDB taxonomy): Bacteria > Bacteroidota > Rhodothermia > Balneolales > Balneolaceae > Gracilimonas. Next base: position 336,875 of record JAXHNH010000003.1, on the reverse strand, counting down.
AAGGACTTGGGTTTCAAGGATTTTCTTCCGGAGTTACCGGCCATTGCTGAATTCTCCACCGGAGAAGTGATGGGAGAAAGTGCAGACCGGATGGCCGCCCGTTTTGGAATTAGTCACGGAATGATCAGGATGAATATGCCATGCGTTCCCACCACTTGGCGGCAAAGGCAACAGAAGAGGGGTTACTGGATGAGGAACTCATTCCTGCCAAACTGCCTCCTAAATTTGAGGTAGTAAAACACGATAACGGATTTCGCGAAGATACTTCTATGGAGAAACTTACAAAACTGCGCCCGGCTTTCATCAAACCCCACGGAACCGTGACGGCAGGTAATTCTTCTTTTTTAACGGATGGAGCTTCAGCCAGTTTCATCATGGAAGAACAAACGGCACTGGAACTAGGACTAAAACCAAAAGCTTACATACGTGAGTACAACTTCGTGTCTCAGGATCCCGGGTGAAGAGTTGCTGCTGGGTCCGGCCTATGCCATCCCAAAAGTTTTGGATGCCATGAACCTAACCTTGAATGACATAGATGTGATCGAATTGCACGAGGCTTTTGCCGGACAGGTTCTATCTGTTCTGGCTGCCTTGGATTCTGATACTTTGGCAAAAGAATCATCTGAACAGAGACAAAAAAGTCGGCAAGATACCAATCGAAAAGCTGAACACGCTGGGTGGCTCACTTTCTTTAGGGCATCCGATTTGGAGCCACCGGTGTTCGGCTTGTTACCACCGCCGCCAATCGCCTGATTCGGGAAGACGGCAAATATGCCCTTAGTTTCGGCCTGTGCTGCAGGTGGGCAAGGGCTTGCGTATTGTGCTAGAAACAGGTATGGAATAATTGAAATCATTGGACTTGACACCTTGGCTTCCGACCTCCTTTTGTTTTCTCCTTCAGCAACCGGATGCGAGGGCTTAAAAGTCATACTCTTAGTTAAATATCGTAACATGATTATTTCCAACAACTAATAAAACATTGCTAATGCCGGCCGATATAAGCCCTCTGCCTTGAGAAGGAGAGGATTTGAAGGTGAGAGTCAAGTCTTGAGTTAACCTGAATAATCTCAGAAGACATTAGTTTTGAACACCTTACAGTTAACATGAACAACCATCATAACCTTGACTTCACTTGTCTAACAGAGACCTCAATATCAACTACCTTCTCCAGGAAAAATCTTCCAAATAAAACCTGATAGATCTAAAGAACATGAGAAGATTGCATGTTAGGCGAGAACTTCGTCAAAATATGACCGATGAGCCAGAGGAATTACTTTGGCAAAAAATTGCAAAAAACAGTTATGCGGACTTAGGGTTAAGCGACAGTATGGAATTGGTTCTTATATATTGGATTTTTATGTACCCAAAGCTCAATTAGCTATCGAAGTGGATGGAAAAATTCACCTTCAAAAAGAGAACAATAGACAAAGAGATTTAAACGAAAGGAACACCTTCCTTAACTAAGTTCAATGGCATTGAAATGCATTCGATTCAGAAAACTGTAGGAGGTTCTCAACCAATATTGCCAGCGAAGCTATGTTTCCGAAAACTGGAGTACCAGTGAGTCAATATAAAACTTTCATGAACAAGCCTTGAAATATAGCAAGATCAGATCTTAATGAAGCCCATTACATCACCTCCTCTGTCTCCTCCTTCAACAAGGAGGAGGACTCTTAATTATACCTGAGAAACATGAATCAACTTTTTAAACATCAATACCAGCCACGAAAAGCCCTCTCCTTGCTGAAGGAGAGGGTTGGGGTGAGGTCGAAGTTTTGACCTCAGAGGCTTTAATACATCTGCGTTATCTGAACATCACAACCATTCCCCCTGCGGTAGGCGCAATCTTCACGACCCATATCGCGACACAACCACACCATGAGCTACCTAAACATCACCCAAAAAGACAACGTCGCCATCATCACACTCGATCTTCCGGGTGAGAAGGTGAATAAGCTGAATGAATCCATGATGGAGGAGTTCTCAACTTTTCTGGATAAGCTTGAGTCTAACAACGATCTGAAAGGAGCGGTTTTGATCTCAGGTAAGAAGGATAACTTTATCGCCGGGGCTGATATAGATATGTTTCAGACTAGAGACACGGCTGAAGAAATTGAACAGCTCAGTAAGGATGGACACGAGATCCTGAACCGAATAGCGGAATTTGCAAAGCCCATTGCTGTAGCTATTCATGGAAGCTGCATGGGTGGCGGACTCGAACTTTCTTTCGCCTGCCATTACCGGGTTTGCTCCGACAGTTCAAAAACGATATTTGCCCTACCTGAGGTAAAACTTGGCTTGCTTCCAGGAACCGGTGGCACGCAACGATTGCCACGACTTATTGGCATCCAAAAAGCGCTGACCTACATGCTCACCGGAAAGAATATCTACACCCGCCAGGCTAAGAAAATGGGACTGGTTGATGAGGTCACTCATAAGGATGCCATCGAAACAGCTGCCATCAAAGGGATTCATAAAATTGCTGAAGGCAAATTTGAACGGAGTGATAAGCGCTCATTTGTTGAAAAACTGCTTGAAGGGAATCCTCTTGGGCGAAAGATCGTCTTTTCACAAGCCAGGAAGAAAACGGCAGGGCAGACCAAGGGAAATTATCCCGCTCCGCCTAAGATCATTGATGCAGTAGAGTACGGATATAAGAACGGACTCGAAAAAGGCTTGGGAAATGAGACGGTCCTATTTGGTGAATTAGGAGCAACGCAGGAATCCCGAAATCTGGTCAACCTGTTTTTCGGGATGAATGCTTCCAAAAAAGTACCAAATCCTGATTTGGTAAAACCCGTGAAAAAATTAGCTGTCCTTGGTGCAGGTTTAATGGGTTCAGGTATTGCAGAGGTCAGCATGGATAAAGGTGATTACAATGTGCTGTTGAAAGACCAAACTATCGATCAGGCTGCGCAGGGTGAAAAAGAAATCTGGAAATCACTCAATGAAAAAGCTGAAAAGCGGATCATTTCTGAATTTGAACGCGATAAAATGGTCAGCAAAGTTACAGGGGTTGATTCTTACGATGGGTTTGGTTCTGTTGATTTGGTTATTGAAGCCGTTTTTGAAAATCTGGAACTCAAACAGAACATAGTAAAACAAGTTGAAGCGGCTACCCAAGATCACTGTATTTTTGCATCCAACACATCCTCGCTGCCGATCACTGAAATTGCAAAAGGAGCCAAGCGTCCGGAGAATATCCTCGGGATGCATTACTTCTCACCGGTTCAAAAAATGCCACTTCTTGAAATTATTACCACCGATCAAACTGCTGATTGGGTCGTGCAAACCGCTTTCAAGGTCGGTGTTGAACAAGGTAAGAATGTGATCGTGGTTAAAGACGGCCCCGGTTTCTACACCACCCGAATTCTGGCTCCTTATATGAATGAAGCCCTCAAACTTTTGGAAGAGGGCGCCTCTATCGAATTCCTCGATAAGATCATGAAAGACTGGGGATTCCCGGTTGGCCCCATGGCCCTCTTTGATGAAGTAGGCATTGATGTGGGGGCTCATGTTGCTGAAACCATGTCAGAGATGTTTGCCGAGCGCGGCGTGGATACCACCAATCGTGCTCAGGAATTACTGGATGCCGGTTACAAAGGCCGCAAAAACAAACGCGGCATGTACAAATACTTCTCCGGCAAGAAAAAAGAAGTCAACACCGAGATCTACAAACACTTCGGCGGCTCCAATCGGAGCAATCCTGATAAAGAAACTGCCCAAATGCGTATGGCCCTGACCATGATCAACGAAGCCGCATGGTGCCTGCAAGAGGAAATTCTGAGCTCTCCAACCGACGGAGATCTGGGTGCTATTTTAGGTCTTGGATTTCCACCATTCCTGGGAGGCCCATTCCGCTATATTGATCAGACCGGTGTACAGAATATATTGGACAGACTGAACGAATACTCAAATACCTTCGGGCCCCGGTTTGAACCTGCTCAGATCATAAAAGATAAGGCAAAAGATGGCACTAACTTTCATCAGAATTAAATAAAAGAATTTCAGGAATTTACTCGTTAAGCGAGAAGTAACTTAACTCAAAGTCTTCGATGGATGTTGCAAATGCCGCTTTATAAGCGGGCTTAACATCTACATAGTGAACATACCAATCTGATGTAGATGCTTTGCTCTCGGGTTTCCATTTCACGTGACCTTCATCATCCAACACATTGAAACTTTTCAGTGGGATCCCAAGTCCTTTTCCAATGCCTTTGATCACGGCTTCCTTTTTAGTCCAGATATCAAAAAATATGATCTCCTTACTCTCCTCTGAAACCCTATCAATCGCCTTCCTTTCATCCATTGAAAAGTAATTTCTGCTAACCCTATCGATGTCAACTTGCCTGCTTATCATTTCAACATCAACACCGATCGGTGACCTGGAGAAGCCAAGAATGATAATATTACCTGAGTGACTAACATTAAATTGTATATGCTGATGTTCTTTTTTTTCTAAGAATGGCTTCCCACCCGAGGTGGAGTTCAAAATGATGGCTTCCGTATTTTCATCAAGATAGGCTCCCAATAATCGTTTAAGCAGTATTCTGCCCCATAAAAAACGTTCACGATCTTCGCTGAACTTAAACTTTGAAGCTCTTCCCTCTTCATATTTATTAAGTAGAGTCTGATACACGGATAGATCTTCAACAGCCGCATCAATTTCAAATTTCCAGATATGGATATCTCTTTTGGTAAGAGGGATGTGCTTCTTCAGAATTATATCCATTAAATTGTTCTACCCGTATTTTACTTCCCCATTTTTACTGGTGACATAATTTAAATCTTTATTCTTAGTTTGCAAGACAGACTTAAGTTTCTCTGCTGTTTTATATACATAAGGTTTTTTAAACATCTCTCCACCTGCAATCACCCCATTGTCTTCAATGAAATGCACATGTACCTGTCCTGTTGCCATTGCTGACCAATCATCTTCTGGTTGATCTGAATATCCATCAACCACCGGCTTCGACATGATCATGTCAATATCACCTTCCCATGGCCCTTTTACATTATATTCATTCATAGCTACAAAGTTAGTGTACTCAACATCCCTCAAAATTTTTGGCAACTTCATTCCGGTTGGGCGACCTACCTTTTTAAAGAACTTGATTCCGTTCACATAAAGATCCGAAATCAGTCGATCCCTGAGCCTGAAGGTAAAATATTCCGCTTTCTTAAGTATTGACTTACCGGTTATCTCATTTTTTATAATCTCTGCCCTTTGTCTTTTTTTAAGATCTTCGAAATCATGTAATACATCTCGTTCAAGCAGTTCAGGATACAGGTTAGGCTGAGGGTCGAACATTACAAGATGTGCGATCTCATCTTCGTTTCGCTTTAACTGTTTAGCTACTTCCAAAGCAACCAATGTGCCATAACAATAACCACCAAGAGAATAAGGCCCTTCAGATTGTATAGCTTTGATTTCCCTAACGTATCTTTCCGCGATCTCTTCAATTCTGGTTAAAGGAATTTCGACACCGCCAAAACCAATACCTTGCAAGCCGTAAAACGGTTGATCTTTTCCAAGTTCACGCGAAAGCGCAGCAAAGTTCAGTACATTACCAAAGTGACCATGAATACAATAAAAAGGTACTTGCGTTCCTTTTTCGTTGATCCTCACCATTGGAGAAGCAGACACCGTTAATAGTTCATCTTCCTCTCCTTTTATATAATCCGCCAGTTCTCTAATAGTTGGCGCTTCAAATAAAGCAGCCAATGGAAGGTCTACTCCGATCCGGTTTCTGATATCATCAAAAAGCTGGACAGCTATTAGTGAATGTCCACCGATGTCAAAGAAATTATCTTCAACACTGATAGGAGATACATTTACCACATTTTCCCAAATACCAAGCAGAGTTTCCTCGAGGGTATTTTCAGGCAACTTCACATCAGTTCCACTAGCCAAATGTTTTCTTTCGGGAGGGGGTAGAATTCTCCTATTAACTTTACCATTGGTCGTCAACGGAATCTTTTCCAGTGGTACAAAAGCAGATGGGATCATGTAGCCGGCCAGAACATTTTTTAGTTCTTGCCTAATTAGCTTTGGATCGAAGCTCTCACCGGAAGCAACCAAATATGCCACGATCTTCTTATCACCCGGACTGTCTTCCCTCAAAATAACCACCGATTCCTTCACCGAATCCAGACGATTTATAGCGGTCTCTATTTCACCAAGTTCAATTCTTAGACCCCTCAGTTTAACTTGAGAATCGTTTCTGCCTTCAAAAGCAATATTTCCATCTGGCAGATACGTGCAAATATCCCCGGTTTTATACATGATCCAAAAACGGCCCGCATTGAATGGATTCTTTATGAACCGTTCTGAAGTAAGTTCCTGCCTGTTCAAATAACCTTTGGCAACCTGAGGTCCGGCAATATAAAGCTCTCCTCGTTTTCCGGGGGCACAGGGCTGAAGTTCCTCATCAAGTATGTAACACTCTACATTATTAAACGGCTTTCCGATCGGAACTTTACCTTTGGTTCCATCAAAGTCCTGACAGTCAAATCCGGTTACAACTACCGTGGTTTCACTTGGGCCATAGGTATTGATCAACCGCACTTCAGATCCAAAATATTTTTGCCATAACTCCAGCATATGTTCAGACATAGCCTCACCACCAAATACCAAAAGTTTAACGGAACTGGCCATTTTAGCCTGTTCATAATCAAGTTGTGTACATAAGGTGTGCCAGAAAGCAGTTGGCAGGGTTATAAAAGAGATCTGATGCTTTTCAATAAATGACCAGAATGAATTTCCCCCAAGAGCGGAAGCCTCGTTTCGCAGAACAAGAGTACCACCCGCTAAGAAAGTGGGAAATACCTCTTCAGTAAACACATCAAAATTCATGGTACCAAACTGCAGGGTATTATCTTCAGCAGTAAGCTTATATTCATCAACGGCCATCACAGTATAGCTAAGTAAATTTCCAAAGGTGATCATCACTCCCTTTGGAGTCCCCGTTGAGCCGGAGGTGTAAATTATATAGGCCAGATCATCGGTTCTAACTTCCGGGAGCTGATAATCATCCTTGGTCGTCTCGATATCATTCCAGTCACTATCAACAAAAAATATATTTGCATCAAAATTCTTAAGGGTTCCCCGATATTGTTCCTGTGACAAGATCAGACTTGTACCGGTATCCTCAACCATGAACCTAATGCGTTCTTCAGGATACTGAGGATCAAGTGGAAGAAAGGCCGCTCCGGCTTTAAGTATACCAAGTATGCTAACCATCATTTCTGTTGAACGATCGGTATATACACCGATGATGTCATTTGGAGCAACACCAATTGCCTGCAGATGAGCAGCCAGTTTATCAACCCGAGAAAACAATTCTTCGTAGGACCACGAAATATTTTTATGAACCAAAGCTATTGAATCAGACTGAGCCTGATCGATTTCAGCTAAAGCCCCTTCGTTTTCAAATTCCCCTTTTGCAACTTGCAAGAACAGGTCACTCAAACCCATTTATAAACCCCTGTTTTAAATTGCCAATTAATATTCCAAAGCATCTTAATAAAATATACACCTATTATATTAATTAATTTATCATTTCGAAATAGCAGTATTCAATTTTACGAAAGTCTGATGCCAGTTAGCTTTCGGATTGATGCTCCTTAAAAAATTCTATAAACATATTACCGCGCTTCTCGTTAAATTCAACTTAGAATAAAACTATAGTTTTCAGCTTTAAGGGGTTTAATTGATATGGGAAATGTAAAACATGTGCTTGTAATTTTTTTAGTGGCAACCACATTCGGTGCCTGTGATATCCTGTCTAACAGTGATAACAACAACTATAAGGTCGAGATTAACAACGATCTTGAGTCACTTAGTGAAAGAATTCAGATCATCAATCAACCAATTATCCTTGACTCTACAAGGTCTAAAATCACAGAATTGAATGCCGGCGGTGACTCGTTTAGTCTTGTCGCCAATGTAGCTTCACCGGTTGTGAATGGAAGCACACTTAGCGCAACCAGTATTGAACTCAGGGCCAATAAGGTTTATATCTCCTACCATCTAAACGGTAGTGAGTATGGTGGAGCTCGTTGATATTATTGACATTCGTGATGAGGAAAATCCAAGTCTCGTTTCTTCCATCACCTTTGATGACACCGATATAAACGGCCTTGACGTTGAAGAAAACAACAAGCTTCTTTGGATAACGGGAGGCCGGGATGTCTCAAGCTCCGGTTACAGTACCGCAGATCATAACGGAGCTATCATAGGAGAACTTGGAATTGACAAAGGAGAATTTGAAGACAATAACTACAAAGAAATTCCACTCCCAAGTTTTTCAGGTAATGACATTGTGGACTTTCCCGGCCAGTCATTATACGTAGCAGCGGGTGCAACAGGGGGTGGCTATTATGAACTTAGTAAAAGAAATTTTGAGATCACAGACCGGGTAGACAATAACTTTTCGAAAAGCATTGATCGCCGGCAGGATGACATCATAGGACTAAACCTGACAAGTGACCATAAGGCCAACTTCACCATTATGGATTTCAAAAAAGGGACAACCGTTAATTATCAAACACCATTTACAGTTTCTCCTGTTGATGGCAAAAATGTATGACTAGAACATACAGCAGCAATTACATATGCTGCTTTGGGAGACCAGGGAGTTAAAGGGTATAAATTCAATACCGGAACAGATCCTGTTTATGAATTCAATCCGCAAGGCGATGATGCATCCAATGGTGTAACTGTTGACGGACAATACGTTTATATAGCAAATGGCACCGATGGGTTATTCATTACAACGATTGCCCGAAGTGGAAATAAGGATCCTGAAGAAGTTTACGGCTGGAAAAGCGGTAGCGGTTCAGCCAACTTTGTAAAAACTGATGGTAAATTCATCATACTTGCTAATGGAACCGATGGACTCAACATTTTGAGAAAAGATAATAAGTAACGTCTTAAGACAGACTCTAATTTTCTATAAAAAGGCTTCGAAGTTCATTCTTTTGAAGCCTTTTTTATTGTATATCAAACTGAGTTTCAACTCAGTTTGAATCAATTCTATACCAATTTGATAGTGGCTCTTAATTTATGTAGCCTTCAGGCCTTAATTTTGGGCATTTAACAACCCATAAACTCAAGTTGAATTGTATTTAACTATTTCTTGTAATTATAAATGTAATTATAAGAAATCATTGAGCACTACTGAGAAAGGCTTTTTACTATTTTCGATGGGTAGTGTCATATATTCCTTAAGCCAATTTTTTAACATTTAAAACTCAATAATGGCCATTCGAGGAGACGAAAAACCTAAAGGCGAACGCAAAGGCATTAAAAAATACTTTGATATTCATAAACCGGTTTTCGTCGCAATAGTTTTAATAACAGCCATGATCGCTTCTACGCTTTTTCTTGGCGATCAGGCAGAAGAGTTTTTCAATGGAGTACAAACTGCGATCACGGATAATGCCGGCTGGTTCTTTGTGATCGTTGTGAACGTATTTATTGTGTTCTCATTATTTATAGCCTTTAGTCGGTTTGGAAACATAAAACTTGGCGGAGATGATGCTGATACTGACTTCAGCACTATGGCATGGTTTGCTATGCTTTTCAGTGCCGGAATGGGAATTGGTATTATGTTCTGGTCGGTTGCTGAACCGATCTTTCACTATCTGTCACCACCAATGGCTGAGGGTGGAACACCTGAAGCTGCTCAGCAAGCTATGAATCTGACCTATCTTCACTGGGGATTTCATGCCTGGGCCATTTACGCGGTTGTAGGACTCTCTCTTGGTTTCTTTGCCTTCAACAGGGGACTTCCTTTGTCATTTCGTTCGGTTTTTTATCCGTTGATCGGTGACCGGATCAAGGGATGGATGGGCGATGTCATTGATACACTTGCTGTATTGGCAACTTTATTTGGACTGGCCACTTCGCTGGGTTTAGGTGTCTTGCAGGTTAGTGCCGGACTCGAACACGTTTTTGGCTTTCCTGATAACATCTTCGTACAGGTAGGCATCATTGTAGTTATTACAGGTGTTGCGACTGTTTCTGTAGTATTAGGGATCGACAAAGGAGTTCGTGTTTTAAGTGAATTGAACGTTCGCATTGCAGCTCTTTTTCTCGTATTTGTAATCTTTGTCGGACCGACCATCTACATTTTTGATTCATTCATTCAAAACTTTGGAGGATACATCAGTTCAGTAGCTACTTTTAGTTTCTGGACGGAATCCTACTCCGGCACCAACTGGCAGTCATCATGGACGATCTTTTACTGGGCCTGGTGGATTTCATGGTCACCTTATGTAGGCATGTTTATCGCGAGAATATCAAAAGGACGAACCGTTAAAGAATTTGTCCTTGGCGTTTTGATCGTACCAAGTATCATTACTTTTCTATGGATGTCAGCTTTCGGTGGATCTGCAATCAATCTCGAAATGTCGGGGATCGGCACAATTGGTGACGCGGTAAACGAAAACGTAGCAACTGCTTTATTTGTCTTTCTTGAGCAATTTCCTCTCGAAATTGTCACTTCCATCATTGCCATTGTACTGATACTGAGTTTCTTCGTCACTTCATCAGATTCCGGTTCATTGGTCATTGATGGGCTGACTAGTGGCGGTAAACTGGACGCCCCGGTCGGGCAACGAATTTTCTGGGCTCAAACAGAGGGGCTTGTTGCAGCAATATTATTAATAGGCGGCGGATTAACTGCATTACAAACGGCTTCAATCAGTACAGGACTGCCATTTGCCCTGATCTTACTTGTGATGTGTTATAGTTTACATCAGGGATTAAAACGGGAATACAAAGAAAATCAGCAACGCGTTAAGGATAAAGATCGAGATTCCTATAAAAGGCTGGTTGAAGATGCCATCAAGAATCAACAAAAAGACAAAGATCAATAAGGAGATTGTTATGAAGAATTTAGACCACTGGTTCATTTGTTTAGATCTTTCAAAGATGGATGATATCCTTATTGGATACGCCCGTTTCCTGACTTCAGTTATAAAGCCAAAAACCATATCATTTCTTTCACGTTATAGAATCCGGATCGGTTGCCGAAGAAATGGTTGAACTGTTTCCAGCTCTGAAAAACACGGATGATTTTGAAGATGTGATAAGAGGAGAACTCAACAAAAAGATCGACAAGGAATTTGACGATGAATCCGTTGAAACACGGTTGATCCTTAAAAAAGGTCGCCCCACTGATCAGATCATAGATATGATGAAAACCATGGATCCTGACCTGCTAATGATGGGTAAGAAAACCGGCTATATAGGTGAAGGAGTGATCGCACGCCGAATTGTTAAGTATGTTCCGGCTTCAATTCTGTTTGTTCCTGAAAACAGTCGCTACGCCATGAATACAATATTGGCACCGGTTGATTTTTCAGAACAGTCCGCAAATGCCGTATCATTTGCCCAAAATATGATTCAAAAAAGTAGCGGAAAAGTCCGCGCTCAGCATATCTTTAAATACCCTTCTCATTTCTTTCCTTATATGCCCTCGGATGAGGAAAAGAAGAAAATAAGAGACCACATTGAGGAGCAAAAATCTGAATTTAAAAACGATAATAATATTCCCAATGAGGTTGACTTCACGCTAACCCTGCATAAAGAAGGTCGCCTTGGTGATGAGGTTTATGATGAAGCCGTTCGAAATCAGGCCGACTTAATTATTGTAGGTGCCAAATCAACCAAAAAGATCACCAGCATATTACGGGATGACTTCACAGATAAAATGACCTATTATTCCTTTGGAATACCACTACTCATCCTTAAGAATAAGGAACGCCATCAGAAATTCCTGAAATCGCTGTTTGATTAATTGACTTAATTTTGGCCTGCATACCCACTGGAATTAAAGCTTCAGAATAGACTGACGTTTAATAATCGTCATTATCCTCAGAATATCGTATCTTCACACCGGAAAATTAAATCTTACAATAAATTCATTTTATGCAGTTTCTACCTTTATTTTTGATGGGTCAACCCGGTGATGAAAGTGCCGGTATCCTTAACCTGGTATTCCTGGGTGCCATATTTCTGGTCTTCTATTTCTTTATCATCCGGCCGCAAAGTAAGCGCCAAAAAGAGATTCAAAAGATGGTTGAGGAAATGAAAAAGGGTGATAAGATCGTTACTTCATCCGGTATCATCGGTATTCTCGACAAGATCGAAGAGAATGAAGTCTTGGTTGATGTTGACAGCGGAACCAAGATCCGTATGCTTAAATCTGCTATCACCGATGTAAATCCTAACAAAAAGGATAAGTGATCGAATAGCTCTTTTAAAGGAGTTTTCGACCTATAACAATTCGTCCTCATCAAGTTTTATATCCATTCGCTATGAGTCAGGAGTTTACGTTCAACACCATCCCGGAAGCTATTGAAGACATTAAAAATGGCAAGATAGTCATTGTTGTGGATGATGAGGACCGTGAGAATGAGGGCGATTTTCTTATGTCCGCCGAAATGGTGACCAACGATGCCATTAATTTAATGATAACTCACGGCCGCGGTTTGGTCTGTGCTCCTATCACCAAGGAAAAAGCGGATAAGCTGAAGCTAAAGCACATGGTTCAGGAAGGAGCGGATCCTGACGAAGCTAATTTCACTATTTCCATCGATCATAAGCGACTTACTACCACCGGAATATCTGCGGCTGACAGAGCGAATACCATTCGTGAACTGGCAAGCGATGATTCCAAACCGGTTGATTTCAGACGTCCCGGACACGTTTTCCCTCTGCTTGCTGTGGAAGGCGGTGTACTCCGTCGTGCCGGGCACACCGAAGCTGCTATCGACTTAGCCCGACTTGCCGGATTGAAGCCTGTAGGGATCATTTGTGAGATCATGAAGGAAGATGGAGAGATGGCTCGGGTTCCTGAACTCATTAAAATGGCCAAAGAGTTTGAGATGAAGATCATCACTATAAAGGATCTCATTGCTTACCGAAATGAAAATGAGACTCTGGTTCATGAAGTGATGGATGTAAATCTTCCTACCATGTACGGTGACTTCAGTCTTCGTGCTTTCAAGGAAAAACTGACTGGGGATATCCACCTTGCCTTAACCAAAGGTACCTGGAACAAAGAGGAACCGGTTTTGACGCGTGTTCACTCGTCCGATCTGATCGGCGATATTTTTGGTGCCCGAAATAAAGACACCAGTGAGCAGCTTCATCAGGCTATGCTACAAGTTGAACGTGAGGGTAAAGGTGTAGTTCTTTATATGAACCGAAACCAACGCGGCTCAGTGCTTGTAAATCAACTTAAAACCCTGAAAGCTCTTCAAAAAGGGAAGCTGGAAAGTAACGAAGAGGACATCTCACCAAGAGGTGATGCAAGAGATTATGGTGTGGGAGCTCAAATCCTTCGCTCGCTGGGAATTCGTAAACTGCGCTTAATGAGCAATAATCCGGTTAAGAGAATTGGTATTAAAAGCTTTGGACTGGAGATTGTGGATCAGGTACCGATCAGTCCCAATTTTGACTTCTCGTCCTCGTCTCACCAAACGCACACCGAAGAGTAAATATAAGTAGCTGGTAGAGATCTATAGATAGGTAGAAAGAATAGGCTGCCTTATCAATCTGTTATTCACTTATCTCCGGAAAATTCCTGACTTATCTGACCACCTTCTATTTCGGCATCAGGTTCATTTACAGCCATTTTTCCATCGTTATTAATAAGAAAACGCTTGTTGAAAAGGATCAGCAAGATAATGGAAACAGAAATAGCTATGTCGGCTACATTAAAGATGTAAGGAAAGACCGTCCAGTCTCCGATCTGAAGAGAAAAGTAGATGAAATCAACTACATGTCCATCAAGCACCCCGCCGTAATCCATGATGAGTGCCATAAACAAACGATCGGCGATATTACCAAAAGCCCCGCCAATGATCAGTCCCATACAGACCAGATAACCTATACCGGCCTGTTCAATATTTTTCAGGATGTAGATAAGGATTCCTGTTACGGCAAGAATTGCCACAATGCTGACTACCGGTGTCGACAGAAAGTCGATACCCAGAGCCATACCGGGATTCTTTGTAAAATAAAACTGTAACCAGCCATCGATCAGCACTTTATTCTGAAGTTCCGGTGTGGTTCGGATCAGCCATTTCGTAAACTGATCTATCCCCAGCACAACAATAGCCGGTACAATAAGGGCGGTTAATTTTTGTCGGTTCAAACCGGTTCGCTTATCTGCGTTTTAATTTAGCATCGATACTCAACTGAGTATGAGGAACCGCTTCAAGTCGTCCTTTAGAGATCTTCTTGCCGGTTACTTTACACACACCGTAAGTCTTGTTATCAATTCTTTTCAGGGCATCATCCAGATATTGGATGAATTTCTTGGTTCGGTTGAAAAGCATATAGGTCTTTTCTCGCTCCTGCGCATCCGTACCGGCATCAGCCATGTGATAAGAATAGGCCGATTCATCCGAAGCATTTTCCATACTTTCACGCAGCGTACGTTGCAAAGCATTTACTTCTTCTTCTGCATCCTCCATCTTCTTGATGATGATCTCGCGAAAATATTCCAGCTCTTCATCGCTGTATGGTGATACTCTTTCGTCGTTCTTTGATTCGTTTGTAGCCATAGCTGCTTAGATTATGAATTAATATTTCTTCGGATGGAGATGGTGCACTCTTCCTCTCCAATTTCCCAGGTTTTCGTAAAATCTGAAACGTCCAGTTCTTTAATTTGAATTTCTTCAGCCAAAGTTTCCTTCTTAATATAATCACTCATGGAAACAACAGCTTCCTTAATCGTATCAGATCCCGTAAATCCAATAGCTATACGGTCGGTTACCTCGAAGTTCGCTTCTTTACGCATGTTTTGAATACGATTTACAAACTCCCGGGCTATACCTTCCTGAATAAGTTCTTCACTCAATGCTGTATCAACAGCCACGCTGAGTCCTTTTTCAGTCTCAACCGTCCAGCCTTCAAGTCCTGTTCGCACGATCTCGAGTCCCTCTGAATCAATGCGAATGGTCTCATCGTCAATATCAAGATCGATCCAGCCATTTTTTTCAAACTCAGTGATCTCTTCTGTAGATAACTGATTTACCTTAGCTGCAACAGCCTTCATCTTAGGTCCTAAGCGCTTACCCAATACCGGATAATTTGGCTTAGCTGATTTTTCGTACAATTCCGGAATCATCGTCTACAAACTGAATGTCTTTAACATTCACCTCTTCCAGTATAATATCCCGAACCGATTCAATAGCCTGTCGCTCACTTTCATCTTTGATCGGCAGAATAATGCGGCCCAAAGGCTGGCGTACGTTCATCTCGATCTGATTCCGTACTCGTAGCACAATATATGAAATCAATCTGGCCATCTCCATTTTATGCTCAAGGCCCTTATTGATGGCTGTTTCTTCCACTGTTGGGAAGAACGACAGGTGAACCGATTCCTCGTCATGTCCGGTCACTTCATTCAGCTTCTGATAAAGCCACTCACCCATAAACGGGGCTATCGGACTGACCAGCTTACTGAGGTTCAGCAAACATTCATATAAGGTTTGATAGGCGGCAGTTTTATCTAACGTACTGCCTTCCTTCCAGAAACGGCGCCGATTTCTGCGAACGTACCAGTTACTTAGTTCCTCAACAAAATTCTCGAGTTCCCGAGCTGCTTTGGTGGGTTCGTAATCTTCAAGATGTTCTTCTACAAGCTTAACGGTTGTGTTAAGTCGGGAAATGATCCACTTATCAATTTCAGGTCGGTCAGCATTTGGAATGGCTGTGCCTGAAAAAGTAAATCCGTCAATGTTGGCATACATCGCGAAGAATGAGTACGTGTTCACGATGGTGTTGAAGAATTTTCGCTGAACTTCTTTTAGTCCATCATAACTGAACTTAAGATTTTCCCATGGAGAGGAATTACTCATCATATACCAGCGAACGGTATCAGCACCAAATTCCTGTATGACCTCAAATGGATCAACGGAATTACCTTTGGACTTACTCATTTTTTCGCCGTTCTCATCCAGAACCAATCCGTTGGAGACTACATTTTTGTATGCCTCCTCATTGAACAACATGGTTCCCAATGCGTGCAGCGTGTAAAACCATCCACGGGTTTGATCAACGCCCTCAGCAATAAAGTCAGCAGGATAGTTTACCTGAAAATCGTGATCATTATCAAACGGGTAGTGCCATTGTGCAAACGGCATGGCGCCGGAATCAAACCAGACATCCAGCAGATCCGGAATTCTACGCATGGTGCCGCCATCCGGAGCTTCCCAGGTGATATCATCTATATAAGGACGGTGAAGATCGATCTCAGCATCCTCATCCAATCCGGCTTTTTCCTTCAATTTGGCAATACTTCCGATACACTCAACATACTCAGGGTCTTTGTCGCTTACCCAGATCGGAAGCGGTGTTCCCCAATATCTTTGGCGTGAAACGGCCCAATCAACGTTGTTTTCAAGCCAGGTTCCAAAACGTCCGGTACCCGTACTTTCCGGTTTCCAATTGATCTTTTTATTCAACTCAACCATTCGGTCTTTAACCTTAGTGGTTTCAATGAACCAGGATTCTACCGGATAGGACATCAGCGGTGTTCCCTTTCTCCAGTCAAACGGGTAGTTGTGAACCATGGTTTCGTGCTTGTACATCATCCCTTTGTCTTTGATAGAACGGGCGATATCCTTATCCGCTTCTTTAAACCATTGCCCTTCAAAATCGGGTGCCTGCGCAGTGAACTTTCCTTCCCTGTCAATTGGGTTAAACATCGGAATTTCTGCTTTTTGGCAAGAATCATAGTCATCTGCACCAAATGCGGGAGCTGTATGAACCACGCCTGTACCGTCTTCAGTATTAACGTAATCGGCAGGTATCACCCTCCAGGCTTCATGTTTTTCAAATTCTTCGAAAGCAAAATCAAAAACTGGCTGGTAGGTCTTGCCTATCAACGCGGTTCCTTTCGAACTCTTCCAGAATGGTATAGTCTTCTTCTAGCACCTCATCCACACAATCTTTAGCCATGATGAGGGTTTCATCATGATGATCAACCTTAACGTAATCCAGATTTGGATTTACAGCTAAAGCCATGTTAGAAACGATGGTCCAGGGGGTGGTTGTCCAGGCCAGGAAGAAGGTATTGTCGGCTTCATCCGACTTAAACTTCACATATATTGATGGATCCTGAGTTTCTTTATATCCAAGGCTTACCTCATGAGAAGACAGTACAGTTCCGCTTCCAGGTGAGTACCACTGTATTTTATATCCTTTATAAACCAGGCCTTTTTTGTACAGCTTATTAAAAGCCCACCAAACGGATTCGATATAATTATTCTCAAAGGTTACGTATGGATCATCCTGATCCACCCAGTATCCCATTCTTGAGGTAAGGTCATCCCAGAGATCTTTGTACTTGAGTACACTTTTGCGGCACTCTGCGTTGTATTTATCAATGCCGTATTCTTCAACCTGAGCTCTTCCCTCAAGTCCCAAAGCCTTTTCAATCTCGATCTCAACAGGCAGGCCGTGCGTATCCCAACCGGCTTTCCGCTCAACACGAAATCCCTTAAGTGTTTTGTAGCGGCAGAACATATCCTTGACAGTTCTTGCCATTACGTGGTGTATACCCGGCTTCCCGTTTGCAGTGGGGGGACCTTCAAAAAAGGTAAATGGTATACCATCCTCGCGAGTCTTTACACTTTTGTTAAAGATCTTGTGTTCCTTCCACCAATTCAGAATTTCGACTTCTGATTTAGGGAAGCTTAAATGTTTAACTTCTTTGAATTTTTTTGCCATAAAAAACTTAGTTCAGGCGTATCGTTTTAAGCCTCAAATATACAAAATATGATTGAAAAGCCTGTACTTACTTCCATGAAAAATATCCGGAACTCAACTGCAGACAGTTTCCCTTATTAAATATGACTGCTAATTTTATAACCCTTAACTTTTGAGCACTATTCATTCACAAACCTATTTTGATAAATAATGAGACCTATTACTCAAGAAGACCCCTTTAAACTCGTGTTCGTTTGCCTAGGCAATATATGCAGAAGCCCCACGGCTGAAGGTATTTTTCTGCATAAAGTGAAAGAAGAAGGATTACAGAATTACTTTTATATCGATTCAGCAGGAACTGCGGCTTACCATGTCGGTGAATCTGCCAATAGTAAAAGTCAGGCAACCGCTAACAAACGAGGGATTCATTTGCCTTCCAAGGCACGCAAATTTGAATATGCAGACCTTGAAGAGTTCGATCTTATTCTGGCAATGGATTCTGAGAATCACAGAAATATTCTGGACCTGGATACCAAAAACAAATATGGACATAAGGTTAAAATGATGCGCGAATATGATCCCAATCCTGGTATGAAAGATGTTCCAGATCCCTATTATGGGGGCTTGGACGGATTTAAAAACGTATTCAATGTCCTGGAACGAAGTTCAGAGACCTTGCTAAACGAACTAAAAGCACATATCGAAGATTGATTATGTTACCTGAATCCATAAATAAAAAAGTTAAAGGACACTTCGATGCTGATATAGCTGATCTAAAATCTGTTCATGGGGGTGACATTAATAACGCTGCTCAGATCACTTTAGATAATGGAGTCAATTACTTTATCAAATGGAATGTAAACGCTGACCCTACCATGTTTTCAAAGGAAGCTAAGGGATTGAAGATCCTTTCTGAGGCTGAATCAGGTTTACATATACCCAATACTGTCACTTTTGGCGAATCCTTCCTGATCATGGAGTGGGTGAATGAAGGATCAAAGAGTAAACATTCGTCATTTCAATTTGGCCGCCAACTTGCTCTTCTGCACAAGAATACTTCCGATTATTTTGGCCTGGATCATGACAATTTTATTGGCAAACTTCATCAATCAAATACCAAACACTCCAATTGGAGTGACTTCTTTGCCATTGAGCGTATTGAACCCCAGATTCAATTGGCGATAGAAAATGATAAGATAGAACGCTCTTTATTTGGATCAATTCAGAAACTCTACGGTAAACTCGGACATATTTTTCCTCAAGAAAAACCGGCTCTTTTACATGGTGATCTTTGGAGCGGTAATTATATGTTCGACAACAATGGCAACGCATCCATATTTGACCCGGCTGTATATTATGGCCACAGAGAGATGGACCTCAGCATGACCCGTCTTTTTGGAGGATTCTCTGGTGATTTCTACGATGGATATAATGAAGAATATCCTGTAGAAGAAGGATTTGAGGACAGAATTAAGCTATGCAATCTTTATCCTATACTTGTCCATGCTAACCTGTTTGGGGGAAGCTATTCCCGTCAGGCAGAACAAATAATTCATCATTATGCCTGAACTGCCATATAATAAAATTATCTCACTCGTACCAAGTCTTACTGAATTGTTGATCGAATTGGACCTTAAAAAGCAA
The DNA here is from genome assembly GCA_034520725.1 of Gracilimonas sp. Classification (GTDB taxonomy): domain Bacteria; phylum Bacteroidota; class Rhodothermia; order Balneolales; family Balneolaceae; genus Gracilimonas. The sequence goes on along the minus strand of JAXHNH010000003.1, from coordinate 317,497 downwards.
CTTATTGGTCGAACCCGATTTTGTATTCATCCTGAAAACATCGTTCAAGACATAGAGATCATTGGTGGGACCAAGAATCCTAACATTGATAAAATAACAGAACTCAAACCTGACCTTATCATAGCGAATAAAGAGGAAAACAGGGAAGAGGATATTCTTGCTCTGCAATCGCACGCTGAGATCATGGTCACTGAAATAAGCACAGTTGAAGATGCTTTAGTCGAAATAAACCGGATAGGCAGGAGAACGAGACGTTCAGAATCAGCCCAAAAGATCACCTCTCAAATATCTGCGGTTCTAAATGAACGCCCTAAATCAAAAAGATTAAACACCGCATATTTGATCTGGAAAGACCCATGGAAGACAGTTGGTAATGATACCTACATACATGATGTAATGGGTAAGTATGGACTGATCAATATTTTTAAAGACCACACGAGATATCCCAATACAGATCTTCAGGAACTATCCGAACTATCCCCGGAACTTATTTTACTAAGCAGTGAACCCTATCCCTTCAAAGAAAAGCATATCAAAGAGATCAAAGAGCACTTCCCGGACTCGAAAATAGAATTAGTAAACGGAGAATGGTTCAGTTGGTATGGCTCCAGGATGGCTCCATCATTCAAGGCTCTCAATGAGTGGAGAACCAGCCTCTAAGGTTCCTCGAAGCAAGCCTTTCTACGTACAATTACCTATTGATCTACAATAACTTAACTCAGCTTTTAAAAAGATATTTCACGCCTTCGTTGCTTTTATTAAAAACTTCTAATATATTAACATTAGAAAATTTTAATACTAGAGGCTTATTATGGGACCATTTAAAAAAGTAATGATTGTTGAAGACGATCCGCTATTATCAGTAGTGGAACAGAAAATGGTTGAACGTCTGGGATATGAAGTGATCGGTAAAGCAGTGAGTGGAGAAGAGACCCTGGAAAAAATTCAGGAACTTAATCCCGAGATCTTACTTATAGATGTACAATTGGCCGGACAACTGAATGGTATTCAAACCGTAAAAATGATTCGGGAAAAATTCATGGATATCCCGGTGATATTTTTATCCGGTGACCGTTCTCCTTCAGTTCTAAAGAATGCACAGAGTACTGATTATATAGACTTCCTTTTAAAACCGGTAACGGTTCAGGAATTATCGATCCCATTAAACAAGGCTTCGGAATTGGCCAACGTTGCCCAAAAAGTAGCTTGAAAAGAATTTTCTTTATTAAATACCCATAACTTCCACAATGCAGTTTGACCGCTGTTTTGTGATTATCTAAGCCCGCTGTTAACTCAGCGGGCTTTTCTTTTAATCGTGAATCACAAGAACTCTTCCAACCTGCCCACCTTTTAGAATTCTCTCAACCTCATTTTGCAATCCTTCGAGATGAACCGTCGTAATAAACCGGTTTGGTAGTTTGGATACATCGATCTTTGATATGGTATTCCAGATCTTCAGGCGCATTGGCATTTTACAGATCGCCGAATCAATGCCAAGTAAACTGACTCCACGCAGTATGAAGGGAAAAATATTGGTATTCAGATCATGGCCAAGAATATTTCCGCAACAGGCAACAGCCCCATCATGATTAGTCTGCCTGATCACCGCATCCAGCATGGATCCACCCACAGTTTCTATCGCTCCATTCCATTTTCTGCTCAGCATTAAACTGTGGCCGACATTAGTTACTTGTTCTCTATTAATGACTTCTTTGGCTCCCAGTAATTTCAGAAAGGATTCCTCATTCATCTTTCCGGTGGCTGCCACCACATTATACCCAAGTTCAGATAGAAACAGAGTGGATAATGAACCAACACCACCCGTTGCCCCAGTCACTAAAACCTTTCCTTCACCGGGCTCGATCAATTCACGCTGAAGTCTCTTTACTCCATACATAGCCGTAAAACCGGCCGTTCCAAAAAACATGGCGGTTTCCAGAGTCAGTCCCTCCGGTAATTTAACCACCCAGTCTGCCGGAACAGAGATATACTCGCCAAACCCACCTGAGGTATTAGACCCCAGATCCCGACCTGTAACAATTACTTTATCCCCTTTTTTGAAGGTGCCTGATTTATCTTCTGCCACAACACCCGAAGCATCAATTCCGGGAATATGCGGATAGGTTCTCGTTACCCCTTTATTGCCACTGGCGGAAAGACCATCTTTATAGTTCAGTGAGGAGTATCTCACTCTGATCAAAACCTCATGCTTCGGCAAAAAGGAAAACGGTACCTGCCTAATTTCAGAGTAAAATTCCCCTTCATCTGTTTCGTTTACATAAAATGCTTTAAATGTATCTGTACTCATTTCAGGATCTTCCTTATCCATTTTAGTTTTCCTTTATAGGGTGCGTATCGAAACGGAATATCAAGCCATGTAGGCTTACGCATAATACTTTTGGTATGAGAAAATGTATTAAAACTGGACTTCCCGTGATAAACTCCCATTCCACTGTTTCCCACTCCACCAAACGGCAGATGATGATTGCCCAGATGAGCAACCACATCATTCACGGCTCCACCTCCAAAAGAACACTCTTTTAATACTAGTCTTTCTGTGGTACTGTTTTCAGTGAATAAATAAAGTGCCAGGGGCTTTGGCCTGGAGTTTACAAGATGGATGGCATCAGCAATGGTGTCAAACTCGATGACCGGTAAAATGGGTCCAAAGATCTCCTCCTCCATTACAGCAGACTCATTTTTGATATCTGTGAGGATCGTCGGCTCAAGGTAATATTCCTCTTCATCATATCTGCCTCCGGAATAAATCTCACCGTCCTCGAGATATGTACTTAATCGCTGAAAATGATCCTGATTTATGATCCGTGCATAATCCGGACTCAGTTTCGGATTTACTCCGTAAAAATTTTTAATCGTCTTTTTTAGCTCCTGCAGCAAGTTTTCTTTCACACTGCTATGAACCAGCACGTAATCAGGTGCCACACAGGTTTGCCCTGCATTCAAAAATTTACCCCAGGCAATTCTTTTCGCAGCTGTCTTAATTTTTGCGGTACCATCCACAATACAGGGACTTTTACCGCCAAGCTCCAGAGTTACAGGTGTTAAATGCTTCGATGCTGCCTCCATCACGATCTTACCTACACGGGTACTACCGGTGAAGAAAATGTAGTCGAAATCCTGAGCAAGCAGGTCTTGATTTACTTCAACTCCACCCTCAACTACCGCAACAAATTCTTCTTTGAACCAGGCGTCCGCAATTTTCTTCAGAACAGTCGAGGTATTAGGTGATAGTTCTGATGGCTTGATGACAACTGTGTTGCCGGCAGCTATTGCCCCAACCATAGGCAACAAAGCCAGCTGAATGGGATAATTCCAGGGTGCTACTATAAGCACTGATCCGTATGGCTCAGCTATAGTGTAATTGGAGGATGGGAAGTTGATCAGCGTACCGGGCACTTTATTTGGCTTAACCCATTTCCTTAATTTTTTTATCGTGTATGAGATCTCATCGTGAAGGATTCCGATCTCAGTGGCATAAGCTTCTAATTCGGGCTTCTTAAAATCTTTGTAAACAGCAGCTGTTAGCTCCTCTTCATGCTCGTTAAGGATTTTTTTTAATGTTTCCAACTGATGGATCCTGAATGAGATCGGCCTGGTTGCCCCTGATCTGAAATAGGTTCGCTGTTTATCAAGTAGTTTTTTTGCACTTTTCACTGATCTGATCCTCTTCCTTTAAATGTATCCATGGATCGGTATACACCAAATACTTTACCGGCAACAAAATTGTAGACCTTTGCCGGCAATATACCTTTGATGAACGGAGTCAGCTTAACCATCAAAGGTTCCCTGAGTCTGTCTTTATCTTTTTCGACAGCACTCAGGATCTTATCAGTGATCTTTTCAGGATCAAGTAACGGCATAAGAAATGGAGCCGTAACCCCGTCAAACATTCCGGTATCGATGTAGCTTGGCATGACCGTTAAAACCTTTACAGGATGTCCCTTTCTCTCCAATTCCAGATTCAGGGATTCTGACCAGCCAACTGCTGCCCATTTACTACTTGCGTAGACCGTCATTCCCGGATTAGGTGTAAGGCCTGCAGCCGAAGCAATATTTATGATATGTCCAAAGCCATTATCGATCATTGCCGGTAAAAAGGCTTTAGCCATATACATCAACCCCAAGCTATTGACACCCATGGTTATTTTAATGCTTTCCATTGAGTGTTCGGTGAATTGCTTACCGGCTACAATTCCGGCATTGTTGAAAAGCATATCTACCCGGCCATGATTTTTCAATGTTTTTTCTGCTGCTTTCAGAACACGTTCATGATCACTTACATCTATCAGTTCGGTAGACACTGAATATCCCTCCGAACCCAGCTCTTCCGAAACTCTATTCAGGCCGTCAGAATTTATATCCCAAATTATTAATTTTTCCGCACCTCGAATTAGAGCTTTCTTTCCCATCAACAGACCAATTCCACTGGCGCCACCGGTTATTAAAACTATTTTATTTTTAAAAGAGGACATATAAAAATCTTATATTTAGAATTAGAAAATAAACAATTTCTGAACGCGAATTTTTCGGAATAATAAGGTGTTCAGGGTAAATAAAAATCAGACAATAAGTTTAGTAATTATACAAATGAAAAAATTAATAACATTATTCACCCTAGCTATTTTGGCAGTTTCTTGCCAACAAGCACCTAAACAAGTTTCCCTTGAATGGGAAGAAGCGGCACCTTTGCCCACAGAGATATCAAATAACGCTCTTGCTTCTGTAACCGTTGATGGCACTCCCTACATCTATACTTTCTCAGGATTGGAGAAAGGTAAAACCTTCAGGGATGTCAGTGATTTCGCTGCCCGATATAATGCCAATGAAAATATCTGGGAAGAGATTCCCGGTGTACCCGACAAAATTGGTCGTCTCGGAAGCACCGCTGAAACCGTAAATGGAAAGATCTATCTTTTTGGTGGTTACACTGTGGCTGAAGATGGTTCAGAAGTTTCAACCCAGGAAGTTTTCAAATATGACCCCATTACTAATTCTTATGAGCAGGTAGCTAATATGTTGCTTCCTGTTGAAGATGCTGTATCCCTCGTTTATCAGGATCGTTATATATATTTGGTCAGTGGCTGGAATAACACAAATAATGTTTCGAATGTACAAATGTATGATACAGAAACGAATTCATGGGAACACGCCACTCCTTATCCCGGACCTCCTGTATTTGGCCATGCCGGCGGTATTGTAGGCAACACCATGGTGCTTTCTGATGGCGTTCAGGTTATTGTCGATGAAGGTGAACAACTTTTCAAAATGTCACCGGGTAGTATTAAAGGCGAAATCGATAGTGAAAACCATACTTCCATCAATTGGTCACGTATCAATACGCATCCAGGTGAAGCGCGTTACAGAATGGCCGCCATTGGTGTGGAATCACCTGTAGAGATGATCGTATTTGTTGGAGGATCCGGCAACCCTTATAACTTTAACGGTATCGGATACAATCTGAGACCTTCTTCTCCAGAAACGACTGCTTTCGGATTCCGCCTCGACACGCAGGAATGGGTAGAATTAGGACCACAGCCTACTCCAACTATGGATCACCGAAGCCTCGGACACGCTAACAATGAATTTTACATCATTGGCGGAATGGTTAAAGATCAGACTGTGACCAACAAGGTTCAGAAATTTTCTATAGAGCTTTCTTCTGAAGACTGAACCTACTAGAATTTTTGATTACAAAGCGAAAGACCTAACCGTCTTTCGCTTTTTTTATTTTGTACATTATCTTCACTCAGATATCAAAAACTCTAACCAAAATTTTCCCAGATGAAATCTGCTTCAATTATTGCCTTACTGATCTCAATATTAGCGCTTGGGTGTTCAAGTGCACCTGAACAAAACGCTGCAAATTCCATTAACAAGGATTCATTGCTTCGACACATCGAAACCCTTGCCAGTGATGATTTTCTGGGAAGATCTACCGGCACCGCCGGTGAGGAAATGACCGTTGACTATCTGGTTAATACGTTCAAAGAAATGGGAGCTACCCCCGGAGCTGAAGATGGAAGCTTATGTACAGGAATTCCCTTTGTTGGGACAAAAAACCTCCAATGCTGAAATGTCTGTTTCAACTAATGGACGCACCCCTTTCAATGTAGAATATTTTGATGAATTCATGGCATGGCCGGCAAATCAGGCTGAGCAAATTGATGTACAAAATGCTGAGTTGGTATACGTTGGTTATGGCATTCAGGCCCCTGAAGAGAATTGGGATGACTTCAAGGGAGTTGACGTGGAAGGCAAGATCATTGTTGTTAAAAACAATGACCCTGAATATGATCCCGAGCTGTTTGATGGAGAAACCAGGCTCTATTACGGACGGTATGATTACAAGTATGAAAAAGCCAAGGAACTAGGTGCGGTTGGTGCCATCATCATTCACACTGATGAAACAGCAGGCTATGGTTGGAATGTTGTTTCTAATGGATGGAGCCGTGAACGGTTTTACTTAAAGGGAGAGGGAGATGCTTCTTCTTCACCAACCAAATTCAATGGCTGGATGACCTATCAGGCATCTCAGCTGTTATTTGAAGAGGCTGGCTTAAACCTCAACGAATTAATGGAAGCTGCTGACAGCCCTGATTTTGAACCGGTTCCATTAAATGGAATTCGCATGAACGTAAGCATGGATGCAGCTTATCGTGAGATCATGGGCAAGAACGTTATTGCAGAAATAAAAGGAAGTGATGAGGATCTGAATGATGAATATCTGGTACTTACTGCCCACCACGATCATCTTGGCATTACTGCTCCGATCGAAGCGGACTCCATTAACAACGGTGCTTCAGACAATGCCGCCGGAGTAAGTGCTTTACTGGAAATGATGGAGGCTTATAAATCCATTCAAACTGAGATCAAACGAAGTGTATTGGCTGTGATTGTCGGCGCTGAGGAAGTTGGTCTCTTGGGCTCTCAGTATTGGGCGGAAAATCCTACAGTTGAGCCCGGCAAAGTTACGGCCAACATTAATCTTGATGGCATGAACGTATACGGGCAAACCAAGGATGTCGTAGTCGTTGGATACGGACGTTCTTCACTAAGCGATCTTTTGGTTGAAGTAGCTCAAAAACAGGGTCGAACCGTAAAACCGGATCAACATCCAAGTCGAGGCTATTTCTATCGCTCAGATCACTTTAATTTGGCTAAAGTGGGTATCCCTGCCATTTTCCCGAATCCCGGCAGAGAATTTATTGGCAAGCCTGATAATTACCTGGCAACTGTTGACAGCCTTTCAGACTCCAACTATCACACCGTAAATGATGAGATCAACGAATATTGGGATCTTACAGGTGCTGAAGTTGATGCCCGTTTATTTTTCCTGACGGGATTCAAAGCTCTGAATGCTGAAGATCTGCAAACATGGAGAGCAGGAGATGAATTTGAAGCAACACGATTACGCATGCTCGAACGGATTGAATGATCCTTAACTACCTTCTAATTTAGAATAAAGGATGCTGAATTTAATTTGGCATCCTTTTTTATTCTGTGAGCCACCCAATGTTACACAAACTTACACTTACTATATTATATTTAGTTTATTTTTTAGGGTCAAGACATGTAAAGCAATAACTTAAAGAGTCTTAGGATTACAAGATTATATAATATGGCAATAAGTGCTTATTGGAAATGGCATGTTCATGAAGACTCTTTTGAGCTAGGCTCATCATTTTGGGTGTGTTTAAAAGAAAAATATCCAGAGCATTTTTCTTCGCCCGGTAAGGCTGAAGAATTTTTTTACCACACTGTATTGGACAATGTCAAAGAGTCTATTCTACAAGCGATAGTCCGATCTGAAAATTCTCTGTTTTCTATTTATACAAAGCACCAACTCACAGAACCGGCTCAAAGCATTTCACTGAAATGGTCTGGAGAGACCTTTGATTCGAAGTCTGATACTCAAAAACCTGGTTTCATTATTGGTGAGGTAACACTCCCATCCCCGAAGAGTTCTCCATTTTTACAAATACCAAATAATCCGGAGTATTATCAGCAGTTAATGGATAACCTACCGGATAGCGTCTTCTTCAAAGACCTTGAGAGTCGCTTTATTGCCATTAACAAGATTTGTGCAAAAAAATTTGGGTTAAAAGAGCAGTCTCAGGCAGTTGGAAAGACTGATTTTGATTTCTTTAATCTTTCTCATGCCCAGCAGGCGTTTGAAGACGAACAGAAAATTATAAAGACTGGTAAGCCTATAATTCACAAGATTGAAAAAGAAGTGTATAAAGAGGAGGGAAATGAGCGAACATGGACCTCAACTAGTAAACTCCCACTATACGATAACGATGGTTCAATTATAGGCACATATGGCATTTCAACGGATATTACTGCACAAAAGAAAGCACAGATACAAAACAAACGCTTAAGAAGTCAGCTCTTTTCACTTTTTGACTCGGACCCTAACATGCTATTTGTCAAAGATTGGTCTGGGAAGTATGCCATGATAAATAAAGCTAAGGCAGATTTTCATGAATTGTCAAAAGATGAAATCATTGGAAAAACTGATTTGGAAATAGGAGTTGATAAAAGCAATGCAGCTACCTATTTGAAAACGGATCGGCATGTTATAGCTCAGAATGAATCCATACATATTCCTGAAGATTCAGTTACTGACTCGCATGGCCAAATCACATGGTACGAAACCATCAAAGTGCCTTTCCAACTTCTGGATTCCGGGGAAAAAGCTACTTTATCTATTGTGATGGATATTACAGAAAGTAAGAAAAGAGAGATGGAGCTTAATAAAACCCTTGATATTATTAGCCACCAAAATCAGAGGTTGTCCAATTTTACTCATATTGTTTCTCATAATTTAAGGAATCATGCCGGTAGCATTTCCATGATCCTTGAACTTATTACATTAGCAGAATCAGAGGCGGAGAGGGATGAAAGTTTCGATCAGCTAAAAATAGCTTCTAATCGATTAACTGAAACCATTAACGATCTGAACGAGATCATTGATCAACAGTACAAAGACAGTGATATTTATCGAGAAGTCAACATAAAAGAGTTTGCTGATAATACCATTCAAATTCTTACTCATGAGATCAAAGCTAAAAACGCAACTTTCAATCTGGACATACCAGAGAATTTATCATTTTCCTATAACCCAGTTTACCTCGAAAGTATTTTACTGAATTTATTCTCCAACGCTATCAAGTATAGCCATCCAGACAGAAAACCACAGATTCATGTAAAAGCATTTGAGAATAGCGAATGCGTTCATCTGGAAGTTGAGGACAATGGTAGAGGCATCGACCTTAGAAAACACGGAGATCAACTCTTTGGCATGTACGAAACATTTCACAACAACGATAATGCAAAGGGTATCGGTTTATATATCACCAAAAATCAAATTGAAAGTATGGGGGGAAAAATCAATGTTGAAAGCGACCCGGGAAAAGGAACCATCTTTAAAATTCGCCTGAACTGATATTTATCAAAATGGGTCAGTCTTAGATTCCCGAATGTTACTGTGTCCAAATTAGTTGTGTTGATTAGAGCTCAACAAAATATATTCGATGAATATAGAAATCTGGTCGGATGTAGCCTGCCCATATTGTTACATCGGTAAGGCACATCTTGAAAAAGCGCTTAAAGAATTACAGGATACTTCGGTAAATATTACCTGGAGAAGTTTTGAACTCGATCCCAATGCGCCGGCGGAACCTAATGCAGACATTTATGATACCCTTGCTACCAAATATGGTAAAGATCGTGAATGGGCCATGCAGATGAATAAGAATATGACGCAAATGGCTGAAAAAGTAGGGCTCAATTTCAATATGGATGATGTAAAACCTACAAACACCTTCAACGCCCACAGGGTTATTCATTTTGCAGAGAGCAAAGGCCTTCAGCATGAAATGAAAGAACGCCTGCTGAAAGCCTACTTCACCGAAGGTAAAAATGTGGGTGATGTATCAATCCTTTCTGAACTGGCTGATGATATCGGTTTAGATAAAGAGGAGGTATTGAAAGCTTTGAACGAAAAAGAATTTACAGATGAAGTGGTTCAGGACATTGAACGAGCCCATAAGATCGGAATACAGGGCGTGCCATTCTTTTTGATCAATAATAAATACGGCCTTTCGGGAGCCCAACCTGTTGAGGTTTTTGTTGAGGCATTGAATAAGATCGATCAGGAATCCTGAACCCCATTTACCAAATTTTAAAGCACATATTTTTGGCGTTAAAGACTTTTTGAAATAGATTTTCAATCTAACTCTAATAACCAACTGACATATTATGCGAAATTTTATTTTTGCGTTATTGATCACATCACTTTTTACGGCCTGCAGTTCTCAGAGCAATGATGAGAGCTATTTTGTTACAAAATTAGGTAACGATACCCTCGCCGTAGAACAATTCCTGAAAACAGAATCCGGTATGGCTGCAACTGTGATCCTGCGTAGCCCTGAGACCAGATTTTCAAAATATTCTCTTGAGCTGGACGAAACAGGCGGGATCTCACAAATGCAGAGAACCGATTACCCGCCAAATGTAGGATTTTCCGGTGAAGGTGCCCTTACCCAATCTATAGCGCGGCAAGGTGACAGCCTGAGTGTGAAGGTTTACGGGGAAGATGGAACAAGTGCGTACATGGCGCCATATGAAGCCGGTACACTCCCATTTATTGATATGGTACACTGGCCCTTTGAACTTGCCTTCAATGCTGCTGTTGAAACCGGACAGGACACTGTCAATCAGCCATTGCTTAGCGGTAACAGAATATCAAATTTTATCATTGCTGATATAGAAGGCGATTCCATGACCATCAGGCATCCATTTAGGGGCGTCATGGGAGTTAACGTAACACCCGAAGGAAATATCAAACACCTTGATGCCGGATTGACCACCCGCAAACTTAAGGTGAACAGGGTGAGTTCGGTTGACATGAATGCTCTTGCAGATCGCTACGCCGGAAATCCGATCGGTGAATTATCCGGAGCAGTAAGTGCGGAATATGCCTTTGCCAATACCAATTTTCGCGTTGATTACGGCTCACCCCAAAAACGTGGGCGTGATCTATTTGGCAATATCGTTCCTTATGGTGAAGTATGGAGAACAGGAGCCAATAGAGCTACCCATTTTTATACTTCTGAAGACCTGCGTTTTGGTGACCTTGAGGTTCCCGCCGGAGAATACACTTTGTTCTCAATTCCTGAAGAAGAAGGAGGAACGTTGATCATAAACTCACAGACAGGACAGAACGGAAATTCATATGATGAAAGTCGTGATCTTGGACGTGTACCAATGAATGTAACCACCAAAGATGACGTAACCGAAGCTTTCACTATTACTGTTGAGGAAACTGATGAAGGTGGTCGCATAAATCTGATCTGGGGAAACACCATTTATTCCTCTGATTTTATGATCGATTAAGCAGTTTTATACTTTTAGATCAACTCTGAACCGGTAGTGAATCCAGTATTCTCTATCGGTTTTTTTGTGTCTCCCACTCTTTATAATTTACAACTAATGAGATCAAAAACGCCCCGATCCCCAGTGCTGCCACCAACACATCCACAGTAAATGTATCCCACGAAAAACCAAACATCTGATCCAGATAATACTTTATATATGAAGAAGGCAGACCGGCCTCACCCAAAGCCCGTTTAACCTGCCAGTGCCAGTCGGTACAGGGACAGTAACCCCAGCCATAAAATGCTCCCAGCCCTAACCATGAAAAGATGGTGGCCGAAATTACATATAAGTGAAGCCGTCTAGTCTTTCTCCAGATCCATCCAAACAAATTGAATGCAATGAGTGAAAAATGAAATACCACAAAGAAATAGTCCAGAAAAAGCAGTGTGGTTTCATTATTCACGACAAACTATGTTATGTATTCTTTTTATTCATGAAGGCATCAACTCTTTTGATGTGCTGTTCATCAACCCAAAGTTCAGAGAAGGGTTCAATTTCTGCCAGCAGGGCCTCATTTCGCTGAGAGAAGTGTCGATCAGCTCCTTCCTTTAAAGCTCTGATGAACTTTCGGTCATTTTTAGTGAGCTTACTCACCCAATCTAATACCTCATCTTCAGGAGACGTCCCCGGTAAGATATGTTCGACAAGTCCTTGTTCATAAACAGTGTTTGCATCCGTAACCACAGATTTTCCAAGCCATTCCAGTGCTTTAGTTCGACCTACCTTTTCAACAAGCCTGGTAAGCCCACCCCAGCCGGGAACCAGATAAAAGCGGCCCTGAGTAAAACCGTATTTTGCACCGGGCACTGAAAGACGAAAGTCGAAAGCCAGCATCAGTTCAATACCCCCACCATAAGCGTCACCATTCACACAGGCTACCGTCCAGCATGGCAGTTGTTCTAACCTGAGCAACAAGTTTTGCATACGCCTTGATTTGGCAACAGCTTCCTCTTTTGATTTGATCGAGTGAAATTTCTTCAGATCGCCTCCCGAAACAAAAGAATCTGTTCCTTCACCACTGAGAATAAATACCCGTATCTCCTTATTCTCCTCCAGTTCTCCGACCAAAACCTCAAGTTCATGCATGACATCGAAATCGATGGCATTCCGTGCATTGGGTCGGTCTATTTTAGCCCAAAGTATATGACTAGAGATTCGTTTTTGAGTAATTACCATGCTGTTTTTCTTTTCAAAATAGAAAGTTTGACTCAATACACAGTATTAATCCAAATATAATTTCAAATGTCTTATTGTAAACCAAATTTGCATATAAAAAAAGCATGAATCCCTCTCTTCAGTTACTAGTCACTGTTTGATTAATATTTAGAAATAATAAATGAAATATTGCTTTAAGAATGTGGGTTTTTCTCGTCACCCTTTGATGCAGCGTAGTTATAATTCAATTAGTTTCACTAACGGAGCCCAATAAATGGGCATTGATTTGAATTCTATGAAACAATAAAAGACGTCTATATCAGTAATATGGCAATATATATGGTTTATTTTATCAACATCATTTTTTTCTGTTGCAAGAATTTTTGTCCGGATTCATTTTTGATCAAAATCTGATATAAATATAACCCACTTGCCAAAAAAGAGGCATCCCAGTTTACTGTATGCACACCCGGTTCTTTAACTTCATTGACCAGTGTTGCTATTTTATTTCCTAGTATATTATAGATTTCAATTTTTACTTCACTTTTATTGGGAAGCTGGTAGCGGATATTCGTAGTTGGATTAAAGGGGTTTGGATAATTTTGACTTAGTTCAAATTTTTCGGGTCCGGTGACTTTTATAGTCAATTTTCTGCTCCATGAGATACCATTTTCTGTTTTTGCTTCAAAAATTAAGGGGGCGGTTTTATCAACGGGAGCTTCATCGATAACTTTGAATATGAACATAGCTTGTTTGCTCACACCGGGAAAAAGTGTTCCAACGGTTTGCGAAGACTCATTGAACAGCAACCATGTTGGCAAGCTTTTAACTTCTATAACTACTTCCTCAAGGTTTATTTTTGAACCATTTACCACTGTTAATTCAATTTTGTTTCCTTTCGTGGCAACTTCAACCGTATAAACTTGGTTTGATCGGGAGACATGCTCTACTACTTTATTATTACTTCTGATTTCTAAAGAATCAGGATGTCTGATATCACTTGGAAAATCATCAAGAAAAGCGTGGGAAGTATCAGGCTGTGTTTGGGCCTGTGCAAACCCTAAAGACGAAATAAAAATGAGTAAAACAGCCTGGCAGGTTATTTTTTTCTTCATGTAATCTTACCTGTTGTTTAATTAATCTTCTAATCGCTCTTTTAAAAACACTCCGTTAAAATACAGCAGAGCATACACCTCACTGCTGATCTGTTTTTCTTTGAGTGCATTGAGCTGATTCAGGAACGCCCGCAAATTATTCCCTGCTGCCTTATTGTTATTTTGGGCTACTTGCTCTTGTACATTCTCTAATTTAGCCTGAAGGCTGTTGCAAATTCCCTGGTTTTCAATCCAAGTAGTATCGCAGGAGAAGGAAAGATAGGAATGGAGGGTGTTTAATAATTCATTAGCTGTTTTCTTATCAGGAAGGTGAACTGGCCCAATTGTAGTGCCTAATTTCCCATCAAAAGAAGAGGAGTTTTCAGTTGAATCAGGAACTTCATCAAAAACAGGAACCGGTACCCACCCCCATACTTTAAAATTAACTATTCCGGGTAAATTTTTTGACCTTATTATAAATCCATCTTTACGTTCATCAGGTGATATTCTATTCAAAGAATCCTTAGAAGCCCATCCAGCCGAATTATTGGCTGTGGAGTTTAACTTGAACCACCCAATAGGTGTTTCGGTGCTTGCAACATTTTCCAATCCAAAAATCTTGAACCTATATATTTCTTGTATGCTGTTATCCAAGGATTTCAGATCATAATTATATTCAAATATAGATGGATCTTCTTTTTGTTTAAGATTCGTTTTCAATTCAATATCAACTTTATCCTCACTTTCGAATCTAAAAATTGTCACTGTATCGCCACCAATAACCTCCGTTCGTATTTGGCTGTAGCAATTGGGAGCTAGCCACAGTAATAAAATCAGTATTTTGAAAACAATTATTTTGCAAGTCATAATTTCTCAACTTATTAAATTAATTAATATCGAATATGGTAATGGGCGGACGAACCACGATGTATTAGCAACTTATTTCCAGTGTTCTCTTTTATTAGGGGAACTATAATGTCTTCTGAGATATCTACACATTCATTTTTTTTATCTATGCCTTTCACACCAATGTCAGCTTGCTTGCCCGTTCTGTGTTCTTTATGAGGAGTGCTCCAATAATTTGATTTTTTTACATCAAATAAGCCTCCACTTGGCAAGCTTATATCATTTATTCTAAGTATATACCTGGTTTGATTCAGAAACAGTCTGTACTGCTTTATTGTGATTTCGATTCCTAATGAATCCGAATTGCTGATGTGACTTGGAAAATCATCAAGAAAAGCGTGGGAAGTATCCGGCTGTGTTTGGGCCTGAGCAAACTCAAACGATAAAACAAAAATGAAGATAACCGCCAAATATATTTTTCTTCTCTTCATGTAATTTTCCCTTTTGGTTAGTCTTCGAATTGCTCTTTAACATTCTTTAATTTTACCTGAAGTCTGTTACAAATAATCTGACTTCCAATACAGGAGGTATAGCTTTCCACTCCAAATGACCAATCTTCGAAAGTGTAAATTAAACTATCTCCAAAATTATCTTGGGTAACTTCAATTTTCATTAGCCTTCAGTTTTTCCAGCAAATATTGCCCGTTAAAATACAGTAAAGCATACGCCTCGGAACTCAGGGCTTTATCTTTTTGGGCCTCAACCTCTTTAAGGAAAGCATTCAATGCATTTGCGGCCTGTTTGGGTTTTTCGTTCTCCAGGTACCGTTCCACATTCCGCAGTTTCACCTCCAGGCTGTTGCAGATGCCTTGGTTGGTAATCCAGCCTAATTCATTGCAGGATATTGAAACATATGAGTTTAGCCTTTTCAACAATATTTCTTTACTTAAATCTGTACTATTAGAAGAAGGTCCTATTGTTTTCTCATAATAAGCTTCTGTAGCTGTAAACAATGAATCCACTATTGATCTCATTTTTCCAGTGGGCCCTTCATCCGGGGTATTACCTAAGTTTTGATAGCTACTTATTTTTGCTTCAATTATTCTTGGAGGGCTTTGACTTGAGAGTAAAAAACTTCCATCGACTGCTCTTCCTGGTAGTACTCCCAGTGTATCAGATCGACTTTTACTATTAACCCATCTTATGCCTTCAAATCTTTTTAAATAGCTTCCAGTCCAAGTATCATTTGGAACTTCTATTTTCTCAAATGGTAATTTGTTCTAGTGGGATCAGAAATACATAGATTTCCCTCTTTGATTGGGTACTATTTGATAAATAGTAGTTATAGGTATATATATTCGAGTCTTTGTTATACATAATTTCTCCTTTCAAATTAGGCTTTATTTTATCTCCAGGAAAAAATGGAACTGTATAATAAACACTGTCTATGCTACTCAAGTACCGTATAGAAAAAATACCTTTCTCCTCATTATAAGTCACTTCTTCATTGATGTCTTGAGCTAAAATGTTGAGACACAAAAGGGTGAATAAACTCAGTTGTCCTAAAATCTTTTTAATAAAAATATACATCGTAATGACTCTCCTACTCTTTGTCCATCTTCGATACTAAAGTGCACACCAGGGGATGGATTTGCTCCCTTTTCGATACATAAATTCTCAAAGTCAGTATTAATAAATTGTTCTTCTCCGGCTATTACTACTCTACTTAATAATACCCCATTTCGATTTCTTCCAATGGGTAAGCCTCTCCTTGTTCGTATATCCGCATCTCTTCCTAAACGATGCGTTCTATGCGGAGCATTCCAGGAACCGAAAACATCAAACCTACCCCCATTTGGCAAGCTTATGTCATTAATATTCAGGGGAGTTTGGCGATTATCCAAAGTAGAATCATTTGCCACAGAATCTGCCCAGGCATTTGCAATAGCGATCAAACTATCCCTGAAAGCTTCTGTGGCATAGTGGTTGTTGTCGGGTTCGTGATACTCTGAATAAGCTCCATCCACTCTCGGCCCGTAATGGGAGGGTGTTCCTCCTACTTTTTCGTAGTTGTCACCATCCGGTAATAATACCAAATTGGGCACCCCAACGGTAAATTGGCTCTCAGCCCGCAGCGTGTCTCCGCTGGTATTTACTGTTTTTGCAATAAGCTTTATTTCTCCGCCAAACTGGGAGTACGATAACGCAAGTTCAACCTTCCTTCCGTATTCGTAACAGTATTTATTATCCCTGAGGCCGAATCAGCCGTTTCTATATTTGTGATAATTCCAAGCCGATCTGATGGGGGATTTTTCGTGTCATTATTTCCATCATGAAAATGACCACCGGAACCCCCTATCCATTGGGCCTGAATAATTACGGGTTGGTTCGGAATTAGCTCTTCATTCCGGGTAACCTCAACCTGAATATTATTCAGTACAGATTCCACTTGTGAAAAATCGAAAGCAGCATTTGCTCCGCCAACTGGAATGGAAGGCCATAATTCATCCTGTTCAGGCATTTCTAACGAAATTTTCATCTCCTCTTTTTTCTCTCCTATATAGATAAAAGCCTGTATTTGTTCTTCACCCAAGTAAGCTATTGGGCGGTTTGTAGTATTCTTAAAACGATCTTCAAATGGAAGCACGAAACCATCAATCGAGTCGCCATCTACCCTGAATGTTTCAGATCTACCCCCAATAGCTACCGGTCGTCGTGTATTCCCATTATTCAAGGCCACCAAAACGGTGTCACTCGGCTCTACATGCCCGGCATCAATTGTAAAATTTTGAGGATTATAATTAGGGTTTGCGAATTGTATATCTACTTTTGTGTCAAAAGGATTCGGTCCTCCTTCATCACTTCCTGCTATCATAATTCTCTTTCGATTGGATCCATAATCTAACTCCAAATTTGCTTCCTCTTCTTCTAGGCTTAATCGAAGGCCATAATTATATTCTGGATTTGCGACCCATGTCTTCACCAAATTTTTTACTGAAACCTGATATTGTTCAAGCATACCCATATGACTGAGTTTTTGGGTTTTTTAAGGTGGCTATAGACTGGGATACTGTTGGCTGATTTGACCAAGTAACATCATACTCAGACCAATTGTTAGTCACTGGTGATAAATGAAACTTAAAACCATAGGGCCCTTCTGGGTCAACCTTTGATCCTGTTCCCCAAAAGTCCAATATTGCATTATTAATGAAAGATGAATGTAGCGTAAACTTGCTAAAATCAAATTTAAAGAAACTTCTATAGATTCTAAGATACTTGCCCTCTGGAAAGTCAAATTCTTTGCCCCAATCATAAGCGCTGGCAGCTATAGTCGTATTATCACCTAAGTTTTGGTTTGTTATTTCACCTGTATAGGTATAATTATAGAGTGGCTTACATGGACAGCACCTGCTACAATCATATCCTAAAAACTCAGAATCATAGGAATGATTTAATAACACGGTTGCATCAGCTCCATCCTCAGGCTTTTCAAGCGTTGTTTCAAAATTAAATGGAGCACTTCCATATAAAAAACCATTGCGATTGTTCACGAAAATGAAGCGCATTTTGAATAGGATCCCCTAAAAGATCAGAAATGGGAATTGTAACGTATTTCTTACTGCTTTCACTGTTTATAAATACTTCGAAAAAAGCTTCTTCATTTATTGGTTCTTCAAAACTAAAAGCCTTAAATAGCGCAACCTTTAATTCACCGGAAATTTTAGGGAAAAAACGGAATCTCTGATACCATTCAATGGGAAGCTTATCCCTTGTGGCGGTATTTAAATAAACTTCTGAATATTCAATCTCATCATATCTTAGCTCTTCTTTTATCACTGTTTGCGCATTTAGTTCTATAAAACTCATCACCATTAATAAAAAGCTAAAAATGAACCCCGCTCTTACCATCATAATTAATATCAATTATACTGCCCGATTATCTGATTTCACCTAATGAAAGAGTTTGCAATTATTTCAATGTTACAAAATATCTTTAGATAACAGGCAGATCTATCTCAACGTATAGATTTAAATTCTACACATGAAAAGCACTATATCTCAAAAGGTTGTTTGGAGTTGACCTCTAGCCAATCCAGGTATTCTTCATTGCCCTCATCCTCGGTAATGGTGAGTGAGACCACACATGGCACCTCATAACTGTGAATATCCTTGATCAGGCGGGTTGCACGTTTAACTCTTGGAGAAATGCGTTTTCACGATCAGAATACATTCAGCATCTTCCTGTATCTCACCCTTCCATTTATACATGGAATTCATTCCATCAATGATATTCACACAGGCAGCGAGATTTTCTTCAATGAGAGCACGCCCAATATATCGGGCTTCTTTTTTATCGGATGTAGTTACGTAAAGCAGGCGGAGATTTCTATACATAGTGATTTAAAATTCAAACATTCAATAACCAATTTCCACTCCTATTTTCTACCATTTTTGTTGAACCACAAAGCAATTTATTTACAATAAGTTTGAATTCAGAGGAGGAAAGTCTTATCTTTGCAAGCTCTGAATTTTGCGAGAGTGGCGGAATTGGTAGACGCGCTAGATTTAGGATCTAGTATCTTAACCGATGTGGGGGTTCGAGTCCCCCCTCTCGTACTTCCTTCCCAATTTTAATTGAAATCCTGTTCATTTACTGAATAAAATAAATAAAGCGGAGATCACGTGGATATTTCTGTAGAAGAGCTCACATCTGTCGATAAAGAAGTAACCCTGAAAGCAAAAAGAGAAGACCTTCAGGAAGATTTCGACAAAGCCTATAAAAAGTATAAAGACCAAATTCAGCTTCCTGGGTTCCGTCCGGGTAAAGTCCCAATGGGGATGATCAAAAAGCGTTTTGGTAAAGAGATCGAACAAGAAGAGATCAGTAACATTGTTCAGAAGATCTTTGAAAAAGAAGTTGTGCCTGAGTACGAGCCAATTGGTGAGACTGAAATGGTAGACTTTACCTGGGAAAACGACGAGCTTGAAGTGAAATTCAAGATCGGTTCCAAGCCTGAGATCGAAGTCAAAGATCTTTCAAAGATCAAAGTAAATCGCATGGTCCATGATGTGACTGATGAAGAGGTTGAGGAAGAAATTGAACGTACGCTTGAACGCGAGGGAAATTGGGAAAATGTTGATGAGGCGGCCACAGACGAATCCAAACTGATCGTTGACGTGGAAACGCTTGATGAGAAAGGAAATCCTGTCAAAGGCGATGTTGACGAAGGACAAGAGATCGACTTGCGTCAGGATGGAGCAGCTGAATTCAAAAAAGAACTCTCCGGCAAAAAACCCGGTGATGTTGTTGAAATGGAGCTGGGTGAGGGAGACGAAAAAGATCGCTTCCGCGTTACCATCAAGAAAGTACAAAAGCTGAACAAGGCAGAGCTTAATGATGAGCTGATCGAAAGCCAAAGTAACGGCGAAGCTGAAGATGAAGAACAATTTAAAAGCTACATCAAAAGCCGCATGCAGGAATATTATGATCAGACTGCAGATGACCTATTCAAGAATGATGTTGCGGATGCTCTTGTTGAAGAACATGACTTTGAAGTTCCGGAAACATTCGTAGCTCAAATTCAGGGATCCTACGTTGATCAGCTGAAACAAAAGCAAGGTGGAGAACTGCCTGAGAACTTTAACGCAGAACAGTATAAAGCTGGGATGAGAGATCGCGCCGTTCGCGAAGCCAAGTGGTCATTCATTAGTCAAAAACTGCAAGAAACATTTGAAGATATCGAAATAAAACCCGAAGATATCGATGAGCATTTGGCTGTAGAAGCAGCGCGCTATGGAGTGCCGGCCGACCAGCTGAAGCAATATTATGCACAGCAGCCCCAAATGCTTGAACAACTGCGTAGCAGTATTCGGGAAAACAAAGTATTCGATGTTCTGCAGGATAAAGTGAAGATCAATGAAATGGGCAAAGACGAATACCGCGAGCAGCAGGAAAAGAAAGACAAAAAGAATAAATAACCTATACACCGAATAATATGATTACCAAGCAACCGCTTTTCGAAGACCCGAATTTAGATTCTGTTCAACCTATTCAGAACAACCTCGTTCCTATGGTCGTTGAGACCACAAGTCGCGGTGAAAGAGCATACGATATCTACTCGAGACTGCTTAAGGATCGTATTGTGATCCTGGGTACACCGGTTAATGATGCGGTTGCAAGTTCTATCACGGCTCAGCTCCTTTTCCTGGAAAGTGAAGATCCTGAAAAAGATATTCAGTTTTATATCAACAGCCCGGGTGGTGTGGTATCTGCCGGCTTGGCGATATATGACACCATGCAGCACATTAAATGTGATGTAGCCACTACCTGTATGGGAATGGCTGCCAGCATGGGTGCTGTACTTCTAACTGCTGGTACTAAAGGTAAGCGCAGCGTATTGCCACATGCTCGTGTAATGATTCACCAACCCCTAGGTGGCACACAGGGACAGGCAAGTGATATTGAGATAGAGGCGAGAGAGATCATCCGCATCAAAAAAGAGCTTAGCCAGATTCTGGCAGACCACAGTGATCAGACTATAGAGCAGATCATGGAAGACTCTGACCGAAACAAGTGGATGACCGCTCAGGAAGCCGTAGATTACGGTTTAGTTGATAACCTGATTGCTAAGACCAGTAAAAATTCAAAATAATCGGCATTTTCATTAAGTTAAGCTTGTTATGAGCGATAAAGATAAAAACAGCGATATTGTACACTGTTCATTTTGCAGTCGCTCCAGTCTGGAAGTGAACAGCATGGTTGCCGGTCCCGGAGTCTATATTTGTGACCGCTGCGTGGAAGATGCATCAAGTATCATTGAAAGTGACTTGGCTTCACTGGCACGCCGAAGGGAAAAAAGCTATAAACCGATGTTAAAGCCGGTCGAGATCAAGAACAAGCTCGACGATTATGTCATCGGTCAGGAACTGGCGAAGAAAACTCTATCAGTAGCCGTATATAACCATTACAAGAGAATTTCAGGTGATAATTCTGAGATCGATGATACTCAGATCGAAAAATCCAACATCATGCTCTTGGGTCCAACAGGAAGTGGTAAAACACTCCTTGCGCGTACTCTGGCAAGAGTCATTGATGTTCCGTTCACTATCGCTGATGCAACGGTTCTCACTGAGGCCGGTTATGTTGGCGAAGATGTTGAAAGTATTTTAAGTAACCTGCTTCAGGCAGCCGACTACGACGTGGAACGAGCCAAGCGAGGTATTGTATATATCGACGAGGTGGACAAAGTAGCCCGTAAGAGTGATAACCCATCCATTACCCGCGATGTAAGCGGAGAAGGTGTACAGCAGGCCTTATTGAAGATTTTAGAAGGGACTGTCGCTAATATTCCACCAAAGGGTGGGCGAAAACATCCTGAACAGAGTTTCATCCAGCTGGATACGGCAAATATTCTCTTTATCTGTGGCGGAGCCTTTTCGGGACTTGAAGACATTATAGCCAAGCGACTTTCAACCAGCGTCATGGGTTTTCACACCAATAAGCAGGTAAAATTTGACAAGGACGATCCGGAGATCTTTACCCGTGTTGAACCTGAAGATCTGCAACATTACGGACTGATACCTGAATTGATCGGTAGACTGCCTGTTATTTCGGGACTCCATGAGCTATCGGATGATGCTATGCTCGACATTCTTACCACACCAAAAAATGCTCTTGTTAAGCAATATACCAAGCTTTTTAAGATGGAAGATGTGGAACTGGAATTTGAGGAAGAAGCTCTCAAGGGAATCGTAAAGCGGGCTAAAACACGAAAAACAGGAGCGCGTGGCTTAAGATCTATCATGGAGGCATCCATGCTTGATATCATGTTCACCCTGCCTTCAATGAATAACATCTCAAAGTGCGTGATCACAAGAGAGACTATTGAAAAACAGGCTCCACCTGTATATGAAAAACAAAAAGCTTCCGCTTAAAATGAATTCATGAGCGGCCTTCCTTTCACTGAAACGGAAGGCTTTTTTCTTCCATACCTTTCTATTTTTCAACAATAGGTGTATTCTTTACCTATGAAACTGTTCGTTCCCGCTAACAAAATAAAGCTCATCCTGGTTTTTTTACTCATCACACTGGGAATCGGATCTGTTATTTACAATCAATACCTGGTAACCAAGATCATTGAGCAGGAACGCGCCAGCGTTGAACTGTGGACAAAAGGCGTTGAGTTCACGAGTCAACCGGTCAATGAACAGCCGGGAGCTATGCTGCTTGAAGCGATCTCTATCTTAAGGCAAATCGATGAGGTGCCAGACAGTGTTATTGCCTTACTCGAAGAAGCAGAATCGACCAGCAGTTCTACAGACTTCGTCCGGGAAGAGATCATCCTTCAGGATCGTTTTAAGATCCCAACACTGGTCCTTGATGAAAGTGATTTTATTATAGCCTACAAGAATATTGACACTGCGAGAGTTGAGAATGAAGCGTATAGAGATGAGCTAATCCGGGAATTCAAAAGCCTTAATGAACCTTTTCAATTTTCTATAGGTGACGAATATCGTCAACTTAATCAGTATGTCTATTATGGGGAAAGCCCTACTGTTCAGATGCTTCGGTTCTTTCCATATATACAGATCCTGTTACTAGGGCTTTTATTGGGTATAGGTTACACAACCTACAGAAGTATCACCCGTTCAGAACAATCTAATTTATGGGTTGGTATGGCCAAAGAGGCCGCTCACCAGCTTGGAACCCCCATTTCTAGTTTATATGGCTGGCTTCAACTTCTGAAGGATGAATACCGCTATGAGGAAACAGCCGTCAATATTGCCAATGAGATCGAAAAGGATGTGCAGCGTCTAAGAGGTGTTGCCGAGCGTTTTGGTAAGATCGGATCAGAACCTGAACTTCAAAAAATGGCTATTGAGCCTATACTGGATCAGGTTGCTGCCTACATGGAACGCAGACTTCCACGATTAAGCAAATCTATCGAAGTTCGTAAAGATCTGAAAGCAAAAGCCATGGTCAAGATCAATCCTGAATTGTTTCAATGGGCTATTGAGAATCTTGTCAAAAATGCCATGGATTCCATGAAAGAAAAAGAAGAAGGTGGATATATCTCCATCAGCTCCAAGGTTCAGGAAGATGAAGTAATCATAGACATTGAAGATTCCGGAAGTGGCATCGAGATAAAAAACGTTAAAAATATATTTAAACCCGGCTTCAGCACTAAAAAGAGAGGATGGGGACTTGGCTTAAGCCTTACCAAACGGATCGTTGAAGAATATCACAAGGGCAGTATCTTCGTGTTGCGTTCAGAGTTGGATGAAGGCACCACGATGCGTGTTACCATGAAGGTGAAGAAATCTAAAAAGGAAAAGTAGTTTACTAATCGCCGGTATAACCGCGTTTTTTAGCGTACTCGAGGAGCTCTGTCTTTAACAGGTTTCTTCCACGGTGAAGTCTTGAACGAATAGTCCCGATCGGCACATCCAGCATGTTAGCGATCTCTTCATAAGTATAGCCTTCCACATCACATAAAAGTACCACCGTTCTGAAATCTTCCGGCAAACGGGTCAGAGCATTTGACAGATCATCATCCATCATTTCTCTGAACATTAGATTTTCAAGATCAGAAGTTTCTGTGCGTTCAGCTCTTATGGACTCATAATAGGATGAAACTTCATCATAGTCTACCTGAGAAGGTTTTTTTGATGTTTTTCTATAGTTATTAATAAACGAATTCTTGAGGATACGAAACATCCACGCCTTAGCATTGGTCCCTTTTTCATAGCTGCTGAAAAATCGATATGCTTTTACAATAGTATCCTGCACGAGATCTTCTGCGTCATTTGGATCCGTGGTGAGCCGTAGGGCAAAATTATACAAGGCATCCATATGAGGGATAATTTCCTCATCGAAGTCCTTCTGCTTTTGCTTTTCATCTCTTGTTAACTGAGACATTTAACCATCCCTTATTTTTTCGAAATATATCTCTGAACTGTAACGCTTCGCTTAGTAAATAATATTACTCTCAGATACTACCCATAGATTAATTTAATATTAAATAGATTGTATTGATTAACCTATTAGTGTTTTCTTTTATGACAGGAATGCAATCACCATAATATCGTAAATTGCATGCGTCCACGCAGCGACTCCGAACCCTCTCCAAACATAAATCCCATTAAGAATTAATCCAAATAAAAAGCGATATAAAAAAGAACCTAAAGTAAAAGCATCTCCCATCGTCCCAATGTAATGTACCGCAGAGAATAAGAGAGCGGAAAGCACCACTGCCGCAACCACAGCTGCCCATTTTTTACCAAATACTTTGGTGAAAATGAGTATAAATAAAGTTACCAGTATCACCCTGAAAAACAACTCTTCGTATAATCCCGCACCCAGTGATAATGCCAGCTTTTGCGTGGTTGTCAGTGTAGAAATGGGATCGCTTGCAGCCATATTCAACATAAAAGAAACCAGGGACTGGCTTATGAAGGCTACCACAATAGCATAAATAGTTGCCTCGAGCAGAAGCAAAGGGAAATAGACAAACTTCAAAGTTTTGAGTCGCTCCCTTTCCTTATAAATAATAAATAACCCAACGACTGCGATGATCAGAAGTGAAAATGATATCGCGCTAACCCCAATGGAAGTAAACAATGATTTTATCCAGACATCCACACTGATCCGAACTATGGCATCAGCGGATGGTTGAGAAATGAGGATCAAAACTTCATATAAAAAGAACAGAGGAAGACTTACAAGAAAACTGTACAGCAGGTTGTTTGTATTCTCGAAATATTGTTTAACCTGATTAGTCATTTATTTCTGTATAAATCTTTACTATAGGTTGATTTACTTTATCCAACTGAAGAGTTGCAAAAGCTTTTTCTGATAATTTCAGTCCTGATCCTGTTATCCGGTCATTAACCCGTACGTAAATACCATTTCCTGTTTCACTGTTTTCAACAAAAATAATACTACCGAGTGCAATATTGGAATGGGCTGCTGTCAAACCATTTGGATCATAAAGCTCACCATTGGTCGTGGTTTCCTGCCGACTTGAAGACTCATATTTTGCAACAGAAACCTCACCCAGGTCTTGCAAATTAGCTTTCTGAAGATACGGATTATCGTAGTTTCTGGAGGGTGGCAGTAAAACTGTAACCTCCTGTCCGGCAACCAAACGGTTTGGATCAACATCAGGATTCAAGTGCAAAAACTCTTCCTCAGTCATTTTAAAGCGCCGGTTAATGGCATTTACCGTATCACCACTTTTAATGCTATACACCGAAAAGACTCCCTGCGGTGTCGAATCTTCTGAAAACTCAGCCACTGATGGTGGGGCTTCACTTTTCTTCTTTACCGCTAAAGTCTGCCCAACACGGATGTTATCTCCTGTAATATTATTTAACTCTCTCAGCTGACTAATGGTCATGCTGTGCTCTCCTGCGATCTTATATAATGTATCTCCACTTTTAACCGTGTAAAATACGTTTTGTGATCCGGAAGGCTGACTGATCAAAGGTTCAGATTCTTGCTCTGCATTTCCATCTGCATTTTCCTCAAGAATGTAATAGACCAATTCTTGACCAAGTTCAATGTCGCTGCCAGAAAGATCATTCCATTGCTGAAGTTCGGCAATAGTCACATTCAGTGATTTGGAGATCCCATAAAGGGTATCCCCTGATTTAACTTCATATGTGGCTTTTTCCTGCGCCAACACATTTGCTGTTGAGAACAATAAAAACACCATTAAAAATAGGGTAGAACGAATTTTGAGATCTTTTAAATTCATAGCCTTTTAATCCATTTCCATTTCGAGATCAAACTTTGCTGACATGAGTTCCGCTTTGGAGTGTTCGTCATTTTGCTGATCCGCAATTTCAATTCCTTTAGTATACGTTTTCAAGGCCTTTTCATTTTCCTGAAGGTCAACATATAATTTACCTAAATGATAATAAACACCCACATATTCCGGGTCATTATCTACTATATTCTGAAATAATACTTTAGCCTTGACTGTTTCACTGATCTTCAGCATTTCCAATGCCAAAGTAAATTTATAAAAGGAGTCATTTGGGTGATCCTTTACGGCTTTCGCCAATGTTTGTATTCGGGAACTCATCTTTTGTTCGCTTCAAAATTCTTTTTGATCTCAACAATCGAGTCACTGCCGAATTTTTCCATGAATGCATTTGCCAATACCGGAGCTATCACACTTTCCGCAACTACAATGGCTCTTGGCAATGCACATACATCAGATCGTTCATAACGGGTTTCTGTTGCTTCTTTAGTATGCATATCTACCGTTCCCAATGGATTTAACATGGTTGGGATCGGCTTCATAACCCCTCTCAGTATTATTGGCATTCCGGTTGACATGCCTCCTTCAAAGCCCCCCATGCGGTTTGTTTTTCTGGAAAACCGGCCTTCATTTTCATCAAAGGTTATTTCATCGTGGACTTCATGTCCCGGACGAGAACCGGATTCAAAACCCAGACCAAATTCCACTCCCTTCATAGCCTGCGTTCCAAGTATAGCTTGAGCCAGTTGTCCATCCAGTTTTTTATCCCAATGCACATAGCTGCCCAAACCGGCGGGCAATCCTGTAACTACGATCTCGTAGGTACCGCCAAGAGAAGACCCCTCTTTTCTGCGGATCTTGATCTCTTCCCGCATTTGCGCTGAAAGCTCTTCATCGAGGCAACGAACATCAGATTCATCTGCCTTTTTGTAAATGGTTTCAGCTCCATTCTCCATAAGGGGATCAACCATATCACGAACTGTTTCCCAGCTATCATACCCGACCGAACCTATACGAAGTACATGGCCTCCAATTTCAATGCCAAAGATCTTTAAAAACTGTCTGGCTATGGAACAACAAGCGACTCTCATGGCAGTTTCTCGTGCACTTGAGCGCTCAATGACCGGACGGATATCATCAAAACCGAATTTCTGGGCTCCAACCAGATCTGCGTGCCCCGGCCTTGGCAGGGTGATCTTTTCAATACCATCAGCTTCAACCGCTTTATTCATGACGGTAGGCCAGCCGGCATCATCTTTTTTAAATGCGCGATTCGGCATGGTCATGGCAATTGGACCGCCCATTGTTTTACCAAACCTCAGTCCGGATGTAATGGTCGCAAAATCCTTTTCGAATGCCATTCTTCCGCCACGTCCATAGCCTTGTTGCCTTCGAACCAAATGGGTAGCAATCTCATCTTCTGTAATTTGCAACCCTGCCGGCACACCTTCTACAATGCCTGTAAGTTCAGGTCCGTGAGATTCTCCCGCTGTTAAATATCTGATCATTAGTTTCTTCTATTCAATTAATTTTAAATTTCTTCGGCCCGTTCTGACGCGGTCTTTCATCCTGACAAACAGTTGTTCTGAAAACGTCAATTTTGTCCTGATCTCCTAATACGATCAACGAATCACCTTCTTTTAATATAGTATCACCACCCGGATTAAAATCTATACTCCTGTTGCCTGAAATAATTGCGATGTAAGGGATCACCCCAATTCCCAATACAAAGACCGCAACAGTAAGGATTCTTCCTTCAACGCTTAAATTACTTACTTCTCTGAATCCAATGGTCGAAATAGTGATAAAGGTCCTATAAAATCCATCAAAAAAGGACAACCCTTCGATCAGGTGGTATCCGACAGACCCAAGAAAAAAAATCACTCCAAGGAAAAGGGCTGCTAACCCAATTCTTATAGTTGCTGCATTTTCAATGGAAAAATTTTGAAGTCTTTTTAGTGAACTCATCACAATTTAGTTTTCAAACTCAATCTTGTTAATCCACCAAGATCGCTATAAGAGTTACGGCTGATATCAAACGAAAGGTCGCCAATATTGATTCCTACACCAAACGCCATTCC
Organism: Gracilimonas sp.; assembly: GCA_034520725.1. GTDB lineage: Bacteria > Bacteroidota > Rhodothermia > Balneolales > Balneolaceae > Gracilimonas. The sequence goes on along the minus strand of JAXHNH010000003.1, from coordinate 289,090 downwards.
TGCCAGGTCGAAATTTTCGTTGGCTTTGGTCATTTCGTGCAAATAATGATCATAGCCTAATCTTAACGTTACAGATTGCCCCAGGGTTACTTCGCCGCCAAAAACCGAATGCCTCATCACATTTTCAAAAAAGGATGGCGCGGTCTCATCAGAATATAATTCTCTGTTCCAGTCATTCAATTCGTTGAAAGTAAATATGACCAGAAATGGAAACGACTCCGGTTTTTTTGAGATCCCGGCTGAAATATTCAAAGGTAACGGCTCCTTATTTTCTCCATAATTTGATATTTGCGAACCAAGATTTCTAATACTTATTCCGGCACTGAAGTTTTTCTCGGGTACTCTGTATAAAAATCCTCCTGCAAATGACACTCCCGATGATCGTACATCAGCAAAGGTTGAATGAATTAAACTGATTTCAGCTCCCGCTGTTAGATTGCTCAATAATTGCCGGCTGTACGCACCTGATAATGCAAAATCACTGGCCCTGAATGAACCGTAATTATTACCCTCGGTATCCAGGAAGTCAAATTCTCCATAACCCACGTATCGGATCCCAAATGAAAGTGACCCCCAATCTTTTTCATCCAGTTTAAGGCTTGTAAAAGCCATGTTTGCTTCACCTAAAAAATTGATATACGATCCTGAGGCAGCCATCCCCTTATCAGAACCCAGATAGGCCGGATTCAAATGCATAAGTGAAAAATCTCCGTTCAGGTAACCAATATGATTTCCACCCAAGGCTGAAACGCCGGCGGTTGGGGCCACTTCTAAAAATCTATAAATACTTGATGAATTGGATTGAGCCGCCGTATTTTCAGTGGCCAGAAAAATCATAAGTAATGCTATTAATACTCGCACTTATTAATTATTTATAAATCACAATTGGCGAAAATGTTTTGTAATATAATCAAATGCTTCGGCAATACGTCAAGATTATTGATTAAGAAATGATATCCGCAATAAGAGAATTACGAATAGCTTCAGGCATAAGGGAGTTTGGCAAGTACGGTCAGCTATTGTATCAAGCCCTGAGGTCATCCACAGAATTCAGCACTTACCGTAAGAACCTCTTCCATGAGTTTGTGAAGGTGGGATATGAGTCTATACCCATTATATTTTTGGTTGGGATCTTTACAGGTGCGGTTATGACCCTTCAAACGGCCTATCAACTCGATACTGATCTCTACCCAAGTACTATAATTGGTTCCATTGTAGTTCAATCCCTTATCATTGAACTTGCAGCTGTGATCAGTGCTCTCGTGCTTGCCGGAAAAGTTGGCGCGCGAATGTCAACCGAGTTGGGCACAATGAGAGTGAGCGAGCAGATAGATGCCCTCGAAGCTATGGGATTTAATTCAGTTTCATTTCTGGTAGTGCCACGTATTGCGGCCGGTATTTTAATGTTTCCGATCTTATATACTACCGCTGCTGTTTTTGGAGTTATAGGTGGAATTACAGCCGGTGCGGTTGATGGCATTTTGCCCGCTGCAGAATTTATGGAAGGCGGACGGGCTTTTTTCTTTGAATCAGATGTTATTTTCGGGATCATCAAATCATTTGTTTTCGGATTCGTGATCACTTCCATTGCATGTTACAAAGGCTATTATGCCTTTGGCGGAGCAGAAGGTGTTGGCAACGCCACTACGCGCGCAACCGTTTTAAGTTGTATCTTTGTACTCTTGGCAGATTTTATTTTAGCAGCCCTATTGTTATAGATCATGATCGAAATTAAAAACCTAACAAAAAGCTTTGGCGACCTTTTGGTATGGCGAGATGTAAGTTTCACCATTCAAGATGGTGAAACTACCGCTATTATCGGGCGGTCAGGTTGCGGAAAATCTGTGCTGATAAAACATCTGAATGCCCTCTTGTATCCCGATGAAGGGCAAATTTTGATAGATGATCAATCAGTTTTTGACCTCAGCTACACAGAATTACGTAAGATAAGGCAGCGTTTTGGGATTCTTTTTCAGGGCGGAGCACTTTTTGATTCCATAAGTACTTTTGAGAATGTGGCGTTCCCTCTCAGATATTTTACCGACCAAACTGAAGAGGAGATCACTCATAATGTTAATGAAGCGCTGACAGTGGTGAACCTTAAAGAATCCGGTGAAAAATCTACGGCAGAGCTTTCAGGTGGAATGAGAAAACGGGTTGGATTGGCACGTGCCATAATCCTAAAACCCGATTATTTATTGTATGATGAACCGACCTCCGGGCTGGATCCCAGGACTTCCGAAGAGATCAACGAACTAATTGTAGACCTTGCTGATTCCCTTGATATTACCTCCATCGTGGTCACTCATGATATGCATAGTGTTTTATCCATTTCCGAAAAGGTAGCTTTTTTGGATGAGCAAAAGCTTAGCTGGTTTGGCAAAACAGAAGATATGCAACACAGTGACAATAAGAATCTTATGGATTTTATTACAGCAAGCGAATATCAAATTAACAAACAAAATGCATAGGAGACCATAACCTTGGCAAAAGTTTCCAACGAATTAAAGATCGGGCTGACTACCATTATTGCTATCATTGTAGGCTTTATAGGCTATAGCATCATGAAGGATCAGCCACTGTTTAAGTCATCGAATATAATTTATACAAAATTCAGTCAGGTACACGGATTAATTCCCGGTAACCCTATAAATATTAATGGTTTCAAAATTGGAACCGTTAAAAATATGGACCTGTTGATATCTGATTCAACTTTGGTGACACTTAGCATTGAAGAAAGTTACCAGATTCCTAAAGGGTCTATTGCCGTCCTTAAATCAAGCGGAGTGTTAGGAGGCAAATACATTGAAATTCAAAAATCCGACTCCCGACAAATGGTCAAAGATGGAGACACCATTGATGGCATATACGAGCAGGGCATTATGGACAGTTTTGCTGCTGAAGGTGAAAAGTTAAGCGGCGATATTTCTGCCTCCATTCAAGGCATTGAACAGCTTGTTGAAAGCATGAATGAAACATTAAATGATACAAATCGCCAAAATATCTCAGGCATACTCGGTGATCTCAGATCCACCACTTCATCACTTGATCAGGTTATATCACAGCGACAAAGTGACCTTGACCAAATGATCATTCACGCCAAAGAAACGCTGGGAAATGTGAACGAACTAAGCTCAGAAAACAAAGAAAAACTAAGTTCGCTCGTTACAAATCTGGAAAGCACCAGTAAAGAACTTGAAACTTTAAGTAAGGGCTTGAATAAAACCAATACAAATCTAGATGAGGTTTTAACCAAGATAAACAACGGTACAGGTACACTTGGTAAGCTTGCCAACGACCCGTCGTTATACAATAATATCGACAGCCTGTCTGCGAACCTTAATCAGCTGATTAAAAATATTAATGAGGATCCCGGTAAATATCTCAAGCACATGAGACTGATTGAGGTATTTTAACCTCTGTTTTCTGTGAAATTGCTTTCAATTTCTAAGGTATTGGCTTATATTTCCAAGCTTACCACCTATGGTACAAAAATGGCCTTAGTGGTAACCAAATCGCAAATTTATAAATGTTCTATTAGAGGTAACCTTTTATGGGTGTAATGGAAAAAATGAGAAACAGCACCGGTATTATCCTGTGGGTGCTGATCGGATCTTTTGGTTTACTTTGGGTTCTTGCCGATGTAAACTTTTTTGATGCAATACAAGCCGGCCCGAATTCTTTGGGTACTGTAAACGGTGAAAAGATCTCAAACGAAGAATATCAAAGCAGAATTCAATATTACTCAACCGCTTATAGCCAGCAGACCGGTAATTCTATGAGTCCGGAAATGCGGGCTTCGTATGAAAATCAGGCCTGGGATGAACTTGTAACTTCCCGCCTGCTCGATCAAAAAATGGAAGAACTGGGTATCACTGTTTCTGATCAGGAAATTTTGGATATGGTATATGGAGATAATCCTGCACCGGTCATTCGTCAGAATTTTACCCGTGAAGATGGCACCATCGATCGTGCTGCAATTCAGCAGGTACTTTCTTCCAGCGAATTTTCTCAGCAAGCTGTAGCACTTGAGGTGCAGCTTCGAAATCAACGCAGGCAACAAAAGCTGCAAAACTTTATCGCTGCCGGTTTACAGGTAACTGATCAGGAAGTTGAAAATGAATTCATTCGAAATAATACCACAGCACAGGTCAATTACCTGCGTTTTCCATACAGTGAAGTAGCAGAACAAGAGCTTGAGATCACCGATTCTGAACTCAGAAGTTATTACAATAATAACAAAGAGCGTTTTACACGAGATGAAAGCTATCGCTTCCGCTATGTAACTTTCAACAAGCTTCCGACTGCGGCTGACACTGCTCAGATCATCGAAGACGTAAAAGAATTGAAAGAACCATTTGCTGAATCTGAAAATGACTCTCTCTTTCTTTCACGACAGGGTTCATCAACTCCTTACAATTCTTCTTTTGTGAGTGAAGATGATATCCGTGAAGAATACGAAGCCGTTTTAGACCTTAATGTAGGCGAAGTATCTGATGTTATACTAACCTCTAATCAGGCTGCTATTCTTAAAAAAGAAGCTGAGCGTGGTAACGAGATCAAGTTCCAGATCATGAGCTACAACATTCAGGCACTGCCGTCAACTATTGATGATGCTAATGAAAGAGCGTCCGATTTTGAATTCTTTGCTTCAGAAGAAACAGATTTTGTAGAAGAAGCAGAGTCACGAAATATGGAGATCAAAGAGGCTTTTGCAACCAGTGGAAATAACTTTATTTCAGGATTGGGAACTAGTCAGCAGATCATGAATTTCCTTGACGGATCTGATGAAGGTGACATATCTGAAGTATTGGAATTGAATTCTGATTTTGTAGTTCTTGAGGTAATAGAGGTAACTCCTGAAGGCTACCGTCCATTTGAGGAAGTCAGAACTCAGGTTGAAAACCTTGTTAAAATTGAACGACGAAAAGAATTAACAGCAGAACGGGTTCAGGGATTACTTGAACAGTATCAAACACTTGATGCTATTGCTGAGCAAACTGATCAGGAAATTCAATCACAAAATAACTTGAGAGCCAATGCAACGGTCATTCAGGGTGCCGGCCGTGAACCAATGATCATTGGTGCTGTATTCAGTCTCAAAGAAGGTCAAACTTCTGACGTATTAATCGGTAACAGCGCTGCATTTATTGTTGAGGTTGTAAACACAGAAGAAGCAAACCTTGCCAACCTTAATCCACAAACGAGAAGTGAAATCCGGCAAAGACTTGAACAACAAAAATTCCAGGAATTCAACTCTATTTGGCTGGATCAGTTAAAGGCTGATGCCAAAATCGTAGATAACAGAGATCGCCTGTTGCGATAACTCTCCAGGAATTATATAAATTGTTTGGGGTGAGAAGTTTCTTCTCACCCTTTTTTGTTTGCTTTATATCCTAAAGCATGAAATACCCTACATTCTAACATGACTCAAACTCAACTACATAAAGACGATACCAAATGGATGGCTGAAGCCCTTGAGCTGGCCAAAAAAGGAAAGGGTATGGTTTCTCCAAATCCAATGGTTGGGTGCATTATCATTTCAGAAGATGGTACTAAGATCGGTGAAGGGTATCACAAGAAATTCGGTGAATCACATGCCGAAGTGAACGCTGTTGACTCCGTTAAAGATGAAAAAAAACTTGATGGCGCCACCGTCTATGTAACATTAGAGCCCTGCTCTTACCATGGTAAAACACCTCCATGCGCCCACATGCTGGGTAAACTCCCCATAAAACGGGTGGTTGTGGCAATGCAGGATCCTAATCCTGAAGTAAACGGAAAGGGCATTCTTCATCTTAGAAATAAGGGTATCGAAGTTGAAGTTGGGGTGCTTAAAGACGAAGCTGAAAAACTCAATGAATTCTTTATTCATCATCAGACATTTGGCAGACCATTCATCACCTTAAAAATGGCTCAAACTGCGGATGGTTATCTTGCAGCAGCCGATGGTGAATCTCAGTGGATCACCGGCAAGCACTCCAGAAAACTCGTTCATAAATGGAGATCTGAATACGATGCAGTTATGGTGGGAAGAACCACCGCTTTCACTGATAATCCAAGTTTGACCGTGCGTCATGTTTCAGGCAGGCAACCCAAACGCATTGTGATCGACGGACCCTATGAATTACCAAAAGATCTTAATTTATTTTCCGATAAATTTGAGGAAAAGACGACCATTATTACATGGAATAAAGAAGCATCAGCGACAGATGCAGACCCCATGCTTAAAATGATGAAGCAGAATTATTTCCGCGGTGAGATACTCCAAGTCTCAAAAGTTGAGGGGCATGCCGACCTTCGGCAGGCGTTTAAAATGCTTGGCGAAAAAGGTTTTAGCTCTGTTTTGGTAGAAGGAGGTCAGCAACTTTCTTCAGCATTGTTGCGAGAAGGTTTGGTTGATAAGATCGAACTATTTATTGCTCCTAAATTGTTAGGAGCGGGTACTCGATCTCTTATCGGAATCGGCATCAATAAAATGAGAGATATTGCTGAGCTTAAGGATATCACCTGGACCAAAGTGGGTGATGATATGTTATTAACCGGATATATATAATAAAGCACTATGTTTACAGGAATTATACAGGAAATTGGAACAGTAGAAGACATCAAATCTCTGAATGGCGGTGGGCAGGAAATGAAGATCTCATGTTCCTTTGCAGACACCTGCCACGAGGACGAAAGTATTGCCATCAATGGCGCATGCCATACAGTAGTAGCATTTGATGAGAATACTTTTACAGTTCAAAGCGTTGAGGAAACCTTGCGCAAAACCTCCCTCGGATCATTAAATGAAGGAGACCCCGTAAATCTGGAACGATCTATGACTCTCCACAAAGGTATTGAGGGACACATGGTGCAAGGCCATGTTGATACCACTGGAACTATCACTGAGATTGAAAAGGAAGAGACCGGCTGGCTTTTAACGATAGAATATCCATCAGAATTTGAGAATATGATCGTGGGCCGGGGTAGCGTTACAATGGAAGGCATAAGCCTGACCGTGGCCCGTGATTCCGGCAATACCTTTGTGGTAGCCATCATCCCTTATACATGGGATTACACAAATCTGAAAGGTAAAAAAATTGGCGACAAGGTGAATCTTGAATTTGATATCATTGGTAAATACGTAGTCAAGTACCTTGCTAGCATTGGCCGTGATTCCCTTTAAAAACCGCCGTATCCTCTACCTCTTGCACCGGAAGGACTCGAGCTTCTTTCAAGATTTTTAAGTATCGGCAACTTTTGGAACAGACTCTGAATCTGTGAGCTGTTCACGCTCAACCTGAAAAAGTAATATTTGAAATCACCGAACGGATTGATCTGAAACGATAGATTCCAGCACTCCAGGTCACGACTAAGCGAGAACTGAGACGGAGTAAATTCTGTAGCAACAAAATCATATCCCACGTCTGTGTTGAACCGCCATTTTGGGGTTAAATTAAAGGATATACTCGACGCACGAAGTGTGGCTCGCTTAGTTGGTTCATCGTTAAAGCGATAATTCCAGCTGTAACTGAAATTCAGCGACACGCTCCAGGGGGAACTCAATGAAGGAACCGGTTCATAACCAAACCTTGTATCAATGGGATGGAAAGTGGATTGATCGAAGGGATCGTATCTGCGCCGGTATTCAGGGGTGTAAACCTGAACCCCATCACCCCCACGGAATGACGTGCTCGCATTTACAGAGAATGAACGTAACTGAGCCAACTTTTTACTGTCCTCAATAAAATAACGATCGAACTCCCTGCCGGTTGAATCAAACTGATAAAATGAGAAATTGGCTGTAGCACTCAAATTCAAACCATTTATAGCACTGGAGCTAATTCGGGTTCTGAGGTCACTTAAGTTCAAACTGTCTGCGGCAAAATTGTAAGAGGTATTCAATGAAAGGTTATCAATAAATCGGATGTTATTTTCACTTACTTCACCCGTGCTGTCGCGTTTTACCCGTTTGGTCTCAAATACATTTTGCAGTGAAAAACTCAATGACCGTGATTCACCCCTTCCAGGACCTCCAAAAATTGCGTTCTCAAAGATTGAATATTGTTGTGTATTGCCAAGTGTATCGGATTGAACTGTTTTATAATACCCCCATCGCTCTGCACTGAAATCCGGTCGGTAGCTAAAGCTTAGATTTGGTCGAACCGTATGCCTCAACCCCTGAAAACTACCCAGCCTCATATCCGAAATTCCGTAAAAAGTAGTTCCAAAATTCAGATTGGTACTGAACTCCCTTGCGGCTGAAAAACCATATTCTTTATTAACCTCAACACGATTGGAATCAGCATTAAAGGTTTTGCTTACGGTTGATGGATACCAGTTTTCAGTATAGTTTATCCCCGCTGAAATATTAAGAAACTGACTTGGTATAACCTGTCCAATTTGAAGCCCTGCCTGCTGTTGAAAACCCGCCTGAATGTAACGCTCATTACCGGTTGCCTCTTCATACTTATCCTTGTCGGCCAATGCTTCAAAAAAGGTGATATCAGAGCTGTCGGCATCAATAGGGTCAAAATTGAACTGTGACCTCAGGTTGTTATTGTAGCTAAAACTAATCGTTTCATACCAATCCTGATCTCCTGTTCCGGTACTACTCTGAAACGGGGAAATATTCTTAAGCCTGAAACTGGCTGACGGCCCGCTCACTCTGGTTGAGTAATTGGTAAAGTTCTGGACAAGCTGTGCATTGGTACTGAAACTAAACAGGTTTTCAGGATGCCTGTAATTGTAGGAAACTTTTGAATTTGAACTAACCTCAGCCCGGTCATTTATATCGTATGAATTTCGTCGGTTAAAATCGGCTGTTCTCAAATTTACGTTGGCCGACAAATTTGCATAGGGTGAAATAGTTTGACTATGCTGAACCGATACGGATCGCTGTATGGTTTCCGAAAAATCAGGATCCGTTGGCTCCATGCCACGGTCATTTGAATATCCCAACCTGATCGATCCATTATACTGATCCGTATTTCTATACTGCACCAATCCATTCAAATAAAAGGAACCAGAAGTGTAAATATCTCCATCAACCTGCCCGGTCAGGTAATCATTGAAATACTGAAACCATCCAACATTCTGCAGACCAAGTCCCCGATTGTTTTGGTCCTGAAAGGCGTAGGTTGGCATGAGAAGCCCTGAACGTCTTTTCTCAATGTCTGTGGGTACATAACCGAATGGAAAAATTATCGGGTACGGTATATCCAGAATATACAATTGAGCATTACTGAAGAACAGTTCATCCTCATCCACCACTTTCATTTTCTTGGCTTTCAGGTAGTAATACATGTACTCGGGCGGACAGGTGGAATAGATCCCATCCTCAATAAAGACCTCACTCTCATTCACATTTTTGATCTTTGAACCGATAAGATGCCCGTCTGAAACCTTAACCTGAGCCGCTTCAAACTTCCCTTTCTGTGTTTTATAGTTAAATAAGATGCGGGTACTTTTGATCTCATCCGAATCCCGGATCAGTACAGGTCGCGACAGTGTATCTTCTGGAGTTAAGGTGGTTGCTTCAACCGTAGAGTTATCGATATCCATGTTGATCTCGCCGGCCTTCAGCTCACCGGCAGTATGCTTTACATTGGCTGAACCAAAAAGAAATGCCTTATTCCCATCTTTGAAATTAATGATAAGGGAGTCACTTGACTGAAACTTCACCGCATTATCAGGAACATTGCCAATTTTAGGTAGGCCGGTTTGTCCCCCCTGGTTCTGCTGAAGGGTAGTATCCGGGCTGACTGAAACAGAATCGATCTGTTGGGCCAAAACCGGTATCGACATCGACACAAAAAAGCAAAGTATAGCTAAGCGCTTGCCTATATGTGTGTTGATGGCGAAAGTCATATGCAGTTATGGTTAAGAGAACGAATCAAAGGCTAATCCCGCTGCACCAAGCAAGGCGCTGTCGTTTCCGAGATCTTCGTAAATGAGCTCAAATCCTTCTCTGAAGGGCTCCATCATATGTTTGTTTACGATATCCTTGGCAGATTCAAACAGAAAATCACCGGCTTTTGACACCCCTCCACTTACAACAAACTTTCGGATATCCATCATATGAACATAATTGATGATCGCATATCCCAGACGCTGTCCACTTTTCGCAAGAATCTCTATAGCCAGATCATTGCCTTCTTTAGCTGCATTGGTAAGGTCAACGGGTTCAAGCTGACTAAAGTCTTTGTAAAACTTTTTGTAAAGCGGGTTCGAGGTGTTTTGAGAGATCAGGTCTGATGCATACCGACTCAAAAAACGCTGCCCAAGATAGGCTTCTACGGTTCCTCTTGTGACACTGTTTGAAAGTGGCCCATGGTAATCTATGATAACGTGACCGAGTTCACCGGCCATGCCCATAGTTCCTTTGAAGAGCTCACGTTCGTATATGATTCCACCACCAACCCCGGTCCCAAGAGTGATCATTATAAAACTGTCGTATTGGCTGCCAACTCCAAAGTGTAGAGATCCTAAAGCTGCAATATTTGCATCATTCTCGATCTTACAGGGTATGTTCAATCTGTTTTCCATTTCCCGTGCAGCATTGACCGATCCCCATCCGGGCAGGTTGGGCGGATTATTGATGGTGGTTTGATCCTTTGATACCATCCCCGGCATGCCCATTCCCATCCCGATAATCTCATTTTTTTTGACCAGGTCGCTGACCGTGTCCGCGATCCTATCCAAAAGGTGATCCCGGCCAAGATTTGCCTGTGTGGGAGTTGTAACCTGCTCTATAATACCATTTTCCTTATCAACGACGGCTGCTTTGATATTGGTACCGCCAAGGTCTACACCAATAGCTTTCATTTAGTAAGATTTAAGAATCGAAATTTGTATCGTTGAAGATAACAGGCAGGCCATCACGAACCAAACAGAAGCTCTATTTCTCTCTTTTAACTTTATAGACTGTCTCACCGGGTTTGCGCATCCCATATTCTTCACGGGCGATCTTCTCAAGCAGAGCCGGATCTTCATTTAACCTCTCTATCTTAACCTTGAGCTCCTCAGATCTGTTATTGAGATCTTCTGTTCTTTCTTTTAAATCTTCTTTTTGAGAATAGAGATCCCAACGTGTTTTCAGACTATAAGTGTCTATGAAGGCAAACCATGCCACTACAAAAGCGGTAAGTAAAAATACCAGAAAAGACTTTTTCCACCTGAGTGGATTAAAAAATTGTAGGTTCATAAATAAGCCTGTAGATTATTCGATGAGGCTAAAATACATTAATTTGCTAATTAAGTACAATCTACTGTTTATCCTCTCATGATCCGCTCTGTCATTTTAAGATCCGTTTTTCTTTTACTCCTTTTCCTGACGCTTACTTCAGGAGTAGTCTTTTCTCAGCATAGCAATGAAGAGTGGATCAAAATTTACTTCAATATGCCGGCCGATCATTCTGTAGCCCTTCCCGGAAATGAAAGTAACGATAGCTGGGACCTTATCGGCACTTTGGAGCAGCTCATAGATTCAGCATCCACAAGTGTAGACCTTAATATTTATGATCTAGAACATCCCCGAATTGCCCATGCTTTGGCAAGAGCAAAAGAAAGGGGAGTCCGTATCAGAATAGTGACAGACGATCATAATAGAACGGATGGAGGGATGATCGATCAGGTCATTTGGAGTATCCTTGAAGAAGCAGATATTGTATCCATTGATGATGATGGAGATGTATACGGTGCCGATGGAGAAATAAAAGATCACGACCTGGTAAATGACGGATCAGACATGCACAATAAATTTGCCGTTATCGACTATCTCTCGCGCTCTCCTCATGACGATTATCTCTGGACCGGATCAACCAACTTAACTTACACCGGGGCATATAATACCAACCACACAATCGTAATTAAGGACACAGAGATCGCCAAAGTGTATACAGAAGAGTTTGAGCAAATGTGGGGCAGCAGCGGCGATCTGCCAGATCCTGATGCAGCGGTATTTCACAAAGATAAAATCAATGTGAGTCAAAACGTATTTGATGTTGACGGCACTAATGTTGAAGTATATTTTGCTCCAATAAACCGTGACAGAACCAAACCAAGTGTCAGTGATAGGCTTGTAAAGCTCATAGAGCAAGAAGCCCAGCATGACATCAATTTTCAGGCTTTTGCTATTACTCCGGGAATTCCGATCAGTGAACAGATCTGGAAGCAGACAGCTGATGGTAAGATTATACTAAAAGGGCTAATCGATCGAAGTTTTTACAGCCGCTATCAAAGCACCGGCGATATCTGGGGAAGTCCGGAGGCTACATCAGCTAACCGAATGGTGCTGCCTGCTCAGGAAACCAGAAAGCTTCATCACAAGATCCTACTTTTAGACACAATACACCCCGATCCAACTGATATTGGGGTTACCGTTGCCGGCTCCTATAATTTTTCGATGAATGCAGAAATGAATAATGATGAAAATACCCTCATTTTCTATTCAGATGAGATCACCAATTTATTTTATCAGGACCTGATGGGTGCGATGAGTCGTGCTCAGGGAATTACACATCCTCCAGCTCCACCTATCGATACAAATACCTGGTACGACATTTATTCGATATCAGATGGAAGCCGTTTTGAGGTCGAAGTAGTTCCCGGCTTCGGTTATGGCGTGCGCTTGCTGGGGGTTGACGTTCCTTCTATTTATGCCGGTGGCGACTCGGCCAGATTTTATTCTGGTGCTGCAGCCGATTATCTTCAAAATATTCTGGAGGGCAGAAAAGTCCGGATCAGAGGTTATGATGGAGGGGTTCCGGATTCCCGTTATAATAACTTTCAGGCTTATGTAGAAATAGAGCATGAAAACGGGTCCATAAGTTTAAATAAACTAATGCTTGAAAAAGGATACGGGACCCCCTCTGTTTATTACCGGCAACACCCTGATTCCATCAGAGCATTTAAGGAGTATGAAGAACAAGCAAAAGCTAGTGAGCTTGGTTTATGGAGAGCTCCCGAAAAGATCGGCACGAAGGTTCTAAGGGCTCAGGAATTGGATACCGGCAATCCGGTCAACATTATGTATCCGATCAATATTAACACCGCAGATGCCGCCACGCTTCAATTACTGCCGGGTATCGGCCCGGCGTATTCAGAACGCTTAGTTAAGTATAGGGAAGAGAATGGTGGGTTTAACAGTGTGGATGAGATCACTAACATCAGGGGAATCGGGCTTAAAACGCTTCAGCGATTACGACCAATAATAACTATAGACTAGCTGACCCTTGATAATATGCCAAAAAAAACCCCATCCGAGATCAATCGTATGGGGCTGGTCAAGAGAGAATCTTTAAACAAATCTTCAAAATAAAAAGTGAATCGGGAGGGGCTCGAACCCTCGACCCACGGCTTAAAAGGCCGTTGCTCTACCAACTGAGCTACCGATTCTTAATTCAGATTCCAAAGATAAGGCATTTATAAATCAGAGTACAAGGAAAAATTGATTTTTTTCTCAATTTTCTTGCAGCCTTTTCAACATCTGAACAAGCTCAGTTTCAATTGGCATTTGTGGTCTTTCAACGATTCTGTCATATTCTTTTCCGTCTTTCAGAACCACAACGGTGGGAATATATTTGATATCAAACAATTTTAAAAATTCAGCCGGAAATTTCTTTTGTTCATCCACTCCTACGTACTTAACACCTATTTTATCGTTATCCACTTGACTCAAAGTTTTTACCAGACCCGGTATGTATTTTGTTGATTCCCTGCACCAGCTGCCAAAAAATACCATAATTGAGAACTCACCATTCAGTGATTTTAAATATCTCACATCCTGTGGATTCGGATCATACCTTTCTACATATACTTTAAAGATGCGGTTACTCTCCATTATTTGATCGGGTGTTACCTCACCGATCAGATTACTCCGCTGATCCTGTGCTACAATCTCTTCACAAAGGGTGACTGAAAAGGTCATCATCAAAATAAAAAAAGAGACTCTTGCAGAGTTCATAAGGATTTCTGTTTATTGGATAGTATCTTCTTCCAAATTAACAGCTTTGATTAAGAATTATGGCAACAATTTTTAGTAAGATCGTTGAACGGGAAATACCAAGTTATAAGATCGCCGAAGATGACCGGCATTACGCATTTTTAGATATAAATCCTGCGGCTAAAGGTCACACACTCTGCATCCCAAAAAAAGAGATCGACTACCTGTTCGATATGGATTCGGACGACCTCGCTGAACTGACCAAGTTTTCACAAAAAGTGGCTCACGCAATCGATAAAACACTTCAGCCGATACGTACCGGTGTGATAGTTGAGGGAATGCTGGTACCACATGCCCACATTCACCTCATTCCGATATTCAAGGAATCGCAGGATTTTAGCCTTGGAAAAAAAATTGAATTGGGTGATACTGAAATGCTGCAACTGGCAAGAATTATCAGTAAAAATGTTGAACTATGAACATCCTGATCATTAATGGACCAAATCTGAATTTACTGGGTACACGCGATCCTGAGGTTTATGGAAAAGACACACTGAAAGACATTCAGAACGAAATTCAGGAACAATATCCCGATCATACGTTTAGCTTTTATCAAAGCAATGTGGAAGGGGAGCTCATCAACCGCATACAGGAAGCGATGAAAAGCGGAACTGAAGCCTTGATCATTAATCCCGGTGGATACTCACATACCTCAGTTGCCCTCCGTGATGCACTCGATGCTGTTACCTTCCCAAAAGTGGAGATTCATCTTTCCAATATTCATGGCAGAGAGGAATTCCGTGATCGCTCTGTGACAGGCGCCGTCATGAATGGTATTATTACCGGCTTTGGGAAACACAGCTACCCTTTAGGAGTTGAAGCTATTGAACGACTGAACCGATCATAGTCCTCTCATCAAATAAAAACCTGTTGATTTGACGAAGTTAAAAGAGCTCTTTTCCGATACCCTGATCTATGGCATAAGCAGCGTGCTTGCCCGGTTCATCGGCTATCTCTTGGTTCCTCTTCACACCGGTGTTTTTTCTGAGGATCAGTATGGTATCATTAGCCTGATCTTTGCCGCCATTGCATTGTTCAATGTACTTTTTACCATGGGGATGGAATCGGCTTACATCCGGTACGGAAAAGACCGTGAGGAAGCCAAAAGCATTTTCAAGACCCTTCAGCTGTTTCTTTTAGGATCGTCCGGCTTGTTTGTGCTCATCATATGGGTTATGCAGCCACTTATTACACCTATGATAGGGTTAGAAAGTGGAAGTCCAGTTTTATGGATGATGCTCGGTATTCTCTTCTTCGACACCATCGCCATTGTCCCATTCGCTGAACTGCGTTTAGTTCGAAAATCGATCTCATTTGCCGTTATCAAAACCGGCAATGTAGTTCTAAATCTGGGATTGAATTTCTACCTGATCCTGGGACTTAACTACGGGATCGAAGCCGTTTTTATCAGTAACCTGGCGGCCTCTCTCCTTACTGCCCTTGCCACATGGCTCATTACCCTACCAATGTTTACCGGAGACTGGAATACCCAATTATTAAAAAGAGCCCTCATGTTCGGATTGCCTTTTGTGCCAGCAGGATTTGGCCATGTGATCAATGAGCTGCTTGACCGCTTTTTCCTGAAATCCATGGATCCATCAAATGTTGAACGACTCTATGGTGCTGAACAGACGCCCGATGATATTGTAGGAATCTACAGTGCCTGTTACAAACTGGCAGTCTTTATGCTGTTACTGGTTCAGATGTTCAGAATGGCCTGGCAGCCCTTTTTTATGCGGCAATCTGATGAGGAGTCAGCCCCAAAAACCTTTTCTCAAACCTTCGTTTTCTTCAATTCCGCCGCAGCTCTCATTTTTCTTTTCGTGGCTTTGTTTGCCGAACAGATCGTTTCCATAAGGGTTCCGATACTGGATTTCTATTTAGTGGATGAAAAATTCTGGGGCGGACTCACGATCGTTCCCATATTGCTTCTGGCTTATTGGTTTCAGGGTTGGTACGTCAATTTTTCAGCCGGCATCTTTATCAGCGAAACTACCAGGCGCCTGCCACAGATCACTCTTATAGGGGCCGGTATCACCATTATTGCTAATCTGATCCTCATCCCATACTTCGGAATGATGGGCTCTGCGACAGCAACTCTGATAAGCTATTTTACCATGGCCATGGTGATCTATTACTACTCAACCAAAGCCTTCAAAGTGCCCTATCAACTGGTCTATGGCTTTGGGGTGATGATCTTATCAGTCGGCCTTTATTATTCTAAATCATACTTTATGCAGATGGGCCTAACTGATTTCGTAACATCCATCCTTCTAATGTCTGCCGGGATACTTTCAGTGGTATTGCTCTCGTACGTGGCTTTATTCAAAAAGCAAAGAATTTGAATTTGTAAATTTACGGTTCAAGTATAAAATTTAAAAGCTTGACTCTCTCCCTAAAATTTAAGTTAATGGATTGGTAGCGTTGAGCTTATAATGCTTCACTGTTTCTGATATTATTTTTAAAGCTGAATTTGGCAGGATTATTTTTATGAATACAAAAGAACGAGTCGGTATATATGTTGATGCTGTTAATGTGACCATGAATGGGGGATATGGTCTTCGCTACGATACTTTAAGAATGTTTGCCTGCCGAAACGGAGCCGTTGCCTCAAGACTCAATGTTTACCTATGCTATGACAGTGAAAGACTGAAGGAAGACCGTGATTACCGGGTAAAAACCCAGCGCTTTTGTGATGTGCTCAGAGATTATGAATACAAGGTGATAGAAAAACCGGTTCACACCTACACTAACCACGAAACAGGTGAAAAAATAACCAAATCTTCCATCGACATGGACATGGCTGTCGATATGCTGGTACAGGCAGATCATCTTGATAAAATAATGCTCTTAAGCAGCAGTGGCAGTTATGTAAGTGTAGTGAATGCCCTGCAGAATAAAGGTTGCCGGGTGGAATTGATCGGCTTCGATAACGTGTCATCAGCCCTTAAAAAAACTGTGGATTCTTCCGTTTCAGGCTACCTGATTCCCGGATTACTCCCTGTTGATTCCCCCTATGATTGGGGTGAAAACGGCTCACGAGTTCGTGGTGTCTGTTACGATTTCACTCAGGATGAAGGTTATGGCTTTCTACGCTTTCTGACCAGAAAAGAGGATTGTTTATGGATCACCGATTCGCGTGATTCCAGCTCACCATACAAAACCGTATTTGCCCACATCTCACAGTTTGAAGAGGATTTCGATACGGCCTATTTACCCAGCCGTGAGCTTATCTTTGAATTCGATGTAACTGAAAACGATAAGGGACTGATTGCTGAAAATATTGTATTGGTCAGTGCACCTTAACAGCAATCTGATCTTTATGTAATTGGGAATGATCTCTTTCCTTTGCTACTTTTCAGAATATGAAGCATCAACATTTCCACATAAAGAATATGGTGTGCAGCCACTGTGGTGAAGTACTCCGGGAGAAACTGGAGCAGGCCGGATTTCCGGTCAAGGAAATTGAATTGGGAGAAGTGACCCTTCACAACCCCATCGATTCAGGACAGAAAAAGGACTTCACCGACCTGGTACGCAAGCATGGATTTGATATCATTAATGATCAAAACAGTAAGTTGGTGGAGCAAATTAAACAGCTTGTCATTCACCTGGCCCGGACAGGACGAAAACTTAAAAATCCGCTCTCAGATTATCTTTCCAAAAAACTTCATAAAGATTATCAGCACTTAAGCCGATTATTTTCCGGGGTAGAAGGAAAATCAATCGAACGCTATTATATCCTGCAAAAAATTGAGCGTGCCAAAGAATTGATTGTTTATGGCGAAAAAAGCCTGAGCGAAATTGCCTACGATCTTGGTTATAGCAGTCAGCAACACTTTTCCAGACAGTTCAAAAAAGAAACCGGACTTTCACCATCTCACTTCAGCGAGATCAAAGAAAACCGGCGCATCTCCATTGACGAGGTGTAACACAATCCTGCACAAGAAAGACACAATCGTGTAAGACTCTTTTTCCTCTTAGTAATACTTTAGGATCGGAAATTAGAAACCACTTCTTCCTATATGGAATTCATTAAAAAGTATTATGAGGTCTTTTGGTCTGCTGTTTTTTTAATTGTGGCCCTGGCATTTCAGCAATGGATCATCTTTCCGGGAAATGAGTATTTATTCCTTCTCTGCTATCTAATTTCTTACTTATTTGTGGGAGCTCCGGTCTGGATAAAGGCCATCAAATCTATTCAAAAAGGAACCATTTTCAGTGAATTCTTGCTCATGGGCATTGCTACGGTCGGGGCTTTCATTCTTGGAGAATATGCCGAGGGTGTAGCGGTAATGCTTTTTTATATGATCGGAGAATATGCCCAGGGAAATGCCGTCCGAAAGGCACGCCATTCCATTGAATCACTCATTAACCAACAACCAGATTTAGCAACAGTTGAACGGAACGGGGAGATCCAGGAAGTTCACCCTTCCAAAATAGATCCTGGAGAGGTCATTCAGGTAAAACCTGGGGCCAAAGTTCCGCTCGACGGGGAGCTGCTTACCAAACGGGCTTCCTTCAATACAGCTGCTTTAACAGGAGAATCCAAGCCAATGTCTCGCGATGCCGGCGAAGAAGTCTGGGCCGGTTCTGTAAATGAACTTGTACCGGTGCGCATAAAAGTAACGAAGGCGTATGAAGACTCACGACTGTCTGATATTTTAAACATGGTACAGGAAGCCGGACAGCGCAAAGCCCCCACCCAGCGCTTTATGACACGCTTTGCCAAAGTTTATACACCCATCGTTGTGTGGCTTGCTGTTGCATTGACCTTCGTTCCCTGGCTCTTTAGTGATAATTACGTATTTGAAGATTGGTTCTATCGCGCGTTGATCTTCCTCGTTGTTTCCTGTCCGTGTGGCCTGGTGATTTCCATTCCGCTGGGATATTTTGGGGGCATTGGGGCCGCTTCACAAAACGGCATTCTTTTGAAAGGCTCAGATTATCTTGATCAGCTCAGGAAAATGAAAATCTTGTTTCTGGACAAAACCGGGACATTGACGGAAGGAGTTTTTGAAGTACAGGAGATTTATCCTGCAAACGGACATGAAACTTCACATATACTGAAATTTGCCGCTTCCCTGGAGCAATACTCCTCCCATCCTATAGCAAAAGCCATTCTGAATTTTACTGACGGACAGGAAATACCGGAAGCTGAAGATATTCAGGAAATTCCCGGCCGGGGCCTCAAAGGAAATATAAACCAGGAGGAAATTCTTGTAGGCAATCGAAAATTATTGGAGGAGCATGAAGTTTCCGTATCTGAAATAGATAATGACAAACCTTCTGCCTTTGTATATGTGGCTGGTGGCGGAATCCATATCGGAACCATTTTAATCTCCGACAAAGTGAAATCGGATGCCGCACAAACCCTGGAAGAACTTCGGGATTTAGGGGTAAAAGAATTGATCATGCTCTCCGGGGATAACCAACAGACTACGGATGCTATAGCCAAAGAGCTTGGCATTGATCAGGCCTTTGGTGCATTGCTCCCTGACGGTAAATACGATAAAGTAAATGAGGCGTTACGATCAGATCATGTTGTTGGATTTGTAGGCGACGGGCTGAATGATGCCCCTGTGATCACCCTGGCTGATGTGGGCATTGCCATGGGTGGCATTGGCTCGGATGCTGCCATCGAAACGGCGGATGTAGTCATTCAAACCGATCAGCCTTCAAAAATTCCTCATGCTATCCGCATTGCTAAATTTACACACAAAGTAGTTTGGCAAAATATCGGCATTGCCATGGGGATCAAGATCCTGATAATGACTCTGGCTGCTCTTGGGCTCGCAACTATGTGGGAAGCTATTTTTGCGGATGTGGGCGTTGCACTTATTGCCATCGCAAATGCGATCAGGGTTCAGAAAAAGTTTTCGCCTGAACAGTTCACACTGCGTTCATTTCTTGACATTAAAAAAACCAATCCTACTTCCAATAATAAACCTCAAAGCTGTTGTGAGGTTTGCTAATAGCGTAAGATCTCATCCTGAATTCTATCCTAACCTGCCCGATTTGCAATCAAATAATAAAACCCAATTAAGGAGACTGCTGCGTATTTTGTTCATATGGAGATGTTCCTTGTCCATCAGTGGGAAAAGAATAACATTGTTGTTAATACCGACTCTTGGTTGACGGTATTCGCTCCGACGCAAAGCGTGCGAAGTGAGATTAAGGCTAATCTTCATTGGGATTCAACTCTTAGCCAGAAAGACCCTAAGACCATGCGCCCTTTCTGGTGATAGATATTTAGACTAAACAGATAAATAATATCAAATCCACCGCCGAACCTTTTCTTTGTACTCTTCAAACGCATCCCCGAACTTCTGCCCCATTATCTCTTCTTCCGGTTTGATTTGAAATTCATTCAAATACCAAACGAATACGGGCAGTACGACAATGATAAACGGATTTGCCCAATAAAACACAGGGCTTATCAAAACGATCAGCAGTGCCAAATACATTGGATTTCGAGAAAATGTATAAACCCCTGATCGCACAAATTCTTTGGTGTTTTCAGGCTTATGGGGATTTACCGTGGTGGATCTTCGGGCAAATTCAATTACGGCAAGTACTCCGATCAATCCGCCTGTTATCATCAATCCAATACCGATGATTACTCCACCTTCAAATAGTAAAATTTGGTTAGGGATGATTTGGTGGATCGCCCATATCAAGCCAACACAGATCAGGAATACAACTACCGGCGGAATCTTTAGTTTAAGCATGGGTTATTCTGGTGTTTCAGTGTTAACGTGTTACGGTGTTTTTACTCAAACACCGTAACACGTTAACACATTAGCTTATTCATTTTGATTAAATCACATAGCCCGATTCGTCTCATCCCTGTTTTATTTTCAAATCTTGTCGAGGGATTTTCGGTCGGATTCCTGAAGTTTTTGGTACTCACTCATACTCATTCCTGTGATCTGCTTGAACTGTCGTGAAAGATGCTGCAGGTTTTTATATCCAAGCTGATAGGCAACCTCACTGAAGCTTAGGTTTCCATATTCCACCAGCTCTTTTGCTTTTTCGATTTTCAGCCGGATAAAATATTTCTCAATAGTGACCTCTTCCTTTCGGGAAAAAGCCCGTGATATGGACGCATAACTTTTAGCCAGTTTTTTTGCCAGATGATCAGATAGAGAGGTTAGATCCGTTTCAAGTTCACCGGATTCTACCCACTGTATGAGTGTTGTTTTCACTCTTTCTACCAATACCGACTCTTCATCTTTGATAAGACCGAAGTTAAATCGCTCCAGTTCTTTCTCGATCTCGTGCATTGTGGGTTTATCACCCTCACGGGTTACTTCGGCCCTGCCCAGCTGAATGTGATCTACCTGTAAACCAAGGGCGACCAATGCAGTTTCGATGACCATCACACAACGATCGCACACCATATTTTTTATATGCAGCGTCATTTTTTCCATAGCTTAAGATAAACAGAAGTGGAAGAAACTACATTTAATTGGAATTTGCCTTATAAGATTTGAGTAAAGGTTTGTCTAATTTTGAGTATTCATGAATGGCTATTCAATTCCCTTATCCGACCACACTGCAAATTCATTCCCGCTTGGTTCAATGAAATGGAATCGCCTTCCCCCCGGAAAAGAAAATACCGGTTTAATGATGGTTCCTCCCGCATCTTCCACTTTTTGTTGCGTAGCCTCAAGATCCTCACTGTAAAAGATGATAAGAGCACTCCCTGTTTCCGAAGTCGTATTATTATCAGATTTGAAAAATCCTCCATTGATACCCTCGTTTGCAAAAGAGGTATACTCAGGGCCATAATCGGTGAACTCCCATCCAAATGCCTTTATAAAGAAGGCCTTTGCAGCCTCCAGATCCGGGGAAGGGAATTCAACATAATCGATCTTTTCGTGGTGTTGCATGACGTTTCCTTTTTTTGGAATGTAGGTAACCCTTTGATATCCGGCAAGATGTATAAACGATATCTTTCTGATCTTAACGTGATTCTGGGATAAGCCTTCTGAAATAATTGGATTGAAATGGAATGCCTGTAAAATCTTTGACTCTCCTGCCTCCGTAATCCAAACGGCCGCATACTGAGGTACAATAATGCATATATAACACTAATTGAGTATATTGTACTGTGTACCGATACATAATACCATTAACTATAATCATCACTAACCATTAAGCCATGAGTGAAGATAAAAAGGTTAAGTCTATACATCCCGGTAAAATACTTCTGAGTGAGTATCTGGAACCTCTGAATATGAGTCAGCGTGAATTTTCGAGGCGAATATCGGTCTCCCCTAATCGTGTAAATGAGATCATTCGCGGAAGGCGTTCTGTTACGGGAGACACAGCGCTGCGCTTTTCAATAGCTCTCGGTACCAGTGCCGAGATGTGGCTTGGACTGCAGGCACACTATGACCTTGAAAAAGCCCGCAATGAAATGACGGATGAAGTGAAGGATAGTATTGAGAAACTTTAGCGAGACCTAATCCTAAAGCAGGGCTTCAATACTGGGTTCCGCAAAAGAGCGACGGAACCAGTACAATCACAGTCAGAATACTAAGAGCTTGTGGAAATAATCCTGTTCTTTGCTGCACCCAGTCCAAATACAATCTGTAAAGCCGCAATTACCAATATGCTATACAATGGAATATTCCAGCTGTTAGTCAGATCATGAACAAAGCCAAACAGAATTGGGCCAAAAGCAGCAACAAAATAACCGACTGATTGCGCCATTCCGGAAAGTCCGGTAGTCAACTCAGCAGAATCAGCTCGCAATACCATGAATAGCAGTGCCAGGCTAAAATTCCCGCCGAGTCCAAATCCCAATATTCCCGCCCAGGTTGAAACGAAAAAAGTATCTGTTAACAGGATTCCCACCACTCCTATGACCTCCATAGCACCGGTTACCAATACGATACTGCGCTGATCCTTGAACCGGCCGGCGATCGTAGGTATGACCAGTGAACCTAAAATTCCGGTTCCCTGAGAAATGGACAAAACTAAACCCGCTCTGGTCGGTGTCATGCCTCTATCGATCAGAATCTCCGGCAGCCAGGCCAAAACGGCGTAAAAAATAAGCGATTGTAGTCCCATGAACAGTGCAATTTGCCAGGCAATGGGTGAAGAACCCAGTTTTTTTATCGCAGTCCCTATATGAATAGGGTTTTTAGGCTTGGTTCTATTTCTAAGCTGTGGTATCCAAAGTAACAGTCCCATAAAGGATAGAATAGCCCAGCTCCCCAGCGAAAATTGCCAGTTAGTGGCATGAGCAAGAGGTACACTCAATCCGGCACCCAATGTGGCCCCGATTCCCATCACTCCCGAATACAGGCTCGTCATAAAACCTGATCGCTTCGGAAAATCCCGTTTCACAATAGAAGGCATCAGTACGTTCATCACAGCGATGCCGATCCCTATAAACAGGGTGCCAAGGTATAAAGACGGAATGGTTGCAAAATATCGGCTGACTGTACCAATGGTAAGAATAAAGAGGGCAGCACCAAGGGTGAATTCCAACCCAAATCGTTGAGTGAAATACAGCGTAAAACCTGATAGCAAAGCAAAACAAATTAAGGGGAGAGTAGTGATCAACCCGACCATACTGTACGAAAGTCCCAGAGCATTTTGGATAAATTCAGTTAGCGGCCCCACACTCGATAATGGCGAACGCATCGATAAGGCAATGAAGACGATGCCGAGAATCAGTATGTAGCGGTTTTTTAGTAGCTTGGGCTAATGGAGGGACCTTTTGCTTCAACAGATGAGTTTTGGAATAAAATATGAAGTCCAAATATACGGATGTTGGGGTAATTATTTGGCGAACTTAAACAGATTTTAAAGCGCAGATTCAATATCTAGTTCCCCAGCAGAGCGACGGAACTATTTTAAGAGTATTTTTCTAAAGAATAACTTCACTTCAACTTTGAATGTTCAATGTTCCCTACCTTACTTATTACCAAATGACGCGAAACATTTATCAAATCCTGACTTCCCACCCAACCTGCTTTGAATTCACTGCTCCCTTGACTAATTTAGGCCTGTGAAAATATCTGCTACATATCGTTTAATCGCTTCGGTACTCAGTTTGAGTATCCTGATCGGGGATTTCGCTTCCATCGGGACTTCATGCCATGTCGGATGAAAGTATGCACTGAAACGGACGAGATGCATCAGCCCATGAGTGAGCATGCGGAAGACTGCCCGATGAATGATGTCATTCCCGCTCACGACAAAAACGAGATGAAGCATCACGATCTGCATGATTTTGGCTTTGCCTGTGCCTGTTCCGTTGAGGAAGCACCGGTCAAGACAGAAGCCAATGCTCAGCTGAAGGTAAAAGTCCCAGCATTGAGCATCGTTGAGATCCTGGCAGAAATTCATATTGATCAACCCGAAACCAACGCTTTTCATATTCCGGTTTCGGATTCCTATTCACCTCCGCCTATCTATCATTACCAACGAATCTTTTCTGATCTAGGGATTGGTGTAGTTGTCTGAGTCGGTTGACTTTTCTCTGACTCTCCTCCCTGTAAGTAACAGCGAGCTGTTCTTACGGTCCCTCCGGAGGGACACAGGTTCTTGCCAATTTCTATGCTTTAAATCGAATTCTACACTCTGAATTTGGCAAGAACCTATCTCTCTTTGGAGAGAGACAGGATTTAGCTTTGCTATAAATCCAGAGAGAGGAAAGCTAAGGGCAACTAAACTCATCTCAAGCACTTTGGAACCAGAGGTTCCGTCATGCATTCCGAACCAGGAGGTTCGGAATGAGTGAGAAAACTTATTCCCTAATTCACTTAATAACTCATTCCCTAAAAAATGCTAAACAAAACCATCCGGTTTTTCCTGGAAAATAAACTCGTGGCTGTACTGCTTTTGCTGGTCATGGTAGGCTGGGGACTTGCCGTAGCCCCCTTCAATTGGAACCTGGATTTCCTTCCGCGTGACCGTGTGCCTGTAGATGCCATCCCTAATCTTGGTGAGAACCAACAGATCGTGTATACCGATTGGGAAGGTCAGTCACCCCAGGATATTGAAGATCAGGTCACCTACCCACTTACGACCCAACTGCTGACCGTACCCGGAATAAAGACCGTCCGGAGCAATTCGATGACCGGACTATCCATTATCTATGTCATTTTTGAAGAGGATGTAGACTACTATTGGAGTCGCACCCGGATACTTGAAAAACTGAATTCACTGCCGGCCGGCACCTTACCCCAGGCTGCCAAACCGAGTCTTGGACCTGATGCCACCGGTCTTGGACAGATCTTTTGGTATACACTTGAAGGTAGGGATCAAAATGGTGATCCGGCAGGCGGCTGGGATCCACAGGAACTTCGGTCCATTCAGGATTTTTATGTGAAATACGGACTTTCCGGTGCCCAGGGTGTGGCAGAAGTCGCCTCCATTGGAGGATACGTGAAAGAGTACCAGGTTGATATCGACCCCAATAAACTCAAAACCTATGATGTCACTCTTTCAGAAGTTATTGATGCGGTACGAAAAGCCAACGCTGAAACCGGAGCCCGCACCATCGAGATGAACAATGCCGAGTACTTGGTGCGTGGTATTGGTTATGTCAAAAATCTGGGGGATCTCGAATCCGCCGTGGTCAAAGTAGTGGATAATACCCCTATCCGGGTTCAGGATATTGGCTTTGTTAGTATGGGACCTGCCCCTCGACGAGGCGCACTGGATAAAGCGGGTGCGGAAGCCGTAGGCGGTGTGGTCGTTGCCCGACAGGGAGCAAATCCTCAGCAAGTGATCGATAATGTAAAAGCACAGATCGAGGAGATTTCGACCGGACTTCCTTCTAAAACCCTGGAAGACGGGACTGAATCTAAAGTCACCATTGTGCCATTCTATGACCGCTCCACGCTCATCTCAGAAACGCTGGGAACGCTCGAAGAAGCCCTAACTCTACAGATCCTGATCACCATCATTGTTATCGTCATTATGGTCATGAACCTGCGGACTTCGGTTTTGATCTCCGGAATGCTGCCAATTGCCGTACTCATGACTTTTATAGCCATGAAATACTTCGGGGTGGACGCCAACATTGTAGCACTTTCGGGGATCGCCATTGCCATAGGGACCATCGTGGATATGGGGGTAATCCTTTCTGAAAACATGCTCCGGCATATGGAGGAAATGGATGAAGGCGAGTCCCTATTGGAGGTAATTTATAACGCCACTGTTGAAGTAGCCGGGGCTGTTTTAACCGCCATCACCACTACGATTGTTAGTTTTTTGCCCGTATTCACCATGATCGCCGCCGAAGGCAAACTCTTCAAACCACTGGCCTACACCAAAACCTTTGCATTGATTGCCTCCATCATTATCGCTATCACGCTGATTCCTCCTTTTGCCCACTGGTTTTTCGGGCTGAAGTTCAACAACCGTAAGCTCAAGCTAGGCTGGAACGGACTGTTGGTGATCGGTGGGTTTATCGCCATGTTCACTATTTCGGGTTGGGGCGGATTTTTGATCTTGGGTTTTGGACTGATAAATGGCGCCGGATTCTTTTTAGGTGAGAGCTACCGACAACGAATCCCGTTTTTGAACAATGCGTTGGCTGTAGTGGTAGTAACCTGGCTGTTGACAGAATACTGGCTGCCCTTTGGGCCTTCGGTCTCATTTGCCGGTAATCTGTTTTTTATTGTAGTAGTGATCGCCCTGATCTTAGTCGCCTTCTGGTTGATCATTAGATATTACCAAACCATCATCAGTTGGTGTCTGGATCATAGAAAGACCTTCCTCGCATCCCATCCGCTTTTGTAGTTTTTGGGGTGATGACATGGTTGGGCTTTGCGACCACATTCGGATTTGTAGCAAAAAGCTTTGATGTGATCGGGGTGGATGTTCGCGAAACATCCGTATGGACTTCCGCTTCAGAAGCCATTCCCGGGCTTGGAGAAGAATTTATGCCCGCGCTGGATGAAGGCGCCTTCCTGCTGATGCCAACCACCATGCCGCATGCCGGAGTTGAGGAAGCAGAAGACGTAATGCGTAAAATTGACCTTGCTGTAAACGCCATCCCTGAAGTTGAAACCGTAGTTGGAAAAATGGGTCGCACAGAATCAGCACTCGACCCCGCCCCTGTTTCCATGTTCGAAAATGTCATCCTCTACAAATCAGAATACAAAACCGATGAAAACGGACGACGGGTTCGCTATCAGATGAATGATTCCGGAGAGTTTTTAAAGAATGAAAAGGGTGAACTGATCCAGGATGAAGACGGTGAGTATTATCGGCAATGGCGAGATCACATTAAATCACCCGATGATATCTGGGATGAAATCGTATCAGTATCCCGAATACCGGGAACTACATCAGCTCCAAAGCTTCAACCCATAGAAACGCGATTGGTGATGCTGCAATCCGGTATGCGAGCCCCCATGGGCGTAAAAGTGAAAGGCAATGACCTTCAGGAAATTGAAAACTTTGGGTTGGAACTGGAGGAAATTCTTCGAGAAGCGGAGGGCGTAAAAGCTTCCTCTGTTTTTGCTGAGCGCATTGTTGGCAAACCCTATCTGGAAGTACACTGGGATCGTGAACAGTTGGCGCGCTACGGACTCTCCGTACAGGATGTACAGCAGTTTATGTCGATGGGTGTGGGTGGAATGGCGGTCTCAACCTCCGTCGAAGGCCGCGAGCGTTATCCTATTCGCGTACGTTTTGCTCGGGAATTGCGGGATAACCCTGAAGCATTGGGCGAACTTTTGGTTCCAACCAAGACGGGCACTCAGGTACCTCTATCACAACTTTCTGAAATTAAATACCGGCAGGGACCTCAAGCTATTAAAAGCGAGGATACTTTCCTGGTAGGGTATGTTATTTTCGACAAGGTTGATGGCTACGCCGAAGTGGAAGTTGTGGAAAATGCCCGACAAACCATTCAGGATAACGTGGATTCAGGTGACCTTACTATTCCCACAGGAATCAATTTTGAGTTTGCCGGAAATTACGAGAATCAGGTCCGAGCTGAAAAACGCCTGAGTATTATTCTGCCCATCGCTCTGGTCTTCATTTTCCTGATCATGTATTTCCAGTTCCGTTCGGTGGAGTACAACCGCCATGATCTTCACCAGTATTTTTGTAGCCTGGGCCGGTGGATTTTTACTCGTCTGGCTCTACGGTCAAGGTTGGTTTTTGAACTTTGAGCTATTCGGGCAAAACCTGCGGGATCTCTTTCAAATGGGAACCGTGAATTTGAGCGTGGCCGTGTGGGTAGGTTCTATCTGCTTTATTTGGTATTGCCGCTGATGGCGGGGTGGTAATGGCCACGTACCTTGATCAATTATTTGACCGAAAGAAACCCAAAACATCTGCTGAATTACGAGAAGTAGTGATCGAAGCGAGCACCCGCCGCATACGCCCAACGCTGATGACCACGGCAACCACCATCCTGGCGCTGCTCCCCGTTCTAACATCCACCGGTCGCGGTTCGGATATCATGGTACCTATGGCAATCCCCAGTGTGGGCGGGATGTTCTTGCAAGTCATCACGCTGCTGGTGATTCCCGTGCTTTATTACATGTGGAAAGAATTTAAAATGAAAAAGAGGATATCATGAAGGAATATCGAATAATGAATAGCAGAATATTGAATAGCGAAGTGACGGCCCTCCCTTCCCGAATTCTCGGGACAGGCGAGCTGATTTTTCTGTCCCTCCCGGAGGGACATAGGTTCTGGCCTGAATCCAAAAGTTTAACTCGAATCAGAGAAGTTGAATATGGCAAGAACCTATCTCTTTGGAGAGAGACAGGATTTAGCTCTGCTACAATCCAGAGAGAGGGCAGTGAGGGCAACCAAGCTCGAATCCAGCTTTTTGGAACCGGAGGTTCCTGCAGGCATTCCGCAGCAGAGCAGCGGAACGAGTATAACTCGATTTCAACTGTATGATATAAGCCAGAATACTATCTCTCTTTGGAGAGAGACAGGATGTGCAGCTCGCTGCGTCATCCAGAGAGAGGACAGTGAGGGCAACCATACTCGAATCTATCCATCTGGAACCAGAGGTTCCTGCGGCATTCCGAACCAAGAGGTTCGGAACAGGGTTAGTTTTCAACTTCTTAGCGTACTTTGCGAAACCTTTGCGTCCTCTGCGGTTAATAACGATGTCGATACTACTTCTGCTGTCCTTCACCGCTACTGCCCAAACCATCACCGATTACCAACAAGAAGCAGCAAAAAATAACCCGGAGCTTAAAGCAAAATATCAACAGTATTTATCGGCTTTGGAAGAGAGCCCCATTATGGGAACATTACCCGACCCGGAAGTTTCATTCTCCTATTTCGTCAAGCCCATTGAGACCCGGGTTGGTCCACAGCAAGGACGAATCTCCGTTTCTCAAATGCTACCGTGGTTTGGCTCACTTAAGGATCAACGATCTGCATCTGATTTACGGGCTAAAGCGGCTTTCGAATCTTTTCAGGAAAGCCGGAATCGCATCTTCTTACAAGTTGAACAAACACTTCACGAAATCTATGAATTGGAGGAAAGCATCCGTATTGCTGAAGAAAACCAAGAAATTCTCAATTCGTTAGTTGAACTGAGTTTGGCACGATATGAAACCGGCCGAGCTACCCAAGTAGATGTATTAAGAGCTCAAATTGAAGAAGAAGACCTCAATATTCAGATCAAGTTACTGAAAGATAACCGTGAAGTTCTGCTTCAAAGAATGAATGAGTTGCTAAACCGAAATAAGGGTGAAACTATAACACTAACGGATTCTTTGAACAGCGTTGAGATCAAATCCCGTGAAGAACTCCTGTCTGAAATCCGGCAACAAAACCCACGGCTTAATCGTCTTCGGTATCAGGAGGACTCTTCCAGGGAAATGAGATCACTGGCTCAGAAACAGAACAAGCCGGGCATCAAGCTGGGAGTGGATTACATTTTTACCGGTGAGACAGATATGCCGAACGTAGCAAATAGCGGAGAGGATGCCCTTATGGTCATGGCCGGTTTCAGAATTCCCATATTTGGTAAAAAGAACAGTGCTAGGGTTCAACAAGTTGAGCGAAGTATTCAGGACCTTGAGTATCAAATTTCGTCCCGTGAAAACTCACTGGAAACTGAATTGGATGCCACCCTTCGGGATTATAAAGATGCCCGTCGTAGATTTGATCTCTACAATGAAAAACAAATTCAACGCATCACGCAGGCCATCAATATCATGATGGATGCCTATTCCACCGACAACTCGGACTTCGAAGAGATCTTACGAATGCAGCGCAGGCAACTTGAATACCAACTTAAACGCGTTCAAGCCGAAAGAGCTACACAAAGCGTGCATAAAGCGGCGGCATTATGTATCGGGTGAGCATAATGCGGATAAGGAGGGGTAATGAATTTGAACATTGAACATTCAACATCGAATTTCGAATGTGCCGGAAGAAAGTCTCCCTTAGGGAGGTGGATTGCGGAGCGAATGCGGAGCAAGACGGTGGGTGCTGCTTATGGGGCAAGTGAGACTGTAAATAAAGCTCAGAGCCCTTGGCACCAACATCCCTCCCTCCGCCAGCTGGCGGAGTACTCCCTTCAAAGGGAGACTTATTCGAGAATGAATTCATCTTTTTCACTTAAGACAAAAAATTTCACCACTAAACATCAAGAATCATGAAAACTAAAAACATACTTATTTATTCCGGACTCATTCTTGGCGGTTATTCCTTGGATATCTCTTTTTTGGAGGAACTTCGGAGCCTCAAACCCTTGAAGAACATATCTCAGAAACACATACCGATGAAGAAGGCAATGTTGTGTACACCTGCAGTATGCACCCTCAGATTAGAGAGAATGAACCGGGTAATTGCCCTATCTGTGGCATGGAACTCATTCCGGCTGATGATCTTAATGACAGCGATTTGGAATCAGTGAGCCCTAACGCCGTTCAATTCTCGGAAGCCGCGCTGGCACTCGCAGAGATCCAAACCACTCCCGTTAGAACAGGGATTCCGATAGTAGAAACACGTTTACCGGGTAAAGTAACCGTGAATCAAAACCTGGTATCGAATGTAACCGCTCACTTCCCCGGTCGCGTTCGGGAGTTGTATGTGGATTATACCGGAGATTACGTGCGCAAAGGGCAAAAACTCGCTTCCATTTATTCACCCGAGCTCATTACTGCTCAACGTGAACTACTGGAAACCGCCCGCTTCAAGGAGCAAAATCCTCGACTATATGAGTCAACCCGGCGCAAACTTTTACTTTGGGAATTTCCGGAAGAGACTATTGATCAGATCGAACGATCAGGAGAAGTGATGGAAGAGCTTGATTTCTTTTCTCCCGTTTCAGGATATGTATCACAGATCGATATCTCACGAGAAGACCATATTGACGAAGGATCCATGCTTTATCGTATCGCCGATCTCTCCAAGGTTTGGGTTGAATTTGAGGCCTTTGAATCGGCAGTCAGCAATTTGAGTAATGGAGATAAAGTCGAGTTTACAGTGAGCTCTGTACCCGGACAGACTTACACCGGAAATGTCAGCTTCATTCAGCCGTTTTTAAACGAAAATTCCCGAACGGTGGAGGTTCGCATCACAGCAGATAATCCGCAAAACAGAATGAAACCCGGCATGTTCGCCGAAGGTGTGATTTCATCACAAACAGACCAACAGCCACAACTGTTAGTTCCACGTAGCGCTGTGCTATGGACCGGGTCACGATCAATTGTTTTCGTTGATGTTTCCACAGCCCAAACGCCCGCTTTTGAAGGCAGAGAAGTAACATTGGGTAAAAGAGCCGGAAACGAGTATGTCATTGAATCGGGTCTGAAAACCGGAGAGCACGTGGTAACAAATGGCACGTTCAAGGTGGATGCCGCCGCTCAGCTTAGCGATAAATTCAGCATGATGAACCCCGAGCCCGGATCAGGAGCCAACCGCGGAGCCCACGATCACGGTGACATGGAAACAGAGGATACTGACATGGTGGGATCCGATTCGGATACAAATGACGATCATACCGGACATCAAATGCCGGATGATCTTGAAGTTCTCGTTCCTGAGTACCTGAAACTTCGGGAAGCCTTGGCCAACGATGATTTTGAATTAGCCAAAGAACATACTTACATGTTTTCAATGGATAGCTTCAGTGACATTGAAGAGTTGAGAGCTGAATTTAAATCTATTTCTGAAGCACTGATCAATCGAATTGAAGAAGAAGGCTATGAGGGAACACTTTTCAAACAATACTGTCCCATGTATGATGGCGGGAGCTCCTGGATCAGTGATGAGAAAGAAATTGAAAACCCATTTTATGGAACTCGGATGCATAATTGTGGAGAAACGGTTCAAGCAGATGAATTGATATATCAAACCAATAGGAGGTATTATGAAATTAGTAAAAGCATACATACGACCAGTACTGCTCGAAGAAGTTTACAAAGCACTTCGTGCTAAAGGCCATTGCTGCATTACCGTATTCAGAGGAGAAGGAGTTGGACAAATACTGACCCGATCACGCGCATGGTTCATTACGGTTCCCCGCCATGCATTCTGAAGTGGTAAAATTAGAAATTGCTGCCGTGGAGGAGGACGTTGAATCTATTATTAACATCATTCAACAGACCGCTTCAACAGGTTCACGGGTGATGGAATTATGTTTGTCATGCCCATTGAAACCATGGTCAGAATCAGGGATGGCAAACAGGGTGACCAAGTCATAGGATAGTATAATCTTACAATAATCGATAAGCATTAATCCATATAATGTAAGATAGTAACAAGTTAATAAATGTTATTTTAAATACAGTAGTAATAATAAAGTAAATATAGAGTCATGAGAAATATAAAAACACCGGTACTGTTACTGTTAATCAGTTTAGGACTTTCAGTAACAGCCGCAGCGCAACAACAGAATATGGTACAAAAAAAGCAACAAATGATGACCATGATGCAGGACTCATCCATGCAAACCATGATGATGGATCACATGATGAATAATCCTGAAATGCGTGCTAAGATGATGCAGCGTATGATGAAATCGAAAGACATTGATCATTCTGCCATGATGGAGAACATGAATTCCATGATGAACAATCCGGAAATGAAGGAACGCATGAAAAAACACATGGATATGATGCAGTCTATGATGGATGGTAATATGGATAATTCAAAGATGATGAATATGAAGAGCGATTCATCAATGATGAAAATGCACATGATGTGTATGCAAATGATGCAGGGAGGAATGATGGATTCCGGCATGAAGATGAAATCAGATTCCACCAAAGGTAATGGGATGAAGCATCGTAACTAAAGACTATATGGGGGATGTATGATGAAATCATCCCCCAAATTCTAACCCTTTAATTATATTCACTATGCATGATTTTCAATTTTTTGGAGGAGGCTGGATGATGTTTTTCTGGTGGTTTTTAATAATAGCTATTACCGTCATTATCGTTAAGGCATTCCTCAGTTCAAACAATCAAAGCTCCAATAAAGAAACTCCAATCGAAATTCTCAAACCGAAGATACGCGAACGGTGAAATTGAGAAAGAGGAATACGAGGAGCGAAAGAAAGACCTGCTCTTAAAGCTATGAATATTCCAATCCGATGTTGGTAATAACGGTATTCGGCTATGAGGTCGGACTTTCGCCGATTCTGCAAATTACATTCCTGCCGCAGCCAGTATTTATTTGGCTGACAATTTGAATAAATGGAAAAATGAGTTGAATATGAAACGAAAAGACTTTATTAAGCGAATCGGATTCGTGCAGGGGCAGTAGCATTTCGCCCCTGATCGTATCTTGCTTGATATAAACTCAGTACAGAATGGAGATTTTCAACTTCCGCTGGCCCTGCCTTCTGGACCAGAAACCAGTAAAGTACCCTGAATTGTCATCATCACTCTGCAGATATTCAAATTCGGAGATTCATACTCACTATCCGGTTTTCAGTTCAACAACAGCGTACCAGGTCCAACCATTCGCCAGAAAAGCGGCAGTGATACGTGTACGTATTCGCTTCGAAAATAATATCGGGCAGGAAAGTATTATCCACTGGCACGGGCTCATTGTCCCGCCGGATATGGATGGCCATCCAAAAGATGCATTTCAAGAAGGCACGCTATGATTACGCAATACACCATCAATCAGCGGGCCGGTACCTATTGGTATCATCCGCATCCTCATCGGATTACCGGTCCACAGGTGTATCAAGGGTCTGGCAGGTTTTTATTATTATTGAAGATGAGGAAGAACAATCTCTGAACTTACCTTCCGACGACTATGAAATTCCTCTCGGTGCATACAGGACCGCAGAGTTAACGGACAGGGCAGATCGTTGTCATAATCCCTCTATGCCGGAACGAATGATGACCGGTTTTTTGGGAGATACTCATCTAGTGAACGGAGTACCAACTCCTGTTTCATGAGGTCGGCCCCGGTGTTCTATCGCCTGCGGATCTTAAACGGCTCCAATGCACGAATCTATAATCTTCGCTTTTGAAAATGACGCACCGTTTACCGTCATTGGAACCGATGGTGGCCTTCTTCCCGAAGCCCATAGAAACTAACGAACTGTTAATGGCACCCGGAGAACGTAGCCGACATCCTGGTCGATTTTTCAATAGGATTTGAGCCAGGAAAAGCAATATTCAACTCATCAGTAAGTCGTTCGATATACCATCCGGTGGTGGAATGATGGGAATGCAAAACATGATGGGGAGCGGTTCTGAACAGGGAACCGGATTTTCAATCATGGAATTTCGACATCACCGAATCCGATGCCAACACCTCATTTGAACTACCCGAACAGCTTTCAACGGTTGATTTCCCGAGCGAAGGAGATGCAACAGTCACTCGCCCGATCCAGCTTGATATGCAGATGGGTCAGGGCCATACCATCAACGGGTCGCCTTTTCGAAATGGAACGCGTGGATGTAGAGAGTGAATCAGGGAGATACTGAAATTTGGGAATTTATCAATAACATCGAATGTTCCGCATCCAATGCATGTCCATGCCGTTCACTTCAAGGTATTGGAGAGAAGTGGTAACCGGGGATTATTACCAACTGAAACCGGGTGGAAAGATACTGTGCTGGTGATGCCGGGCGAGCGTGTGAAAGTGATCATGAAGTTTGATGCACCGAAAGGACTATATATATTTCACTGCCATAACCTGGAACATGAGGATGCCGGTATGATGGCAAACTTTCAAATCATTAATTAATCACTAACCCCTAATGGAATCACTATTCGTACCCGATTGGGCTCCCAACATTCACCCTTTGATCATCCACTTTCCCTATTGCCCTTTTGGTTACGGCAGGATCTGGCGAACCTTATCTCTTCTTTTATTCCGGATAAATGGTGGGATGAGGCAAAAAACACTACTCTGTATGTACTCGGAGGCATTGCTGCAATTGTGGCCTATTACACCGGAAAGGCGGCAGCCGATACCGTGTTTCTGGAAACCGAAGCTCAATCCGTACTCACTGAGCATGCTGACTGGGCACTTTGGTTGGTATGGTTTTTTGTGTTATATGCCATACTTCGTATTGGCCTTCCACTGGTTTAGTCTTTTTGAGAAAACGTTCATTCAAGATCTATTGCATTCATAACCGTACTTCCGGGATTGTTTATGATCTATGAAACTGCTGAATACGGCGGAAAAATGGTATTTGGATACGGAGCAGGAACCGGACAGCTTTTGCAGAAAGAAGAACGGGAATTATCTGCAAACACCGATAGTATTTCAACTGTCCTCATCTTTTAATACCACAGAGAATGGAAACTGGACCTGGGATATAAGCTCGACTTCAGTCAGTGATCTCATTGCTAATTTTCACTGGCTGGAAGGTTCTGTTCAAGGCTTGAAGCCAGCGATCACCCAAACTGAACCACCTCGACTTCGGCTTGAAGCATCAGAACAACCGAATTTATTTGTTACTCACGATTCCTACCAAAATATTCAGGTCGATTACTATCTAAATCTGGATGATCTAGATGGAAAGGTAGAACTCGTGCATCACTTACAGGATGCAAATAATTATGATTTTGTATCTCTGAATTCTGATGGCATCATTCGTCAGGGAAGAATCCAAAATGGAAGCACAACCATATTTGAAGAAGGTGCATTTGAGGCGGATGGAGAACTGTTTTTACGTGTGGTTGGTGACGGAACTCATTTTCGGGGATATATAAATCGGGAAATGAAAGTACATGGCCACGATGATGCTCCGGAAAGTGGAAGCGTGGGGCTCAAGATACAAGGCAGTGGCTCCTGTGCTATTATCTCAAATTGAAATGACCCAGCTTTAAAAAACTTATAAATACAATACAGAGGTTGATATGAATCACGAGCATCACCAACAGAATAATCATGATCATACTGATGATAACCATGAGAAGGAACACAACCACGGTGATCATGAAGGCCATTCTCACCACGAACACCACAAGCAAATGGTGCAGGATTTTAAATTCCGCTTTTGGTGGGTACTTGTCTTAACTATTCCCATCATGGCGCTATCGCCTATGATCCAGGATTTCCTGGGTGTGGATTGGAGGTTCACTGCGGATAAATGGATCCTCGCAGGGCTTTCCACTATTGTTTATTTTTTTGGGGGATGGCCATTCCTCTCGGGACTGGTGGATGAACTCAAGAAAAAGCAGCCGGGCATGATGACGCTTATCGGCCTCGCTATTTCTATTGCCTACCTCTACAGTACAGCCGTGGTTTTTGGCTTCGATGGAGATCTGTTATACTGGGAGCTTTCGACTTTGGTTGGAATTATGTTACTGGGTCACTGGATCGAAATGCGGTCTGTGATGAGTGCTTCCTCAGCTTTGGAAGAGTTGGCGGCTTTGATTCCGGGAGAAGCACATAAATTAAATGAAGATGGTTCCACAGAAGATGTTCCGGTAGAAGAACTAAATCAGGGCGACAAAGTGATCATCAAACCCGGAGAAAAAATACCGGCAGATGGTGTGGTAGTGAAAGGTGAAACAAGTGTGAACGAGGCCATGCTCACCGGCGAATCTAAGCCCGTAAGTAAGAAAAAAGATGACGAAGTCATTGGTGGGTCAGTAAATGAAAAAGGCTCCATCACCATACAAATATCCAAGACCGGAGACGATTCCTTCTTGTCTCAGGTAATTGATCTGGTAAGGGAAGCACAGGAAAGTAAATCCCGCACGCAGGACTTGGCTAATCGAGCTGCTTTCTGGCTGACCATTATCGCTATCACCGCCGGACTTATCACATTTGGAGCCTGGATATTCTTTACCGGTCAAAGCTTTGACTTTGCCATGAACCGAACCGTGGCCGTGATGGTGATCACCTGTCCACATGCGCTTGGACTCGCCATTCCATTGGTTGTTTCAAGATCCACAAGTATCGCGGCTACCAATGGATTTCTGATCCGTGACCGCGCCGCTTTTGAGCAGGCCCGTAACCTTGATGCCGTCATTTTCGACAAAACCGGTACACTAACAGAGGGTACCTTCACCGTAACCGATATTTTAAACTTTGGTGATGAGTTATCCGATGATGAGATCCTGAAATATGCGGCCTCACTGGAGAAACAACTCCGAACATCCACTGGCCAAAGGTATTTTAGAGAAAGCAGAAGATACCTGGGAACCGGATGAATTCAATTCTATTACTGGAAAAGGAATCGAAGGTAAAGTGAACGGAAAATCCATAAAAGTGGTGAGTCCGGGATATATCCGTGAGAATGAAATGTCGTATCCTGAAGAGGAAGTTGAAGAACTTTCATCTCAAGGGAAAACCGTGGTATTTGTGATCATCGAAGAAGATTTGGCGGGAGCCATCGCTTTAGGAGATGAAATCCGCGAATCATCCAAAAATGCCATCAAAGCCCTGCACGATATGGGTATTGAGTGCATCATGCTTACGGGAGACAATCAGCAGACCGCCGATTATGTAGCCGGAGAATTAGGCATAGATCAGGTATTCGCCGAAGTCCTCCCAGATAAAAAAGCTGACAAGGTGAAGGAAGTTCAGAAGCAGGACAAACTCGTTGCCATGACCGGAGATGGTGTAAATGATGCTCCGGCACTTGCCCAAGCTGATGTCGGAATAGCCATTGGCGCCGGCTCGGATGTGGCTGTTGAAACTGGAGATATCGTACTCGTCAAAAACAATCCCGAAGACGTAACTGCACTCATCAAAACTCTCAAAATCTACCTATCGAAAAATGGTGCAAAACCTGCGCGTGGGGCTCGGGTTACAATATTGGCGCCATTCCTCTCGCAGCCGGTGTTTTATTTGCCTGGGGAATTATTTTGAGTCCGGCCGTGGGAGCTATTTTGATGTCACTAAGTACCCGTGATTGTGGCGGTGAATGCGC
Organism: Gracilimonas sp.; assembly: GCA_034520725.1. GTDB lineage: Bacteria > Bacteroidota > Rhodothermia > Balneolales > Balneolaceae > Gracilimonas. Next base: position 250,777 of record JAXHNH010000003.1, on the reverse strand, counting down.
GGTTTTTGAAGCTGGAAGCGTAAAGAGATTCAAGACCTGACAGGTTTTTGGAAACCTGTCAGGTCTGGCTTGCCAAGGCGTTGAACAAGATAGACACTCTCTAATTAATGTAAATTAAGGGATTTGTATTCCCACAATTTGTATTAATTGAGGGAATTGACTATTATTTTCTCAAATTAGCCCAAATACATCCATGAAATACGAATTACCAAGAGCTATTGATATTTCGGAGCACCTTCAACAAGGGAAGGTGTTAATCATGTATGGAGCACGTCAGGTTGGCAAAACAACTCTCGTGAAGTTGTTCCTGGAGCAGTCTGATCTAAACCATCAGTTTTATACAGGGGATGACCTTTCTTTTTCCGCGGACTTTGCAAAATGCGAGCTTCGCATCATAGAGCAGATGGTGTCGGGGATTGATTTATTAGTTATTGATGAAGCACAAAAGATTGAAAATATCGGGACAGCTCTGAAACTTGTTGTGGATCATTTTCCCGATAAATATGTAATAGTTACCGGTTCCTCATCCTTCGATCTTGCAAATTCTACGGAAGAACCACTGACCGGCAGAAAAAATATAATTACTCTATATCCAATCGCATTAAATGAGCTGAACAAAACTACTACACCCTACGAATTAGATAATAAAATTGAAGATTTACTTATCTATGGCTCTTATCCGGAAGTAGTAATTTCTAAAGAAACCAAAGAAAAAGAAAATCGAATCACAGAAATAAAGAACTCATACCTGATCAAAGATATACTCGAATTTCAGAAGCTGAAACGTCCGCAGGTAATTCTTGACCTTTTAAAACTGATCGCTTTTCAAATTGGCAATCAAGTTTCAACTGTTGAACTTGGAAAACAGCTTGGACTCGACAACAAAACCGTACAGCGATACCTGAATTTACTGGAAAAATCATTTGTTTTGATCCCCCTCGGTGGATTTTCCAGAAATCTCAGGAAAGAAGTTTCAAAAATGAAGATGTACTACTTCATGGATCTGGGTATCCGCAATGCAGTGATCGCAAATTTTAATGCATTGAACCTGAGAAACCACGCGGGAAGCTTTGGAAAATTTTATGATGATTGAACGGATGAAGCGAAATTCATACATGGGACAGACTGCAAATTATTACTATTGGCGCACATACGACCAAAAAGAGATCGATCTGATTGAAGAAAGTGGCGGGACCCTCAAAGGATTTGAATTTAAGTGGAACCCCAATCGGAAAATAAAATCACCGAAAGAGTGGTTGAACACATACGAAAATGCTGAATTTGAAGTTATCACCAGAGAAAATTATCAGACGTTTTTGACATAAAATTCCGCAATTTTTTAAAACTTATTTGATCGTTTGCGGCGAATGCACGATTCCAAGAAAATGGAATAAGTACATGAAAAAAATTAAGACTCAATCAACTATAAAATGTCCTCATTGTGGATATCAAAAAGTTGAAAATATGTCTGCTAATTCCTGCCAGTACTTTTGGCAATGTCCCGATTGCAATAATATTATTAAACCCAAAAAAGGTGACTGCTGCGTTTTCTGTTCTTATGGGGATGTTGATTGCCCACCGGTTCAAGAAAATGGATCATGTTGCTGATTCAAGCATGAAATTAATCGTCAGCATAAGATCAGCCTCACTCAATCTTTATAGTTCTTTTGTATACTTTCCGTTAAACACAAAACGGCAGCATATATCATGGTACCATTTGATGTCATAAAAGCTACAGGTGAAAGAGAGACTTTTCAGCTATCTAAACTCAGACGCTCATTGAGTAATGCCGGGGCTCAGCCGGATGTCATAAATTCGGTGATCAACGATCTGGAAGAAGGAGGCTTGTTTACAAATGGTATGTCGACCAAGAAAATTTACCGGGAAGCCTATCGGTTGCTAAAACAGAAATCTACCCGAATTGCAGGGCGGTATAAATTAAAAGAGGCTCTGCTCGAACTGGGTCCTTCCGGATACCCGTTTGAAATTCTAATCTCTGAACTCTTCAAAAAGCTTGGATACACAACACAGGTAGGTCGTGTCGTTAATGGAGACTGTGTTTCTCATGAAATTGATGTGATAGCCGAAAAGGAAAACGAACAACTAATCATGGAATGCAAATTTCATAACAGGCAAAATCATCGCTGTAACGTGACTATCCCCCTTTATGTAAGATCCCGTTTTGTAGATGTCAAAACTGCCTGGACCAAGCAGGCTGAACTCAAGCATAAGAAAATCACCGGATGGGTGGTCACAAATACGAAATTCACTAGCGATGCCACTGATTACGGAAATTGTATTGGACTCAAACTATTAAGTTGGAGTTTTCCTAAAAACAATGGGTTGAAAGATCTGATAGGTCGAACCGGACTCCATCCTGTAACCTGTTTGTCTGCTATTGACAAATCTGAAAAACAACTTCTATTGAAAAACGACATTGTGCTTGCCAGACAGATCTTTGATGATGTTCAGATCCTTACCCGACTGGATTTTGATAAACGGAAGGCGGAGCGCATTCATAAGGAAGCAACTGAAATTTGTAACCATAAAGTGAGCTGATCATGAGCACTTCCATTAAAATCCATTTTTTAGGCGCCTCCGGAACCGTTACCGGTTCTAAATTCCTTATTGAAACCCCTCAGAAAAATCTCCTGATAGATTGTGGGATGTTTCAAGGGATAAAAAAATTGAGGGAATTGAACTGGCAACAACTTCCTGTTAAAGCCTCCTCAATTGATCTCGTTTTGTTGACGCATGGTCATCTTGATCATAGTGGATTCCTTCCAAGACTGGTTAAAATGGGATTCAATGGTTTTATTTGGGCAACGGCTCCAACCCTCGATATCGCTGAGATCATCTTACGGGACAGTGCTAAAATTCAGGAAGAAGATGCAGAGAGAGCCAACAAAGACGGTTTTACCAAACACGATCCGGCTGAACCTCTTTACAATACCGATGATGCCGAAAAAGCTATTAGTCGGTTCCAAAAACAAGAAGAAGCCGGGTGGATAGAAATAGATGAGAACATTCGAATTCGCTTTCAATACAACGGTCATATTATCGGGGCCACTTTCATTGAGATGGATCTTTACGGTAAGCGGTTTGTCTTTTCAGGAGATATTGGCCGCCCCGATGATGTTTTACTTATGAATCCAAAGAAACCGGAAAGTGCAGATGTGCTGTTCATGGAGTCAACCTACGGCGACCGAAAGCATATTGAGGAAGATACCTCCGGGAAACTTAAGCAGCTTATTGATGAAACCACTAAAAAAGGCGGCACCCTTATTATACCAAGCTTTGCCGTTGAACGGGCTCAGCTGTTGATGTATCTGATCTGGCAGCTTCACAAAAAGAAACTCATTCCCACCTCGCTTCCTGTCATTTTGGATAGCCCAATGGCCGCCCGGGCTTTGACTACCTTTTTCAAGTATCCCGACTGTCATAAATTGACAGAGAAAGATTATAAAGATATGACCGACCGCTTTCACCTAGTGGAATCCTTCAAGGAAACATGGAAGATCATTGATGATTCCAGACCAAAGATCATCATAGCCGGAAGCGGAATGGTTACGGGTGGACGGGTTCTTACTTACCTTCAACAGTATATAGATAGAGAGGAAACCACCGTGCTTTTGGCCGGTTTTCAGGCTGAAGGCACACGCGGGCGTCAGCTATTGGACGGAGCTGATGAGATCAAATTCTATGGAAAATATTATCAGGTTAAAGCCAACATCGATATCCTTGATGGACTCTCGGCGCACGCTGATCAAACAGAATTACTGGACTGGGCTTCTGATATCAAGAAAAAACCTGAGCACGTTTTTTTGGTACACGGAGAACCTCAAAGCCTGGATATGATGCGCGTTAAACTTAAAGACATTTACGATTGGAACGCCCATATTCCGGAATTATACGAGATCGCTAACATTGAACTCTGATTGAAGATGAAACCGGCCGGGAAGCAAGCAGTGAAAAAATGAACTTTTGCCAGTGTGGAGCTTCGCAAAGCGAACCATTTTATAACTAAACTCATAAGGAAATTGGATTTGATGGTAGTTAATGATAGTTACTCGTTATTCGTGTAATCGTTAATAGGGTATTTATTAACTTGTAAAGGTTGTCTGTCCTGTTTCCCAATAACGAGTAACCATTAACGAATTCACGAATAACGAAATGTCCAATCCAAAGATCATCATAGCCATTGCAGCTTTTTTACTGGCATTTGCCGTTGCAGCCGGAGCTTTTGGCGCTCATGCCCTTAAAAATATTCTATCACCTGAACGACTTGAGACATGGCAAACTGCAGTTCAATATCATGCCTGGCATGCATTGGGGCTTTTTCTGATCGCAATGATCGGAGTGCAGTTTGATATTACCGTAACATGGCCGGCTTCACTCATATTTGCCGGTATTTTGATATTCTCTGGTAGCCTTTACACGCTTTGTCTCACTGGAGTAGGATGGATGGGGGCTATCACACCGATCGGGGGTGTGGCATTTATTGCAGGTTGGCTGTGGCTGGGTATCAAAATGCTAAAATAATCGTTTAACTGCATAGATCGACAACATGGCTATCAAACACCAATTTATACCACTCACATTTTTAATACTTTTGTTATTCAGCACTCAATCACTGGCTCAGAATGAAGTACTGCGCGAAAGAAACTCCCTGTATGGGATCAAGGAGTTTGGGGTTTCTGTTAACATTGAGCGACCTCTGACCCTGAATTCAGTTCCATTCGGCGTAGATAGCGTTCGACAGCTGGTTATCAATAAACTGGATGACTTGCCGGTCAGAATAATCAGTGAGAAAGATCTCAAACGTTCTGATCAACTTCCGCTTTTGCATCTACATATCAATATCATGAATGATGTGGGAGGCATTCATCCATTTGCAGCTGAACTCAGGTTCTATCAACCTGTGAAATTGTCACTCAACAATGATGTTCAAACCATGGGCTCTACCTGGTCTGACAGCTTTATTGGTGTAGTTACTCCGGATCTTATGAATTTCATAGCTGCAAAGTCGGCCGGATTGGCTGAAAACTTTCGCAAAGATTATGAGATCGCGAATTAGATCATGAACATTGAATCGTTCTACAACTATTGTTCCGATCTACCGGGTACAACGAAAGAGTTTCCTTTTGATGAAAACACGCTCGTTTTTAAAGTAATGGGAAAAATGTTTGCATTGACCGATGTAGAAACCTTTGAGAGCATAAATCTGAAATGCGACCCAGAGAAGGCATTAGAGCTTCGCATAGCTTTTGATGAGATCAAACCGGGATATCACATGAATAAGAAACATTGGAATACCCTCACTACTTCCGGGTCACTGACTGATGATCTGATCTTCGAACTCATTGACCACTCCTATAAATTGGTCGTAGAAAAGCTACCAAGAAAACTGAAGGAACAACTTGAGTCACTCTAATGCCCATGAATAGGATCTATTTATGTGACACCATTCTCTCAAACATTTTCTTCATCCTACCCCAAAAGAAATCAAACTGACCAAAAATTGCCCCATATATCAGTATGAAAATGTTATACATAGGAAAAATAGTTACAGCCCATATTAATGTTTTAAACCAAAATGGGTCTTGTGCCTCTATACCTAACAACGGAAACAGAAAACGTCTCGAATAGAGCGCACTGATGCCGGTCAGAGAAAACACGATCAATATTATAACTAACTGCCAATTGCTCTGAATTCCCCAACGGGACTTCATTTTTTTAAAAAAACTCATGCAAAAATCTTTATTTCACTGATAATATCCTTTTTCTAAACCTAAGTGAAGTCAATTATTTATAAATTCTAAAAAGCATTTAATAAAAAACATTATTGTACAGTTGCAATTTCTGTGTGTGGCAGGTAGTTTCAGAAACGAGGAAGGACATCTACTAACATTTACACATCACGAACATATAGGGTATGCAAGCATATGTAACCGAGGCGGTTGGCACATTTTTCCTTGTAATGGTTTTTGGGGTATCCGGAGACCCGCTTGCCGTTGGCTTAACATTAATGGCATTGGTTTATATAGGGTATCCGAATTCCGGAGCCCATTTTAACCCTGCAATTTCGCTGGCATTCTTTTTTAAGAAGAAACTTTCTCTTTCTGAACTCATAGGATACCTGTTTTGCCAGATCATCGGAGCCTTTTTTGCCTCATACCTGATCTTTGAATTTGCGAACAGCGTTTTTTATCTGGAACCTCCTGTTGACACTGATTTATACGAACAGGTCTTTTCTGAATTATTCTTTACAGCAATTTTTGTGAGCGTGATGCTATCTCTCACGCTTTCCAATTTGCACAGAAAGAATCAGTTTATGGGTTTGATCATAGGTCTCACATTTACCGGAATGCTTATGGCTGCATCTCCATTATCAGGAGGAGTGCTAAACCCTGCATTCTCTGCAGGAACCGCATTATTCGATCTGGTTAAAGGCGGCAATTCTTATATCTACTCAGTGCTTTTCATATTGAGTCCATTAACCGGTGGCGCTTTAGCTGCCTTTACATCTTCTTATTTTAGTTCAAGATGGGGAGACTAAAGTAAAATCGGCTTCCCTCGCCAATTTCGCTTTCCACTTTTATATCCGTTTGATGGGCGTTCAATATTCCTTTTACAACTGAGAGGCCTAACCCTGTTCCCCCTTTATCCCTTGATCGGGCTTTATCCGTACGATAGAAACGATCGAATAATCGATCAAGATGTTCTTTACCAATTCCAGTTCCTGTATCTCTCACAGATAATTCCACAACCTCATCCTTCCTTTCAAAACTAATTTCCACCTTCCCCGTCTGTGTATATTTGATTCCATTGGAAATCAGGTTATCCAACACTTGTTCTATTTTGTCAGGATCCGCATTCACAATGCACGAGAATGTATTGGCTGTATCCAACTCAAGTCCTTTTTTGTGAGCAATAGGTTGATAAGCATGCTCAACTTCCTTTACCAGATCTTTGAGGTCAAAATCTTTCCTATTAATAAAGCTCTCATCAAAGTCGTACCGCTGGAGGGTTTTGATATCCTCAAACAGCCTGGCTACACGCTTTATCTGTTTTTGAGCTGTTACCATATACTGTTTTTTCTTCACCTGAGGAAGGTTTTCCAGCTCCAGCATTTCAAGTGCGCCCGATATGGTATGCAACGGGTTTCTAACCTCATGAGTGATATCCGCAAAGAACTGACTCTGCTTCATATTAAGTTTTTTAAGCTTCTCATTATCAGCCCTTAGCGTTCTGGCCATATGGTTCAGGGAATCTGCCAGTGTACCAAACTCATCGTTTCGTTTGAGGTTGATCTTGCGGTCCAGATTACCTCTTGCAATATCAAGAGCAGCTGCATTAAGGTGTAATATTGGAGCCGCAATGTATCGGGCAAACAAAAAGCTAACCACAATGACCGCTCCAATAGAAAAGAACATTCCCGCGTAAATAATGTGTCGAATACTGGCAACCGCTGCATAATACTGACTTTTATCTTGACTGATCCTTAAGTACTGAGCTGAGTTATCCGAATCCCCCAAGTCTACGTAAGCGATTAGTTTTGGAGCAGACTCTGTATTTTCAATAATGGGATCTCCGTCCCTTTTTTCCAGTTCAGCCATCATTTCGTCGCCTAATGCTGTAGCAACATTATGGAAAGCTTCATCAGGAAATGTTAGGAATCGATTCCCTGATCGGTCATATACGGCAACTTCATAATTAGAAAGTTCTGCCAGCTCTACGACTTTTGGCTCAAACTGTTCATCCTCTCTAAAACTACCGGTGGCTAAAGCCATGGATAGGGCATCTTTCTCAAACTGCTCTATGCCCTCATCCAACAAAAAGCTTCGAATGGTCAGAATTGAATAGGCACTAATAGTAATGATACCAATGACCAATAGAATTACGTAAGTCCATGCCAGCTTGGAGCGAATTTTCATGCGTGAAGGTATTCCTTGTTGAATCCGTATCCAACTCCGCGATAGGTTTTGATCAGCTTGCCTTCATCTCCCATCTTCAACCTGAGATTTTTAACGTGAACATCCACTGTGCGGTCAAAGACGAATTTTTCCTCGTCAGAGATCCTTTCCAGGATCTGTTGCCGGCTGTATACCAGCTTCGGATTTTGAAAGATCATCTCTGCTATGGTGTATTCGGTATGTGTCAGATCAATGAGCTCTTCGTTGATATACATCTCTTTAGAATCGAGGTCAACATAAACTTTTCCGTATTGGATCCAATTGCTTTTTTCCGGCGAACGACGGCGAAGCTGTGTTTCAACATGTGCTTTAACCAAATTAAGACTGGCCGGTTTTTTAATGTAATCGTCGGCACCAAGTTCTAATCCTTCGATCTCATCCTTTTCTTCATCTCGTGCTGTCAGAAACAACACCGGAATATCGTAGATCACCGGGTGTTGACGAATATTACTGCAGATCTCTTTACCATCGTGATGTGGAACCATGATATCTAAAATTGCCAGATGGATATCATTTGCGTTCTCCTCAATATATTTGAGTGCCTGTTTTCCGTCCTTAGCCCATAAAACATTATATTCATTCAGTTCCAGGAAATTGGCCAGCATCTCGCCCGACTCTTCCTCATCTTCCATTAGGAGTATGGTATGTTTATTGCTCATAGGTTGATTGAATTTGAATTATTTTTCGTGATAAATGTAAGCAGAAAGCAGCAGACAGAATGCAGTTATTGTATCAAAAATTTATCCGGCGATCGTATCATTGATCCAAGCATTTTCCCTACTTCTTCATATTTAGTGTTAAAGTAAGCATGTTGCTTTTCATTGATATAGCCACAGTGTATGGCAAAATCAACCCATACCAATGTTTCAGAGCACTCGGCATCAGAATCAGTTAATTTGCTTACAAAATGTTTGGGATATCTTCTTTTTCTATATGCTTCAGCTATGTTTGTTGGAACCGATCTTGATGAACGCCGCACTTGATCAGTCAGTGAATATTTTTCTTCAGATGGGAAGTTTTTCGATACTTGAAAAATTTCCATCCCTAACTTGAAAGATAACTGATATACCTTTAAATCTTTAAACCCTTGGTACATAATTTCCCCCTTTATTATTAATTCGCAGATTGTTTACTGCATTCTGCTTTCTTGAGCTAAAGGAAAAAACTGAACAGTAAGATCCAAATGCTTAAATTTGTCTAAAAATAATACAATACCATGAATTACCAAGGAAAAACCATCTGGATAACAGGAGCTTCATCAGGCATTGGAGAGGCCTTTGCGAGGGCTTTTTATAAAGAAGGCGCTAACCTCATCCTTTCCTCGCGGCGGGAAGAGTCACTTCAGGAAGTGAAGGGCAGTTTAGGTGAAAATACATCTAATGTTAAGATCGTGACACTGGACCTTACCGATACCGATAGCTTCTCCTGATGAAAACGAAGAAAGCCATCAGAGGCTTTTGGGCAGATCGACGTGTTGATCAATAATGGCGGTATTAGTCAGCGTTCGACGGTTTTGGAATCTGAGATGAGCACCTATCGGCGGCTTATGGAAGTGAATTACTTTGGATCGGTGGGGCTTACAAAAGAGGTGCTCCCTCATATGGTTGAGCGAAAATCCGGACACATCATTGTAACCAGCAGTGTGGCCGGAAAGATCGGGACTAAATTCCGCTCCGGATATGCGGCAAGCAAACATGCGGTGCAAGGGTTTTTTAATTCACTTCGGCAGGAAATGTATGAGCATAATGTAGCAGTTACGTTGCTCTGCCCGGGCTTTATCAAAACAAATATTAGCAAAAATGCCTTAACCGGCGACGGTTCCAAGTTCGGTGAAATGGGTGATGCTCATTCCAAAGCCATGACGGCCGATGAAATGGTCAAAAAAGTGATGCCCAAAATTAAAGCGCAAAAAGAAGAGATCTATGTAACCGGATTTAAGGAAGGATTGGCGATTTGGGTGCAGCGAATTTCGCCGACCTTGTTGAATAAGATCTTGAAGAACCAAAAGGTAACGTGATTTCGTTAGTCGTGTATTCATTACTAGTAAACCGATTACACAAATAACGATTAATGAAACTATCCTAATCTTCTTCGTTTGGTAAGATAAGCTAATAAAGACTGATCAAACTGAGCCTGTGTATCCATTTCTTCGAAATCGATCTCGAACTCACTGCACGCCATTCTAAATTTTTTGGTGTATTCTTCAACCTTCTGTTGATAATCTTTTCGAACCTGGGCAGGCAGTACTTCCACTTCATCACCGAGTTCCATATCCTCAAACACAAAGCGCCGGTCGGGGAAATCCAAATCCCTCTCACTTTTCTTCTCAAGAATATTAAAAAGTAACACTTCATGCTTTCTGTGTCGCAGGTGTTTCAGAGCTGATATGAGCTCAGTGTGTTCATTCACGTTTTCAAACAGATCCGTAATTATGATCACTAAACTGCGATGATTTAAACGTTCCGCCACTTCATGGATAGCCTGTGCCGAGGCCGTAACGCGCTTTTCGCCATCTCCTTTTTCTTCCCTGATAAGCTCCCTTTCCAGCTCGGTGTAAATTTGCCGGAGATGGGCATAGGTAGATTTCGCCGGAATAAAGGCATCGATCTTCGAATTAAAGGGGATCAGTCCACAGGCATCGCGCTGGCGATGCATCAGATACATAAGCGAAGCCGCGTAGTGAATACCGTATCTGAGTTTACTCCACTCAGCAAAATATTTGAAGTTCATGGAGGTACTGGTATCGAGCATAATATATGATCGAAGGTTTGTTTCCTCCTCATACTGCTTCACATAGAATCGTTCCTTTTTGGCATACACCTTCCAGTCGATATGCTTGAAATCATCACCGGGATTGTATGGCCGGTGCTCAGCAAACTCCACACTAAAACCATGAAACGGGCTTTTATGTAAGCCGGAGATAAATCCCTCCACGATCTTCTTTGCACGAAGTTCAAGGGAGGAAAGTTTGGACAATATACTTGGTTCCAAGATCATGCTTCATGTTAACAGTATAAATCAATTATTAAAAGTCCTTAGGTACATTGGTGCTAATCTTCACAAACTTTTCGCAAAGAAGGCCTATACTACACGCACTCACAAACTCATTAAGTATTCGTATTCAGGTTAAATACCATGAAAATTATCTCTAAAGATCATGTATCCATACTGATCGGGATCATCGGTTTTTTCATTCCGTTTTTTTTATCCATTCCGGGGCTCTCTGAAGCCGGACACGTAGCGCTCAGCATCTTTATTATTGCCGCTGTTTTCTGGATGCTTGAACCGGTCCCCATCTATGCTACCTCCATAATGGTGATCCTGCTTCAGGTCTTTTTCCTCAGTAAACAGGGACTGCTATTTCCAGAGATAACCGCAGAATATTCCCCCAACGCTTATACCGATTTTATTGGAACCCTCGCCAATCCCATCATTATTTTATTTTTGGGTGGTTTTGTGCTTGCTGATGCAGCCGTAAAATTCGATCTGGATAAGAACCTCACACGGATCCTTTTAAAACCTTTTGGCTCAAAGCCAAAGTTCATCATCCTGGGATTGATGGTCGTGACCGGTTTACTGTCTGCATTTATGAGTAACACGGCCACAACTGCCATGATGATGACTGTTATTCTCCCCATTATTGCCAAAACTGAGGCCTCAGATCCTTTACGAATTGGAATTGCCCTAAGCATTCCGTTTGCAGCAAACATAGGTGGTATTGCCACACCGATCGGCACCCCACCAAATGCGGTGGTCATTGGGGCTCTATCAAATCAGGGCATTGATATTGCTTTCACTGAATGGATGGTTCTGGCAGGACCTCTTGTTATCATTGTCCTGTTTGTTACATGGCTAGTCCTTCTTTGGATGTTTAAACCTGAAACTGATTCAATCCCAATGGATCTGAAAGGTAAGTTTCAAAAGAACTCTTCGGCAATATTAGTCTATGTAGTGTTTGGAGCTACCGTTCTGCTTTGGGTTACTGAAAGCCTGCACGGAGTCGGGAGTAGTATCATTGCCTTGATTCCCGTTACCGTTCTCGCTCTTACCGGGATCCTTGACAAAGATGGCATTCGTCAGCTACCATGGGAGGTTCTGTGGCTGGTTGCCGGCGGTATCTCACTGGGTATCTCGATGGAAAGTACCGGACTTGCAGAATGGATCATCACTAATATTGAATGGAGCATCTTCTCCCCGGTATTCATGATCATCATTTTCAGTCTTGTAGCTATTGTGATGTCAAACTTTCTCTCAAATACTGTTTCTGCAACCCTTTTGATTCCATTAGCTGTCAGCCTGGCTACTTCCGGTGTTGCGGGTGAAGGATTCAGTCTTGTACTGATCAGCTTGGTGATAGGAGTCAGTGCCAGCCTCGCTATGATGCTCCCGATATCTACCCCACCCAATGCCATTGCAATCAGTACCGGTACGCTTAAAACCAGACATATGACTCGCGCCGGATTCGTGATTGGAATCTTTGGGCTTTTAATGGTAACTCTTTATGCCTTGTTCTACTGGCCATTAATCTTAAATTAGAAAACCATGGATCACAAAATTTACATATTGATCGTTGAAGACGAGCTCGAAGTAATGGATGCACTTGTCAAAGATCTCGAAAACTTCGAAACCTTTTTTCCGGTTGAAACGGCAAATGATACAACTGAAGCCGAAAAAGTGATCGATTACATACTTGACCACGGACATAGAATCGGATTGATCCTCTGTGATCACGTATTGCCGGGAAAGAATGGTGTTGATCTGTTGATCGACCTTCAGAAAAACGAAAACACCGCAAAAAGCAAGAAAGTGCTGGTCACAGGTCAGGCGGGACATGAAGACACTATTCTGGCCATCAACAAAGCTGATCTGGATCATTACGTAGCCAAACCATGGACTGAAGAGGAGTTACAGGATGTGGTCAGAGATCAACTGACTGCTTATGTGATCGAAAACGAAAAAAATCTGCTCGCATACATGCAGATACTGGATGCTGAAAAACTTTCAGAAGCCATGCGTAAACACAAAATGACCGATCATTGATATGAGTGACCACCAAGGCATATCGTGGCTTAATGATACAGAAGCTATCCTTAATTTTATTCGTAGGCTGATCAAAGAACTTCCTGAATTGAAGGAACCGGCTCATGGATCTTAATGAAGGAGACATGTTATTTTCTCAAGGAGATTCTCTGGAATACATGTACCTGATCCTTGAAGGCAACATCACGTTAACCCGCATACAACCTGATGAATCAGAAGTTAAACTCATAACCCTTGGTCCCGGCAGCTTTGCAGGACTGATCGCTTTTACCACAGGTGAGCCGACCCTGACAAGCGGACGGATCTCACAAAAAGGCCAGGCGTTGAAAATGCGCCCACTACAGTTTGAACAATACTTGAATGATCATCCCCGGTTAAAGCACCCTCTGCAGCAACTGATGCTGAACAACATGATTCAGCGCTACAAAAGTAACCTCCGGCTTCAAACAAGAACTCATTTGCTTAGTAAAGAACTCAACAAAGAACGTAATGATCTAAAAAAGGCCTACGCTCAGTTAGAGGAAACGCATCAAATGCTGGTGCATCAGGAAAAGATGGCCACACTTGGTGAATTAGTTTCAGGTTTCGCCCATGAGGTCAATAATCCGGCCTCTGCTTTAATGAGAGCCGCTGAAAACCTGGTCGAGATCTATTCCAAATTTGAAAGCAGTCACTATTCCTACAAATTGTTTAGAATGGGACTACATTCTGAACCCGTAGACAGCAATACCCAAAGGGATCGAATGTTGATGATCGAGAAACGGTATCCATGGGTCCATGACCGGTCATCGGTTAGAAAGCTGGCTCACATGTCTGATGATGCCCTCAACTTAATTGATGAGAACCGGAAGAAAGGTGAAATGGACACGCTTATCAATCATTATGAAGCCGGTAAGATGATCCACAACATCCGTATTGCAAGTAAGCGGATCGCCAATCTTGTTAAAAGCCTGAAAAGCTACAGCCGGCAGGATCAAAACAAGGAAGAACTAGCTGATATTCGGGAGGGAATTCAAGACACGATCCTGGTGCTCAGTAACCGACTTAAATTCATTGATATGGATCTTAAGCTTGAATGAAATCCCAAAAACATGCGCTAATATCGGAGACCTCAATCAGGTTTGGACCAACATTATTGTGAATGCCTGTGATGCCATGAAAAATCAGGGCGCCCTGAAAATTTCTACAGAGGCTGATGAAGAAAATATCATTGTTAGGATCTCAGATTCCGGTCCCGGTATTCCTGAACACATCATACCTAAGATCTTTGAACCAAATTTCACGACTAAAAATCAGGGTGCAGAATTTGGGTTAGGGCTCGGTCTAGCGATTTCAAGTGAGATCATAGGTCATGCAGGCGGTAGAATTGATGTTAAGAACAAAACCGAAGGCGGTGCGGAATTCTTGATCTTAATACCTATTAGGGATGATTGCTAGTTTAGCCTACTTTTGTACCAACTTTAATTAACATGCACTTCATAATGAGTCAAAAACGAACAGCCCCTTCAAAAGATAAAATCGATCATTTAGATTCACTACTTAAAAAAATTATGCATCCGACGGTCTATCATCTCGGATCTTATGATCATTCTGTTAAACGGTATGATAAACGAACGAATATGTATGGCGGATCAGGAGTTGTATATCTTCTGCAGATGTTCAACGAAGATGAACTTGTCAATAATCGGATCGGTGCATATATGGTCCTGCCAACAAACAATGACAGCTGTGGATTTCACACACACGGCACCCGCAACGAACAAGAGATCTATTTGGTGGTTCATGGAAAGGGTGAATATCTGGTAAAAGATGACTGGGAGAGTGATGTAAGTACTCACCCGCTTATAAAAGGTAATCTAACCACCGTGCGGGGAGATGCCTTTCACGCCGTAAAAAATATTGGTAATCAGCCACTGGTAATTTTTGTTATAACAACCAACGAGCCGGCATAACCGTATTCCAGTTTAATTAACCGTTCTTCTCCGCCGCCTCATTCGCCATGAAATATAGCTGCATAATGCGGATCTGATCGTACCCGATCTTCTTATTCATTCTATCATACACCACTTTCAACATGTGCGCTCCTTTCTCATCAAAGATCTTGATGATCTCATCCTGTTGGCGCAGCGAAAGACTGGCTGCATCCGAAATTCCATCCAAGCGCAGATCATTACCTTCTTTCAGGTAATCTTTTAGATGATTGAGAATAGTAACTTCCTTCACTCCATGCTCTTCAGAAAGGTGAGCGATCGATTGTCCCGCATTGAATGCTTTACCGATCTGCTGATGCAATTCTACCTTTTCAAGTTTCTCAGCCTTTTCCTGAAGCGAGTCTTTTTTCGATTCAATATCGTGTTCAGCTGTATACTTTTTGATCACACCAATAAAAATAGAACCGTATTTCTTCAATTTAACTTCACCAACTCCATATAATGGCAACAGGTGTTCCTTATCTTTTGGATAATAATAGGCCATTTCCATCAGGGTGGTATCCGGAAAGATGGTATAGGGTGGAATCCCTTTTTCATCTGCCATTTTCTTACGCTCCTTTCTGAGAATTTCAAACAGGTCTTCATCATATTCTGCCTCAACCTCACTGCCAACGCGTGAAGACTCTTCAGTACTCATCGCTGTCGCTGTTCTGTCCAACGTTCCGTACACATTCTCATCACCCTTCAGAACAGAGTGACCTTTATCTTCGATGATCAACTCTGCATGTTCTCCTTTTGAGAGGTAATCCTGCCGAATCAGCATTCTTGAAAGCTGCTCCCACTGATTTTTCGACCATTCTTTACCTGAGCCATGCGAATCCAGCTTATCGTGCTCAAGTTCTAACACTTTTTGCGCTCTAGAACCTCTCAACACATTTATAACCTGCGTTTTTCCAAAACTTTCTTCCAACTCGGAAATACATTTCAATAACTTTTGTGCCTGCAGGGTGAAGTCTTCCACATCTTCATCTTTTGAGAGGCAATTGTCACACATGCCACACTCATCCTTGGGATATTCCTCTCCAAAATATCTCATCAGCGGTATACGGCGACATTTTTTGGTCTCTATAAATTTCACCAGATCATCCAGGTGCTTTTCAGCAACCTCTTTTTCCTGCCCTTCTTTTTTGTTGATGAAATATTTGATCTTATGACGATCATTGTAGCTAAACAGTAACACACAATCAGAACGAAGTCCATCTCGTCCTGCCCGGCCAATTTGCTGATAATACTGCTCAATGTTCTGCGGCATATCATAATGCATCACAAAACGAACATTTGGCTTGTTGATTCCCATTCCAAAAGCAATGGTTGCCACAATGATCTGCACATCATCCCGAATAAATTGCCGCTGATTGATGGCCCGGTCACGGTCTGATAATCCAGCATGGTATGGCTTTACGGAATAGCCTTCATCATCCAGGGCCTGATAGAGTTCATCCACCTGACGGCGTGAAATACAGTAGATTATACCGGATTGATTTTTACGGGTGTACAAGAAATCCAGCACCTGATTGGTGGCGTCTTCTTTGTCTGCAATTTTCAGAAACAGATTTGGTCGGTCAAAACTAGCAATGAATTCCTCTGATTCACCAAATTCGAGCGTTTTCTTAATATCCTCACGTACCCTTGGTGTAGCCGTTGCCGTCAAGGCCATGCAGGTGGCATCAGGAAATATCTCTTTTCTGACTCGAGCCAGTTCACGGTAATCCGGACGAAAATCGTGACCCCATTCTGAAATACAATGCGCCTCATCCACTGCAAAAAGATCAACCTTTATATCCTTTAAAAGATCCTTTGTTTTATCCATCAGCAACGTTTCTGGTGCAATGTAAAGTAATTTCGCCTTTCCGTTCAGCACCTGACGGCGGTTATATCCATAAGCTTCCGGTGAAAGTGAGCTGTTCAGGTGAACCGCATTGATATCATATTCACGAAGTTGCTCCACCTGATCTTTCATGAGCGAGATAAGTGGTGAGACTACAACAGTCAAACCATCAAAAATGAGGGCCGGAATCTGATAGCAAAGAGATTTACCACCGCCGGTCGGCATAATGACAAGTGCATCTTTTCTCTTGAGTGCCTGACTGAGAACATCTTCCTGAAGGGGGCGAAAGGTGTCGTAGCCAAAGGTTTCTTTTAGGGTCTTCTTAGCTTCTTGGATCACAGATTTGTGGGATTTTTGGATTTCACAGATTAGTTATCAAGCTTAAATATATGTACTGTGAAATCATTACGTCTTTAATTTTCTTACTTAGATAATTAAGATAAGGCTTTTTCCTCCCCTCATCTAAATCAAAAGGCGATAGAATTATTAATCTTGAGTTATTTTAGACCTAAAGAGCACCATTAAAAACAAACTGCAACGAACTATGGAATTAACACAACACGAAATGCTTAAACTCCAACGGGGCGTAATCTCCATGATTCAACCCCTTAAATATCTCCCGTCATAATCAACTTTGTACCTTTATATGTACGTAATAAACTCTTTTCGATCGCTGATTTCGCAGATTGCACAGATTAGTTTCTTACTGTCAGCAATTAAGTATTCTTATTCCGAGTTAAGATAAGTCTTTTGAATTGAAGGCTTTCTGTCCCGAAGTTAATTAGCAAACCAATTTCTTTTTTGTAGGCTTCCAGATAATTCAGAACCTGATTGAAATTGCCCTTGTCCATTTCACTTATTGCTTTGAGTTCTAAAACAACGGTATTTTTGACAATAAAATCAGCCCGTCTTATTCCAACTTGGACCCCATCATACATTACCGGAATATTAATCTCTCTTGAAAAACTAAGACTAGCTTTACCCATTTCATGTGCCATTGCCCGCTGATAGATCACTTCCGGATAACCTGGACCTAATCCTGAATGAACACGCATTGCGCAGCCAATTATATCCCCTGTGATGTCGCTGTGCTTATAATCCTTATTTACTGATTGTGATTGATAGCGTTTCATAAGAAGTACCTCAATTTAATATGCTCTTTTTTTTAGTAAGAGCAATTTCAAGGCAACTCCTTACAAAATATTTTGAGACCCAATCTGTGAAAATCAAAAATCAGCGCCATCCGCGAAATCAGCGATCGCAATAACCACCCACTCTACTTCGAGAGATACAAGCTCTTGAACTCATACGGTTTCTTAAAGTGCTCATCATTAAAGTCCTTCGCAAAATAGATGCTTTCACCGGTTGATTTCATTTCCGGACCGAGCTCTTTCTTCACTTCCGGAAATTTGTCGAAAGGGAACACCGGCTCTTTGATGGCCCAGTTTTCCAGCTTCGATTCCAAATCAAAGTCTTTGAGTTTGGCACCGAGCATCACTTTTACGCCAATGGCTGCTTCGGGAATCTGGTTAGCTTTAGCCAGGAACGGAATGGTTCGGGTGGTTCGGGGATTAGCCTCCAGCACGTACACTTTGTCATCCTTCACCGCATATTGCACATTCAGGAATCCAAGTATTTCCATGTTCTTTGCGATTTTCAGCTGATGATCTTCGATGGTTTTTATGACCTCATCACTTAGTGAATACGGAGGTAACACCGCCGTGGAATCTCCGGAGTGAACACCGGCCGGCTCAATATGTTGCATGATTCCGGCAATGTGAAGCTGATCTCCATCATACACCGAATCCACATCCACTTCAATGGCATGTTCCAGATATTTGTCGATCAGGAAGGCATTTTCAGGATGGGTTTTCAGAATGTTAGCTACATATTTTCGCAGCTCCTCTTCCTTCACCGCGATTCGCATTCCCTGTCCGCCCAGCACATAACTTGGGCGGATGAGTACCGGATATCCAATTCTTTTGGCAATTTTTATGGCCTCTTCTACTTCTCTTGCTGTTCCGTATTCCGGGAATGGGATATCCAGTTTCTTCAGGAATTTGGAGAACTCACCACGATCTTCAGCAAAGTCGATCATTTCAAAATCAGTTCCGAAGATCTTGATGCCTTCTTCCACAAATCGTTTGCCAAGCTTGAGAGCCGTTTGTCCGCCCACCTGCAGAATCACTCCTTCCGGTTTTTCGTGGTCAATGATATCCAGCACGCGCTCCCAGTACACCGGCTCAAAGTAGAGCTTATCAGCAATGTCAAAATCTGTGGATACGGTCTCCGGGTTACAATTCACCATGATGGCTTCATAACCCATTTCTTTGGCTGCCAGAACGGCATGTGTACAGGAGTAATCAAACTCAATGCCCTGCCCAATTCGGTTCGGGCCACTTCCAAGGATCAGCACTTTTTTCTTGTCTGTTACTTCACTTTCGTTCTCTCCTTCATAAGCTGAATAGTAGTATGGAGTTTGCGCCGGGAACTCGGCCGCACAGGTATCTACCATTTTGAAAGATGGGGTTAACCCGAGTTCTTTTCGTCGATCGCGAACTTTCTTGTCATCCACTTTTTCTCCACTCTTGCTGAGCAGATACGCAATTTGGGAGTCAGAAAACCCGGCTTGTTTCAGTTCAAAGAAATCGTCTTTTGTGATTTCTTTAAGGTCCTGCCCTTCAGTTCTGTTTTCAAGCGATACCATATATCTGATCTGTTGCAGATACCATGGATCTACTTTGGTGATATCGGCAATTTCCTCAACCGAAGCTCCCAGTTTGAATGCATTACGGATCTGCATAGATCGATCCCAATATGGTTTTAGCAATCGCTCTCGCACTGTTTTACGATCGAATTCTTCATAACCGTCGGCCCCCAATCCATCGCGACCTACTTCCATTGATTGCCACGCTTTATTCAGGGCTTCCGGGAAGTTTCGGCCAATGGACATCACTTCACCCACGGCTTTCATCTGCGTGGTCAGCTCTTCATCCACATTGGGAAATTTCTCGAAGTTGAAGCGCGGTATCTTGCAAACCACATAATCGATACTCGGCTCAAAACATGCTGAAGTGTTTCCGGTGATCTGATTTTTGAGTTCATCCAGCGTGTAACCAACCGCTAATTTTGTAGCCACTTTTGCGATCGGGTATCCCGTGGCTTTGGAGGCGAGTGCCGAAGAGCGACTTACCCGTGGGTTGATCTCAATAGCCACCAGTCGATCCGTTCCGGGTTCCATCGCAAACTGCACGTTACATCCGCCGGCAAAGGTGCCGATACTGCGCATCATCTTGATGGCGGCATCCCGCATGTGCTGAAGCTGTTTATCGGAAAGCGTTTGGGTTGGTGCTACCGTTATAGAGTCTCCGGTGTGAACACCCATGGGATCCATATTTTCAATGGAGCAGATGATGATCACATTGTCGTTGGCATCCCGCAGAAGTTCCAGTTCATATTCCTTCCACCCAAAAATGGATTCTTCGATCAATACTTCGTGCACGGGACTCATTTCCAATCCGTGTAACACTTTTCGCTCAAATTCATCTTCATTCCAGACAATACCGCCTCCGGCTCCACCCATGGTAAAGGATGGACGAATTACGATCGGAAGTCCGCCCAGTTCTTCCTTAATCTCTTTCGCATCCAATACGGATTTTGCGGAACGACTTTTACACTGCTCAATCCCGATCTCTTCCATCTTATCTCGGAATAACTGCCGGTCTTCAGTCAGTTCTACCGCATCAATATCTACTCCAATGATCTTGATATCATTCTCTTTCCAGAAATTCACCTTCTCAAGATCACGGCAGAGGTTTAACCCGGTCTGACCGCCCATGGTTGGGAGTACGGCATCGGGTTTTTCCTTGGCTACAATTTCCCGGATGGAATCGGTGGTCATCGGCAGCATATAAACGGCATCGGCCATAATTGGATCCGTCATGATGGTGGCCGGATTCGAATTGATGAGTACGATCTCGTACCCCTCTTCCTGAAGTGAGCGGCAGGCCTGAGAGCCGGAGTAATCAAATTCACAAGCCTGACCAATTACAATAGGTCCTGAACCAATGATCAAAATTTTATGGATGTCGTCGCGTCTGGGCATGGGTTTTGTGAGTGGTTATTTGTTGTAGTGGATTTGTTGTTAAGGTGCGAGGGTGTTACGGTGTTATGGTATTTTGAGTAAACCATAACACCGTAACACTTTAGCACTGTCACACTGATTTTATATTTATTTTTGTGTTTTCATTGCTTCGATAAACTGATCGAACAGGTACGCAGAGTCATGTGGACCAGGGGAGGCTTCCGGATGATACTGAACCGAGAATCCAGGGAAGTTTTTGAATTTTAGCCCTTCAATGGTTCCGTCATTCAGGTTTATATGTGTAACTTCAGCGATCTTGTCATCGAGTGAATCCTCATCCACGGCAAACCCGTGGTTTTGGGTTGAGATCTCCACGAGTCCTGTTTCCAGATTTTTCACGGGTTGATTGGCTCCGCGGTGACCTACAAACATCTTGGTGGTTTTTAGTCCTTCACTGAGCGCCATTAACTGATGACCCAGGCAGATCCCAAACATTGGTTTGCCGGACTCCTTGGCATAATTCACGGCTTCCAGTGCATATTCTGCTGTAGCCGTTGGGTCGCCGGGGCCATTGCTGAAAAAGTATCCGTCTGCTTCCCATTCTTTAATTTCTTCCACGGAAGTTTTTGCCGGAAAGATCCGCAGTGTGCATCCCCGCTTGTTCAAATTGTTGATGATATTTTGTTTGATCCCATAATCAAAAGCTGCTACTCGAAATTCGTCTTTTCCATTGACGGTTTGGGCTTCAGTCCGGCTTACCTTGGTAGCCAGTTCCAGGCCTTCCATATCGTCCCAGTCTTTCGCCATCTGAACGAGTTTGTCTTCATCCATTTCTGTGCTTGAGATCACTGCATTCATCACCCCTTTTTCACGAACGTGACGAACCAGCTTTCGTGTGTCAACTCCGGAGATTCCGGTAATCTCGTTGTCTTCCAGATATTCCTGAAGACTACGGTCTGCCATCGTGTTGCTGTATTCATGAGAGAAGGCTCGGCAGATAATTCCGGCTACCATCACCTTGCGGGCTTCATCATCGCGGGGCTGGGTTCCGTAGTTCCCAATATGCGGATAGGTCATCATCATGAGCTGACCATAATAACTTGGATCTGTGAAGATCTCCTGGTAGCCGGTCATACTGGTGTTAAAACATAGCTCTCCGCCGGTAATACCGTCGTGACCGATAGCTTGACCGTGAACAACGGTTCCGTCGCTGAGTGCAAGAATCGCTTTTTTTCGTGGATATAGTGACATGAATTACGTGAGTTTCAGGTTTGGTGAAATGGGTTGTTTTTGGGGAGTATCGATTATGCTAAAAAATATTTGGGCTCTGGCAACATTGACCCTCCCCTTAATCCCCTCCCAAGAGGGGTACTTCCTTTTGCTACTTAATAAACTGACTAAAGAGTCTTCCTCTCCCGGGAGAGGAAATAAAGGAGAGGGTCGAGGTTGCCAAGGCCTAGCCTCGCTACATACGCTCTGCGTCGTATCGGATTGGTTACGACGCAGAGCATCGTAACCAGTAATTAACAAAAAGGAGAAAAGAATTTTAAGCTCAAAAAAAATCCGACTACGGAAACCGCGTCGGATTTTAAAATTGATATGGGCAAATAATAATGCCATCAATCGCACGACCTCCATTTTTGGATGTGCGTTGGCAGTGCTTCAAAGCTATGGATTGCTAAATCGTTAATTTTGGTACGAGCTTTATTGAAGTTTGCCTAAGATAAGGAGTGGAGGAATTGGATTCAATTTTTGATTGTAAATTCTCTGCAATTGCTACGAAAATTCAGGATCTCTCTGTAAAGTTCTGAGTAATAAACAATTTAGTCTTTTCTACAGGTCTTTAACTTCATTAAAAAATGAATGTTATATTTTTCCAGCAACGTCCTCAACAGACCGGTTTCTAATATGAATATGCCCCGGATAGGTTATTTAATAAGCGTTAACTTTTTAGTTAATACCTTGCCACTTGCTTCTAATTGATAAATATATACTCCACTGGATAATGTACTTGCATCAAATTGAATAGAGTGATTTCCTGCGGCATAAGTACGGTTATTAATAATTTTTTGAACTTTTCTACCCAACATATTAAATACGGTAAGGCTCACTGTTTGTACACTATTTAACCTGAATGAAATATTTGTACGAGGATTGAACGGATTTGGATAATTTTGAGCTAAGCTAATTTCTGAGGGTTTAGTTGATGGGTTCTCTGTGGACGTTATTATACTGGATACAAAAACATCAATATCCCGGGGCACTCCAAATTCACCTTCTAAAATGGTTAGTATATTTTCACCGTCATAATCGGCTCTTTCTATCGACTTTTTTTCTGAATCACTCCAATAAATGTGCTCATTTTGAGGATCCAGAGCAATTCCCAACGGGGAAAGCAATCCATGAACCTGCGCATTTAAGACTACCTCTATAGATCCTGACACCAAGTCCATACGTTTTATTTTCATACTATCTGTATTAAACCCAGAGGCCCAGTACAACGTGTTATTCTGGGGATCAAATTCAATTCCCCTTGAATAGTTTAAGCCATACTCGACCATCGTTTCAAGACCGGTTCCATCATAATTCACTTTTTTGAGATTCCCGTAACTGCCACTACCATTGTCAGTAAAATATATAATTTGATTACTTGGATCTGTTGTGATTCCCGAAATAGTCCCCGCCTGATTTACTGTAAGAGTGTCGAGTATATTTCCAGCATAATCAATATTATAAATGTTGGAACCGCCCACAAAAATTTGGTTTGAAATAGTATCTACTTCCATCTGATTAAGATTATTTAAAAATCCCGGTATTTCAGTAAGCACAGTATCCATATGGGTGCTATAATCATAGGTAGCTAATACTTTTCGGTTGATATCCAGCCAAAATAGTTTTTCGTCATTTTCATCAAATCCTATGCTAGCGGGGGAATACTCTTCAAACACCTTGGTTGTAACGGTATCTTCTAATAATTGCTTCTCAATGGCGCTATTACCGTTTATCCAGTAAAAGGCATCTTCTATGGGATGGTATTCCAGATTCTTAATATTTGTGAACCCTCCACTGCTGTCAATATTTGTGGTATCAGTAGTTGTAGTGCCATCCAATGCAGATTGAACTAATATACCATTGTATCTAAGCCAGTATACATAATCATTCCGCTGATCAAGGGTAAAGGCCATCGGGGGATATGTATCTGTTTGAACAACCGTTATTTCTCCTGTCCCGTCTAACTTAAGGCTTTTGATTACATCATTAACTTGATCTCTCCAATACAATCGCTCGTTTTTATGATCTATTTCAATCTCAAGTGCATTGCCAATATCTTCGCCTAATATTTGCACATTATTTCCATCCTGATCGGCTTTAAATAAGCTCCCACTTGCGGTCCAATACACAGCGTTATTATGAGTTCCGACTCCCCAGGGATTGCCTGCAAAATCTTGACGGGTTAAAATGGAATCCATTACTTCCGTTTGCAGGTCATATTTATAAATTACTTGCTGCTCTCCATTTGATAAGAATAGCGCATCCGTTTCTGTGTCTAAAACAAGTTGATTGAATTGTGTGCTTAGTCCCCCAAAAGTATGTAATGTTTCCGCGGAATTATCTTCAGGAAAGCCTCTTTTTAAAGCTTCCGGAGTTACAAAAAAAACATCCCCGCTAATTGAATCAATTTCAACTGTATTAATATAGTTAAGGTCACCCGGCCCTTTGACAAGAGTGGTATTTGTGTTGGTTGATAAATTGGTAAACCCAATCTCTTGTTTATCTTCATCCACCCAAAAAATACTGGAGCTGCTATTTTGTGCTTTTGTTATCCCACTGAATAGTAGAACGAATAACAATACAATAAGAGCATTTAACTTTAATCTCATGATACAATAGTTCATTAGTATTAATTCTAATTATTACTACGTACATGAGCATCGAAAAGGCTCATTATATTTTAGAAAAGGAAAAAAACCGTAAAGCTTGAAAAAGGAACCTAATACGATAGACGAATGTCTAATTAAACTCTCTCGGTGTCTCCTTCACCAACGACCCCGTTAGCGTTGCCAAACCGCTTACCAATCCGCCAAGAATTGCAGTGATAAGTACAACTAAAATTGGTGAACCAACAGAAAGCATTTCTGCAATTCGAGAGGAGAGTATGGCATCATTGGCAATGTGAATGTAGAACGCTTGTCCACCCCAAAGTACAAAGAGGGCTAAAAACCCCCAGCCAAAAGAAGACAGGGCTTTTTGATTGAACCAATAGCCAAAGATTAATCCTGGTATAGCAATGCTCCACCAGGGTAAAAACAGGTTCAACAAAAAAGCAGTGATCAGAATAAGTGCGGCAAGTATCATAAATTCGGCATTGGTTGAATGAAAGCCTGAGTGTAGCAATTATTTTTGAAAACTGTAACTTCTCTCTGGCTAGCCTAAATATTAAACTAACAATTCATTATTTGGCCAACAATTTATACCGAACCACATATTCAGTTTGATCATCATCCGTGAACTTTGCCCATACATTGTTATCCTTTGCTTCTAAAAATACCGCACCTATTGGTAAAGTAACTTCTCCATAAAAAGTACCATCCGGGTTAAAAACATCGAATACAGGAGGTTCCCAAACCTGAATGTTTGAAGAAAATATTCCTCCATCTACTAGTTGCGATTTCGTATATCTCCAAACCCAGATCCTTCCTTGTGAATCGGTCAGTAGTTCTTTAAAAGGAGGCTTCTCATCTGGGATGGAAGAATCAATATTATATCCTCCAGAAGTAAATCTTTTTTTAAACCCCTCCCACAGTTCTTTTTCTTCAGAACTCACTTCCAAAGGTGAGTACTCTCTCTGAATGATTACCGGTTGCTCTTCTTTGTGCAAGATAATTTCATATTTGTTATTTACGGCCGTGATGACAAACCCGCTTGAACTAAAATTTTCTACCATCTGATTATTGAAAGGATAACCGGCCCCTGCATCAGTAAAAATCACAAAATGTTGAGGGAAATCTTCTTCACTCTGAGGAACATGTAGTGTATCAATCAACTCTCCGGTGGGTGAAATTTTATACCAAGCTTTCGGTGGATTTATATTGTTTTGTGGATTATTTCGATCAAAGAACATGGCTTTTAAGTAAAAATTCCCATCATGATCAACTTCAAAAGTTTTGTAAGATGAGTGTAGGCCTGAAGTTACCGGATAACTTTCTATAAAATCCCCATTGGGTTGATACTCATTAATTCGTTGATTCCCGATATCCCAAATAGCTAATCTTCCATCCGGAAAAGTACCAATGCCTTCAATATTATCATATTCTCCGGGGCCTCGTCCATCTCTGCCAACATATTTTATGAACGAACCTTCATCGTCAAATAATCGAACTACCGGATCTCCTGCCGGTGAATCGAACACAAAAATAGTTCCATTGACACCAACTGCAATGTCAGAAATTCGTGCAAACATATATTCAAACTCCCCATCAAGAGTGCCAATGCGCAATTCCTCTACAGCCTTATATTGAGTGTTTTGGGCTTCAGATTTGATAGGATGCATCCAGAAAATGCCCGGAAGAAAAAAGAACAGTAAATAAGCCTGAATTCGTTTTGTACTTAATAAGATCATTTGATTATGTATTAATACCCATTTAAATCGAAAACTCTTTGTTTAGCATAACCTTTGACTATGTGAGTGTAGTAATAATTTTGAAAATCTGTAACACCTTTTGCAATTCTTCTCGATTGCCGGCAAATTACAGTAACCTTAAAATCATCCACCTCATGAAAAAATTACAAGCCCTTCTTTTACTGCTGATCATTCCCTGTTCCCTTTTAGCACAAGATATTTACTATCCCGGAGCATGGGGCGACTGGGAAAAACGCTCTCCGGAAGAAGTCGGATTGAATGCAGATAAAATTCAGGAGGCCATTGAATACGCTCAGGCTAATGAAACAAGCAACCCCCGAAGCATGGAAGAGAATCACTATGGCACTTTTGGTCGCGAACCCTTTGGCGATGGCATCGGTCCATTCAAAGACCGGGGCGAGCAGACCGGCATCATTATTAAGAATGGATATATCGTAGCCGAATGGGGAGAGCCTTTTCGGGTGGACATGACTCACAGCGTGACCAAGAGTTTTCTCACCACCACCATTGGAGTAGCCTACGACCGCGGATTGATCCGTGATGTGAATGACAAAGCGGATCAGTATATGGCGCCTATTATGATGATGGAGTGGGATAACAATAAAAACAAAGCCGATGAATTCAAGGAAGCCAAGGTATTTGAGCCCTTCAAAGGAGAACATAATTCAAAGATCACCTGGAATCATTTATTGCGACAAACATCCGATTGGGAAGGCTCGCTTTGGGGTAAACCGGATTGGGCTGACCGTCCTTCCGGTGATCGTTCCGAATGGATGACACGTGAAAGGCATGAACCGGGCTCGGTGTTTGAATACAATGATACGCGTGTAAATTTGCTGGCTTTGGCTGCAATGAATGTTTTGCGTGAACCGCTGCCCAAAGTTCTGCGAGAAGAAGTAATGGACAAGATCGGCGCCTCCCCAACATGGCGTTGGATGGGTTATGAAAATTCTTGGGTCATTATAGACGGGCAGCAAATGCAGGCCGTAAGCGGTGGCGGACACTGGGGCGGTGGCATGTTCATCAGTGCACGCGATCAGGCACGATTTGGGTTGCTGACTTTGAGAAATGGAAAGTGGAAAGACGAGCAGATCATCTCTGAGGAATGGAATAAAATGGCTCAAACCCCAACCGAAGCGAACACCAATTACGGCTTCATGAACTGGTTTTTGAATGTGAATAAAGATAGAATACCCAGTGCACCAACTTCAGCCTTCTTTCACCTTGGCTCAGGAGTTAATATGGTATATATAGATCAGGAGAATGATCTGGTTATCGTTGCCCGATGGATAGAAAGTGAAGCTATGGACGGAGTTGTGGTTAAACGAGTTTACTGGAAAGGCAAGTTAGAATAAGAAGCAGATTGTTGAAATTGATGTTCATCATTTGACTAGCTATTATTGTATTTTAATTAGAAATCCTTTATATAACTCATTAAATAAATTAATAATTTGACATCTCGTAGGGTATCAAGATCATATTTAAGACTACATACCAACCTCATTCATAATAATATTTTTACCTCTACAATATTTTCTATTGATTTTGCTAACAGAATCGCTTTTCACAAACTGAAATTAACTCATTTCTGTTGCATGACAGCAACTAAGTATGGAGAACCACACTTTTTACTGCAGCATTCAATAAAAGCTTCACACTCCTATATACTGTCAGCGTTGAATTTTATTTTCTGACATTAAGAATAGCCTTGCCTCCATCACCTAATCCTTATTCTGTAAAACGGCTAAAACCAGGCAGAGCACCGATCATGGTACAAACTCAGGAGAAAACGGCGTGAAGTTCTTGCGGAGTATTGGCTATAGCATACTCGCATATAATAATCAGATCGTGGAATGTTATGATCACTGAACCGAGTAGATACTCGGATATTTATTACCGTAGCTGAACTGTCGCTGAAAGCAATACAAAAGCCAAAAGCGTAACCTCTATCTACATTAGGTGAGCTTATTAACAAAGAATCACCGGAAGACTTCTACTCCCTGACCTTCTCTGCTGATGATGGTGACAACGTTTATGCTGTCTCGTAAAGGCACCGTTAGTCGAAGTTGAGAGATGAATTCCGACGACAGTAATTTGGAAAAATATTTCACCAGTGATTATAATTATGTACAGGTAGTTCATGATGACTGCACCTTCGCCAGCTACCGTCACCTGAAAAAGGGCTCCATAACAGTAGCCGAGGGGGATCAGGTTTATGCTGGAGACCCAATAGCCAAAGTGGTTCCACGTAATGGCTCTGAAGAGCCACAATTCCGTTTAATGATCAATTATCGAAATCCTAACTACGAAAGAGGAAATGATGAAACGGAATATTGGAGTTATGTTACACCCTTGTTCCAGAACTGCAGGTAATCAGAATTTGTAAAACTAGAAACTAATCAGCCCTACATTTCAGTCCATCCTAATGAAGTAATAACTCAGGAAATGGGGTGGTTGGAACGGCGGCGATGGAAACGTAGAAACTGATCTAAAATAGCATGAAAAAACAGCGATCATTAATAGGCGCAACAGGACTTAGTCGGATCAGAAGTATCTGGATCTTCTTCTGAAAGATGAGCGCTATGAGCAGGTCAAAGTCTTTCATCGGAGGAAGTACAGGTCATTCGACCATCCCAAGCTGGAAGAACATGTTATAGATTTTGATAAGATCGATGAGTGGAAACACCTGATCACAGGCGATGAACTCTACTCTGCTTTGGGAACTACCATCAAAAAGGCCGGTAGTCAGGAGCAGCAGTACACCGTCGACTTACACCTATCAGTATGAAACCGCCAAAGCCGCGGTTGAAAACGGAGTGACGAAGTATTCGCTTGTTTCTTCAGCCGGAGCCGATTACCAATCCCGTTTATTTTATTCCCGCCTCAAAGGCGAGTTGGATGATGCTGTGAAGGAACTTCCATTTGAAGTGATCACCATCCTGCGCCCATCCATTTTAGCAGGTGAACGAAACGAAAGCCGACCGGCGGAATCGATAGGAATGTTCTTCATGAAATTTCTGACCAAACTTCCCGGCCTTAAGAAATACCGTCCAATTCCCGGTAAAACCGTAGCTCAGGGAATGATCAACTCCTTGCAAAAATGCCCCTCTGGATCTCACGTTTTCGAATTGGACGAGATTTTTCATTTGTGAATCCGTTTAGTTAATATC
This sequence comes from Gracilimonas sp., assembly GCA_034520725.1. GTDB lineage: Bacteria > Bacteroidota > Rhodothermia > Balneolales > Balneolaceae > Gracilimonas. The sequence goes on along the minus strand of JAXHNH010000003.1, from coordinate 221,047 downwards.
TATTCCAACCATCCTAAACAGATACCTACTATGAAAAAACCGATACTGCTCTTCCTGATTTCACTTATCTCTTTAACAACCTACGCCCAAGACCTCAAACAGATCATTGACCAAAAGGCCGATGAAATTGAGGAACAGGTCATTGAATGGCGCCGGCATTTCCATGAAAATCCTGAACTCTCGAACCGTGAATTTGAGACTGCGGCCTACATTGCAGATTACCTGAATGAATTAGGACTGGAAGTTGAAACTGAAGTGGCTCACACCGGAGTGGTTGCAATTCTGGAAGGTGGGAAACCAGGTCCAGTGATCGGCCTGCGTGCGGATATTGACGCTCTTCCTGTAACTGAACGCAATGACCTGCCCTTTAAATCGGTAGCCACCGGTATGTATCAAGGGAAGGAAGTTGGAGTGATGCACGCCTGTGGTCACGACACTCATATTGCCATGATGATGGGAGTAGCAAAGATCTTAACAGATATGAAAGATGAGATCAAAGGAACCATCAAGTTCATCTTCCAGCCCGCCGAAGAAGGAGCTCCTCAGGGCGAGGAAGGCGGAGCCGAATTGATGGTGAAAGAAGGTGTGCTGGAAAACCCTGATGTGGATGCCATTTTCGGATTACACATCTGGGACAGTGAGCCGGTCGGAAGTATCGGATATCGGTCAGAAGGAATTATGGCCAGCGTAAACAGTTTCAGTCTTGAAATTACCGGAAAGCAGGCACATGGTTCTGCACCATGGGCCGGCATCGACCCCATCGTTACTGCTGCTCAGATCATCAATAATGCACAGACGATCGTGAGCCGAAGCATGCCTTTGACCAAACAGGCAGCCGTGGTAACCTTTGGTAAAATCGAGGGCGGAGTTCGCCATAACATCATTCCTGAATCTGTTAGTATGGAAGGGACCATCCGGGCGCTGGATGAAGACATGCGTCAGCTTATTTTCAAACGATTGGAAACGATTGTGCAAAATACCGCCGAGAGTAATGGTGCGACCGCTGAACTTACCATTAATAAAGGATATCCCATCACCTATAACGATCCGGAATTAACAGCCATGATGGCCCCAACTTTAGACCGTGTCACCAATGGAAATGCTAACATCATGGATGCAGTGACCGGTGCGGAGGACTTCTCTTTCTTCCAGGAAAAAGTTCCCGGCCTGTATTTTTTCTTAGGCGGAAAATCTGCTGATGTGGAATCAGGCGGCCACCACACCCCCGATTTTTACGTGGAAGAAAGTGCCATGAAACTCGGAGTTAGGGCCATGAGTAACTTGGTGGTTGATTACATGAACTCTGCCGGAAATTAATATCTTAACATCAGTACGTGATAAGAATTGGTCATTTTTAAAATTTAGAGTCATTTCGCGGCGGATGCCCGAAATCCAATAGGTTGATAAGGTTCAACGGTTGAATTTGTGGCACTTTGGTCATTCCCGCGTAGGCTGGAATCTTGAGGTTAATTCACACAACCTATAGCTTATTGCAATTTAGTGTGACTGCTCGTGCATGACCTTAACCATCTTTCTTAGCTGTTTTCAAAAGTTTTATCTCTAACTCAGGTTATCCTAATAAACATAATTATGAAGAAGTTTTTATCCACTGCATTGCTATTATTTATCACTTTCAACGTATTTGCTCAGCAGCTTTCGGACACCGAGAAAAAGATCCTTGAAAGAATAGATGCCAATCATGCCCAAGCCCTGGAATTTCTGGAAACCAATGTGAATATCAACAGCGGAACCCTGAATCTTGATGGGGTTCGGAGAGTTGGGGAAAATTATATCAAAGCCTATGATGAACTCGGTTTTGAAACCCGATGGATTCCTCAGGATGAGGTAAACCGGGCCGGACATTTCTTTGCTGAGCAAAAGGGTAATTCCGGTAAAAAGATCCTCCTTATTGGACATTTAGATACGGTATTTGAGCCCGACAGCCCCTTTCAGAAATTTGAAATGCTGAATGATTCTGTAGCTACAGGTCCCGGAGTAAACGACATGAAGGCCGGAAATGTCATGATATTCTATGCACTTAAAGCCTTAAAAGAAGCAGGTGCCATTCCTGATGCACAAATAATTGTAGCCTATACCGGAGACGAGGAGAAGGCCGGAAGCCCCACTTCTATCAGTCGCAAAGATCTGGTTGATGCCGCTAAAAGGAGTGATGTCGGACTCGGCTTTGAAACAGCCTCAGGATTTAGCTATGCCACAGTTGCCCGCCGGGCTTCTTTCTCCTGGAAACTCGAGGTTGAAGGCCGGCAAGCACACTCATCAGGGATATTCAGTGACAATACCGGAGCCGGTTCCATCTATGAAACATCCCGAATATTGAACCGCTTTTATGAAGAGCTCCGAGAAGAAAACCTGACCTATAATGTGGGCGTTATTCTGGGTGGAAATGAGGTCGATTATGATGAAGAGCAGATCCGGGGAACTGTAAGCGGTAAAACGAACATTGTCCCCAAGAAAACCATCGCTCATGGCGGTATCCGGTTTTTAACCACTGAACAAGGTGACCGGGCTTTTGCAAAAATGAGAGACATTGTATCCGATCATTTACCGCAAACTTCAGCTGAGCTTACCATTTATGAAGGCTACCCGCCGATGGAACCAACTGAAGGTAACATGGAATTGCTGGATGTATTGGATCAATTGAGTCAGGATATGGGACTAGGGGAAGTTAAAGCCTATGACCCCGGTAAACGCGGAGCTGCTGACATCTCATTCATAGCCCAATATGTAGATGGATTGGATGGACTCGGAGCGATGGGAAGCGGTGCCCACGGACCAAATGAGACCCTCAACCTAAATACATACAAAGAGCTTACTAAACGAGCCGCTTTGTTGATCTACCGTTTAACACATGAAGAGTGATCAGTGAAGAAGAACTTGTGATGTAAGCATTTACATAAGAAAAAGTCTTGAGTGATCTTTATTATTCATCTCGTTGGAATTAACTAAAGATCTTCATGAAAAAACTATTCTCACTCATCCTCGCACTTTTTCTGTTTGTTCCTGCACTTCAGGCTCAATTACCTGAACAAGTTCAGGTGGTGGATCCTCCTTTCTGGTGGGCCGAAATGCCTGTCAATGAACTACAGATCCAAATTTACGGTGATGATCTGGGTTTATACCGGGCAACCATTGACTATCCAGGTGTTAAGATCACCAAGCAACTGGCAGTCGATTCTCCTAATTACCTCTTCCTCTATTTTAACATTTCTGATGAGGCAGAAGCCGGTGACATGGAGATCGTACTCACACACCACAACAAGGAAATTGTATTTGATTACGAACTGAAAACACGAGAGTCCACAGAAGGCCGGAACAATGGCTTTGACCCTTCGGATGTGATCTACCTCATGATGCCTGACCGTTTTGCTAATGGAGATCCTACCAATGATTCCATAGAAGAAATGCTTGAATCAGCCGACCGATCTGATCCTCAGCGCCGACAAGGTGGAGATATTCAAGGGGTGATGGATCACCTGGATTACATTGAAGACCTGGGTATGACCGCCATTTGGTTCACCCCCATGTTCGAAAATGACATGAGCATTGAATATGGCGCCTATCACGGATATGCGGCCACCGATCTTTACAAAGTAGATCGCCGGTACGGAACCAATGCTTTGTATAAGGAGCTGGTCTCCAAAGTTCAGGATCGTGGTATGAAAGTGATCATGGATATGATCCACAATCATATAGGTGACAAACATTGGTGGATGAAGGATCTGCCAACCAACGACTGGGTGTTTGATTATGAAGAAGTCGGACAAACCAACTATCGTGGTGTAGTCGCTTCTGATCCGTATGCCTCCGATTACGATTCCACGAAATTAACAGATGGTTGGTTTGTCCCAGAAATGCCTGATCTGAATCAAGACAATGAACTGCTAGCCGATTACCTTATTCAGAACACGCTTTGGTGGATCGAATATTCTGGAATCGATGGCATCCGCATGGATACCTACGTTTATCCCGATAAAGATTATATGGCCCGATGGTCAAAGGAAGTAATGGCTGCCTATCCGGATTTTAATATTGTAGGTGAAGCTTGGGTAGAGAACGTCCCCGCTGAAGCATTTTGGCAATATGACAAATCCGGTGTGGATGACGGCTACCAATCACATCTACCCAGCCTGACTGATTTCCAATTCGCCTTTGCAGTTCGTGATGCCTTCAACGAAGACTTTGGATGGACTACCGGATTGAGTCAGCTGTATTACGTGCTTTCCCAGGATTTCCTGTATTCCGATCCGATGGGCAACGTAATCTTTTTGGACAACCATGATATGAGCCGGTATTTCGAGCATATTGGCAAGAATATAGATCACTTCAAAATGGCTTATGCGTTTCTGATGACCACACGTGGAATTCCACAGGTCTATTACGGTACCGAGCTAATGATGGCCCACGAAAACCGTGGCGGGGATGACGAAGTCTGGCGACAAACCATGCCCGGCGGCTGGCCCGATGACGACCGAAGCGTATTCACGGAAGAAGGTCGTACGGAGAAGGAAAATGAGATCATGGATTACATCACCAAACTAACCCAATGGCGCAAGGATGCTGTTGCAACTCATGAAGGTAAGTTGGTGCACTTCATCCCTGAAAATAATACCTATGTCTATTTCCGAGTCCACAAAGACCAGACCGTAATGGTAGTTATGAATGGGAATGAAGATGCGGCGACCTTAGATCGTGATCGTTTTGCGGAGATCCTGGATGATTTTGAGGTGGCCGTTGATGTGCTTTCCGGTGTAGAAATTGATGCCTCGAAAGATTTTAAGATAGACGGCAAAACTGCCGTGATCTGGGAATTGAAATAATATATCATTCTGTAGGGGCAATTCATGAATTGCCCCTACAGAATAAATCTAACTCATCACTCTCCACTACAAACTTCAACTAAAAGGTCGTATCTTTAAGGCTTCAATTAAGCTGAAAGAGACACTATGAGCACGGCCACTGCCGAAACTGAAATTACTAGAGAGGCGAAGAAACGGCGCACCTTCGCTATCATTTCTCACCCCGATGCGGGTAAAACCACCCTTACCGAGAAGCTATTGCTGTATGGTGGAGCCCTGCACGAGGCCGGATCCATCCGTGCCCGAAAGGCTACCCGTCACGCCGCCTCCGATTGGATGTCTATTGAGCAGGAACGTGGTATTTCTGTGACCTCGTCAGTTTTACGTTTTGAGCAAAACGGCATCAAATATAACCTGCTGGATACCCCGGGTCACAAAGACTTTTCTGAAGATACCCTCCGTACCCTGGTTGCTGCTGACAGTGGACTCATGGTTATTGACGTTGCTAAAGGCGTTGAGGAGCAGACCGAAAAATTATTTGAAGTATGTAAGCTGCGTGAAGTTCCCGTCATCACCTTTGTAAACAAGTGTGATCGCCCGGGGATGGATCCGCTGGAAGTGCTAAGTAATATCGAAAACAAACTTGATATTGAAGCCGTGCCGGCAAGCTGGCCCATGGGGTATGGACGTAAATTTCAGGGTATATATGATGCTATTGCAAAAAAAGTACACATCTACCAAAAAACGGAACACGGGGCTAAAAAGGCCGTAACAGATGTTCTTAGTGTTGAAGAAGCAATTGATTCCTCTTCTCTATCTGATACGGAGAAAGAAGCTTTTCAGGAAGAAGTCATGCTAATCGATGGGATGTACGAAGGAATGGACCGCGACGAATATGCCTCCGGAAAAGTAACTCCTGTATTTTTTGGTTCAGCCCTTCATAACTTTGGACTGGATGTCTTTTTGAATTATTTCCATCAGCTGGCTCCACATCCACAACAGTATAAAACACCCGATGGAATTGTGCGTGATCTGAATGACGGATTTTCAGGCTTCATCTTTAAAATGCAGGCCAACATGAATCCCGATCACCGTGACTGCGCAGCTTTTATACGTGTAGCTTCAGGAAAGTTTGAACGAGGCCAACAGGTGACGATTGCATCAACAGGTAAGAAAATTAAAATGTCGACACCACATACCTTGATGGGTGATGACCGGCAGCTTATGGAAGAAGCTTACCCCGGTGACATTGTTTCGATCTTCAACCCAGGATCTTTCAGAATTGGCACTACCATCTATGAAAAGAATGAAATAGACTTTGATGTAATCCCACTTTTCACACCGGAGCATTTCCAGAAAGTAGCAACTAAGGATCCGTTCAAGAGGAAGCAACTACGTGAAGGTCTTAGACAACTTTCTGAAGAAGGCGTAGTTCATGTATTTGAAGTACCAAATGGAGTAGGAAATGAGTTATTGCTTGGAACCGTTGGAGTGCTTCAGTTTGAAGTTGTAGAACACCGCATGCTTACCGAGTATGGCGTTGAACTCATCAAAACTCCTGTTTCCTATCACTGCGCAAGATGGCTACCCAACGAACGGAATGACATTGTCAAAAAACTGGAAGCCAGCTATTCCACCCACGTCACTAACGACATGGAAGAAAATCCGATCGTACTGTTTGATTCCATGTATGCTTTAAATCAAGGGGAAGAAAAAGTAGGCAAAGAAAACCTCTTCAAATTCAAGCAGGGATAATTCTCGCACAGAAATCCTGAAATGGAATAAAATATATAATTAAAAGCCTCTCTTTTCTTATTGAATAGAGAGGCTTTTTTGTGTCAGATCGCAATGGAGTCAAAATAACTTCTCGACTATATCATCGAAAAAACGCTTCCAAATTAAATTCACTTAGATGCAACTAAGTTCATAATTTTCTAGCACAAATATTTTACTTTAGCTGTACTTAACTGCTGATATGTTGCGTAATTTATCTTCGTATAAATAATCCAAAGATTCTGAATCTCCCTTCCTAAATAAAGCTCATCCCACATCAGAATCTATCCCAACAATAAATTCACAACATTAGTACGACTAAAACTACATGAAAAAGTATTTAGACCTATTCGGTTTCAATGACAAGATTGATTATAAAATTGAAATTTTAGCCGGCATAACCGTTTCGCTGGCACTGATTCCGGAAGCCGTTGCTTTTGCAATGATAGCCGGACTTTCTCCACTAACCGGATTATATGCCTCCTTTATAGTGGGATTGGTAACAGCTGTAATTGGTGGCCGTCCGGGAATGATATCTGGAGCAACCGGAGCAATAGCCGTTATTTTAATAGCATTGTCATTTTCTCATGGACCTGAATACATTTTTGGTGCGGTTGTTTTGGCTGGATTGATTCAAGTAACCGCAGGCGTGCTAAAGCTCGGTAAGCTGATGCGGCTTGTTCCTCATCCCGTGATATTTGGGTTTGTAAATGGTTTGGCCATCATCATTTTCATGTCCCAGCTGGATCAATTTAAAACACCAGGCGGGGAATGGATGACAGGGAAACCACTTTTCGTATTAATTGGATTGGTGGTTTCTACAATGGCTATTATCTGGGTAATGCCTAAGATTAGTAAAAACATTCCGGGTTCTCTGGTAGCCATTTTGACCATTTTTGCCGTCGTAGTTGTATTTGCAATTGAGACCAAAACCGTGGGCGACATTGCTTCCATTAAGGGGGGATTTCCTCCATTCCATATCCCACAAATCCCATTCACGTGGGAAGCCTTTATGGTAATTCTACCTTATTCTGTAATTATGGCAGGAGTTGGACTAATTGAGAGTTTGCTGACGCTTAACATCATTGATGAGATCACGGAAACCCGTGGTAATGGAAATAAAGAAGCGGTGGCTCAGGGAACTGCCAATATCTTCTCCGGATTCTTTTCAGGGATGGGCGGTTGCGCGATGATCGGCCAAAGCCTGATCAATGTGTCTTCAGGAGCCCGAACCCGAATTTCGGGTGTTGTAGCCGCGGTAATGTTACTGATGTTCATCATGTTTGGCTCAGGTATGATCGAATTATTACCCATGGCTGCACTTACCGGTTTGATGATCATGGTAGCCATTGGAACCTTTGAGTGGGCAAGTTTGAGAACTTTCAACCGTATGCCCATTTCCGATCTATTTGTAATGGTAATGGTGACCTTGGTTACGGCCGTACTACATAACCTGGCACTTGCAGTATTGGTTGGAGTGATCATTGCAGCGCTTGTATTCGCCTGGGATAATGCCAAAAGAATTCGTGCCCGCAAGCATATTGATGAGGATGGTATAAAGCACTATGAGATCTACGGTCCGCTTTTCTTCGGATCTATTTCTGTATTCAACTCCAAATTTGATGTGCTTAATGATCCTGATGAAATCATCATCGATTTTGAAGAAAGTAGGGTAGTAGACATGTCAGCCATTGAGGCTTTGAACAAGATCACCGAGCGCTACAGTAAGGTTGGAAAAACGGTTCACCTAAAGCATCTAAGTAAAGATTGCCGGAAAATGCTACATAACGCCAATGCCATCATTGATGTAAATGTGATGGAAGATCCAACCTACAAACTGGCTTTGAATAAGATCTAAAGTAAAACATTAGGAAGAGGCTCTTTTATGAGCCTCTTTTACTATATCTAATTACCACCGTTTGCCTGAATATCAGCGATGCAATTGGCATCAAGTGCCGGAATGGTTTCGTCATTGAATAACTGCTCAATGAGATCAGAACGCTGCATGGCATAGTACATCAGGCAGCTTTCATTATCACAATGGCTACCGTTTTGCGTATCCTGATGATCTGCCTGCATTTCTGTTCCTGATCCCGGTATATTTACCAGACCTAGCAGGTGACCAAATTCATGCCTGTATGATATCGCCTCTACCTGATAACGAGTTAGTGAACCGAAGCCGGTTGAGGCATCATCATAGGCCGGGCCAAAGAACGCATTAGAAGTATTATAATAAGCTATACCAAGTACATTCTGTTCTGTATAATATCCATCAGTAATTAACAGATAGGTTGCCAATGTACCTTCTTCTGAAAAATTATTTCTCCGCTGACTTTCAATTTCGCGTACATCATTTGCAGAATATGCATTCTGTTCTCCGGATGGGATCTGAGTCGGTTCAAGAATAGTGACAAATGCCTTATTCAATCTCAGTTCCAGAAATGCTTTCAGGCTATCAAGTGCTCTTGTGTTCGGTGCATATCCAGGCATATAATCGATCTCAACGATCAGTTCAGCGAAGGATTCATCCGAAAGAAGGTCGTTGGCAGAAAGTCCCGGGTTCTGTTGATGGTCATAATTAAGTTTGTCACCACCTCCGCTACCTTGCGGATTATTGGTACATCCGTAGGTAACGATCAAAATGATCATGAGTGCCAAAATTCCGTTGAGTTTTGATCGCAGCATAAAATTCATAGTTGTGTGGTCAGTTCATGTTTTACCTAATTTAAGCATCTGTAAAACATAATTGTTCCAAATTTAACTTCTGATCTGCTTTTATCCTACATAGTATATGTGTAATTTATGTTATGGAACTGAAATTCCCCATAAGAAAAATCATCCATGTGGATATGGATGCCTTCTACGCATCCGTAGAACAGCGGGATAATCCTGATCTGCGGGGTAAACCTGTGGTTGTAGGCGGATCACCCAGTGGACGTGGTGTTGTGGCAACGTGCAGCTATGAGGCTCGAAAATATGGTGTGCATTCTGCAATGCCGGCCTCGCAGGCAATTCGACTTTGTCCTCATGCCATTTTCGTGAAAACACGATTCGATGCCTACCGGGAAGTTTCGAGGCAGGTTCGGGAGATCTTTTTTGATTATACCGACCTGGTTGAACCCCTTTCCATGGATGAAGCTTTTCTGGATGTCACCCAAAACCACAAAGACATCCCCTCCGCCACATTGATCGCAAAACAGATCAAGGATCGCATTTATGAGGAAACCCAATTGACGGCTTCTGCTGGCGTGGCACATAACAAATTTCTGGCTAAAGTTGCTTCAGACATTAACAAACCAAACGGAATCACTCTCATAACCCCTGAAAAAGCCGAGGCCTTTCTGGAGGAACTGGATATCAAAAAATTCTTTGGTGTCGGCAAGGCTACTCAAAAGAAAATGCATGCCGTTGGCATTAAGACCGGAGTAGACCTAAAGCAATGGAGTGAGATCGATCTGGTCAAGGCCTTTGGTAAATCTGGCAGGTTCTATTACAGAATTGTACGAGGTATTGATCATCGGGAAGTAAAACCGCATCGGATAAGAAAATCATACGGTAAAGAACGCACCTTTTCAGAAGACATCGATAGCCTCGAATGGATCAATAATTTTCTGGATGAGTTGACGCAGACCATTGCCGAAGGAATGAAGAAGATCAATGCAGCCGGCAAGACCATTACCCTGAAAGTTAGATACAAGGATTTCGAGACCATTACCCGAAGTCACTCCCTGTCTCATTTCACCAATAGATATCAGGATATTATGGATGTAGTGCGTAAACTTTTATCCGAAACCGAAGTTGGAAACCGTCCGGTAAGATTATTGGGTATTACGTTATCCAACTTGAACCTGAATGAGAAAACAGTTTGGGAGCAATTAGAACTTTCTTTTTAGAATTAAAGTGCTAATCGTGTTACGGTGTTACAGTGTTGAAATCAATCACTGTAACACCGTAACACTTAAACACGGGCATACAATACCGACTATCATTTTATCGAGATTATCGTGAATTTCCCCGCAAACCTTTCAACAATAAGAAATTTATAAAACATGAGTGACGGCTACGGATTATTAAAAGGAAAAAAAGGAATCATTTTTGGTGCTTTGGACGAGCGCAGTATTGCCTGGAGAATTGCCCTGGCATGTAAGCGTGAGGGAGCTGAGTTTGTTTTATCTAATGCACCTGTTGCATTACGATTGGGAGCTCTTGACGCATTAGGGGAGGAAACCGGTGCCCCCATCATTCCATGTGATGTAACAAAGGATGATGAGATCGAAGAGCTGATGGCCCAAACCAAAGAACATCTTGGTGGAGTTGACTTCATTCTTCATGCTATTGGGATGTCACCTAACGTGCGCAAGAAACAAGAATACACCGACCTAAATTATAACTGGATGCAGCAGACTTTGGATATTTCAGCGATCTCGTTGCACCGTGTTTTGCATCATGCAGAACAAGCCGAAATTCTGAATGATGGTGGTAGCGTTGTGGCTCTTTCATTTATTGGCGCACAACGCATCTTCTCAAAATATTCAGATATGAACGATGCCAAGGCTTTACTCGAAAGTATTGCTCGAAACTATGGAAGTCGTCTTGCCCCAAGGGGAATTCGCGTGAACACTGTTTCACAGGCTCCAACAAGAACCTCTGCTGGAACCGGCATAAAAGGCTTTGACGGCATGTACACCTTTGCCGATATGATCGCACCGATGGGTAATCCATCTGCAGATGAATGCGCGGATTATTGCGTGACTTTATTCTCTGACCTTACCCGAAAAGTAACGATGCAGAATCTCTATCATGATGGTGGTTTTGTGACTTCCGGCATCTCTGAAGAGATGATTAACGACTTGGCGAAGCTTTATTCTGAAAACGATAACGGCGACAACGAATAATCTATGCCTGATATAATCCTCGGTATTGATCCCGGCTCCCGAAACACCGGCTATGCCCTGTTGACGGAAGAAAACGGAAAGCTGATCGCCTTAAGGTGTGATGTTATCCGCATGGCCGATATTGATGATCATGCCGAGCGTTTACAGGTTATTTTTGATAAAGTCTCTGCCATTATTCGCTCTAACAAACCTACATCCTGTGCAGTCGAAACTCCCGTTTATGGAGTGGATCCTATGGCCATGCTGAAACTGGGACGGGCACAGGCAGCTGCCATGCTGGCCATCACCAATAACGGACTACCGGCTGTGGAATATTTCCCGAAAGTGGTAAAAAAATCAATCACCGGAAATGGAAACGCCAGCAAAGAGCAGGTGGCTTTTATGCTGAACAAAATGGTGAAGCTGCCCGACGAGAAATTATCAAATGATGCCACAGATGCCCTGGCTGTTGCCTGGTGTCATTTAATGAAAGGTAAAGGCATTCCCGGTTCATCAAAAAAGAAAACCCACCAGAATAATAAGAAAGGTGATTGGGCGAGTTTTGTGGCAGACAATCCCGACCGGGTAAAAGGGATTAATAAAGGTAATCAGAGCGAAGATTGCATCCTTACATTAAGTCAACCTATACGTCATGCAATGCAGAATCAGTTTAGACCAATTATGATCGCATTTTTAAAAGGTTACATCGAAGAAAAAAAAGAAGGACTTGTGATCCTGGATGTCTCCGGTGTGGGCTACCGGGTCGAAATTTCCTCCATCACCCAGGAACAGCTGGAAAGCGCCGGATCGGAAGTAAAACTGCTTACCTATCACCACATCACCGACAGCGATCAGCGATTGTTTGGGTTCTTTTCCTCTGATGAAAAAGCATTGTTTGAGAAACTCATCACGGTAAAAGGTGTGGGGCCAAAATTAGGACTTACCATTTTATCAGGCTTACCGGCCGATCAGCTTATCGGAGCTATTACAAACGGTGAAGAAGGCACGCTCTCCAAAGTGCCGGGAATAGGAAAGAAAACGGCGCAGCGTATCATTGTGGAGCTGAAGGATAAGCTGGCTGAATACGCGGTATCGGCCGGAGTTACGCCTACAAGCGCAGGTGAATCATCTGTAACAGGAGAGGCTATTTCAGCCCTTGAATCACTTGGCTTCAAGAAAAAAGAATCGGAGCAGGCAGTGATGAAAGCACTCCAAGATACCGGCAGTGAGGATGCTTCGGTAGTCATTAAGAAAGCTTTGGCAAGTTTGAATAAATAGAAGTTGCCTCATTCATTGAGTTGCTAATGATATAGCCTTCTTTTGATGTATCAGCACAATTAACAAAAGTGCAGTCCAACACATCAAGCCAAACAAAACAATAAGTATCCACTACCAACCCATGGAGATTTTGATTTAGCTTGGTGTGCAATCATCCAACTTGAGCCCCCTATATAGCGTTCAATTTTAGGAGAATTTATCTTTCCTTCACATCAGTACGGGATATTCATATATTAAATTTTTTTCCGCTAACAAAAAAGCGCTTCCAATGGTCGATAATATCAAGATAGCCCAGCAGGCACCTATGAAACACATGCGCCATTTTATGGCCGAACTCGAACTGGATGAGGACAATTTCGAATTCTACGGTAAGTATACCGGCAAAATTCGGCTCAACGTTCTGGAGAAGTTCAAGGATCGTCCGGATGGCAAACTAATCCTTGTAACGGCTATCACTCCTACGCCCACCGGCGAGGGAAAAACGCTTACCTCAATTGGATTGAGTCAGGGACTGCAAAAGCTCGGGAAAAGATCTTTGGTTGCTTTACGTGAACCCTCACTTGGACCCGTATTCGGCATCAAGGGCGGAGCCGCGGGTGGCGGATATTCTCAGGTTATCCCTATGGAACGTATCAATCTTCACTTCAATGGAGATATCCACGCGATCGGCACGGCCCATAATTTACTCACTGCCATGCTCGATAATCACATCTTCAAAGGCAATGAACTGGATATTGATGTCACCAGTCCGCTCTGGAACCGGGCCATAGACATGAACGACCGTGCACTTAGACAGATCGTGGTTGGCTTAGGCGGGCGAGTCAACGGAATTCCAAGGGAATCTGCCTTTATGATAACAGCCGCTTCTGAAGTCATGGCTATTCTGTCTCTTGCAACTTCCAGAAGTGACCTCAAGCAACGCCTTGGTAACATCGTGGTGGGATATAATCGTGCAGGAGAGGCCGTTAAAGCCAAAGACCTGGGAGCACATGAGGCCATGGCCGTTGTACTTAATGAAGCCATCATGCCCAACCTGGTTCAAACCCTTGAACACGTACCGGCCCTTGTTCACGGCGGGCCTTTTGCCAATATCGCTCACGGCACAAGCAGTATCATTGCCAATAAGATCGGTTTAAAACTTGCGGATTATGTTGTGACCGAAGCCGGTTTTGGAGCCGACCTCGGGGCTGAGAAATTCTTCGATATCGTAGCCCGAACTTCCGATATCTGGCCCTCTGCAGTCGTACTTGTGGCCACCGTCAAAGCACTGAAATACCATGGAGGTCTGACCGTAGAGGAAGCCAAAGAAAGTGGCAAGAACATCAAGGAACTTCAAAAAGGACTTGAAAACCTCGCGGCTCACATCAAAAATATGAAGAAATTCAAAACACCGGTTGTGGTGGGTATCAACAAGTTTATCGGAGATACTGATCAAGAGATTCAAATGATCAAAGACTTCTGCGCCAAACTTGCGATTCCATGTGAGGCTCACAATGGTTTTGAAAAGGGGGGAGACGGGGTTACTGATCTGGCCAACGAAGTAGTGAAACAAGCTGAGTTAAATAAAACACCTGAAAAGTTCATGCTATACGATACTCAGCAATCCATTGAGGATAAAATTGAGACCATAGCAACTGAGATCTACAATGCCGATGGAGTTTATTTCGAAAAGAAAGCACTAAAGAACCTGGCTAATTTCAAGAAGCTTGGATATGGGAAACTCCCTGTTTGTATAGCTAAAACCCAATCATCCATTTCGGATAACCCTGCCCTAAAGGGGGCTCCTAAAGATTTCACCCTTACCGTCACAGATGTTCAGCTTTCGGCAGGAGCCGGATTTATGGTGATCATTTGTGGAAATATGATGCTGATGCCTGGCCTGCCTAAAGAACCGGCAGCAGTTAATATGACAGTTGATGATGCCGGGGTGATCTCCGGATTATTTTAAAATCAAAAGGCCCCAAATTACTCCGGAGCCTTTTAGATACTATACAAAAACAAGTCTGCTATCAGTCAATGTCCAAACTGCTGTGATCTCCCACATCAACTCTACCTTTTACGTTCATCAGGTTGGTATGTGCACCCACTGTTGAACCTGATATCTCGGACTTCGAGATATTAGAGTGATCCCGTATGATCGTGTCTTCAATTTTGGAATCTTCGATCACGGTATCATTCTCAATACTTACTTTAGGACCAACCGTACTGTTTTTGATCTGAACACCCTTCCCAATATAAACCGGTGGAATAATGGTTGAACCGGGATATTTACTCTCATCCACACCGTCAAACTCTTTTCCGGTGATAATACCGGTCGTTTCCAGCCAGGCGGGTAAAGTTCCGCAATCCAGCCATTCATCAACGGTAGCGGTTTTAAAGATCTTGCCGTCCTTGATCATTTTATCGAGGGCAGCGGTGAGGAAATACTCTCCACCGGGGCCTTTCATGTCATTATCCAATACCCACTCGATCTGCTTCTTGAAGTAATTTCCATCCTTGAAATAATACACTCCGATGATGGCAAGATCAGAAATAAACTCTTTGGGCTTCTCCACGAAGCCGGTGATCTTGTCGCCTTCATGCACGGCCACGCCAAAACGGGAAGGATCTTCCACTTTCTTAAGCCAGATCACACTGTCGGCATCGCCCAGGTCAAATGATTCTTTACTGTCAAAAATGGTATCCGCAAAAGCAATGATCACCTCACCGTCCAGATGCTCTTTGGCCATGGCTACCGCATGCGCCGTTCCGAGGGCTTCGGCCTGTACTTCAAAAAGGGCTTTGGCATTATGGCGCTTGCTCATCTCGCGCAGTGGCTGCTTGATGTCTTCCCCAAAATCAGGGCCTAGAATATACACGATCTCGGTTATGTCTTTGTTGAGCGTACGATTAAACGTTTCTACAATGCGCTCTACGATCATGGTTCCGGCAACGGGAAGCAGCGGCTTGGGAACAGTATGCGAGTGCGGACGAACACGGGTACCCCGTCCGGCCATTGGGATAATTAATTTCATATATTTCTCTTCATTTTTATTGAAACATTTACTTTGAATGCGCGGTGAATATACCAAGCTTATAAACCGATTTCGAATATTGGTTTATTTCATAACTTAACATCATCAGAAACGGCTATTAATTTTTTAAATAATCCCAAATAATTTGAATTGGTACTACACGACTCTTAATGTCGGTGCAATCATTTTTTGTGCCATCTTTTTGCGCTACATCATTTATCAGAATGCAGTTCTTTCTGCAATCCTATCAGCAGGTTGGTTATAAGAACAATGAATTCTGGCAATGGATGAAAGATAATTGGGAGGAAAAAGTTTTACCTCCTTCTCTTTCATTGCTGATGATCTTACTCTTCATTCTCGTTTTAGGTGGAGGCTGGCTGCTTGAATATCTCACCTACACGTCCCTAACTCTGATCGTCTTTGTACTGACGCTTTTTTGGTTCGGTTCTATAAAAACCTATAAACCTGAAAAAGTTAAGAAACCCCTTGTTTTCACCCCTCGCGTATATCGCCTGGCCGTCCCTTTTGTAATACTCTCTTCCTTATTTCCCCTTTATTTTTCATATATGGCGCTTACCGGCCTGATGCCCTTTACCGGGCAGGCAGTTCCGGCCTATTTTGCAGGGGTCCTGAATTTCGACCTGACCATCCTGGTTGCAGGCTGGGCTTTTGGGGCCGTATTCATTCCATTTTTTATACTGATATCCGGATTATTTACCCGGCCTGTTGAAACCTACATTCAGAATGGATTCAAGAAACAGGCCCGAAAGAAGCTGGCCTCCATGCCCGATCTGAAGGTGATCGCCATCACCGGCAGCTATGGGAAAACCAGCACCAAATTCATGATCCGCGACCTGCTTAAGGAGCGCTTCAATGTGTGCTCAACACCGGGCAGCTATAATACGCCTATGGGAATTTGCAAGGTCATTAACAATGATCTGCAAGCCAATCATCAGATTCTGATCCTGGAAATGGGAGCCCGCTATGAAGGGAATATTCAGGAACTTTGTGACATTGCCAAACCTGACATATCAGTTATAACCAATGTTGGAGTGGCACACTTAGAAACCTTTGGTTCGCAAGATGTGATTGCAAAAGAAAAAGGTACTTTGGTGGATAATTTGCAATCTGGTGATGTCGCCATTCTAAATGGCGATGACCCTCGAGTATCCGAAATGGGCAGTGACAGACAGGAGATCACCCGGATCCTGGTAGGGTTGAATAATGGCAAGATTCAGGCTTCTGAGATCAGTTATAATACCTCAGGTATGTCTTTTAAGGTTTCAATAGAAAATGAAACTGAGTCATTTCGGACAAAACTGCTTGGGGCGCATAACGCACAGAATCTTTTGCTGGCTGTTGGAGTCGGACATTATTTTGGATTGCGTTTAAAGACCATGGCTATAGCAGCCCGAAAGATCGAACCCATCGAACATCGACTTGAGTTAAAGCAAAACGGAGAGCTAACGATCATTGATGATGCCTTCAACTCCAATCCTGTTGGTGCCAAGAATGCAGTTGAGATCCTCGGACAATTTGACAGCGGAAAACGAATTATCATCACACCGGGCATGATCGAGCTGGGCGACATTGAGGAAGAAGAAAACTATAAATTTGGTCAGTCTATAGGTAATGCCAATCTGGACCTTGTGATCCTAGTGGGCGAAGAAAGAGCCAAACCCATTCTGGAAGGTATTCGCTCTGATAATTCTGCATCATTGAACGTCAGAGTCGTAAACAGTCTCTTCGAAGCTAATGAGCTGATCCGAAAAGTGGCGCAACCTGGTGATGTCATCCTCTACGAAAACGACCTTCCAGACGTATATAATGAGTAAATTATTAAGCATTGAACAATTCCATCACTCATACCGAACGGCATCTGCCGGTTGAATCTGGGCTGCACGATGAGCCGGATACCAGCTTGCAAGTATACTCAGAAGTAAACTCACAACAAGAATGAGAACTATATCCATCGGGTTGACCTGAACAGGATAGGCATCAATTATAAAAGCCGATGATAACTTCACAAGTCCGAATTTCATCTGCAGCCAGGTGATCAGTAATCCAAGTGAGCCTCCAATTCCGCAACCGATCAAACCTATATACAAGCCCTGTTTCCTGAATATGGATTTTATTCCCGACCTGCTGTAGCCCATGGACATCAAGATCCCAATATCCCTCTGCTTTTGGATCACGATCATAGTCAGCGATCCAATGATATTCAACACTGCCACGATCACAATGAGGATCAACACCACAAAGGAACCCCATTTTTCCAGGTACATGACATCATACAATGGTTTCTGAAGGTCATACCAAGTTGAGATCTTGTAATCAGGACCTAATAATTCAGTAAGCCTGGATTTAACGGCTTCAGCCTCTTCATTGTCAGTAAGTTTGATATCCATTCCGGAGATCTCGTTCCTCACCTTAAACAATCGTTTGGCTGCTTCAATATCAACAAAGACTTTTGGTCCGCCTGCGATCTGTTGCAAATAATACGCTCCACGCAGATCAAATCTATAGCTCTGAGGCACTGTGATCTGTGTCAAAGCATTTTTCATGCCCGCTGCACTCAATAGCGCCAGATCATCGCCTATGTTAATACGCAGTCTGTTTTTTAATTCCTCATGCACTATGATACCCGGCGTTCTTTCACGCACACTTACATCAAACACCCCGGTGGTCACGCTGTTCTCAATATCCACAAGCTGAAAAAACACATCGCGCTCAATTCCCTTTACATCCACCACTTCATTTTGAACTCCCTCCATGGCAAGTAATGCTTTACCCTCAACATAAGGTGAGATGATCCGCACTTCAGGGATTGACCGGATCTGCTCCATTATTTCGTCATTCTGTGCGAAGGTTGAAGCACCAGAGGCTTCAATTCTAACATCCGGGTCGTAAGACAGCAGAAAGTTTTTAATGACATCAAAAAAGCCATTGAAAACCGACAAAACCACAATCAGAAGGGCTGTACCTATGGTAATACCGGTAATACTGATGAAAGTAAGAGTCGAGATCAGGGATACATGTTTGCGTGAAAACAGATATCGCCTTGCTATAAATCCGGATTTATTCATGACAACAAAATATAGAAACAAGCAATTGAAAGCACTTTAAATGGCTCCATACATTTGATAAACTTTTAGTATCTTTTATGCCCTTTCGAATCCAATAACGGTGATGAGTTCAACACTTACAAAAGAAATTATCTCTTCCATATCAGACGGCTCTCATGGAGATCCGTTCTCAGTTTTAGGGTTACATAAAGTTGAAATCGACGGTAAGAATAAACTCGTACTCCGCGCATTCAGGCCGGAAGCAAAAACCGTAACAGCTCTCATTGATAAAAAATCATATGAACTGGATCGGATATCTGATGATGGACTTTTTGAGCGAGTCTTCGCCCGAAGAAAAAACAGATTCAGCTACGAGCTTAAGGTCAACCCTCAACGTGGCAAGACCTTTACCATCACCGATGCCTATCAATTTGAATCACTGATCAGTGATTTTGACCTTCAGCTTTGGGGTGAGGGAAATCACAATCAGGCTTACGAGTTTATGGGAGCACACTCACAAACCATTGATGACGTAGAAGGAACTCATTTTGTTGTTACAGCTCCGAGTGCTACCCGTGTAAGTGTTATCGGTGAATTTAATAGCTGGGATGGTCGTGTGCACCGCATGAGAAAATTTCATGATCAGGGCATTTGGGAGATATTTATCCCGCACGTACAACCCGGGGACTACTATAAGTATGAAATTAAAAGCCCGGTTCAGGATCCGCCGCTCAAGAAATCTGATCCGTTTGCCTTTTATTCTGAATTACGTCCGGGTACCGCTTCCATTGTAACAGAAATTGATGATTACGAATGGAATGATGATGTGTGGCTGAAATCAAGACAGGACAAGCAAGCTCTTGATCAACCAATTTCTATCTATGAAATGCACCTTGGTTCTTGGAAACGCAAGGTTGGAGAGGATCCCGGTTTTTTAAGTTATCGTGAAACAGCCGACCAACTGGTACCTTATCTGAAAGAATTAGGTTACACCCACGTTGAACTTATGCCGGTTGCCGAACATCCTTATGATCCATCCTGGGGCTATCAGATCACCGGCTATTATGCACCCACCAGTCGCTTTGGCAAACCCGAAGACTTTATGTACTTCGTAGATAAATGTCATCAGGAGGGAATAGGTGTTCTCATTGATTGGGTTCCGGCTCACTTTGCAAAAGATGATCACGGACTTCGTCGCTTTGATGGAACCGGCCTTTTTGAGCATGCTGATCCACGCAAAGGAGAACATAAAGACTGGGGTACCTGCATTTTCAATTATGGCAGGACTGAGGTAAAAAACTTTTTAGTTTCCAACGCGGTCTATTGGTGCGACAAGTTTCACATAGACGGACTGCGTGTTGATGCGGTAGCCTCCATGCTCTATCTGGATTATTCAAAAGATGAAGGAGACTGGGTACCCAACAAGTATGGTGGCAGGGAAAATATTGAAGCCATCAATTTTCTAAGAAAATTCAATGATACCCTACATCACCACTTTCCAGGTGTTATCACTTTTGCAGAGGAATCAACTTCTTGGGGCGGCGTTTCACGACCAACTGAGACCGGAGGTCTTGGGTTTGACTTTAAATGGAACATGGGGTGGATGAATGATACCCTCACCTACATTGAAAAGGACCCAATTTTCAGAAAATACCATCAGGATCAGCTAACATTCTCTCTTATCTACGCATTTTCAGAACACTTCACCCTGCCATTCTCGCACGATGAAGTCGTTCACATGAAACAATCCATGCTCTCAAAGATGCCGGGAGATGACTGGCAAAAATTTGCCAACCTAAGATTACTTTATACTTATATGTACGCTCATCCCGGAAAAAATCTTCTGTTTATGGGGTGTGAATTCGGTCAATGGTCTGAATGGAGCGAATCAAACTCGCTTGACTGGCACCTACTGGAGTGGGAGAAACACAAAGGGCTACAGCTATTGGTTAAAGACCTGAACAAAATTAATAAATCTGAAAAACCCCTTCACGAACTCGATTCTGACTGGCGTGGTTTTGAGTGGATCGATGTCAGTGATGCTGACAACAGCATAATATCATTTATTCGCCGTGCTGAAGATCCCGATGACTTTCTGGTGATCATTCTGAACTTTACCCCGACTGTTCACTACGGCTACAAAGTTGGAGTTCCTCATGCCGGAGAGTATGAGGTACTTATGAACAGTGATTCAGAATATTACGGGGGCAGTAATGCCGGAGATAATAAGATTCATGGTGAATGGGGTGAATGGCATGGCCAAAAGGCAAATATTTCAATTACAATACCACCTCTCGCAGGTGTAATTTTAAAACCAAAGAGTTAGATATTTCATGAGGTTTCCACGCTCTTGCGGTACACTGGTTCACCCAACATCTTTTCCCGGAAAATATGGAATGGGTGATTTTGGATTTGAAGCCCGCAATTTCATTGATTTTTTAGAACGAACCGATCAAACCATCTGGCAGGTACTGCCCTTAACCCCAACCGGATATGGTAACTCTCCATACGCCAGTTACTCTGCTTTTGCAGGAAATGTTTACCTGATCAGTCCGGACCTGCTTCATAATAAAGGGCTGCTTACAAAAGAAGAAATTGAATCTATAGAACTACCTTCAAAGACTGAAACAGATTACGAAACTTCCTTCGAAAATAAAGACGGGGTTTATAAGCTGGCCTCTGACCGTTTTTATGAGAAAAAGTCGCAGGAGGAAGAAAAAGCCTTCAATGCTTTCAAAAAGCAAAATAAACACTGGCTTGACGACTACGTTCTTTTTATGGCCTGTTCTTTGCATTATAATAAACAACCATGGAATACATGGGATGAGGACATTGCACAAAGAAAACCCAAGGCTTTAAAAGCTTACCGTAAAAAATTCAAGGAACAGATCGATTTTCAATACTGGCAGCAGTTTGAATTCTACAACCAATGGATCTCCCTGAAGGAGTATGCCAATAAACGCAGTATTAGAGTTGTAGGTGATATCCCGATCTTTGTGGATCACAACAGTGCTGATGTTTGGGCTAATCCTCAATATTTTGAAGTTGATAAAAAAGGAGATCGTCAGCTAGTTGCCGGTGTACCACCCGATTATTTCAGTAAAACCGGTCAGCTTTGGGGAAACCCGCTTTACAAATGGGACGAACTTGAAAATGACGGCTTTTCCTGGTGGATCGATCGCTTTAAACATATGTTCGAAGCTTGTGATGCCATCCGTGTAGATCACTTCCGTGGTTTTGATGCCTATTGGGAAGTAGAAGCTACTGAAAAAACGGCCGAAAAAGGTGAATGGGTGGAAGGCCCCGGAGAAAAGCTGTTTGATACGATATTAGAAAAATGCGGAGAACTTCCGATCATTGCAGAAGACCTTGGTTTCGTAACAGAAGGGGTTGAAAAGCTGCGGGATAAATACAATTTCCCGGGAATGAAGATCATACAGTTCGCTTTCGATTCAGACTCAACAAACAGTTTTCTGCCTCATAATTATTCTCAGAACAGTGTCGCTTATTCAGGTACTCACGATAATGATACTGCCATTGGCTGGTATATTTCTGCTGATGAGGCTGAACAGCACAGAGCCAGAACCTATACACGCTCGGACGGAAAAAAAATCCATTGGGAATTCATTCGACTGGGTATGTTATCCGTTTCTGATCAGGCAATTTTCCCCCTTCAGGATTACATGGGACTTGATGCCACACACCGCATGAATATTCCAGGTACATCATCTGACAACTGGCTTTGGAGATACACCTCAGACATGATGGATGCAGTTGATGAAGATCACATTCGTCACCTCATTGAGCTAAGTAACAGGAACATAAACCGAGATAAATAACTATAGTGTAGCCTGATTTCATATACAGGTAGCGTTTTTGTATATTTCAGGCTTACATACTTCAACTAATTTATGGCATTTACTCTAAAAAATTTACCTTACAGAACTGAAAAACCCAGAAAAAAAGGTCTTACATTGGCCTTGGACAAAGGTTATAGCGTAAGACAAGCCGAAGACCTTGTCGAAACCAGTTCTAATTACATAGACGTAGTTAAACTTGGATGGGGCACATCATATGTAACCCAAAATCTCGAAGAAAAGATCGCTGTTTATCAAAATGCTGATATTCCGGTATATTTCGGAGGCACTCTTTTTGAAGCCTATCTGCTCAGAGATCAGTTAGATGCTTACGTGAAACTCATGGAGAGGTATAATATATCTCATGTTGAAGTGTCTAACGGTACTATATGGCTTTCAGATGACAGAAAACAGGCTATCATTAGGGAATTAAGTAAAGATTTCACGGTCTACTCTGAAGTTGGAAGTAAAAATCCAAACGAGATCATACCACCTTACAAATGGGTAAAAGTTATAAACGAAGAGTTGAAGGCCGGTTCAGAAAAAGTAATTTGTGAAGCTCGCGAGAGTGGAACAGTGGGTGTTTTTCGGCCAAACGGGGAAGTTCGTTCAGGTTTAATAGAAGAGATCACAGATCAGATCTCTCAGGACAAACTCATTTTTGAAGCTCCTCAAAAAGAACAACAAGTTTGGTTCATCCGAAAATTCGGAAGCAATGTTAACCTCGGAAACATCGTTCCTGCTGATGTTATTGCACTAGAAACATTACGACTGGGATTACGAGGCGACACTCTTCTTGATTTCTATTCACTGGATGACGACGAAGATTTAAATCAAGTAATAAAAGGCAATAAGACAATCTCTAACAAAGAGTAATCACTGAGAGTATATATTTATGAAAATTTTATACGTTGCAGCAGAAATTTCTCCATTCGCACGCATGACCTATACAGCAGATCTGCTTAGGTTTTTGCCTGCATCACTTCAAGACAAAGGATTCGAAATTCGGATCTTGCTCCCCAAGTACGGTACTATCAATGATAGGAGAAACCGCTTGCATGAGGTTATCCGTCTTTCCGGTATTGAAGTTGAAGTGGGGGATAAAGTTGAAACCATGAAGATCAAAGTGGCCAGCATTCCCAATGCAAAGCTTCAGGTTTATTTTCTGGATAATGACACCTATTTCAAAAGAAAAGGCCTGTTCAGAAAGCCCGATTCAGAAGAATTTTACGAAGATAACGACGAACGTTTAGCTTTCTACAATAAAGGCGTGTTGGAAACAGTTATTAAGCTCGGCTGGGAACCCGATATTATTCACTGCCATGACTGGCCTGCAGGATTGACTCCATTATTGGTTAAAACCCTGTACAAAGATGAGAAGATCTTCAAAAACACTAAGATCGTTTACAATCTGCACCACCCAATCAACGAAGGTGACTCAGATTCAGCTCGCGTGTTAGAACTTCTTGGATTACCGGCCGATACCGATATTGATAACCTGACCAAAGAAGGAAAGGTTGATCTTTTAAAACTAGGTCTAAAATACAGCGATCACGTCGTTACAGGAAATTATCTGAAAGATGAGTTCGACGACGTGTTTGAGGAACTTGGCATTACCCCGGAAAAAATTCAGGGATCTCCTGAAGACGTATCCGACAAGTTTGCTGAGTACTACCGCACAATTTCTGACGCAGAATAACAGAAAGAGAACTTTTTAAATATTTTCTTAATGACAACACACAATAAGGGTTTTGTTTCCTTATACATTTCGCTATTAATCTTAATTTTAGTTTTTAACGGATGCGAAGACCCCGGCAGTGTAGGAAGTGGCTTTATAAATGAGCCCTCTATCGTAACCGATACACTTACCTTTGATAACACCGCTACTGAAAATTTTATGGGCTACACCGGAAATTTCGGCCTATTCAGCATCGGTAGTTACTCTGATCCATTATTTGGTGATGTAAACACAGTTGGTTTATTAAAACCGGTACGAACTGTTGAGATCCCCGATAGTCTCGATTTTGTAGGAAATAATTTTACTATGAAGCTGGAAATTCAACTTGATAGTTTAAATACCTACGGTGATACGCTTTCCACATCTGAGTTTTCAGTTTATGAAATCTCGGAGACCTGGAGAGGAAACGAGATTAAAACAGGTTCTGAAGTGGCTTACAATGCTGCCTCACCTATTGGGTCATTCACAATTGGTCAGGACAAGAACATTGTTGTAGACTTGGATGACGCCTGGAAAGATCAATACTACACCTATTTTAGTAGTACCGAAGATGATGCAGATTCAACTTATCGATACGAATTCCACGGTTTAGCTATCGTTCCGGAGAATAGCAATAACAAGATCTCATTTGTCAGTTCTTCAGCCAGTCAGTTTCTTATGCTTAGTCCAGACGAATCAGATACTGTGAGTGTTGGCTTGAATAACTGGGCTTATTTTCTGGATAGAACCGGAAGTACACAAAATGCCGAAACAAATTCTCTTCATACAACTTTGGAAGAGGTTATGAGGATTGATCTTCCGCTTGAAACGCTAAGAGAAGAATATGGCAATAAGAATGTTTTGAGTGCCCGGTTGTTAGTTCACGAAAACACCACCAGCTTGAATAGCACACTTGCTGCCAATCACAGTCGCCCGAACATCAATTTACTTAACCTGCATCTTGGTACTGAGTTTGATAAATCTTATGAATATCAGCTTACACAGCCAGAGTTTAGTGCGCTAAGAGACACTGTTGAAACTGACACCTACAACAGCAACATCACTCTTTTCCTAAATAACGTGTTCTACGGCGGTGAAGACACTGACGAAATTTATGTCGGAATTGGCTCTCTGTCAGGTGTTATCCGCTCAACCCAGGTTTACAACGGAAACGCTCCAGAAGAATTCCGCCCAAAACTAATTATCTCATACATAGTGAATGAATAAATTGAAATTACACACATATTTCACTTCGATATTTGTAATACTCTTCGTTTTAAGCAGCAACACTTTTGCCCAAAATGATGAAAGTAGCATTGGCAAGAGTGGATCCTTTTACTCTTTATTTGGAATTGGATTTCCTGTAGAAACGAATACTTCACGTGAATTAAGCATGGGTATTTCCGGAATATCTTTAGATAACACCCAGTCAAATGGACTGCATAATCCTGCCTTATGGGGAACCAACACCTTTTCCACAGCTTCTACAGGATTCAGCTTTTCTAAGTTCCTTTCAAAAGACAACACGGCTGAAAGCAAGAATACTGCCCTTCAGGCCGGTTATTTACAGCTGACCTTTCCTATATATCGTGAAAAACTTGGAATATCTGCTTCCATGTATCCGGTAACCCGTTCAAACTACCGCTTTTTTAGCAGCAGCAGTATTTTGAATGAGCAAAATCAAACTGTTGATTATGCTTCTGACGCCTATGGAACAGGAGGAATCAACAAATTTGAGATTGGGTTTGGGTGGAGTATCAACAAAAATATTTCCATTGGATATGCACCATCTCTCGTATTTTTATCCCAAAATAACTCAAGAGAACTCTTTTTTGATGATGGTAATTTTACCACCAATGTTATTGATTCCAAGATAACCGGATCGGACTTTAGCCATAAATTTGGAATTCTAGCGTCTCTGCCAACAATTTTCAGTTCACAAGATCGATTGAGTTTCGGTGCTACTGCAATACTACCGGTAGAAATTAATACAGATGAAGCTATTCTGAGTACCAGACGAGTAAACAATCAGGTTCAGGAAGTTACCTTAGATGATAATATTGGGGGAGGTGCTAAGCTTCCATTGGAACTAAATAGTGGCTTTACTTACTATCCCAGTACATTATTTAACGTTTCTTTAGAAGGCAAATTTCAGCAGTGGAGTGAAACAGATTCAAACCTTAACACTACCAATGATACCTTTGAGCTTTCGGATCGCTATAAATTAGGTCTTGGTACCGAATATCACCCTTATAGAACCAATTCAGACAATTTTTTCTCCAATTTTCGATATAATGCCGGTTTGGCCTTTGATTCCGGCCATCTCAAAACTGACCAAGAAAATATCAATACACTTTGGTTTTCTGCCGGTTTAGGAATAATTTCACCGTTCTCAAATTCTACTATAGATCTAAGCGCCCGTTATGGTTTGAGAGGAACCACCGCTAACGATCTTATACAGGAAAGAATTTGGTCATTCAATATTTCTGTGAACCTGACTGAACTCATGTTCTTCAGACCTAAATTGAACTAATTATTCCCTTATTATAATAAATAAACACTCTGATTAGTTTTAATAACTAACAGCTTTAACTACAGTTAAAAAAAATGAAACAATTAATATCGCTTTTAGGGATTCTCTTTATTAGTTCTCCTATTATTAACGCACAGGCTGAATGCCAGTCAGAACCACCAAGTGGTCTATCCCCTTTGGCGGCCTATTCTATTTTTTATGAAAATTATCGTTCCGGCGACTATGACTTCGCACTCAATTACGGACGGTGGATGGCTTGTGCAAAACCTGAAACATTGGAGGGTAATCCTCGCTTCAGCCTTAAGACACAATACGAGCGCCTTGTCAAGATCTATGATGAGATCGGACGAAGCAAGGAAGATCCTACCATTAAGGCAGCTTACATAGATACAGCTGAAACTCTGCTTAATGAGAGTATTGAACTGTTTGGTGATAATCCGGAAGAAAAATTTGAAATTATATTCGACCGTGGGCGATTCTACCAACAAAATTACAATATCATAGATGGTGGTCTGCAAAAAGCTTACAGTGATTATGAAATGCTCTTTGAAATTGATCCAGAGCGTGCAGCAAACATGGGTAATGGTTATTACCTGAGACAAGCCCTCAACTATATTGTAGATGAGGGGCGTAAAGATGATGCTCAGAATCTTATAGATACTGTAAAACCATTGGTTGACGGTGAGCTAGCAAGTTTTCTGGAAGAAAAACAACAGGATATTCTTGGGTCTCCGCAAGAACAAGTTGCTTATTTCTCACCTGTTGTTGAGGAAGATCCCAGTAACCTGGATGCTTGGAAAGCACTTGAAGGAGCCTACCAAAGTCTTGATCAGAGAGACAAGCTCAATGAAGTGAAGATCAAGATCAATGAATTAGAACCCACCTATCAAAGTGCTTACAACCTTGCTGAATTCGACCGTAGTAATGCAAACTACAGTCAAGCAATTACATATTACGAGCAAGCCCTTGAAAGAGCCGAAACAGATGAACAACGCAAAGATGTGTATCTAAGACTGGCTGATATGAATATCAGCATTGAAAACCTTCAAACAGCTAAACGCTATGTACAGCAGGCACTACAGATAGAACCTAATGATGGCAATTCTATTATTAAAATGGCAACCATTTATGGTGCAGCAGTTACCAAATGTACGCAGGGCAGAAAACTGGAAGCCGCTGATAAAGTTGTTTATTGGGTCGTTATCGATTATCTAAACAAAGCTAAGCGTGCTGATTCTTCTGTTTCTGGTACGGTTAATCAACAGCTTTCAACCTATCAGGACGTTACACCAAACTCTGAAGACAAGTTCTTCACACTCAACCTTGAGGACGGAGATACAATAAGAGTAGATGGTTCATTAAGGGACTGCTACAGTTGGATCAACGAAACAACAACCGTTCGTTAATTTGGTATCATTAAAAACATTTGTATCTTTTCTTATCCACTAAGATTTCAGGTGCGGATCTAGGATCCGCACCTTTATTTCTCTCCCTCCTATCTAATTACTAAAACATTTCTGGTTTTCACTTCGATATCGGGAGAAGTTCATAATAATTCGCATCAACTATATGGCACGGAAAAAGAATTATAAAAACCGTAACAAGAACCGTAATAACCGCGGTAATAAAAATAATAACGTCTTTATTCCAAAGTTTAACTGGAAAAGTAATCAAGGGGTTGCGGGTAGTTATGCCGGCGTTTTAGAAATTAACTCTAAAGGCTGGGGATTTATCAGAAAACTTGATTATGAGTTTACCTATCAGCCTCAGGATCCGTTTTTAAAACCTGATGAAGTCAAGGATCTGGAGCTACGTCCCGGTCTTGTTTTGGAGGGCGAATTTGAAGAGGATAATAAAGGACATAAACACGTTTCTTCAGTTGATGTAATCAATGGAAGGCCGGTTGTTGCTTGGAAAAAGTCGAGCCGTTTTGAGCGACAAATTCCCATTATGCCAGTCGACTGGATCAAACTTGGATTCCAACCGGAAGATCATGAGATGCGCGTTATCGATCTTGTATCTCCAATTGGGAAGGGCCAGCGTTCTTTGATCGTTGCTCCACCAAGAACGGGTAAAACGGTGCTTCTTAAAAAGATCGCCAAGTCACTTACCGATAATTATGATGACATTCATGTAAGTGTTCTTTTAGTGGATGAAAGACCTGAAGAGGTAACTGATTTCATCAGAACCACACAGGCCGAGGTTTTTGCATCCTCAAACGATAAAAACACCGAGAGCCACATCCGTATTACAGAAATGGCTCTTGGTTATGCTAAGAGAAAAGCAGAAATGGGAGAGGATGCCGTTCTTCTCATTGACTCTTTAACACGCCTTGGAAGAGCCTATAATGCTATTCAAACAAACAGCGGCAGAACGCTTTCAGGCGGTCTTGATATCAGAGCCCTTGAGATCCCAAAAAAGATATTCGGTTCAGCCCGTAAAATTGAGGGCGGTGGTTCTCTTACCATTATTGCGACCTGTTTGATAGAGACAAATTCCCGAATGGATGACCTGATCTTTGAAGAGTTCAAGGGAACGGGTAATATGGAATTGGTTCTGGATCGCGAACTTGCAAATGATAGAATCTATCCTGCCATCAATATTCAGGCTTCGGGTACTCGTAACGAACACAAGTTCATTACAGATTCACTTGAAGAGCGTAATATGGTGAGACGATACCTTCTAAAGAAGTCTCCAAAAGAATCTATGTTGGGTTTACTGAAAGTTCTGAAGAACACAGACAGCAATCAGGAGCTTCTCAACCAAATTGCGGCTTTAGCTTAATAACCGCCTTTTAACTAAACGACAGGTAGTGACGGGTCAATTTCATCGGCCCAACGCTTCATTCCGCCTTTCAGGCTATACACATTCTTAAAGCCTGCCTCGATCAGTTTTTTGCAGGCATCCAGGCTGGTATTACCCGAGCGGCACATCACTATTAATTCAGCCTCCTTATAATCTGTTATTTCATCCAGCCTATTTTCCAGGTTATCATAGGGAATGTGATAACCATCAACGTTTGATACCAAATATTCGTGATAATCACGCACATCTAACAAGAAAAAAGAGTCTCCGTTTTCTTTCTTTTGTTTCAGGTCCTGAACTGTGATCATTTTCATAGACATTAGTCTGAAGTGTATCGGTCTAGTTTAAATTGTTTGCCTAGGTATAATTTCTTCGCCTTTTCATCCTCAGCTAACACGTCAGCTGAGCCTTCCATCAGGATCTTTCCCTCAAACATCAGATAGGCACGGTCTGTAATGGCCAATGTTTCATGTACATTATGATCCGTTATGAGAATGCCAATATTCTGATGTCTCAACCCTGATACAATTTGCTGAATGTCCTCTACAGCAATGGGATCGACCCCGGCAAATGGTTCATCAAGTAGTATAAATTTCGGATCCGTTACAAGAGCACGGGCTATTTCACACCTTCTGCGTTCACCACCGGATAAACTGTAGCCCTTACTATCAACCACCTTATGAAGACCAAATTCCTCAACCAGCTTTTCAACCTTGAGGTCTATATTTTTTTGTGGAACCGACAGAAATTGCAGGACCGATTCCAGGTTCTCACGAACAGTCAGATTCCTGAAAACACTAGCCTCCTGCGACAAATACCCAATTCCCATTCGGGCTCTTTTGTACATAGGCATTTTAGTCAGGTTCTTTTCATTTAAAAAGATCCTGCCACTGTTTGGCCTCACCAAACCAACCATCATATAGAAAGTCGTGGTTTTACCGGCTCCATTCGGACCAAGCAGCCCAACCACTTCACCCTGTTTAACTTTAATGTAGACATCATCCACAACCGTACGCTTCTTGTAGCGCTTAACCAAGCCCTCGCTGTGCAGTGTAAGTTCAGGTTGCGTTTCTGTACTCATATTAAAGTTCTAAGCTACTGAAAGTGAATTCAGGATAGACTCAAATATCGGTTTACCATCTTCTGACCCAAGCAATTTTTCCATGGCTCGTTCAGGATGCGGCATCATTCCCAATACGTTACGCTGTTTGTTGACGATACCGGCTATATGATCAACAGACCCATTAAAATTAGCTTCTTTTGTCAGCTCGCCATTCTCATTGCAATAACGAAAAAGAATTTGATCATTGTCTTGTAGGGATTTCAATCCATCTTGCTCAATAAAGTAGTTTCCCTCTCCGTGTGAGACCGGAATATCCAAAACCTGACCTTTTTTGAGGCCTGAGGTAAACATACTGTCAGTAGTTTCAGTACGTATGTATACATCCTTACAAACAAACTTAAGCTTCTCATTGTGCATCATTGCGCCGGGAATCAGTCCAGCCTCTAACAATATCTGGAAACCATTACAGATTCCCATCACCGGCCCACCCTTTTCAGCAAATTTAACTACCTCTTGCATAACCGGTGAAAATCGTGCAATAGCCCCTGAACGCAGATAATCTCCATATGAAAAGCCACCGGGCACGATCAAAAAATCGATACCTGAAAGATCGGTATCCTTGTGCCAAAGGAATTTAACATCAGAGTTCATCACGTGCTTAAGGGCATGATAGGCATCGTGATCGCAGTTTGAGCCGGGAAATACTAATACGCCAAATGTGGCCATTTTTCTATCCTTTTATTTCAGTAACAAGTTGAATTTCTTTGAGAACACTGTCAATTTTCAGGCATTCTTCAAACTCGCCTTCATGAACAGTTGCCTTGCCGTCGTTATGCACTTTCCAGGTCATATCTTCTGCCTTTTCTAAGCTGCATCCGGTCGCTTTCATCAGTTGTGCAATGACCTCATCAAAAGTATGAATATCGTCATCATAAAGAATGAGTCGCCAGGGAGTGTTAATGGCTTCCTCAACATCTACTTCTTCTTTGGTTTCTGCACCATAGTCGACGCCTTCTTCGCTCAGCAAAATATCAATGATATGTTTTTGAGCAAGGAAACTCATGGATCAGGATTCGATTGTAATTTCGAAATCTTCCATTACCTCATTAGCCAGCAATTGTGCGCAGGCTGATTCTACAATTTCTTTGGCTGCAGCTTCATCTTTGGCATCCACATCAAGCTCTATAAACTTACCGATGCGTACCTGCTGAACTTCGTTCAACCCAAGGTTTTGTAGGGCGTGATGAGCGGCTTTTCCTTTAGGATCCAAAATTGACGGGCGTAGCGTCACATTTACTTTCGCTTTGTACATAGTCGGGCTTATTTTTAAATGAATCCCAAAGTTAACCTTTCTGCAACTTAGCTGCTAACCTCTCTTTTGAGAATGAAGAATTCAGATGTCAGAAACCAGAACTCAGAATAGAAAAATACTGACTTCTGAATTCTGGCTTCTGATTTTTCTTAATATTGACCCTTCAGTTCAATTCATTTAAAACTTTCATCTTCATTTCTTCAACACTTATTACATCCGGTTCCAGCCATTGAATAAAATCCCAACGTTTGTACCAGGTCATTTGCCGCTTGGCATAACGGCGAGTACTGATCTTTATCTTTTCGATAGCTTTCTCCAATGACCATTCTCCATCCAAATATTTTATGATCTCCTGATAGCCCACGGTATTCAGAGATTGAAGCTCTTTTGAATGACCCGCTTCCAGAATAGACTTCACTTCATCAACCAAGCCTTTTTCAATCATTTGGTCTACACGCCGGTTGATGCGGTCGTATAATTTTTGCCGAGGCCACTTCAAACCAAAAACGATTGTGTAATCATCGGGATGAATTTTGCCCTGCTGATGAAAGCTGCTAAATGGCTTTCCGGTCTGCATCCAGACATCTAGGGCCCGAATAATTCGTTGACGGTTCATACCATCCATTTTTTCTAAGTATTCAGGATCTATTTCCTTCAGCATCTTGTATAGCGATTCAAGTCCTTCTTTATCAATTCTATCATTAAGTTTTGAGATATTTTCTTCATCGGCTTCCGGCATTTCATTGAAGGGTTGAATAAGGCTTTGTATGTGAAGCGTGCTTCCACCCACATACAACACATGTTGTGACTTCTGCAGTACTTCCTTCTCCCACTTCTCAGCCCTTCGCTGAAAACTCATGGCGTTATCATCTTCTTCCAGGTCTAAAAGTGAAATATTAAAATGCTTTACTCTTTCTAATTTCGCTGGAGTAGGCTTTGCCGTTCCAATATCGATATGCTTGTAGCACTGCCTGGAATCAGCCGAAATGACGGACGTACCCAATTCCTCTGCAAGCTGAAGGGAGAGCTCGGTTTTACCGGATGCTGTAGGACCTAAGAGTATAATGCGCAAAATGAAAGATTGGTGTTAATGTATGATGGTGTTACGGTGTTATAAGGTATAAACTATAACACCGTAACACCATCGCACTGAAACACAGCCAACACTAATTAAAATCATATCTCAAAGAAATGCGGTGCGTAAAACCAAGATCACTTGAGGCTCCGGCGAAACTGGCGAAGCCGTAATCCAGCACAAATTGGGAAACCTTCAAACCCATACCTAAAGTTGGTGAAACTGAAAACCCGGAGATAGGATCGGTAATAAAATCTGTCACACCGGCTCGCAGAGCGATCAGATCCCTATAAGACAACTCGCCACCAATATGTGGTTCAACACTCATGCTTCCAATATTGATGTAGTATGCCTGACGGTTCTCGAAATAAAGATCAGTGTCAACTGCAGTAGTGATAACAATATCTTTTCCAATATCCATTGATCTTGAAGCCCCTATCGTGACAGACGGCAACACATATTCATTTTGTCCGGTTGGCAGTGTGGCTCCCAGACTATCAAACTGAGCCTCATAATCTCCAAAAGCAGCTTCATCTACATTCCACATCTTTTGCATGGTGGTAATATCCCTCACTGAAACACCTAGGTCAGCAATCTCAGTTTTGTATTTGAAGCCAACATCCAGGCTATACCCCCAGGCCTCCGCAAACGGACCCAGTTTATGGTGAATGATCTTGGCAGAAGTACCGAAAGACAATCTCTCCGTTCGCTGCAAGGCATAAGAAAAATAGAAGGCCATATCAGCCGCGCTGAAACGGGTAATATAATCCTGAACATTACCCCTGGGCTGATCCCGTTCACGATCCCACGCATTCAATGTATTTGCGATGTTATCAACGCCCTGTCTAAAAAAGCTGATTGAAACAACACCCTGCGAATGTTTTAGCGGTAACGCAGCTGCGCCATAATCATACCCAACGATGCCACTGAACCGCTCTGAGTGCATGTATATGACCTGTGGCGTTTCTATGCCGGCTATACCCGCCACATTCCAGTAAGCGGCGGTAACATCATTCGCCAGGCCAACATGAGCGTTGCCCATTCCCAAAGCTCTCGCACCACTTCCTGTTGACAGAAAGTCATTCCCATACTTAGCCTGCGCAGACTGTCCCATAGCTGCAAAGGGCAGAATAAAGAGAAACAAAAGCGCCAGGAGAAAGCGGATCATCTTATCGGTTAAATTTTTAAATTATAGCAGCGCTAAATTGTTACGAACAGTGACTTGTCGGAAGTGAAATTTGCACTTTCTGTGGTTGCAGAGAGAGTCAGTATTTCTTAGTATAAGCACACTTCAATGAAAGGGCAATATCGGATAAAAAGGGCCCTTAAACCACTTTAAAACTTGCGTATATGAAATTTTCCGTATCGAGTAATGAACTGAACAAAGGACTTTCGGCCGTAATTGGAGCCGTTCCTTCCAAAGCCACTTTGCCCATTCTGGAAACGATCCTATTTGAGAGTGAAGACGGAAAGCTTAAACTGACTGCCACAGACCTCGAGATCTCTATCATCGAATACATCAATGCGGATATCGAGGAAGAAGGTGCCGTTGCCATTCCTGCACGGCGTTTACTTGAAACCCTACGCCAGCTTCCAAACATTCCGGTATTCTTTGATGTTGATGAACGCAAGAATATCAATTTTCGTACCGACAAGGGTAATTATAAACTGGTTGGGGATGACGCCGATGAATTCCCTGAAGTTCCAACGTTGGATGATGGAACTACCATCAGTACGACAACAGACCTGATGCACAACGCCATTCACAAAACACTTTTTGCCGTATCAAGTGATGATCTGAGACCTGCCATGATGGGTGTTTACTTCCAGATCGGAACTGAGGAGAGCAAGTTTGTGGCAACCGATGGCCACCGTCTTGTTAAGTACACTAATCGCGATATAACTGCAGACAATGACGTAGATTTTATTGTGCCGGATAAAGCGTTGAGTCTCATCCAGAAGACCATTGAAGGAGATGACTGCGACCTAACCGTAACTGAAGATCACGCACGGTTCAAAAGTGGAAATACGATCGTTATTACACGCCTGATAAATGAGCAGTATCCGAATTACGACTCCGTTATTCCAAGAGACAACGACAAATTCCTGACCATCAGTAAAGATCAGATGCTTTCTACCGTAAAGCGCGTGTCCATTTTCTCAAGTACGACCACTCGGCAGATCAGACTGCAGCTTGGATCGGATAAACTGACTATAAGGGCAGAAGATCTGGATATGAGCAGTGAAGCCAAAGAAACCATCGAATGCGAATATTCGAATGATGAAATGGAGATCGGTTTCAATGCAAAATACCTGGGGGATGTTCTCAGCAATATTGACGACGAGGAAGTAACATTTGAGTTTTCTTCACCAAACCGAGCCGGTATCGTGAAGCCATCCGAGGAAAATGAAAACGAAGATATCCTAATGCTTGTGATGCCGGTTATGCTCAACAGCTATGCCTGATGAGTCAAATAATAACCCTCACAACTGATTTCGGATTACAAGACCATTACGTGAGCGCCATGAAGGCGGTTATGCTGGGAATTGCACCCGATGTTCGTTTTGTAGATGTTTCTCATGAAATTCCGGCTCAGGATATCATGGCCGGTGCCTGGGTGGTCAAAAATACCGCTTTTCTTTATCCGCCCGGAACCGTGCACCTTGTAGTTGTTGATCCCGGTGTTGGCACATCCCGACATCCCATTGCCCTTAAGATCAAGGATCAGTATTTCGTGGGACCCGACAATGGTATCTTCTCCCTTCTGTTCAAAGAATATGAGTATGAAGCTTTTAAACTGAATAATTCAGAATTTTGGAGGCAGGGTGTATCAAACACTTTTCACGGGCGCGATATTTTTGCACCGGTTTCAGCCCACCTAAGCACCGGCATACCATTGGAAGAAATTGGTGAACCCATAGATGAACTGGTCACCTACCATTGGGCCGTTCCCATTGCCGATAAAGATGGGCTACAAGGCTGGGTGGTTCACATCGATCGCTTTGGGAACCTGATCACAAATATCTCGGATAAGCTGATCGAGGATCATCTGAAAAAGAAAAGTGTCAAAATATATGTTGGAAACACGATGCTTAACAAGATCGTATCTACTTTTGGAGATGTTGAGGAAGGTGAACCCGCTGCTTTTATTGGTTCCTCCGGTATGCTTGAGATCGGGATCAATAAAGGAAATGCTGCCCGAATGCTTAGTGTTGATAAAGGTGCCCAGATCTCGATCGTGCTACAGAAGTAATTGCTATCAATTGTTCTTAGTCTTTTACAAAGTATCTGAAACACTATCCTGCTCAAAAGCGTATCCTCATTAAAAATCACCTATTATGAAGTTAGAATTACGCTCACCCATAGATGAACGCGCCGGAATCTCAGTCCCTGATGAAGTAGAAAAACTTTCGACACCCTTCAACGGTACGGTTGGTTCCAAAGAGGGAGACGAATATCTGGTTAAGAACAACATCATCGATCTGTTGGGGAAAGAGCCTGATTTCACTTCGATCGCTCAAAGCACCAACCATTGGAAGTTGACGGCAGCAATCTATGAGGACATTTGGCGAAAACGATCGCTGTCTTTGTTATCAGGAGAGGAATTTCCTATTGAAAAAGAACACGAACTATTGATCGACTGGACGGCACCTAAAGAAGAAGGATGGTACCTGGACCTTGGCTGCTCAACTGCTCTATATGGCAGAGCTCTTAAAGCGGCTCAACAAAAGTCGCACATTGTTGCTTTGGATTTTTCATCCCAAATGTTGGAGGAAGCGAGACTTAAAGCCGAAGCCGACGAAACCGACATGTATTTTCTTCGTGCAGATGGCAGGGAGCTGCCTTTCTTCTCCAACACCTTTGATGGTATCGTGATGGGAGGAACCCTCAACGAACTCACCGAAGTACTAAAGGTTTTATATGAAGCTAAACGAGTTCTAAAGAAAGACGGTGTCTTCTTCATGATGCACCTCATTAAATCGGATGCCTGGTATGGAAGGTTACTTCAGGAATCTGCCTCGCTAGGGGGAATCAAATTCTGGACCACGGATGAAAGTAATAAACTCTTCAGTCAGGCTGGATTTAAAGTAGAAGACCAGTTGGTAAAAGGCATTGTTTGCTTTACGAAATTACGGCCGGCATAGCCGGAATGCTTAGTTTTAAATGTGTAAATGTTAAATGGAATTATGAGCCATTTAATACTCCCAATCCATTATTTAAAAACCTGATTAATGTCGATGCAAGACCGCCTTAATGTAAGAATTAGGTAATTTTGCTTCCCTGTCTTGAAAATAAAGGGTGTCTGTTTGATGGTCATTGAAAAGAACTAATGGTACATCCGATGATTCTTTTAACAACTCACCTCCATTCGTAGTAAACATAAAGCTCACCGGGTCTCCACCTTCCCCGGTTAAATTTTTCACAAATCTAATACCGACATCTTCATTATCCATACAATACAGTCCCCAAATCCAAGATGCAGCGCCATACTTTTTAATTGTTTCATCGGGATTTCTAGCGTTTTCTACCTTCTCCATTACTGAAAATATTTCAGATTCGATGACTTTACTACCAATTTTTCTTACTTCAAAATCAAAAAATAAAAGCTCGGGTAGCATTGAGTGTGTTGCAATAATTTTATCTCCACATACTGTTGCATAAGAGGGTTCTGCCAATATTAATGGCTGCATTGCGAACTCATCTGGATCCATGGGTAATGAGAAGAATTTTTTTTCTACAGTCATATACTTCGGGTCAAAAAGATAAAGTAAGTAGTGATCTTTGGCTGTGTAATTAATGCCGGTTAAAAGGACTTTTCCGTTTGGCAGCAGCAAACTTTTATTAAGTCGGTTTATTTTCATTGATACTATATCTACTACTTCTCCTGAGGGTGAAAATTTGGTAACCCGACCACTAAATTCCGTTACCAAAATATTTCCATTCGGAAGTTTTAAAGCCGACGTTGGTTGATTTAAGTCCCCAGGACCATTTCCTTTTCTTCCCCAAAAAGTTAAAAGCTCTCCATTTCTATTATAGATAAGCACGTGTGATTGAGCTTTATCAACAACCAGGATAGTATCATCTTTAACGTTTTGAATTTGAATGTCTCCACTCAATAAAACCTCTTCACTTTCTTCCAGAACTAAAGTATCGATGGGATGGAAGAATTGACCGTAAAGATTACAGAATGGAAATAAAATGAGAATTAATACCGATAAGAATAGCCGCTTCATTGAAATACGTTGATGATCATTTATTCAAAACTAATCTTCACAATTCATAAATCAAAGAAACCCCTAAAACACTTTGCCTATACCAATGTTAAGTGAATAATGAGCCATTTTACATTCGACACTTCCACATTTAAAATTTCTTCTCTGACAGCATAATTTGGAAATCTTAATCTTTCCGGATCTCTATTTCTTATAGATTAATTTTGTACATAACTTTATGAAGGGATTAACTAAATTATTCCCTGGATCAAATCAGCACATAAAGATATATTCAAAGACTTCCAAAAATGGACTATAAAGCAACGGGGCAAAAGTTTCCATATAAGTTATTCTTTTTAATCTATTCAGGATTGACCGCTTTTTTCGTACTCATCTATTTCACAAGTCAGTGGATGGATATTGACATCGAAAAATTTACAGCGGACCCGATCACAACCTTCGATTCTCATCCATTTGTCGGAATGGTATCAAATCTTGGGGTTCTATTATGGTGTACGGCGGCAGCTGTCTGCTTTTTTTGTTACCTCGTCCTTAAGGATAAGATCTCTGGAAAGTCTGCTTCTTTCCTGCTATGGTCTGGTTTACTCACTTCAATGTTACTATTTGATGACCTATTCATGTTCCATGATTACTTAGCACTATGGCATCTTAATCTGGAACAGTCAACCGTATACATTGTCTATTTGATCCTGGCCTTAACCTGGTTTATCTACTTTTTTGATGAGATCATATCCAACGATTTTATAATATTCATGCTAGCCGGATTCTTTCTTGGCCTGTCAGTAGTTGGTGATTTTATTTTGCCACAGGAGGGAATGTCTTACATGATAGAAGACGCCTTCAAATTCTTTGGGATCGTAACCTGGACCATATTTTTTATAAGGGCATGCCTGTATCGATTCAATCAGCTGGAAATTTTACCTGCTAAAAAATCTTCGAACCTTACTCTCTGATAACCTTTACATTCAGTAAGGTCTTCAATCAGACCGGATTTGAGGTAAAAGACCAATTGGTTAAAGGCATTGTTTGCTTTACGAAATTGCGGCCGGCGTAGCCGGAATGCTTATTTTTTAAATGTTGAATATTAAATGGAATTCAAGGCCATTTAACATTCAACACTTCCTCATTTAAAATTACCTTTACATTTGATCAGGGGCGGAAATTCCCAAGATCCCCAAACCATTTCTGAGAACCTGAGCGGTTGCTTTAGCCAATTCCATTCGGGACTGAGCCAGTTTTTCATCTTCACCCAGAATGCGGCAATCGTGGTAGAATGAGGTGAAATCGGAGGCCAGTTCATTGAGGAAGGTGATCACGTGATGCGGTTCCCTTAAACGGGCTGCATTTGCGAGCGTTTCCGGAAATTTCAACATCGTTTTGATGAGTGTGATCTCACTTGGGTGATTCAATAAACTTAGGTCTGCCTTACCCTTGAGGTTGTACTCCTCGGTTACCTTTCTGAGAATACTTGAGATTCGTGCATGAGCATACTGCAGGTAAAACACCGGGTTTTTCTCGCCGGCTTCCTTAGCCTGAGCTATATCAAATTCCAGATGAGTATTTGGGGAGCGCATCAGGAAGAAAAAGCGGGTCACGTCAGTTCCAACCTCATCCATGAGGTCATCCAATGTGACAAAGTTTGCTTTACGCGTACTCATTTTAAATGGTTTGCCATCTTTCACCAGCGTAACGAACTGATAGACTACTACATCCACTTTATCCGGATCATAGCCTAAAGATTTGATTCCGCTTAGTACATCAGGGTAGGTGGCAATATGATCAGCTCCGAATACGTCCACACACAGGTCATACCCACGATCCAGTTTATTGGCATGGTAGGCGATATCAGGGAGTCGGTAGGTCGGTTCACCTGAACTTTTCACCAAAACCGTGTCTTTATCTTTACCAAATTTTGTGGTCTTGAACCATACAGCACCGTCTTCATCGTATGCAAGCCCTAGATCACGCAGCTTTTGAATGGTTTCATCGATCTTGCCATCTTCGTAGAGACTATGCTCGTTAAAAAAAGAGTTCATTTTGATCTTCATTCTCTCAAGCGTGGTACTGATATCAGCAAAGATCTCTTCTTCGGCTTTTTCCTTGAAGGGTTGCTCATCATCAGCACTGAGCAATTCATCTCCGAACTCTTCCTGCAGGGCTTTTGCAATGTCTTTGATATACTCCCCCTCATATCCTCCTTCGGGGAACTCTGCATCCTTACCCACAAGCTCAAAGTAACGGGCTCGAACACTTTCACCCAAAACTCGCATTTGTCGCCCGGCATCATTGAAGTAGTATTCTCGATCCACTTCAGCACCGGTCCATTCAAGCAGGCGCGCCACTGTGTCTCCTAACACGGCATTTCGGCCGTGACCAACAGTCAAGGGCCCGGTTGGGTTTGCGCTCACAAACTCTATCAGGACTTTTTTGCCCTTATTTGCATCAGTTTGACCGAACGACTCACCATCATTTAAAATGGTCCTCAACTCATCAAACAGGTAATCATCAGAATACCTGAAATTTATAAATCCGGGACCGGCAATTTCTACGGCTGATATTTTCTTATTGTCATACTCAAGTCCATCCACGATCTGTTGTGCAATAGCCCGGGGATTATTTCTGAGAGGCTTAGCCAGCATCATGGCAACATTGGAGGAGGCATCTCCGTGCTCGGGTTGATTCGGAGCCTCAATTCTAATCTCCGGCTCCTCTTTCAGGTCAAATTGTTTCAGTGATTTGCTGATGACCTCAGCTAAATATTCTTTCATGGTAAATCTAGATTTCGAATTTGTACAAAGATAAGACAAAAACAGACTATGAATCAGCTTCCTTTATAAATTCTACAGCACAAAAAAAGGGACAACATTTCTGATGTCCCTTTAAAATTTCCAGTGCTGCTATTAATTCATGTAACTCTCAACCAATGCTTTGAATTCTTCAAAGGTTCGTGGGTTTTGCTCTACTTTTTCTCCATTGATGTAGAAAGTGGGAGTTGAATTTACGTTGAGGCGCATGCCTTCTCTCTTGTCTGCCATTACAATTCGTTGCATATCAGCAGAATTCAGATCAGACCGAAATTTTTCCATATCCAGATCCAGGCTATTTGCGAATCCGATGAACATAGCTTCAGCATTTCCACGTGCCCACTGTTCCTGTCCGGTAAAAATCATATCATGCATTTCCTGATACTTTCCCTGTACGCGGGCCGCCTCTGCCGCACGTGATGCTAATTGAGCAAATTCGTGCATATTAAGCGGGAAATGTTTGGTTGTGATGGAGATATCATCACCATATGCTTCTTTTAATTCCTCTTCAATGGACACATAGTATTTACAGGCGGGGCACTGATAATCGCTGTACTTAACGATATTGATCCTTGCTTCTCCGGCTTGGCTGTTCTGTGCAAACAATGAACCATTAAACAATAGCGCGAAAACCGTGAGTAAAAATAAACCTCTTTTCATGTCCTTATCCTTTCGTTCTGTAGTAATTTACTTTATCGAAATGTCGCGTCAAGATACCACTCATTTTCTCAATTATCTGTGGAATTTGACTGACATCGTTTCCTTTTCCTAAAGATAAACGTATAAACTCCCTCGCTTCTTGTTCACTTTTTCCTAAAGCCATCATTGTTTTGTTAGGTTTTTCTGAACCGACCTGACAAGCACTCCCCGTAGAAACTGCTAAACCGGCCTGATTGCACTCCAGCATCAAAAACTGCCCTTCCATTCCGGGAAATCGAAGACCCAATATATTTGGTACGCTATTCCTTGTATTACCCTCAACACTCACTTCGAAATTTAAATTTCTGATCTCATCGATCAGTTTTTCCCTTAGGTTTTTGATGCGGTCTTGCTCAGAATCTTTCTCAGAGTTGATGATCTTTGCTGCCGTTGCAAAAGCCGCGATGGAAGGCACATCATCTGTTCCAGGCCTCAGCACTCCCGGCTTATCCGGATATGGAATAACGGGTTTTCGATCGACACCGGGGTTTATCCAAACTGCGCCGACACCCTTTGGACCATATATTTTATGAGATGAAACAGTGATCGCATCTACATTAAGGGCTTGCGAATCCAGCGGTACCCGGCCGTAGCTTTGCACGCAATCACTGTGAAATAAAATGCCTTCTTTCTGTAAAAAAGCACCAATTTTTTGAATATCCTGGATCGTACCGATCTCAGAATTCACGTGTTGAATAGACACCAAAGCCGTTTCCTTTTTGATCGAGCTTTTGAGCTCCCCGAGATCGACCCTGCCTTTTTCATCTACGGATAGCCGGGTTACCTCATAGCCTTCATCCTCTAATTTCAGAAACACGTTATGGATCGACGAATGTTCGATCTGAGATGTAATAATGTGATTTCCCTCTGCTGCCTTTAACAAGGAGTTGATCGCCAGGAAGTTTCCCTCTGTTGCTCCCGATGTAAAAAATACATCCTGCGGCCGGGCATTCAGCGTTGTGGCAATGGTCTTTGCAGAAGCCTCGAGAATTTGTTTCGCAGCAGAGCCTTCATCATGCAAACTGTTTGCATTGCCAAAGTAGTGCTTGGCAACATTCACATATACTTCCAGAGCTTTGTCGCTCATTGGTGTTGTTGCCGCATGGTCCAGGTAGATCATCTATGATCGCTCTTG
Source organism: Gracilimonas sp. (assembly GCA_034520725.1). GTDB lineage: Bacteria > Bacteroidota > Rhodothermia > Balneolales > Balneolaceae > Gracilimonas. The sequence continues at coordinate 177,991 of JAXHNH010000003.1, read as the reverse complement.
AGATTAAAAAAAGGTATCTTCATAAGCCTCAAAAATAGACAAATAAAACACCCCAATCATAACAATGAATCTACTTGAGCTGACAAATATCCTTGAAAAGGCCTTTACCGAAGATATCGGAATGGGTGATCTTACCTCAGAGTCCATTTTTTCTTCTGATGCCACCGGAACCGGAGTTTATACTGCAAATGCAGATGGTGTTCTGGCCGGACTTCAGTCCATCGAAACAGGCTATCATATTCTAGACCCAAATGTTCAGGTTACTTTATTTAAAAATGACGGGGATACTGTTAAAAAAGGTGACAAGATCGCAGAGGTTTCCGGGACTGTCCGTGCACTACTGACCGGCGAAAGGGTGATCCTTAATCTGATCCAGCACCTCAGTGGAATTGCAACTGCAGCGAAGGAAGTGATTACTCTACTTGATGACACTTCCATCACGGTCACAGATACCCGCAAAACACTGCCGGGGCTCAGATCACTACAAAAATATGCCGTGCGATGTGGTGGAGGCAAGAATCATCGTTTTAGATTGGACGATGGTGTCATTATCAAGGATAATCACATCAAAGCGGCTGGAAGTATTACAAAGGCTGTAGAATTGGCTCGAAACCACTGTGGCCATATGGTCAATATTGAAGTGGAAACCGAAAACAGTTCTCAGGTTCAAGAAGCTGTATCAACTAAGGCAGACGTGATCATGCTTGATAACCGTTCCCCCGAAGAAGTAAAAGAACTTAGAAAGCTCATTCCTGAAGAGACCATTGTTGAGGTTTCGGGAGGCATCACCCCGCAAAATATCGGAAGCTATAAAAACTGCGGTGCAGATGTCATCTCTCTCGGCTGGCTTACACATTCTGTCAAAGCCCTCGATATTAGTTTTAACTTGCAGTAAAAGACTGTTAGAACCGAACGAATTCAGCGTTAAATTTCTTATCTTTTATGCTGATCATAATATTGACCTGAAATAGCTGCCAAACACTTGCTGTTTTCAAAGTATCTGAAAAGTTTATGGAAGTTTTAGACCTGTTAGAGATCGAATCAGAAGTTTCCCTGCCTAAGCGTTACAGCGAATTATCTGTGGCTGAAATGGAAGGCAGGGTAAAAGAGATCAAAGCCAAATTCAGGGATCGGCTTTTCATTCCCGGACATCATTATCAAAAGGATGAGGTCATTCAGTTTTCGGATGCCCGTGGCGACTCCCTCAAACTTGCCAGGATCTGTTCTACAATGCCGGAGGCGGAATACATCGTTTTTTGCGGCGTGCACTTTATGGCTGAAACGGCGGATATGCTTACCAAACCGGATCAAAAAGTTATTCTTCCCGACCTGCGCGCAGGCTGTTCCATGGCAGATATGGCTGATATCGATCAGACTGAAACCGGCTGGAAGAAAATGCAGGATATCTGGGGAGATTCCATCTTACCCCTGACCTATGTTAATTCCACAGCTGCCATAAAAGGATTTGTTGGCAAACATGGTGGTGCCACGGTTACCTCTTCAAACGCCAAAAAAATGCTGGAGTGGGCATTCACTCAAAAAGAGCGCATTTTGTTTTTACCGGACCAGCACCTGGGAAGGAATACCGCTTTTGATCTCGGTATTCCTTTGGATCAAATGGCCGTGTATGATCCATTGAACAAAGTCTTTGAATGTGAAGGGGATCTCCGGAATGTGAACGTAATTCTCTGGAAGGGCCACTGCTCGGTTCATGAAAAATTCAATGTGAAGCATATTGAGAATCTTCGCAAACAAGATCCCGATTTTCAGATCCTGGTTCACCCGGAATGTACCTTTGATGTGGTTCAGGCATCAGACCTTAATGGCTCAACCAGCTTCATCATCAACACTATTGAAAATGCACCTGCCGGTTCTAAATGGGCTATTGGAACAGAAATGAACCTGGTCAATCGCCTGGCACAGGAACACCCTGATAAAGAGATCGTTTCTCTGAATCCTTTCATGTGTCCCTGCCTGACCATGAACAGGATCGATTTGCCGCATTTACTATGGTCATTAGAAAAGCTTGAACAAGGTGAGGTTGTAAATCAAATAACGGTACCTAAAGAAATTACTGACAATGCCGTTCTTGCACTTAACCGAATGCTCGATCGTTCTTGATGATCTTCGCATATGAGGGTTGTGAGGCTTCCTTCCGGAACATCGGAGTTATATTTGCGGTACATCTTTTTCGTTACCAAAGCCTTAAACCTTCTCTCAATTTTTAGTACATTCAGGAAACGCAATTCTATGATGAGTAAAACACTTACATTTTTTCTACTTATTGCATGTTTATTACCGGCTATTACCTTTGCACAAGACCGTCAGGTTGGTGCAGATAACTCATTGTTGCCGGAAATAAATCCACAGGATATTGAAATCCGAAGCGAGTTTAAGGCTCGCTTTCCAGGATTGAGACGTCAGCCTATTCTAGGGTTCAACCCAAAACCACGTGTATTTCAGATCGATCCCAATCGAATTCCGTTTATTGAAACCCGGGAAGAAGCTGTTGCCGATATTTCCGTAACCCAACTTGGGCGACCGGAACCTCCCACGCGGTATATTTTGCGAGACCCTGAACGCATGAACGGGTATGTTCGGGCTGCTTTGGGTAGCTATTTGTCCCCGGATGTAAATGCTTACGGCTACCATGCTCTCAGTGATAATAGTGCCGTTACAGGAAATATGAATATGCGAGGTTCAACGGGTCACCTTGATGGCCCAGAAAGTTCTTTCCGTTACCTGGATGCCAATGCCGGTTACATCAACAAGCTTCAAAACGATATGCGACTATCATTGGATATTGGAGCTATTAGTGACTTTAATGACCTTTACAACATTGATGATCCAACTATTCAGAGTCAGATCGGGGAAACGGCCTCTAAAGATTATTACGGTTTCAATGGACAATTACGCCTTCAAAAAGTTAGGAATACACTGAATGGGTGGGATCTAACATTAGGCGGCAACATGTTCAACACCACATTAGAAGCCGGTTCAACGGCTCTTAGTGGTGAAACTGATGAGAAAGTTGGCCATCTTTCGTTTTCTTATTACTGGCCGGGACAAAAGATCTATGAAACTTTCAAGATCACCGGAAATTTGGAATCAGCATCCTATTCTGCTGAATCATTTAATTCCGAAACCTGGATGAATGCCGAAGCAGCCGTTACCTATGAAAGGTTATTTAACTTCTCAACCCGGATCAAAGCCAAAGGGGGTGTCAGCTATATCACCGACGCTGTTGACAGTAAAGTGATGCTAAGTCCTGAAGTAGAAATTATTCACTATTTAAATGAACGGCTATCTGTAACCGGAACGGCGTTTGGCCGCCCTGAGCTGAAAACTCTACAGGAACACCATCAGTACAATCGATTTCTTTCCGCGGATAATCTGATAAGATATTCTTACGATGTTGGTGCCGGGGCACAAGCTAACTTTCAGCTGTTTAGTGGTAACAGGATTTTTGGTGGGGTGAACTATACTCACACACAAAATTACGCTTATTATCAACGGTCGCTTTTAGCACCAAATGATACACCCGGATTTTATTCTTTGGTGTATGGAGACGCGAACATTTTTGAGGTTTATGCTGGAGCAAATCAACAATTGGTACCTGAAAAGTTTTGGGCTAATGCTAAAGTTTATGCACGCAGCCCCAAGCTTTCTGCCGGCGGCAACATTCCGTATGAAGAAAAAATCGGCCTGGAAGGGGCCCTATCCTTTAAACCGGTTAAAGACCTGACATTGAATACCTCGGCGGAGTACCTTGGAAAAAGACAATCCCCCGAAACCGGTACCGAATTAAAAGCATTTGCATTACTTAACGCAGGTGCCGAATATCAGGTCAACGACAGGTTCGGCGTTTTCGCCAAATTGTTGAACATCACAGGACAGGAATACGAGGTTTGGAATGGCTATCAGGAACGCCCTTTTCAGATCTTTGGAGGTATAACCATAAAACTATAATCTCTTATGACGGACAATTTTTTAGAAGCTTTGGGTATTGTAATACGGGATCAGATCATAATGAAAAATTCTGTTGAAGTAGATGGACTTGGCTCTTTCAAACCGGTTCACCACAATCAAAAACAGGAAAAGCGGGCTGATGGCACAAATGTGATGCTGCCTCCTAAAGATACCGTAGAATTCACATCCGCTAAGAAAGGGTAAGCTATGCATATAGATCATTCAAAACTTGTAGAACTGCTAGTTGAAACTTCAGGCATTGATAAAGAAAAGGTAGAAAGTCAGCTTGCTGAACTCGTTGAAGAGATCAATGAAGCTATCGATGAAGGTGAAGCTTATGAAGTGGATGGCTTCGGGGTTTTCAGTGCAATCGGTAATAATGTGGTATTTATACCTGCCGATGAACTTGCTACAGAGATCAACTACAAATACGTTGGCATGGAAGCCATCGAGATGGATGATGCTGCCGGAATGGTAGATGAACCTGATGCTCAGGATACGGATGATCCCTTTGCCGGTTTGCTTGATGATGAAGCTGAAGAATCTACACCTGAACCCGCTTCAACGACTAAATCGGAAGCTGAAAGTGATGATGAATTAGAGGAGCAAGAAGAGGTTAGTGAAGGTGATTCTCCATTTGGATATGAAGAGGAAGAGCAGGATGAAACGGATGAAGAACTTGAAGAAAAACCCGGTCCTGATAAATGGGGCATAGATACCTATAAAGATGACTCGGATGAAAGTATGTTCTCCGGTCTTTTGGGTGATCCTCCCAAAGAAAAGTCTGAACAAGAAGAAGAACATTTTAAAGCTGTTTTCGATCAGGAAGATGATGGAGATGAAGATCTGAACCGAATCTCTGAGATCGAACGTGAACTTTCAGGAGAAGTAGACGAAGATACTGAGTCTAAAACTGATGAGGATAACGAAGACCACGCTGACCCTTTTGCTTCACTTGCAGGATTAAGTGGAAAGGAAAAAGGCGAAGATCAAAAAGACAATCTTGAGTATTCAGATGATGAGAACGAGGAGCATGACGATCTGGAAGAAGCCCTTTCATCATCCATAGATGAGGAGACAGGTGAGGATGATGTGGATCCTGTACCAGTCATCAAGAATATTACTTCAGACAAGTCTAAAAAGGAAAAAGAGACTAAAAAAGAAGAGAAAGCAAAGCATAAGGAACGTAAACCGTTTAAGCGTCCGCAAAAAACGAAAAAAACCGGAAGTCAATCAGCTATACTTCTCATAATCGTCATTATAGTTGTGCTTGGCAGCGGCCTTTATGGCCTTGGTTACTTTGGTGTTATTAACATCCCTGGAATTACTCCAGCTGAGATTCCTGCAACTACTCAAACAACGCCACCCGCTCCGAACCCGGAAGTTACAGAGCCTATGCAAGGAACCACTGAGTCAACACCTGAAACGACCACGGAAGAAGAACCTCAGGATGAAGCATCGGTTCAAGAAACCGAGCAATCTGCAACTGGTATGGAACAAGAGCCTGAAACTCAGGTATCAGGTACACAACAGGGACAACAAGCAACTGCCGGCCAAGCCTCATATGGACTGACCGGTTCGCTCAGTGAAGCTGCCAATGATGGTTACACGATCGCTGTATATTCACTGACTAACGAGGATAATGCCCGTGCCAAGGTTACTGAACTGTCAGATCAGGGCTACCGCGTCATTTTAGCTTCCATCCCGCATCAGCAATATGGAACACTTTGGAGAGTTAGTTTAGGACAGTTCGAAACCATGCGCGATGCAGCCCTGGCAGCTGAGGATCTTGGCGATCCATTTACAGACAATTATTTCGTAACTCAAATTCAGTAAATCAAAAGATCATCTACATGCACCCTTTATTGATATTTTTGCAGGATACAACTGCCGTTGACTCCCTGATGGCTATGCAGGAAGAAACCACCTCATTCTTTGACCTTCTCGTTGAAGGTGGCGTTTTAATGATACCAATCGCCATCCTTTTTATGATCGGTATGTACGTTATTGTTGAGCGATGGAGGGCCCTGAACCGCTCTCATGTTGAACCTGAAAGGTTTTTAGGTACGATCGAAAACATGCTCAAATCTGGTAAAGGCGGAGCAAAGAACGCAATGGATTACTGTGATGAATTCGACAAGCCAATTTCCCGTATCATTAAAGCCGGCATCCGTCGCCTTGGCCGACCGATACGCGATATTGAAGATGCCATCGATAACGCCGGTAAGAAAGAGATCTTCTTCCTTGAGAAACGCATGAACTGGCTGGCAACCATTGCCGGTGTCGCTCCACTGCTGGGTTTCACAGGAACTGTGACCGGTATGATCGAAGCCTTTATGGATATTCAATCACTGCAGGGTAATGTAAACCCAAGCGTTCTGGCCGGGGGTATCTGGGAAGCCCTGATCACTACCGCAGCCGGACTTATTGTTGGTTTGATCGCTTATGGATTCTACAACTTTCTTCTTGGTAAGATCAACCGTTCTATATTTGAACTTGAAAATGCTTCGGCTGACTTTCTGGATCTGTTGCAATCACCCGCTAAAAAAGAGAATAACTGATCATGTCACGCGATTTCAGAAGAGGAGATAAACGATTAACACCCCTGTCATTGTTTTCGCAATCGTCACTGACGGATATTGTTTTACTGCTTCTTATTTTCTTTCTCTTAACGTCTTCTTTTGTGACCAATTTCGGAATCAGAGTTGAAGTACCTAAAGCTGAAAGCAGTGCTGCAACAGATCAGCAGTTTATTTCAGTGGCTGTTACCAAGAATGGTGAATTCTATGTAGATGGCGATCTGACCCCCCGTGCATCTTTAGCTACCGCGATCAGAAACGCCCGTAATAATAAGCCACAGGGAACCGTTGTACTAAGAGCCGACAAAGATGCCAGGGTTGATGATGCCGTAAGGGTAATGAATATCAGCAAGGCATTGAATCTCAAAATTATCATGGCTACAGAACAAGGATCCTGACCAATATGGGCCAATATAAATTCACAGAAGACGATCGTTTTTCACTTAAGGTTACCCTTGGCGTAAATACCGTTCTTTTGATAATCTCGCTTATCTACACCTTTGATATGAACGCCAATGTGCGACCATCGTACATTGAGGTGGAGTTTGGTGAATTCAAAACCGGGCAGCTTGCCCAATATTCTGAAGTTCAGAACGAAGAAGTAGCCCAGCGACCCAATCCCTCTGAAGTTGAACCGGATGAACCCATAGAAGAAGTTCAGGAACCCGAAATTACCCCACAAACCACCACTGAAGAAGATACTAAACCGGTTGACTTACCTGATCAGGTTGAAGAGATCGAAGCAGAGGAAGTAACCACACCAGATACTGAAAAGATCGATCCAACCCAACAGGAAACTAAGCCACAGGAAGAGGAAGTTGAAATTCCCCCTGTAGCACAAGAAAATGAAACTGTTACGGAAGGAGCCGATGAAAGTGGGGATGTAGACGGAGCCATAGGAGACATACAGTCCGATCAGGGAATTGGTAACGATGAGGAAAAATCATCCCCTTACGAGTTAAGATGGGAAGGTGAAATAGATCGTTCACCAATGGTTCAACCTCTTCCGCAAAACGCCACCAATTCAGAAGCTGTCATAACCGTTAGATTTGAAGTAAGACCTGAGGGAACCGTGGGTCGCATTATTCCTCTTAGAAAAATGAATCCTGAACTGGAACGTGAAGTAATGAGTACTCTGCGATCCTGGAGATTTTCAAGGCTGCCGGGTGGAGTCCCTCAACAAACACAGTGGGGAACCATAACTTTCCGTTTCGTAGTTCAATAAAGAGATTTCGATATGAAACTCACCCTTTGGATAATACCCGCATTATTAGTTCTCAGTACCGGTTGTACAACCAGCCAATCCATAGATGATACGAATTATGAAACGGTTATACCGGAACAGGTTGAAGTGGTCGAGAAACAAGAGAGTTCTGTAACCTTTAATATGTCCAGTTCCTGTGGATCAGCCTGTTGGGCAAACCTTCAGGAATTAATTAATCAGAATGAAAATACCTTTGAGATCAAGACCATTGCTGAGGTAACCTCTGAAATTTGCACAGAACAGTGTGTCCCATACAAGAGAGAATACACGATTGAAATACCTGCTCCAGGTGATTACACTTTCCAATTCATTCACCGCGACAGTGTTTACCAAAGTCTGAATCTCAGCTTTCCATAAAGCTCAAGCCTATCCTTTTTAATCCTCGGATTCAGTTTTTGAGTCTTCTGAGCCGTGTTTAACATCTTCATTTTCAGTATGTAGTCCGGAACGGACATGTAAGTCGCGCTGTGGAAAAGGGATCTCGATATCATATTCAGCAAATTTTCTAACGATTGCTTGATTCAAATCATTCTGAACCTGGTATCGCTTTTTCACATCCGGAATCCATACAAACAACTTCATGTCCCAGGATGAATCACCAAATGACCTGAGGTGAACATCGTGTTTCGGATTCTTCAGTACATAATCGCTCTCCTCAGCCACCTCATTTAAAGCCTTCAATACTTTATCCAGATCTGAAGAGTAAGAAACCCCAACCTCTATACCCAACCTATAGGTGGTATCCCCATGGGAGAAGTTGATCACATTCCTGGAAACAAATTCCGAATTCGGCACAATGATTGAGATGTTATCCAGTGTTTTCACTGTGGTAGAACGAATATTGATCTCCTCAATATCTCCCTCGATATCACTCACCGAAACGCGATCTCCCACACTTATGGGGCGTTCAAAAAGAATGATCAAACCGGATATGAAATTGGAAGTGATATTTTGAAGGCCAAAACCAATACCAACCGACAAAAAACCAAAAATAACCGCGAGACCGGTCATATTTATTCCCAGGAACTGAAAGGAAATAAATATCCCAATCACCACTAAAGTATATTGCGACATTCTTGCCAGAGTGTATTGTAAACCACTGTCCTTTATAAATCGAGGAAGAATTCTATTATTCAGAGTGCGCTTTACAAAAGAAGCCAAAAATAAAAATCCAATCAGCAGCAGAAGAAAGATGAGTAGCTTCAAAAAAGTAATAGGGTTATCCTGCAGGGTGAAGAGCTGAACCTGTAATAGATCCCAAACGTAATTTAATGTTTCTCCAAGAGTATAGTCCGAGGGATTCGGCATTTGCAATGAAGAATCTGCGGAAATCATCGAATCTCCACTGTCAGAAGCAAGAGAATCTATTTGTGTATTAGTAGTAGGTAATTGGTTCATAGCACCAAAGGTAATGGATTTGTCTTAACATTTAAATTTCTAATGGCAGCTTACAACCAAATTTTATAAAATCTTGATTCATAATAATAAAGTTTGATATCATGAAACCATCATTTATTCTCTTCTTATTGATATCTCTAATGTTTTCGGGATGCCGCATTTTTCAACCAAAAGCTGTTATTATTGATAAAAAGGATTTAGAAATCCATCAAAATCTAATTGAAGCTTCTCCTGATTACTATTTAGAGTTCGTCGGTTTAAAAAATTTTACAGCAGAGCAAATAGTCGACTCCATGAGGGCTAAACAGGGCAACACCATTACCGGGGCAAGAGTGCTAAATGCCTGCAGTGCTGTTATGCAAAGGGAACTGGGATTCGAATATTCCTCTACATATTATGTCAATCCCAATTATGGATATATAACGTTAATTGAATCAAAACCGGATTATGGCATTGTTGAAAAGTCACTGCCTCAAGACTCATTGCCTACTCATAGAACATTGGTTTCCAGAAGGAAAAGATATAAGCGAATTTGGTCAAACAGAAGTGCCGATGAGTTTTTATTTACAATTCCTTCGAACCGATGGTCAAGAACTTTCCATGAAGTATAAATTGATCTACAATAAATTTGCTGAGGAGGATGAAAAAGAATTCACGGATGGGATCTTAGAACACATCAACCAATTGGATATGTCGAGAGAGATTCCTATAGCCAGAGAGACACTGAGAGTAGATGGAAATTTAGTCAATCGATATTGGGCTCTTCTCATTTTAATGAGATCTACTCCAACTGATGAAGATCTTCAGTTAATTTTTGACCAGTACTATTATGATGATAATCATCTCAAGTCCTTCAGCACGTATGTAGTGCGTGAGGCTATTAAGCTACGTCCGGATTTCGGTTGGAGTTATACCACAGATTCTGTAAGAAACCTAATCAATGGTGCTGCTGTGTGGAATTATGCTGAGGTTTTAAAGATGTTAACAGATAAAAACTTCCCTGCTGAACTTGCCGATCAGGTTTTGGACCATCGCTCTCCAATACTTCAGGATTACCTCAATGCTTATGAACCGGGAATGAGTGAAACGGCACTTAGTTTTATTAAGCAACTAAGTGATAACACGGTTACCAATAAAAAAGAGGCCAACCAATGGCTGACCTCTCATTATGAAACAGATCAAAACAATTTAACGGGTGTAAGCTACTAGCCTTTCCGTTTTTGGTTCCGACGCAGACCGTACGGAACCAGTGAATGGTATTTAGACCCACACATATGAATTGCACGAAGTCTGGTTCCATCCGCTCTGTGGTGGAACCAATCGTCTTTATTTCAAGCTCGTCTTCGGTGCATGCCAGATCTCATCATTGTAATCGTTGATGGTACGGTCACTTGAGAACTTCCCGATATTAGCGGTATTGAGTATCGCCTTGCGGTTCCATTCTTCCTGATCTTTAAAGGCTTCGGAAACTTCATCCTGTTTTTTAACATAAGCCTCGTAATCTGCCATCACCATAAAATAATCACCTTCATGCAATAGTGCATTAATAATAGGCTCAAACAGCGCCTTATCTCCATCACTGAAAAATCCATCACGAATCTGATCCACAGCCTGCTTCAATTCAGCATTGGTGTTATAGTAATCCCAGGGATTGTAGCCTTCCCGGCGTACCTGATCGATCTCATCTTCCTCCAGCCCAAAGATGAAGATGTTATCATCTCCAACTTCTTCCCTGATCTCTACATTGGCCCCATCCAACGTACCGATGGTTAGTGCACCATTCAGGGCAAACTTCATGTTACCGGTTCCGGACGCTTCCATGCCGGCCGTTGAGATCTGCTCAGATAGGTTTGCTGCAGGGATCAACTTCTCAGCCAGCGTTACGCTGTAGTTCTGTAGAAATACACATTTCAGCTTCTTATTGACATCCGGATCGTTGTTCACAACATCGGCAATGCTGTTGATCAGCTTAATGTGCAGCTTGGCCATCGTGTAACCCGGAGCTGCTTTTCCGGCAAATATCACCGTTCTTGGAGACATATCAAGATCCGGATTTTCTTTAAGTCGGTTATACAGTGTGATCACATGAAGAGCTGCCATCAGCTGACGCTTGTATTCATGTATCCGCTTGATCTGAATATCGAACATAGAATTAGGATCAACCTTCACATCATTATTTTCTTTTATATAATCAGCCAGATGTTTCTTGTTTTCCAGCTTGATATCAGCGAATTGCTTTCTGAATTTTTTATCCTCTGCATATTCATTGATCTTTTTAAGCTCATCCAGGTCCGTTACCCAATCCTCACCGATCTTTTCAGATATCAACCCTGATAGCGCCGGGTTACATTGCTTTAACCAGCGGCGTGGAGTAATGCCATTGGTCTTGTTAGTGAACTTATCAGGATACATCTCAGCAAAATCCTTAAACATAGATTGCTTCAGCAAACGTGAGTGCATTGCAGCTACACCATTCACTTTACGGGCACCCACAATACCAAGGTGAGCCATATGTACCACCGGTTGTTCTCCTTCACTTACTATACTCATCCGACTCTGTAGGTTCTTATCATCACCCAATTTAACTTTAACATCATCCAGAAATCGACGGTTGATCTCATAAATAATGTTCAGGTGACGTGGTAAAAGATTCCTAACCAATGAAACCGGCCATTTTTCAAGGCCTCTGGTAGCAAGGTATGGTTGGTGTAAGCCATCGACCTGACCGTGATGTCCCAGGCTTTATCCCATTCCATATGCTCTTCATCCAGAAGATGGCGCATCAATTCAGGAATAGCCAGGTTTGGATGCGTATCGTTACACTGAATGGATACCTTATCCGGGAATTTGGTGAAATCGTTGTACTGCTTTTTGAACCTGCGGATAATATCCTGCATGGATGCCGAAACAAGGAAATACTCCTGCTTCAAGCGCAGTTCCTGTCCTACAAATACTTTATCGTTCGGATACAGCACCCGTGATATATTCTGTTCAAGCTGATTATCTCGAACTGCATCTATGTACTGTCCCTGATTAAAACTCTTGAGGTCTATAGCAGCAGATGATTCTGCTTTCCAAAGTCGCAGATAGTTTACAATGCCATTATCATAACCGGGAATGGGAGTATCGTATGCAACCGCCTTTACCCGATGCGTGTTTTCCCATAAGTAATGAGTCTTTCCGTTACTGGATTTCTGAACACCCTGATTTCCATAAAACTCAACCGGGTACTGAACCTTTGGCCGAACCGTATCCCACGGATTCCCATATTTCAGCCATAGATCCGGCCGTTCAACCTGATAACCATCCTGTATTTTTTGATAAAAGATGCCATAGTCGTACCGAATACCGTGGCCGATAGCAGGAATTCCCAAAGTTGCCATGGAGTCGAGGAAACAAGCGGCAAGCCGGCCAAGCCCTCCGTTACCAAGTCCTGCATCCCATTCCTGATCACGTATATCTTCGTAGGATAGATCCAGTTCATCCAAAGCTTCAGCCACCAGATCGCGTACATTCAAATTCACCAGCATGTTATCCAACAGTCGACCTATCAGGTACTCCATCGAGAGATAGTACACACGCTTTGCGTCGGTCTTATAGTAGTGCTGCTGGGTTTTTAGTAACCGGTCATTCAGCCGGTCCATAATGGTTAGGGTTACACTTTTGTAGCGATCCCAGTTGGTTGTGGAATATTCATCCTTAGCCAATGTGTGACGAAGGTGAAGTTTAATGTCCTCACGAAGAGAATCTTTATCCATTCCAGAGCGAGTATTTACGTTCGCTGCATTATTTTTACTCATAATTTCTTTCTCTTATTCAAATGCTCTTTATATATAGAAATGATAGTTGAGAGTTGATAGGATGAAGCTGCCTTGCATTAGGTAATAAGCAGCCTCAACAATTACTTTTTTCAAACTTCTACTATCATCCTTCTTTTAAATAAACTCCTTGGTCCGGCTTGAATTTTGGTCGGGTTATATTAGCCGGAAAACCGAGTTTATGAAACGACTCATACGCGTTAATTGCAACAAAATCCTGCTCAAAAACTCCAAAAACACTGGAACCGCTTCCACTCATGCTTGCGTACTCAGCACCGAATTCATAGAATTGATCTTTTAGGTTTCCAACCAGGTGTAATCGAGGGAAAACCACCTTTTCAAGTTCGTTCAGCAACAGGTATCGCCACTCTTCCGGTTCCTCATCCAAAAGCACGTTCTTCAGTGAAAACTCCGGCTCGGGATTCGGTTCACAAAACTGGTAGGCCTGTTCGGTACTGCTTTCAATATTCGGATACACGGTAACGATAAAAGCATCGGGTTGAATATCCAGAGGTTCGATCTCATCGCCCAAACCGGTTGCAAATCCCGGCTCCCCTTTAATGAAAAAGGGGACATCCGCCCCGATCTTTTTACCCAACCTTATCAGGTCATCCTGAGAAAGACCAAGATTGGCGATCTTATTCATCATTCGCAGGGTAGTAGCGGCATTGCTGCTTCCGCCACCAAGTCCCGCACCGGTAGGAATATTCTTCTCAACCTTGATATTATATTCGTCCTTTAATCCAGCCTCCTTTTGCAGTAATTTGACTGCTTTCACGATCAGGTTTGATTCATCCACCGGAATTTTCGGGTCACTCATTTCCAGGTGCATCCTGCCCGGCTTTACTTCAAAACGGTCATTCCATTCTATAAAGCAAAATCCCGTTTCAATTTTGTGATAACCGTTTTCAAGTCTCTCAAGTATGTTCAGACCCAGGTTTATTTTACCATAGGAATCAGAGATCCAGAGTTCAGCCATTATTTAAAAAGTCGTTTTTGTGTTCCATCATATAATTAAAAGCCGCGTCATGATCATTTGGAATATCACCGTTCAGGATCGCCTCTTTCACTGCATCTTTTACATCACCCACCGTTCTGCTTGGCTTGATATCCAGGGCCTTCATGATCTCATCACCGGATAGCGGATTCTTCCAGTTTCTAATGCGATCTTTTTCCTCGATCTCTTTGAACCGCTTTTCAACAAAATCAAAATTCTGCTGATACTTCTCCTGCTTGTATTCATTTTTCGTAGTGATATCAGCCCGGCATAATTTCATCAGATCATCGATGTCGTCGCCCGCTTCATAAATTAACCTGCGAATGGCTGAATCCGAAACCTCATCCGAAACCAATGCAATAGGTCTGAGATGCAGGCGAACCAGTTTTCGCACGTATCTCATGCGTTCATCCAGGGGCAGACCCAATCGACGGAAAATACGCTTGGTCCATTTAGCCCCGAGTGCATCGTGTCCGTGGAAGGTCCAGCCGGCTTTGGGGTGAAACCGTTGAGTGGGGGGTTTGGCAATATCATGCATGATAGCCGCCCAACGTAACCATAGGTCGGCCCCAAGCTCAATCACATTATCCAATACCTTGAGTGTATGCCAAAAATTATCTTTGTGGCGAACACCTTTGACTTCCTTGACCCCATGCAGCTCATGCATTTCCGGGAAGAATTCCTTTAGCAGGCCGGTCTTGAAAAGCATGGTGAAACCAAGGGAAGGATGATCGCTTAAAATGATCTTATTCAGCTCATCAATGATCCGTTCTTTAGAGATGATATTGATCCTGGAAGCCATTTCCGTGATCGCCTCAAAAGTTTGCTCTTCAATCTTAAAATTTAGCTGGGAGGCAAAGCGTATGGCGCGCATCATTCTAAGCGGATCATCACTAAATGTTTGATGGGGGTCTATCGGTGTTTTAATAGTCCTATTTTCCAAATCCTCCATCCCATCAAAAGGATCGATAAGCTCACCATAATTTTCTTCATTGAGCGACCACGACATGGCATTGATGGTTAGATCCCGCCGAAGCTGATCATCTTCAAGCGTACCGTCTTCAACGATCGGTTTTCTGGATTCTCTTCGGTAGCTTTCTTTTCGGGCGCCCACAAATTCCAGTTCCAGATCTCCGGTTTTGACCTGTGCGGTTCCAAACTGCTTATAAACCGCCAGCGATGAGCCCTCTATCTTTTTGGAAACAAGAGTGGCTAATTTTATTCCGGAGCCGACTGTAACAAAGTCGAGGTCCATTGCTCCTTCTTTTAGTCGGTTTAGGTAATGATCACGAACATAACCGCCCACTACATAAACCGGGCAATCCAGTTCCTCAGCGGCTTGACTTATGATCTTAAAGATTTTTTGGTGCAACGTTGGTATGTTATTCATGTGTTTCAAAGCACGTCAAAGATAGGAATGTTAAGCGTTGCTTTCAGGGGATAACTAAGATATTTTATCGGGTAAAAATTTTTCAGAATTAAAATTATTTATGAACAATTTAGTTTCGGGTTTACTGCTTATTGGTCTTTTTGCTTCCTGTGCTACATCAAACCACTCAAACACGGCTGAAAATATTACCAAGAAAAGATACTGGCATGGAAGGAGCGGTTGCAAATATGAAAAAGCCTTTGCCTTTTTTACCTCCCGGGAAAGAGTACGGCGAGACCTGGGATGAGGCCAGGAAATATGACTACGCAATGGATATCTACGTAACACCTGAATATATTGCCTATCCATTGAAAGGAACCGGCTTTCTCTTATCACAATTACACTCTAAGTACAGCGATCCTGTTTGTAAAGGTGGTGACTCTAAAGTTATTCTAAGATTTGTAATTTCCCCTAATGGGCAGTTAATTGGGACTCACCCTATTGGCAGGGTAAGTTTGGACTGTTTAGTACACTTAACTAAGTCCGTTATGGATGTAAAATACTTTCCTGCTGAATACAATGGTGAAAATGTGTATATGTTACATGCCGTGACCATAAACGATCGCCGTTAAAAATATGAACGATATAATAATAGACTGATATGGGTAATACTAAAACATGGGTTATAGCTACAAATGGAACCAAATATGCCAGCGAAGCCGTCAAGTATGCGGCTGAATTATACCGAGACCTGAGAACAGAACCTGATATCTACATCCTGGTTGTGGCAACAGATGATGATGCTGTAAACCAAGCCAAAGCTATCCTAGAAATGGCAAAATTTACCTTTGAGGATATCGCCGGAAAAGAGGGGGCTTTGACAACCATGGTTGAAACCGGCCAGCCGGGAGAGGTGATCATTCATCAAATGGAGGCCCTGAATGGTGACCATTTATTCATTGGCGGTTCGGATTTCAAGTGGGATATCAATGAAGAAGGAGAGGGTGGTATCAGTAACTACATTATTGAGAATATTTCAGGTGGAATAACACTCATTAAGTAGTTTTTTAATTCGCAGGGATACTTTTCACCTCATTAAATCGGGTTTTAATGGCATATTTTTGCTCTACAGGTTCACCATTCAAGAGTGCAGGCTTCCCATCTGTCCATTTTTGTATAATTAATAGTAAACATCTTTGTAAAATCTTCAGATGGACTTTCAACAGCTTCAATATCTTTGGTGCGACCGTCAGTTCCAACAACGTAAGTAATGGTCACATCTCCATAAACACCGTCTCTATATGCTTCGACAGGGTAGCGAGTATTCATACGAATATAATTGGTCAGTCTTTCTTTGCCACCGGGATATTTAGCAAAAACAACAGGTTTCGGATAATTATCAGATCTGTATTCTTCAGGTGTCGGAATTTCCACATACGGGAATTTATCATTGTATTCCTGAGTTTTAGGCCCAAAGGTTGCACAACCACTCAATAGAATAACTGCTGTACAAATTGTAGCAAATCTCATGCTTAGGTAAATTTTATTTCATTGATCATTACTCTTGCCAATAATCTAATTAATCCGGCAGGCTTGAAAAAATTAATTTAAGTGAGTTTTACACACAAAATTCATATCTGTATATATATTATATAGTAAATGAACGGTATACGTCATGGAAGCTCATTTACTTTTAGAAGCACGATTGCCTATGCTGGGCTCAGCCACTGACTTCACCTACAAATGGTGCGTCAACATGGGTTTGGAGCGCGATGATGCGGCCAGAATGGCATTAGCTACCGATGAAGTTTTAACTGATATACTTTTGCACGGCTATAAAAATGAATCCGGTTACATTGAGATCTGGTTTCAGTATACTTTTTCAGAAATTGAGATCGCCATTCAGGAAAAGGGAGAGCCGTTTGACCCGGAAAAATATCGCTATGATCCGGAGAAGGCGATCAAAGACCATGATTTTGAAGGAGCCGCTTTAATGACCATCCGAAAAATGACGGATCAGTTTCTATTCCTGAATAGAGGTAAAGATGGCAAAGAATTTCGGTTGGTTAAACAATTTACCTCTTCTCATATAAAGGATATGTTGCCTGAGCATCTGGATCCTGAAGATCTTGATGAGCCGGAACCCGATTGTGATTATCTGTTGACACCTGCAACCTCTGAAGATGCCGAAGATATCGCTAAGCTTATTTACAGGTCTTACAGCTACACCTATTCCAAAGAAGATCTCTACTTCCCAAAAAGGATCGAGACCGCCATCAAACACGAGTATAAATTCGGCACTATTGTAAGGACTGAGTCTGGTGGCCCGGCTGGTTATTTTGCGGTCATCAAGAGTACAGACTCCATGATCGGTGAAGTGGGTGAGGCTGTTGTTTCACCCAACCACCGCAGCCGCGGACTCATGAAAAAGATGATGAATGAACTCATCAAAATGAGTAATCAGCGTGGCCTCAAAGGTTTATTCGGAATGGCTTCCACTTTTCACATCATAAGCCAAAAGGTAAACGATAAATTCGGATTCAAAAGCACCGCTCTTATCCTCGCAAAATCACCACAAAAACTGTACAAAGGCATGACCTCTGAAACCTCAGAAATTGTCAGTGTGGTTATGGACTTTCTGCCGCTCACAAAATTATGGAAGAAGCCGGTGATATTACCTGAGGTTTACAAAGACATACTCAGTGAAGTCTATGCTCAGTTTACCAAACAAAATCAGACAATCAGTTCAGCAGATCCTGCAGCATCCGGAACGGATCAGACAGACCTTGGACTCACGATTAATTATGAGACGCAAAATGTGCTCATTACCGTCAAAGATTATGGTAAAACCTTTGAAACAAGCTGCTTGCGTTTGTTTCGAAGTATAGAAGAGTTAAACCTGAATGCCATATACATAGACCTCCCATTGAATGATCACAGAATAAATAACGCTATCAAGTGGCTTAAAGAACAGGAGTTCATCTTCAGCGGTTTGATGCCTTTATTCCATCATGAAAACGATTTTATGCGAATGCAAAAGATCATGGCTGAAACTGATTTTGATAAGATAAAGACCTACACAGATATTGCAGGCAAACTAAAAGAAATTATTAAGCAGGAATACAATGCAATACCAAAAAAATAAATATAGATTGGAAGTAGAGCTGCCCGGTGATTTCAACCTAAACTCGGTTCGCATGATAAGTGAGGAGCTTGGCGATCGAAGAAATCTTCATATCGACCTCTCTCATGCACATTTTGTAAACAGTAAAGCTATCATCTTCATGCATAAATTCATGTTTGGTGAGAAGAACGGGAAGATCAGGCTCAAAAATCCCCCTAAACTCTTCTACGAATTACTGCAAACACTCGGGCTTCATACCACCTGGAATCTGGATGAAATTGTTGAACCTTAAATTACCCTCCTATGGAAGAGAATAACGAACAAAATATAACCCGGCTTAATCTTGAGTTTCCTGTATGGGATCAGATCTTTACGGTTCATCCACTAGTAATTGTAGGTACTATCGAACCTGATTCCTCTCCTGATTTTGCACCCAAACATATGGCGTTTCCACTTGGTTGGAATAACTACTTTGGTTTTGTGTGCACACCCAATCATTCAACGTATCAGAATATTAAACGAACCGGTGAGTTTACAGTAACATATCCAAAACCCGATCAGTTGGTTTTAACCAGTCTTACAGCCTCGCCTCGCTGCGATAATGATACCAAGCCTGAATTAAAGAGCATGGATACATTTCCAGCTTCAGAAGTTGATAGCCATTTTATTAAGAACGGGTACATTTTCCTGGAGTGTAAGCTGGAGCGGTTTGTTGACGGTTTCGGCGAGAACAGTCTGATTCTTGGAGAAGTCATAGCGGCTCATGCCTATAATGATTTCATCCGAAAACCTTCACAGCCGGATGGAGAAAAATTGCGGAAAAATCCACAATTGGTTTATGTATCGCCGGGACGCTATACAACTGTAGAAGATACCCGGGCTTTTCCTTTTCCCAAGGACTTCAAAAAATAAGCCATGGAGAAAGTAGCTTTTGATATATATTACACTGATATCCAACCCGGTTACAGATCCTATTTTCTGAAGCTCCTTAAAAAACTGGTTACAACAGAAACCCCGCCGGCACACCCTGCAGCCCATAATAAATTATATTCTATTCTTAAAAAGGAACTTGAAGAGCTGGATTATAAGGTGCAGTTACTGAATGGGGATAAAAGCGGTGGCCAATTATATGCCCGGCCTAACACTAAGCAAACCCATTGTTTTCAGTTATTGCTTGGTCATATTGATACAGTATGGCCAACAGGTACGCTTGATAAGATGCCATTCAAAAGTGAAGATAATACCCTGACCGGGCCGGGTATTTATGATATGAAAGCCGGTATAGCTATGATGCTGACGGCATTAAAGGTCATTTATGACCATGAAAGATATGAAACCTGACGTTACCCCGATCCTGTTCCTGAATTCTGACGAAGAAAGCGGGAGTACGGAATCAGCCTCACGAATCAGGTTACTTGCCAGATCCATGAACCGTACCTTTGTTCTTGAACCTTCCTTAGATCCTGATGGTAAGATCAAAACACGGCGAAAAGGAGTAGGGCATTTTGATATTTTCATCAAAGGTATTTCGTCTCATGCCGGAATTGAACCTGAAAAAGGCAGGAGTGCCATTCTGGAATTATCCTATCTCATTCAAAAACTCCATAGGTTGAATGATCCTGATAATGGGATCTCAGTCAACGTAGGTACGATTGACGGCGGTATCAGTACTAACGTAGTGGCTCCTGAAAGTCGAGCCTCGGTAGATGTAAGGGTGCAGACCAAAGCAGATGCCAAACGACTCACCGAAGAAATCACCTCTATGGTTTCAGATACGGAAGGAGTGACGCTAGAGATCAAAGGGGGATTTCGCCGCCCACCCCTGGTACAAAACAAACGGAACCGAGCTTTGTGGTATCAAGCTAAAGAAATCGGGCAGGAACTTGGGCTGGACCTACAGGAAGGGACATCGGGTGGAGGCTCTGATGGCAGCTATACGAGCCTTTTTACTGCCACTCTTGATGGCTTGGGAGCTGTAGGTGACGGAGCACATAGCCCTACTGAAAGGATCTTCCTCAAGGAAACGCTCGACCGAATACCTCTTATCGTGAATTTGCTGCTTCAGCCGCCATTAAATGACTAAGGTGGTGTTAAGAATTGCTCAAAAATGAGACCTTGAATAATTCCGGCAGTGGATCTTACAGTGCATAGTACAAACCGGTCTGTTTGAATGGAATATGGATGCTCATTATTTAGATTTGAACAGCTCCTTTAAAGCGCGTGATTGTCAATACAAAGTGAATGTTCTCATATTCAGGAACGGGAAATGTCTCTCCAAGTGCACTTTGATACGCCAGGTATGGGAAGTTAACTCCGGCTGCAACCAATGAACCAAGAAGGGTAGTCCAGTAACGAGCATTAAAATCTACCAGTTTATAGGTTTTATCCCATCCGTCATATCGGAAGTCGAGGTGACAAATGCCCGACCAGTTCAGCTTACTAATGATTAGTTCGATCTGTTCCAGAAATTCAGGTTTATGAAGCAGTTCTATGCCGGGGGAATATTGTAGGTCCTGCAGAATAAAACCCTTCTGCAATGTATGGGCCAATATCTTTCCTTCCTTACACAATAAACTGCAGTCGATATCATAGCCTGGTATATATTCCTGAAGTAAATAATTGTTTGTATCGATTTTATGTTCTTCAATATAGGCATCCATTTCCTGCCGATCATCGAACATCCGAACATTTATACCATCTGCATCTCCGCCACGATCCCAAACAGGTTTTAAAAGAATGGGAAAGGTCAGTGATTCAGGTAAAGTCTCTTTCGGTCTTGAAGGCATCTTCCATATTTTAGCAAAAGGCAGATCATGTTCTTCAAGCCATTCATTCAGGACATTTTTACGGATCACTTGATGCAGTGTATCCAAATCCGGCAAAGGCGAAATACTTACTACTGGAGATAGGTCATTTTTATATTTGATAACAAACTCAGCAGACGGTTCATCAATAGGTAAGAGTACATCTGAACCGGTTTCATGAATGATATCTTTGAGGCTTTTCAGTTGTTCAGCCTCATTTTCACCGGAAAGTTCCAAATATGAATTCAGATATCGACTGAATCTTGTACTCGTTTTTTCCCTGGCAGCGTAATGAATGGATAGTTCCGGCACCTCTCCCAAACATCGTATTACAGGCAAACCTAATTTTAATTCACCTCCCAATAACAGAACTGAATGGTTATGTTGTCTCAAAAGACCCCTTTTCTATCTTTACTTTATCTGCTGTGCTTATTTTGGTGTTTGATTTAATCTCAGAATTTTTTTGATCTTATACAATGGTATATGATTATATTCATGTGATCCAAATAAGCGGTTTGAAGAAACCTATTTATCTGCCATATTAAGTATATGGAGCAACAAACAACTGATAATTCCAAACTAATAAAGAGCTGCTGCGCTGTTGGTCATCGGGGTTTGACGGTCAATATTATGATCGAAGCCCAGTTCATTTTACTACCATTAGTTTGGGCTGCATTCATTGCGCTTTTGATATTACCACTGACTGAGAAGCTCGAACAGATAAAATTTCCACGTTGGTTGTCCATCATTACCGTTTTGACCATTGTGACCGCATCTATAAGTGTGATCCTTTACCTATTGTCTCTTCAAGTTGCGGGTTTACTCGGGGATATTCCGACCGTAACCGGAAAACTTGATACGTGGATCACCGATCTGCAGCATTTTCTTGAAGTGCGAATCGGGATTCCGCACGAACTTCTGACCCGTCAAGCCAGTAACTCTGTTTCACAGATCATCAACACAGGACTTACAGAACTCAGAAATTCATTGTTTTCAGTATTCAGATTACTGACTGTGATCAGTGTGATACCACTCTACATTTTCTTCATGCTATATTACCGGGATATTTTTTATCGTGGATCACTTCAGCTTTTTATCAATTATCACGACAAGTCAGGGTCTCTCTTTAACAAGATCATTGAAGTGGCCCAGCATTATTTGAGAGGACTCATGCTGGTTACACTCATAGTTGGTGTTCTTTTCTACGTTGTACTGGTGGTCTTAAATGTCAAATACGCCTTCTTCTTTGCCGTTCTGCTGGCCGTATTTAACCTGATACCCTATATCGGTGTCTTTATTTCATCACTGCTTGTAGTTTTGTACTCGATCGCTACCAGCGATTCCATGTTCTATCCGGTAGCCATTCTAATCTCTCTCTGGCTTATTCAGCTCCTGGAAAACAACCTGATCACACCCTATGTGGTTGGTTCACAAGTAAAAATTAATCCACTTGTCGCACTCATCGCCGTCTTTATGGGAGCCTCTATCTGGGGTATTTCCGGCATGATCCTTTTCATTCCATTGGTTGGCGTACTCAAAGTGGTATTTGATGAGTTCGAAGGACTTAAGCCACTTGGCTTATTTCTCGGTAAATCAAAAGGATAGGGTGATCACCTGGTGACAATCATATCACAAGTTTTTAGAGCCGTATATAACTTTTACTGCTTTGGCTTTGCTCTAAATTCTCCCGTAATTTTCAAACTGTCACTATCACTCGAATCTACGGCAGCTCTAAGATTGAATTCACCGACTAAAAGATCATTTGATCTTTCCCTGATGCTGATGAATCCTGACCTCACCACGTAATATTCCAGTGTATTAGGATCTACAAATGAATTAATGATAGTTGTAGATCCAATATCCAGTTTCTCAGAATTATTGTCCCACAGCGTATTCAGCATAAGCCCAATAGTAACCGACGTACCTCTGTTCGAGTTTATCTCTCCCGTCTTTAAAGTCAGAAAAAGCACAGAATCAGAATATACATCCGGGGTCCACTCTGAGGTGGGTACAATTATTTCATATCCGGCATCACCTCTGAAATCTGATGTTCCATCAATGATCGCTACAAACTCACCATCATTAATTCCCATTGGAAAGGGGCCGGTCGTGTCAGTGCAGCCAATTGTCGTAACATTCACTGCTAATAATAAATAGATGAGTTTTATCGGTCGTTTCATAAGGTTCTGCATCGGATCGCTTTGTACCTGCTTTATTTATAATAAGAAAATAAATCGTTTTCCAAGACCTTCAACTAATACTTGTCAATTAATTGGAAAACCGGCAAATTCCCTAACCTAATCCACAACAATTTAGTACTATGAATAACTTTAAACGGTTTGCCACCTTTTTCTTTCTTCCTGTTTTGTTGATGATTTCCTGTCAATCAAACGAACAGTTTTCATTAAGTGACCCCGAAGTTATTACCACAGGTTACCAGTTTACGGAAGGGCCTCACCGGCTTGAAGACGGGAGTCTCATTTTCAGTGATATTCCGGCTAATAAAGTCTTTCAATGGCAACCTGGATCAGCAGAGACCACAGTCTTCATAGATTCTTCCGGCCGATCAAATGGCCTTGAGGGTATGCCTGATGGCACTCTTATTTTGACCCAACACGATGGCCGGGTTTCAAGACTGCTTGAGAATGGAGAACTAGAAGCCATTGCCACTCAATATCAGGGTATGAGACTTAATAGCCCCAATGATCTGGCTATACGATCTGATTCTTTGATCTATTTTACTGATCCGCCGTTTGGAGTTTCAGAAGAAGATCAGGAGCTGAGTTTTGCCGGGGTCTATCGAATTGAAAAAGATGGGGAATTAATACTATTGTATGACAGGCTTTCTTTACCCAACGGAATTACATTTTCTCCGGATGAAACCCACCTTGTATGTCAGCGATTCAGAAACCGGAGATATCCTTCGTTTTGAGGTTCTTGAAAATGGGGATCTGTCTGATGAAACGGTATTTGCAAATATTGGAATGCCGGGAGATAAAGGAGCGGCCGATGGCATGATCACTGATTCTGACGGCCGGCTTTACACCACAGGTCCCAATGGCTTGACCGTTTTTGACAATGAAGGCAATCAGTTGGCCAACATGGAATTTGAGGAACAGATCACCAATGTGGAGTTGGGTAATGATGAAACAGAACTTTTTGTAACAGGAGCCAATTCCGTCTATCGTGTGAAAGTCAATAAACTTTAATTCCTTAACACCCTCAATTCTGCGGTATATTCATCCTTATCGATCTTCTTAATGATATTTGGATAGGGAGTAAGTGATATAAGTTCTACAGTAAAATCAGAAATATCGGTTATTTTAGGATCCAAATAAGTGTTCAGCTCCGTTTTCAGGTCGTTCAGCTGAATAATGATCCTGGCATTACCGGCCCAGAAACAGGTTGCCCCTTCCGGACAGCGTGAATCTTCAAGCATTTCTTCGAATCGCACATTCAGAGCTTCATTTTGAAATTCCAGACTTTGTCCAAGTTTGATCTTGAATGGTTCTCCAATCTCAGGGCTCACTGAGGTTGGTAAATTATTGCAGCCAAGTAATACGGTTGTAAAGAGCAGGACACCAATTATTACTCTCATTATTACAGTCTTTTTTTATTGTTTCTTCAATTACGACTTAATGTTTGATCTATAAATGATAACTATAATCTTTATCAAAATTTTGCCCTTACTTGAGCGGGTTTTTTTGCATTATTTCTTTAATGTTATTTTGGTTTAGTTTTCTTTCAAAATTCCTTTCCCCTATTTTAGCCACCGTTGTTAGCAATCAAATTAATTACAGTAAGTGACCCTAGATCTGTTTGAGCCTACAGCTGTCACCCAAAAGGAACGGGTGAATAATGCCATGGGGGAGGAGCTGCCTCCTCACGAACCCGGCGTATATACCATGTACGACCGCCATGATCAGGTAATGTATGTAGGAAAAGCCAGGGATCTTCAGCAGCGGATCACTTCCTATCGCTATTCCAAATCGAGGAAAATACAGCGGATGATCGCCCACCTTGAACGGGTTTCCTATGAGGTCTGTAATTCAGAGACGGATGCGATCCTGCTTGAGAATTTACTTATTCGCTCACTGCGACCTCCGTTTAATCACGCCAATAAAAAACCGGAGACCTACTACTATATTTCTACGGCGCGCCGGGGCAACAGCCGTGAATTTCGACTTTCTATGCGGGTGATGGATGATTACCCGAATGTGTATGGCTGCTTTAAAGGTCACCTTAAAACGCGCAAGGGACTCGGTGCCATGCTGAAACTGCTATATGTCATGAACCGACCCATCCAAAGCGCAACCTACTTACCCAGTCAGTTGCTGAACCGCATCACCCCACAAAAATTTCACATCAATCTGGATACTCAAACGGGCGTATTGGTGGATCAATTTTTAAAAGGCAGCTCCGGGTTACTGGCTGATGAACTCGAGGAACATGTGATGGGCATCCGGTTCAAAGATCGGTTCACCGAAAATTACTTCGACAACGAGCTGGAGCAGCTCCGCATGTTCTATACCCTGGGTCCTAATCGCAATTATCGAATTAAGAAAGAACTTGGATTGGACTCGGTGTTGATCGATCAGGACGAGATCGATGATTTGTTGGCACTGATGGGTTAGTCAATATCCAACATCCATCACGGAACATTCAATGACCATCTGTGAGGCATGGTGGTAGATTGCTCTTTTGCTCCTCCGCAGAGTCATTGGAGCAAAGCCGTATATACTCCTATGACTCGCTCCACACGCTCTGCGTTGGTGCGAACCTGTGTTTGGTTTAACGTTGGATGTTGGTTATTCGATATTGGTTGTTTACCCCGGCTGAACCCAGTCCATATAATCACTGAGTCCGCCTCGATTATCTGCATTCTTTCCTGTTTTGGTTTGAACCGATTCAGGAAACTCATTGGGAAACAGAAAAATAGCTCCCAGAAGTATCTCATGTTTCGGAATGCCAAGGTACTTCAAAACTTTGGGCTTTCTTAAGCACCCACCCGATGACCAATAGGCATTGATCCCGCGGTCAGTTGACGCAAGAAGGAGGTTTTGTATGGCGGCACCGGTAGCGGCAATATGTTCCATATTCTTCACATTTGGGTGAAACTTTCGCCCTTTTTTACGACTCTTTTCCGGTATCCAAGTCCCCAATATCAACGTATCTGCAGCAGCCAGCATTTGCTTGATACCATCAGTGGATTTCACCGGTTTTTCATCGATAAGTGCTTCCAGTAATCTTCTACAGCCCGTTCCGTCTATTGCGTGAAATCGCCATGGCTCTGATCCTTTCAATGTTTTCGATCTCTGCTTTTCAGGACTTTCATGATGAAAGGGTGCCTGCGCAGCCAGCTCAATCAATTCCTCTATAGTTTTCCTATAATCATCACCTTTTGTAACGGGCAGGGGATATTCAGGATTAGCTCTAAGCTTAAACGTTCTACGGGTACGAATGGCATCTTCGATCTTCATGCAGGTATATTTGATATGGTTTTGCCTTAAGATAAGAAGAAATGAAATTATCTAACTGTGGTGGAGATTGAGTGACGCTCCTCCCCGCAAGCCGCAGCGAGCTGCCCTTGCTGTCCCTCCAAAGGGACATAAGGTCGGAGCCTTATTGGATGTATAAGCAGATTTAAATTGTTTACCTGTCTCTCTTCGAAGAGAGACAGGATTTAGCTCTGCTATAATCCAGAGAGAGGAATGTATTAGATTCAAGCACAAACGACTTATTGTTAACCAAGTAGTATCAACTTCAATATTCATTTCAATATGTAGTTCTTCGCCACCTGCTCATACTCTTTGACTTCCTGTTCCACCCAGGCTTCATCTTTGCCAAATTCACGAGCTATGAGCCGCCCAACCTCAGGTGCCATTTTCACACTGGCTTTGGCATCCAATAACAAAGCACGGGTTCGGCGGGAAAGCACATCCTCGATGGTTTGCGCCATTTCATTTCGAACCGCCCAAATGACCTCAGCTTTTAAATAGGGAAGGTCAGGGTGGAGCCTTTCACCCAACTCCGGTTTCTGCTCGATCAGTTTTTCCAAAGCTACTTTATCGGATCCATACACATACAGATGATCCTTCCGATCCACATTTTTCAGCCAGCCGTGAATACGAAGTTCCTTAGTGGGCGTTTCTTTCACATCCAGTCCTGCCACCATCGCAGCCTGATCGATCGTATCCTCTGCCATTTTTCGATAGGTCGTCCATTTCCCTCCGGCAATAGTTACTAATCCAGATTCAGAAACCTGTATATGATGGCTTCGTGATATCTCAGAAGTATCCTTGGCCTCGGGCGGACTCACCAATGGTCTAATTCCTGCAAACACGCTTTTTACGTCACTGCGATCCGGATCTTTGGTCAGGTACTGAGCGGCATGGCGTAACACAAATTCTATCTCTTCTTCGAGGGCTACTGGCTCCAGGGTGGCTTTATCAACGGGAGTATCGGTTGTGCCAACTATAACCTTATCGTGCCACGGAACTGCAAAAAGTACGCGACCATCATCGGTATGAGGAACCATAATGGCAGAATCGCCGGGAAGGAATTCCTTATCCAAAACAAGATGTATTCCCTGAGCGTACTGAATGATCTTCTTGTGGCCTTCCTCATCCATTTCAAGGATATCATCCGAAAAGATACCGGTAGCATTAACAACTACCCGCGCACTGATTTCAAAGTCCTCACCATTTAGCATATCACGAACCTTAACCCCTTCGATCAGATCCTGTCCATTTTTCTTCAATCCCATTACTTTCATATAGTTAAGCGGGAAACCTCCTTCATCGTGCATAGTCTGTGCCAGATTTATAGATAACCGGGAATCATCAAACTGACCATCGTAATAGATCACACCGCCACGCAGACCTTCCGGCTCCAGTGTTGGGATCTTCTCCAATGTTTTTTCCTTGGACAGATTCTTGGATTTATTGATACCCAGTTTACCCGCCAGGGCATCATACACTTTCATCCCCACACCATAAAAAGGGCCGTTCCACCACTCATAGCTTGGTACAATAAATGATTGATGACTAACCAGATGGGGGGCATTTTGGATCAGTAATCCTCGTTCATGCAAGGCTTCTATCACCAAAGAAACATCTCCCTGCTGCAAATATCTTACACCGCCGTGAACCAGTTTTGTACTACGGCTTGAGGTTCCCTTGGCAAAATCATGCATTTCCAACAGTAGAGTTTTATAACCCCGTGAAGCAGCATCAACACCAACTCCCAATCCTGTTGCGCCTCCCCCTATGACCACTACATCCCAGTAATCGTTGAAGTTTTTAACGTGATCAATGATCTCAGATCTGTTCATTTGGGCTCCTTTTTATATTATTTCCTTGCTTAAATAATATGTTATAAATAGATATAATTTGGAAATTTAAGAGTGGTTCAGGTAAATCCCTGCTCCATACCTATTAACCCAAAACCTTTCGATAGGATTTCTTTCCAATATCATAGATTTTTTTTCCCTGATCAAAATCGAATACTCCACAGGCATTTCTTGGGATATCAATAACATGGTCCGGTTTATACATTTCGATCATAAGGTCCGTTAGTCGGTCCTGTGTAAAACTGAAGGTGCTGTCCATTAACTCTATCAGTGAAAAGGACTCTTCTTTTGCCGGCAACTCTGCTTTTGATTTTGTCTTTCGATTAGATTTCATGGCATCCGGCAGCATCTTATCAAACCACTTTTGCATTTCGTCGAATGTATCTGTTTCGGCTTTTGGTTTTTTATCGAATTTCTGATCCGGTTTACCATTCAGATTAACGGCGACTATTATTGCATCTTCCTGCTTTTTAACGAGATCTAAGGGAAGGGGGTTGAGTACACCGCCATCCACCAAAACCATTCCATTTTCAACGACAGGTACAAAAAAGCCCGGTATAGAAACGGATGCCCGCAGGGCTTTATACAGATCGCCTTTTGTGAAATGCACCTCTTTATGATGACGCATATCGGTGGCGACCGCTGTGAATGGAATGGAGAATTCATCAATTTGCTCCTGACCTGTAACTTCAACATGCTTGGCAAAAAGCTTTTCTCCTTTTACGAAGCCCTGTTTGGTAAAGGTAAAGTCCAGTAGATCAAATACTCCTTTTTTATTGAGGCTGAGTATCCATTCTTTGTAATCTTTCAGGTGACCGGCAGCATAAATTCCACCAACTACAGCCCCCATAGAACATCCAATAACTTCAACAATCTCATATCCGGCCTTCTCAAGCTCTTCGATGACTGCAATGTGAGCAATTCCTCGTGCACCACCGCTTCCAAGTACCAAATGGACTTTTTTACTCATATTTCTGTACAACCTGTTGTGTTTTCTGCTATTCTGACTAGTTCCCAGTATGGAGGTATATATCCATTTTCTTGCCTAAACCTTTC
Organism: Gracilimonas sp.; assembly: GCA_034520725.1. Taxonomy (GTDB): domain Bacteria; phylum Bacteroidota; class Rhodothermia; order Balneolales; family Balneolaceae; genus Gracilimonas. Next base: position 148,262 of record JAXHNH010000003.1, on the reverse strand, counting down.
TGATTTTTCACGAACCTCCTGTTTAAGAGATTCATGCCTATTAATAAATGCATCACTTTTAGCAGCCTCCAGTGCACTCATTCCCTCGGGTACAGGGCCGACCATACCCATCCAGTTAAGCATCTTGCTGTAGACTTTAACAACACGGATCACAGGCAACATCCAACTATTGTAATCAATGTCTTCTCCATTTTCTGCACATACAAGCATGGCATCTATGACGGAGTTGTATAAATGATCTTCAAACAGGGCATTCATATCACGCCACTCACCAACAACTGACAACTGAGGATCATACTCCAAATCCGAAGGCATTTGAGTTACAAAATTCTCTACCCCAAAGGTATTCATCACTTTAACGACTCCATCTGAAGAGATTGTCGACTCCGCTGGCCAAAGCTGAACACCGAATTCCTTATAGGCATAGGAGCCTACCTCTGAGCAAAACATTTTTTCAGGATCATAGAAATTCATTTTGAAATCGTATGGAATATGCCGCTTTCGGGCTTCATTATACATGTAGTTAGCTGCTTTATGTGGAAGCATGGGGTCAACCTTTAACTGAGCAAGATCCTGTCTGGGTCTCAACACCATAAATCTCAGTTTTCTATCGTTGATGTATTCTTCAGCCGTGGCAATATCCACACCCCTCTCAATGTGGGCTTCAATTAAATAAGGAGTGCTTGTTTCTTCGTCAACATATATCAGAGCCACATGTGAGAAATTTCCCGGAAAATCGTTTCCCCGTGATATCAATGCCGATACTTCTGCACCACCCCGTGAAACCAACATATCTCCACTGTGAACTTTAATACCTAATATTTCAGTGGATGGTGTGGATGATGGTTCGTCCTGTACATGAAGTACAGGGTCAATTTCGTTCTCTGACTGAAGCAAAACTTCTTCCACAGCGGCTCGCATTCCATACAATGTTTTATATAGAGTGATCCGGCTTTTTCTGTTTTCAATATTCCAGTGAACCGACTCCTCCTTGATGACTTTTCTTCCTTCGTTATAGAGCCGGGTCAACTCATCCTGACCGTTATCTTCAGCAGCTATAAATGGAGCCACTTTAAAGAATTGATTTAGTAGTGCATTTAATCTTGGGTCTGTCGGATCAAAACTTTCCTCGCTAAGTTCTTCTATAAGTTGATCGATCATAATGAAACCTGATTCTATGGAATCAGATACACTTATAGTTTGATCTGTTTTAGCTGTATTGAAATTTAATTCGAGCTGTTCCCATCTTTCATCCTGATCCCAAACAAATGGAGTCTCATTTGAACTGTTTTGGATCTCAGGTGATGTATCCAGTGGGATCATCAATACCCCATAAAACACTAAAAGTCCCGTTAATAAATAGACAATTTCTTTCTTCATACCCCAAAGTAATGAAACTCTTTAAGTCCATCCTATTCTAATATTTCCACTACTGAATAATAGCATTCATAATACCATCTTTCACATCCGTCAGGCTTTCTACATTCTCAAATTGGTGAACGTTACTGCCCAAAACAAATAGTGGCACTTTGTTTCGGGTATGCGTTTTGGTGGATAGATCTTCCAGATTTCCATGGTCACTGGTTATGACCAAAGTATCCGAGCTCTTCATATTATTTATGATGTGCAGCAAAAATTCATCCAGTGGTTTCAGTACACGTTGTGCATCCTCATTTTTTTGGCTGTGGCCGGCTTTGTCTGTCAGATAGTATTCATACAGCAGAAGGTCATATTCAGGTACTACATCCAGTAATCTTTTGGCTGCATCGGTAGGGGTAATTTTTGGGATATCAATGCCCAGTTTATCTCTCCAGGCATTTTGTATGATCTCTGCAGTCAGAGCCGTCTCATTCAGCACATCTTCAGTGGAGTTCAATTTTAAGCCGGAGCTTTTGGTCATAAGAGTAGTACAGCTCCATCGATTTCGCTTTTTAGCGTGTTCAAAGAATACCGGTGGGTAGGCATTCAAAAAGTATGGTTTTTTATCTTTTTCCAAAGCCGCATGAAACACACTTTCTTTTTTCAGAAAAGGTTTTATACCCGTGTGGGGAAAGGGTCCAAAGTGCTTTCCAATTTCTTTGGCGGCATTTCGACCGGTGAACAGAGTCGTTTGACCGGTTCCACTTTGCGGTAAACCTTCTACACCGAGGTTAGCATCAATAGGTTTGAAGAGCCGACCATTTTCCACTTTAGATATAGCATTTAAATTAAATAAACCGTTAGTCAGTATTTCAAACGACTTATACCTGTCGGTATAAAATGGATTTTCAGAGGATTCTTCTCCCAGTCCAACTCCATCAATAAATATGAAAATAACAGACATATAAATTTCTCCTAATTCAACATCTATTTCCATCTGACTGATTTCCGGTCTGATGGATTCTTTGTAGCTTTCACACTTTCGCCTATTCAAGAAAATAACTAAACGCTCGAAGGTTCTGCTACCTTAATTTACTTTTCTAAAATGATCGTCACCGGTCCATCATTCACCATTTTTACGCTCATCATGGCTCCAAATTCACCGGTTTGAATGTTGAGGTTGGTATTAGCTTTAAACCATTCGATCATGTCATCATACATAGGCTCCGCTTTATCAGGTCTCGCTGCCTCTATAAAACTTGGCCGGGTTCCCTTGTCTGAATTGGCATATAAGGTAAACTGTGAAACCAATAATATTCCTCCATTCACATCCTGTACCGATCGGTTCATTTTCCCTTCTTCATCCTCGAAGATCCGAAGTTTGATTATCTTATTACAGAGCCATTCCATTTGCTTATTGGTGTCATCTTCATGGATCCCGATCAATACCAAAAGCCCCTGATCGATGGCTCCGGTGATCTCATTATCTACCATAACGGATGATGAACTAACGCGCTGAATGACTGCCTTCATAAACTGTGAATATGTGGATTACTATGTGGATTACTCATTGACAAATGTTGGATAACTAAAATCGACCATAATTGTGCACATGATTCCACAAACATTCAAGACTATCAACATTCAAAAAGAATAACTTTTGGTGTTAACATTCATACGGGCTTATTTATGTACAAAGTATATAGGAATGTGAACAATTAAATTTAATCCCTGTTAAAGTACTGATTTATATGAACGAGTTATAAACAAATCTATCCACATATATTTTAATAGCAATGGTAGAATTTTGGATAAAAAAGTTATCCACTTATCCACAGTCTCTACTACTATTACTAAACTATATAAATCTCATACTTATAATCTCTTTAGTGTGGAAAACAATCGGAAAAAGTTCTTAAAACACTCTGATAATCCTTCTATATTTGTGAGTCATGAATAAACAATATCCCATAGGAAAACTTTCGTTCACAGAAGATCATTCACAAGAGGAACGTGAATCTTGGATCGATGATATTGCATTACTTCCAGAACGTATTCGTGATGAAATTGAAGGTTGTTCTGATGATATACTCATGATCCCTTACCGGGAAAACGGTTGGACTATCAGAGAAGTGATCACTCATTTACTTGACGCCCATACGAATGCAGTTATCAGGATAAAAACAGCTCTTACAGAAGATGATCCGATAATAAGACCTTACGATCAGAATGCATGGGTCAGCATTGAGGATCAATTTGGGATACCATTGGAACTTACCCTTCAAATGCTGGAAGATACCCATGAAAAAATGATCCGCATTTATGAAAGCCTTGATGAAGAGCAATGGAAACGATCTTATAAAACCGGGATCAGGTTCAGTTTAGCCTAGCAAAATCTGCTGCACTGTACGCCTGGCACTCCAATCATCATTTAGCACACATATACGACTAGTAACACAAAACTGAATAATAGTCTGATAGGTGACTTCTTTAGTGTGGCTGGCATAAAAATAATTCAAATGAACACTTACTATAAGATTCCGGAGTTGATATCAAAGCCGGTGAAGAAATGGTCGAATCCATAAAAGGTGTGGTTAAAGACACCCACGGACCGGAAGTACTTACTAATATTGGAGGCTTTGGTGGTTTTTTCAGGCCGGATCTCGGTTCTTATAAAAAACCGGTTTTTGTTAGTTCTGTTGATGGCGTTGGAACTAAACTGATCGTGGCTTTTAAAGCCGGTAAGTATGATACCGTTGGGCAGGATCTGGTAAATCATTGCGTGAATGACATTGCTGTTTGTGGTGCCAAACCTCTTTTCTTCCTGGATTATTTCTCAACCGGTAAGCTTGAACAGCAAGTAGGTGTGGATGTTGTAAAAGGATTTGCCAAAGCCTGTAAGGAAAATGGAGTAGCTCTTATTGGAGGTGAAACAGCTGAAATGCCGGATATCTATGATGAAGGGGAATTTGATCTGGCAGGTACCATTGTTGGTATTGTGGATGAAGATGAAGTTATCAACGGATCTGATATTCAAAAAGGGGATGTTCTTCTGGGATTCAAAAGTTCTGGACTCCATACTAACGGTTATTCTTTAGCCCGAAAAGTACTTTTCAGTAAGTATAAAGTTGAGAATTATGTGGAAGATCTCGGCAGCACGGTTGGTGATGAACTGCTAAAGGTTCATCGTTCTTATTTGTCATTGATCACCGAATTGAAAATGCTGAAAGGGGTGAATGGATTTTCGCATATCACCGGTGGTGGTATTGTTGGAAATACGAAACGTATTCTTCCTGAGGGATTGAAACTCAATATTAACTGGGATGCCTGGGAACGCCCACCTGTTTACCAAATGATAAAGGAAATTGGTAATGTACCCGAAGATGATATGCAGGGTACTTTCAATTTAGGTATTGGTTTGATAGCCGTAGTTTCTGAAGATGAGATAGATGCTGTAAAGAAAAAAGCAAAAGAACTGGGTGAAGAGGTATTTGAAGTTGGGAAAGTGGTGTAATTTATAATTTTAATAAAGAATACTCTAAGTAGTTGGTAAAAGATTTGGTGATTTACTGTTACCCCAGCTATATCAATTTGGATTACCGGTATATCAGTGTTGTGTTACAAATAGGGCTAATGAGATAGATTGGGTGTTGTTTACTTTATATCCAAACAATCCGCGACCAACTGCTAAATCCGCGTCATCCGTGTTCTATTTATAAAATGTAATTCATTCCCATTTTTAGCTCTCAACTCCCCGCCTTATTTTCATTTCATGGAAAATGAACCCCAGTCTGATCAAAGAATGAATGATCTATCAGGATTAACTACCGGAAAGCTGTTGATCATGTCGGTGGTCTCGGCTAATATCTACTTTTTTATATCACTGCTCATCATTAAATACTGGCACGAAGGCTGGCTGGTGGATCTTTTTAACAGTAACTATGCAGTTTTAGATCAGGTTGGTTTTGGGGTGGGAGCCGGTGTGTTATCATCTGCTGTTATTTACCTTATCATTAAAATACCTCCGGTTTCAAATGTGCTTTCTGATTTTTCAGTCTTCAAAGCTCTTTCAAAAGCCCGCTTTTCTCTCTTTGATAAGTTTCAGATATCTGTATTTGCCGGTGCCGGAGAAGAAATACTATTCAGAGGAGCCATTCAGCCACTGCTCGGTAATGTATTTACTTCTATTATCTTCATTGGAATTCACGGTTATTTTAAGTTCAAATCAGCAGGGCATATACTTTTTGGAGTGATGATGTTTGGGCTAAGTTTACTACTTGGTTTTCTTGCCTCTTACGTTGGGCTTATCGCAGCTATGATAGCTCACTCTGTATATGATCTCGCGATGCTCATTTTGATCCAAAAGAAATAAAAAGGACTATTATTATTAACCTTATATATATGCGAATTTCCATGTTTTTAGGCTGAAAATAGCATCAGCCTGTAAAATATTTATAAACGAAAAGATATTAGTTTAAGATTTTCAGAAATAAATTTTTTGTAACCTGTTGATTAACTGCATCTTATATAATTGTTAAGATTTGATCGTTCCTATCTTTGAGTAATGGTCTATTGAGATTTAACTCTCATTTGGGTAACTAGCGTGACTTCCAACCATGGAAGTATTTACATGTGCACTAATTAACTCTAACTAAAATTCACGCTATATGAAAAACTTCTACAAACACGCGTTTTCTTTTGTATTGTCGCTGTTTGTTCTTACTGCCAGTGCTTACGCACAATTTACGGTGACGGGTACGATCACCGATGCAGAAAGTAATGAACCATTGTTTGGTGTTACCATACTGAATGTAGATTCAGGTGGTGGTGCTGCTACGAACATTGATGGCGAATTCTCTTTACAGGTACAAGGAGAATCAGCAACCCTAAGAATAACCTATGTTGGTTATATAACAAGAACCATTGAGGTCAACAGAGATGGTAATTCAGTTGTTGATCTTGATATTGAATTACGTCCGGATATTTCCAGACTTGATGAGATCGTCGTTTCCGGTCTTGCCTCTAATGTGAAACGAAGTAACCTGGCTAATGCTGTAAGTACAGTATCTGCTGAGGAACTTGCAGGAACAACCGTAAATGAATCCATTGACGGTGCCTTATCGGGTAAACTTCCCGGTGTTAATATTGTATCCAGTGGCGGAGCTCCCGGTGGTGGTAGTAACGTTCAGTTGCGCGGTATTTCAACGCTTGGTGCAGGTTCATCTCAACCACTTTATGTAATTGACGGTATCTATGTAGATAACTCAGTTATCTCCACAGGTCGTTCTTCTGTAAGTGGTGCCGGTGGAGCCAGTCAGGATGGTGTTGCCAGCCGTATATCTGACCTTAACCCGGAAGACATTGAATCTATCGAGGTTCTAAAAGGTCCTTCTGCCGCTGCTATTTATGGTAGCCGTGCGAATGCCGGCGTAATCATTATTACAACCAAAAAAGGTAAAGCCGGTGATACCAGAGTAAGTATTAAACAAGATGTTGGTTTTGCTTCTGCTTTGAATCTACTTGGATTTGATAAGTGGTAGCGAGGATAAGATCAATCTAATATATGATGGAACAACTCCTGAAGCTATTGCTAGAAGAAATCAGGAGTTAGCCTTGTTTCAACAGAATGGAAATCTTCTTGATTATGAAGAAGAAATGTATGGTGAGACCGGTTTGCTTACCAACACTCAGATCAGTGTATCCGGTGGTAGTGAAAAAACACAGTTCTATTTAAGTGCAGGACTTCAGGATGAAGAAGGTATCATTAAGAATACAGGATTTAACAGAAATAATATTCGGTTGAATGTAGATCATTCTATAAACAACAATATTTCAGTTTCTTCTACTTCTAACTTTGTGAGAACTGATTCTGACCGAGGATTTACCGGTAATCAGAATGGTACAGGTGGTAGTATTGGATACAACATTGCCTATGTACCCAGCTATGCAGACCTGAGACCGGATGAAAATGGTGTATATCCAAATAACCCATATTTCGCAGAAAACCCTTATGCATTGCGCGATCATGCGATTAACAATCAGATCGTAAATCGATTTCTGCAAAGTCTTAAGATTGGAAGCTCAGCTTTATTCAGATGATAACAGTTTCCTGAGTTTCAACACACAGGTGGGTTTTGATTACCTGAATGCAAACTCTGAAGTGTATTTTCCTGAATGGTTTCAGTCACAGCAGGCAAGTGCTACGCCGGGTGATGTGATCCATGGTAAGCAGGATAATTTCAATCTGAATTTGCAGGCCTTCCTTGTTCATAATATTGATGTGGAAGGATTTAACTTTAGTACACAGTTAGGTTACACTCGTATTTATGAGGAATCCAATCGTCTGTTGAACCGAGGTAGAGGTTTGGCTCCCGGTCAAACAAACTTGAATCAAGCTCAGGTTCAGTCTGTGTTTTCACAAACTTTTCAGGAAGTATCCGATATTGGATTGGTTGCACAGGAAGAGATCAACTGGGAAGATAAGTTGATCGGTACCGTTGGTGTTCGTTTTGATAAATCGACACTGAACGCCATGCAAAATGAGTTCTATGCTTTTCCAAAGGCTTCTCTTGCTGCTAACCTGACCAACTTCGGTTTCTGGAATGTTGATCAGATCGATCAGTTCAAACTGAGAACAGCCTATGGTGAAACCGGTGGAAAAGCATCTTTTGGTTCTACCTTTGAAGCACTTGCCGGTGTTAATATTGGTGGAGGTCTTGGATCTGTTATTTCAACAAGAGCTATCGATCCAAACCTGAAACCTGAGACAGCCAGTGAGATCGAATTTGGTGCAGATATCAGTGCTTTCCAAGGCAAGATCGGTATAGAAGCTACTTATTACATCAAAGAAGTACGTGACCTGATCCTTGATCAAAGTCCTCCTTCCTCAACCGGTATAAGCGCCATTGCAACTAATGCCGCTGATCTGGAGAACAAAGGTATAGAGCTTAGTTTGACTACCTCTCCAATACGAAACGCCAATTTATCATGGCTAACAAAATTGTTGTACTGGAAGAATGATTCAGAGATCACAAGATTGGATATACCATCATATGAAACCGGTGGATTTGGGCTTTCACTTGGTCAGTATCTGATCCGTGAAGGATATTCACCTACAACTATTGTAGGTAATCCTCAAGATCCCGGACTCACCTTTTATGGGAATGCTCAGCCTGATTACCAAATGTCATGGTATAATGAACTGAACTTCCTTGCTAACTTTGAGTTTAGTTTCCTCTTTCAATACAGCAAAGGGGCGGATAACATTGACCTGACTGGATTCTTGCTTGATGGCGGTGGAAATACACCGGATTGGAGCGCAGATGATGATGGTGATGGCACACCAAACGGGCTCGATCGTGGACCTTTTGATCCTAGCCGTTTTGTTGACGAAGCAACTTATTTGAAGCTAAGAGAAGTTGGTTTGTACTATACAGTACCAACAAACTTGGTTGAAAGTTTAAACGTTGAAAGAATCAGATTAGGTGTTTCAGGTAAGAATCTTCTCTTATTCTCCGATTACAACAGCTATGATCCTGAAGTATCAAACTTTGGTGCTCAGCCTATTGCTCAATCGGTAGAGGTTACTCCTTATCCGAGTTCAAGGAGAGTATTCTTTCACATTAACCTCGACTTTTAAGAATGATTATCATGAAAAACATTAAACATTACATATTTAGTACTACTATTGTACTGTTATCAGTCTTTATGATGACAGGGTGTAATTTGACGGAGGTTGATGAGGTTTTTGACCCAAATAATCCCTCTGTAGAAGGTGTGCTACAGGATGCCTCTCGCGGTGAACTCCAAAATATGGTAACAGGCCTTGAAGCCCGTCATCGTGGTTATGTGAGTAATGCTACTCAACTTTACGGTTCATTTGGCCGTGAAGTTTGGGCATTTTTCGAATCAGATCCACGATTTACCATTGACTGGTTAGGACAGGAGGGAATTACTCCCTATCCAAATTTCTTTGGGTCAGGTGGTGTTTATAACACACCTTATCAGGCAATAAAGCAGGCAAATCTTGCTTATTGGTGCAACTGATAAACACAACCAGTGTTACTGATGCAGAAAAGAATGCAATTTTAGGTTTTGCTAAAACGATCAAAGCATTTCAGTATTTGATCCCGCTTCATGGTCAATATCAAAACGGTATTCGTATTGATGTTGACGAACCGCTTAATCCGGGACCGTTTCTCAGTTATGACAATGCTCTGACAGAGATCCTGAATCTTCTGGATGAAGCCAACTCTGATCTGAATAATGCTTCTGCCACATTGCCATTTAATTTAACAGATGGCTTTGGTGAGTATGGTTTTGATTCAGTTGCCGGTTTACAGCAGGTTAACCGTGCTATAAAAGCCCGTGCTTCAATTTATGCGGAGGACTGGACCGGTGCACTGGATGCATTGGATGACTCATTCATGGATCTCACTGCAGGTGAAGCCAGCATGAATGTTGGTGTATACCATGTATATGGTGATCCACCGGATTCATTCAACCCACTGTTTGATCCTTTAGATGCTAATACGAATCAGATCGTTGTGGTTCATCCTTCAATGATAGATGATGCTGAAGCGAATGACCAGCGTGTTGCCAATAAGTTCTTCTCAGCGAACCGACACCAGTATCAAATGCTAATATTCCTGTAGATGCAGTAATATCAGGATGCACGCTGGGAAAGCAATAAATCTCCGATACCATACCTGAGAAATGAGGAATTGATCCTTATTTATGCGGAAGCATTGGCTCAGAGAAATCAGGGAACTGATATTGTTGATGCAGAAGCGGCTGTCAATTTGATCCGTGGTACCTGGGGACTGACACCGGTTGCCTTGGCAAACACGGCGGAAGTCATTGATCAGGTGTTGTTTGAGCGACGTTACTCTCTTTGGGCAGAAGGCGGTCACCGCTGGATAGATGCCAGAAGATATGATCGCCTGAATGAGATCGATGCTCGTTACGGAACAGTGTTTACTCAGTTAGAGCGACCAACAAGTGAAACAAACTGGGAAAACAATAACTAAGGAAAGTTAAATTTCCACATTATTAAAAAGGCTGTGTTTTTTAACACAGCCTTTTTTATTACCTATATATTTTGGTTTAGCTTGTTCAGTTCTTAACTGATAGGAAGCCGGATCTGACTTGGATATTCTTCTGAATGATGAATTGAATTGGTTGCAGTAACTCCTTCTGATTCATCGTAATTATTACCGCCGGTATTAAGGTTTCGATCGAACCGCGGGAAGTTTGAACTGGTGATCTCAATTCTTATTCGGTGTCCTTTATCAAAGTAATTACTGGTAGACATGGGGGTTAAATTTACCTCATATATCTTACCTTTTTCCATAAATACCTCTTTGTCATATCCTTCACGATAACGAACTCTCTGTATGGTTTCATCCAGGTTATATGCTTTGCCATCCGGATAAACGTCTATCAGTTTTATGGTAACATCTGTGTCTTTCGCATCAGAAGAGAGGTATAACCTGGACTCAATAAAACCACTCACTTCAATACCTTCTTCAAGTGGAGCGGATGTATAAACTAAAATATCATCCCTCAGTTCCATTTCCTGCTGATCAAAAGCCCCGCCCTGAACTGCGTTTCCGGTACAACATACATTTCCCCCATAAGATGGAACAGGGTTCATGGGGTCGTAGGTAAATGTATCAGGGTTATCATTATTGGGTGCAGAGTCAGTTAAAATGCCATCTCCCAATCTTGAATTGGCACTTCCATCACTGCCTAAATAATACGTCGTCATTTCTGCATTTTTTGGTGGCCACTGATCGGCAGTTTGCCATTCATTCATACCCATGGTGTAGTAACGAACTCTAGGCATTTCTTCGGTAACGTTATTTTGTTCACCTTTTAGCCAAAAATCGAACCAGTCATATACCATTTCGTTATAGGGCAGGGTTGCATCACCTACACTTCGTTCTCCAACTACGGTATTTTCTGTAGCCCGTGTATAGCCGCAATGCAGGGTCGGGGCAATAACAAGATATTGGTTATCTCTGACCTCAGGATCAGATGCATTTTCTCTCACATGGTTGAAAAGAGCCAGATTTGGGCTGGAGGACACATCATACCAGGAAACAAACCAAAAACTCGGAACGCCAAAATCCATATCATCATGATATAATCCGCCCTGATACCATTCGGGGTCATTTGGCTTTCGGGTGATCATATCTTCATAAATCCCTTCGGGACCATTCACATTTTCAATGATATCTTCCACCGGTAAGTGCTTCAATGCTTTCTCCCAGTCAACACGGGGATATTCAGGAGCCATGTCATAAAAGCGCTGTAAGCGTAGCAGTTCATCTTGAGAAATACCCTTTGGCAATTCAGGTGCCATAGGATCGTGTTGGGTTGAGTATAACCATGCGGTGAATAACATTTGTCCTGCGCCACCACGATACCAGTTACCTTGTTCGTAGAAGTCACCGATACGGCCTACACCGGCACCGTAGCCCTGAGGAACCATAGCAGCATGGGCCGGATGATCCATCGCAGCCACAGCCATTTGCCATTCTGCAGTAGAAGAACAACCCAGTGTTCCAACTTTGCCATTACTCCAGTCTTGTTCAGACATCCATGTAAAGGCATCAGATCCGTCAGTTAATGGAGTTCCCAGAATATTCCAATCACCTTCTGAAAAGAAACGGCCACGTTCGTTTTGAACAACATAGGCATAGCCTCTTTTAACAGCTTCATACGCTGTATTCAAGGTACGGGTTGATAATTCCCCATCACGATAAGTGTTAAAATTGTAAGGGGTTCGGGAAAATATAACAGGAACCGGGTCATCTGTTTTAGGTCGGTAAATATCAGTTGCCAGTCTTACGCCATCACCCATGGGCATCATGACCTTCTGGTCGATAACAGCGATCTTTTCAAGTTCTGCAAGAATATTTCTTTCCTGAGCAAGCGAATTAAAAGATAACAGGAGGGTGAGGATTACCAGGAGGGGAAAGGATAAACGTTTCATAAGGAAGGAGTTAGTTAAAAGTACAAGGGTAATGTACTTTATTTGTACAAATAATAAACTTGTTGTTACATCTATTAATACAGCCCCGAAACTATTAATACCGGTACTCCTTAATGATCGGTTTTAGTATATCGTCAAGTCCGTTGGTTTTGATCTCGAACATGGTGGCTAAATATTGACCGAGTTGCCCATTTGGAAACCCCTTTCTTGAAAACCACTCGAGGTAATGCACGGGCAGACTTGTAATGTAGCGGTCTTTGTATTGACCGAAGGGCATTTTAGCCTGAACTAATTTGATAAGAAACGTTGAGTCGTACACCGGAAATGTTAAATATTTATATTAGCAGTGAAGGTGATTGCTGAAGTTTGCATAACAAAACGAAATGTAGTAAATAAGATGCTTTATGGTTGAATAATCTGAAATTAAATGAGATAACTTCATGCAGGCAAGCTGGGTAGCGGCTCTTTCTCTTTTTCTATTCTTTATCGGTTATAGGTATTACTCGAGGTTTCTGGCTGAAAAGATCTATCGGCTCAACCCAGATTACATGACCCCCGCACACGAATTTCAGGACGATGTGGATTATGTGCCGGCTAATAAATTTGTTCTTCTGGGGCATCACTTTACATCTATTGCCGGGGCAGCCCCCATTGTTGGTCCTGCTATTGCTGTTTATTGGGGTTGGTTACCGGCTATGCTTTGGGTGGTGTTTGGAACCATCTTTGCCGCAGGTGTCCATGATTTTGGTACCTTGGTTCTTTCAGTGCGACATAAGGGGCAATCTGTAGGGACGCTTGCAAATAAGCTGGTTGGCCACAGGGCAAAACTGCTATTTTTGTTCATAATTTTGATCCTGGTTCTGATGGTGAATGCCGTTTTTGCCTGGGTTATTTCAAATCTCTTTATCAATTTTCCGGCTACAGTTCTGTCGGTATTTATACAAATACCCCTTGCCATCTGGATCGGGATCAGAGCCTATCGAAAGAGTGGAAATATGGTGGTGCCATCAATAGTGGTTTTATTTGTGATGTATTTTACGGCCATCGTTGCAAGTTATGTTCCGGTGCTTCAAATCGACCTGGTTCAATATTTTGGAGGAGCTGAAGCGGATGTGATTTTTGGTTTGACCGGAATAGAAATGGCCTTTTTTGTATGGATCATGGTGCTGATGGTCTATGTGTATTTTGCTTCCACCTTACCCGTTTGGAAATTGTTGCAGCCCCGGGATCTGATCAATGCCTATCAGCTGGTTCTTGGTCTTTTGATCCTTTATCTGGGTCTCTTTGTAAGTAACCCGGAAATAACAGCGCCGGTTACCAATACAGAAGCTACTGATGTTAGCTGGTTTCCTTTGTTGTTCATAACGATCGCCTGCGGTGCCATTTCCGGTTTTCATGGCTTGGTTTCATCCGGAACCACAGCCAAGCAGCTGGATCAAGAAACGGATGCACGGTTTGTGGGGTATCTCGGAGCAATTGGCGAGGGTGCTTTGGCATTGATCACTATTGTAGCCGTTGTAACCTATTTTAATACCACGGGTGAGTTTACAAATGTATATCATTCCTTTTCAGAAGCAGGAGCCGTTGGTTTGAATATTTTTGTGGAAGGCGCCGCACAGCTTGCAACAGCATTGCTTATTCCGCTTGAAGTAGCTAAAACGATCATTGCTGTTATTGTGATCAGCTTTGCAGCCACTACTCTGGATACCTCAGTCCGGTTGATGCGATATATTCTGAATGAGTTGGGGGAGGAGTATAGTGTTAAGCCATTGACTAAAGTTAAAACTTCTACTCTTATAGCAGTTGCAGCAAGTGCAGCCTTGGTACTTCTGCCTGAGGGACCAAGGGGTCTCGGTTCCGGTGGATATCTATTGTGGCCGTTGTTTGGTACATCCAATCAGCTGTTGGCTGGCATTAGTTTACTCTTGGTTACCATTTGGCTGAAAAGACAAGGTCGATCAATTGTATTCACGTTGGTACCAATGATCTTTTTGATGATCATGACCTTATGGGCTATGACAGAGCAGGTGATTTTCGATTGGTCGGGTTACAGCGGTAACGATGGCAACTTGTTGCTGTTTTCCTTTGGGGCCATCATTCTGGGCTTTACCATATGGATCATTTTGGAAGCGGTTGTACTGATCCGAAAAAAATAAACGTTATTCGTCTTTATAATATTCAATGAAGTGCTGCTCATCTTCTGAATTACCGATCAGAATGATCTCACTGTTTTCCGGAATAGGGTCATTCGGATTCGGGTTGATTCTTTGTTCTCCATCAACCTGATAGGCAATAACGTTACAGCCGGTCTTATGTCTAATATCCGTTTCAACCAGTGTTTTGCCAATGATCTTTTGAGGTGTTTGGAGGCTGAATACGTTTAGACCCTGAGCAACCATCACGATATCATTTTCCTCAAAGATGTTGAAGATCGCATTGGCACCCATTGCTGCATAACTCATTACGAAATCAGCTCCGGCGCGGTGAAGGGTATTCACATTTCGCTCTAATGTGGACCTTGAAACGATATGGATATTTGGCCTAAGGCTTCTACAGTAAATAGTGAGATAAATATTAACCTCATCCTGATTAGTGGTGATGATTACATTTGGAGCGTCATCGATTCCGGCTTTCTTTAAGTGTTTCAAGATCAGCGGCATCACCCAAAATAAAATCTTCAGTATCCAGTATACGATCAGGGTTTTTATCGATGATCTTATACTTAATATTTCTCTGCTTTAAATGTCGGGCTGTAGCTCTGCCAACTCTTCCCGCACCAATAATAATAAGCGGCTCATCACTTATACCATAAATACCGAAAAGTTCATCATATTTTCTAAGTTGGTCGATGGTTCCGGCAAGCACCAGTACACTGTGAGGATGTATCTCAAGGTTCGGGTGAGCACTTGAAAAATGCCCCCTCTCCCATACTCCAACAACGTTTATACCAAAATTCTCTCGGATCTTACTCTCCTTAAGCGTTTTACCAACTAAGGGTGTATCATACGTAGTAGCTTCTGCAATAACTAATTTACCAAACCGACCTACCGTATGTACCCGCGCATCCTGACCAAGTGTTCTCCGTGAAAGTGCCCGGCCCAGAATATTACCCATATGTAAAACATGATCATTTCCGGCTAATTTTAACACATCCATAGACTCGTATGAGTTAGCGGATGAAATTATCTTCACGTCCTGAGATAGTTCTCTTATAGTATGAGCAATATTAGTATTGAACATATCTGTGCCGCCATTATAAACCATGGCCGCTTTTTCAACCTTCAATTTACGGAAGGTTTCCGGATCGTCAGGTTCCCCAACCATTACTCGATATCCTTGATCATAAAGCTCTAAAGCCTTATCCAACTCATCCACCAACAACACATATTCATGCCCGTATTGGTCAAGTTTTCGAATCAGTGACTTAGTGATGGCATCAAAGCTGGTAATGATGATATGGCCGTGGGTATTATCCGGGAGTTCACGGGGCGCGCGGGCTCTATGTTGAGCTTCCATCCATGGAGCATAGAAAAACTCAATGAAGGTAAAGGGTAGCATGATCAACAGTGAAATAACCCCGGACCCCAATACTAATATTGAAAACATTCGCCCCAGATCAGATTGGAAGGTGATATCACCAAAACCAAGTGTGGTCATGGTTGTCATTGTCCAGTAGAATCCGGTTACCCAAGAGTGGTCTTGTCCTTCCATGGCCATGATTTCATGAAACAAAACACCATATAGTAGGATCATGGCTATCAGTATCAGCACAAAACGGATGAGTCGCTTTATGTTGATCTTGGTATTACGGTTAGCAACAAAATAGCTGAGCTGTGAGGTAAAGAATTTCATTTATATAATATGAGGGTTAGCTTATTGAAAAGAAACAGCTTTAGGTGTTTTGTTTAAGAAAGTTATAATTAAGAAAATAATATATGCGTCTATACTTTTCTTTTTTTAAAACAGCGTATCTTTATTTTGATTCAAGAGAAACCAACAGCTTATCAAAATATTGATCCATGTTTTATTCTGAAGAACAATGGCTGGGGTGGATGGACCAACTTGCTGAAAATGATTATGTGATCGTTGATGATTTCATAAGTGAGTCTTTGTTTTCAAACATCATGGATTTCTTTCATGAAATGGAATCAGCCGATAAATTGAAAAAAGCAGGCATTGGTGCTCAGCAAGACTTTCAGGTAAAAGCTGAGATCAGAGGTGATTTCATATACTGGCTGGATGAAAATCGGGATGCTGAACTATCATCGTTTTTTGGGTTGAAGGATGAACTTACCCAAAACCTGAAGCAATTTTGCTATTTGAGTTTATCAGGTTCTGAATTTCACATCGCCAAATATCCGGAAGGTTCACATTACCACAGGCATTTTGATCAATTCAACGAAAGAACAAACCGACAGATCACGGTTCTTATTTACCTGAATAAAAACTGGAAAAACGGGGATGGCGGTGAACTCGTTATCTATAAAGATGGACAAGAGTTCTTAGTAGAACCCTTGGCAAAAAGGTTGCTGCTATTTAAAAGTGATAAGATCGAACACGAGGTACTCACTACAAATGTTCCAAGGTATAGTTTAACGGGATGGCTGTTGCATCAACCTGCGGGTATTGGGTTTTTACTCAGTTGATCAAAGAACTGTGATCCGGTAACAATTTCTTAATGGCTACAAATTTTCTATTAATACAGTACATTAGTACCATTGTATAATTAAATCCCAGCATTTAAATCCCTGTATTGTGGCTGATAAAACAATTCTTGTCGTAGACGATGAAAAAGACCTTTTAGATCTCATTGAATATAATCTAAAAAAAGAAGGCTTTAATGTAATAAAGGCTGAAAACGGTGAAGAGGGAATCGAAAGGGCTAAAGAGTTTAATCCTGACTTGGTGTTAATGGATATTATGATGCCTAAGATGGATGGCATGGAAGCCGTTGAAAAAATGCGCAAGGATGACCAGCTTAAATCAATTCCTATCATATTCTTGACTGCACGCAGTGATGAAAAGACTGAAGTTGAAGGGTTGAATAAAGGCGGGGATGACTATATAACCAAACCAATTAGTACTACTAAATTGATCTCCAGGATAAAAGCTGTATTACGCCGGTTTGATGAAACTGAAGAAGAAGTAAATCGCCTGGAAGTACACGATCTTGTTATTGATAAAGACAGGTATATTGTAACGCGTGGGGAGGAAGAGTTTCAGCTGCCCCGTAAGGAATTTGAGCTATTGTATTATCTGGCAAGCCGTAAGGGCAAAGTCAGGGATCGCCAAACACTACTTAATAAGGTTTGGGGAGATAATATTTATGTAGTTGACAGGACCGTTGATGTTCATGTTAGAAAGATCCGGGAAAAACTGGGTGATCACTATATAGAAACCATTAAAGGAGTTGGATACAGATTTAAGGAATGAGTAAATCCACAAAGACAAAAAAAGGGATTTATAGACTCGGTGTACGTTTAGGCTTTTTAGTTTCAATAATTTCCGGTTTTGTGCTTTTTCTGATATCCTGGCTTGGTTTTGACCTTACTGCTTCCGAAGCGGGCTTACTTTCTCTCATAGCCGCTGTCCTGGTCTTTGTTATAAGCTATGTTGTTATTTTTATGCTTACCGGTAAAAGGTTAGATATCATTGAGAAATTATTCAAAAATATCTCAAGAAAACGTTTTGCTGAATACAATGATATATCATTTGGCAGGAAGGATGAACTGGATTACCTGATCAAACAGGGAATTAAATCAAGCCGGACAACAGAAAGGGAGATCCAGCGCTTAAATCGAATTGAAAACTATCGTAAAGAATTTATTGGTGACATTTCTCACGAATTAAAAACACCGATCTTTGCGATTCAGGGTTTTATAGAAACACTTCTTAATGGAGCTCTAGAAGATGAAGAGGTCAACAGAGATTTCCTCAGGAAAGCCATGAGGAACGTGAACCGACTCATTTATTTGACGAAAGATCTCATGGAAATTTCGAAGCTTGAGACCGGTGAGTTAAAATCAGAGATAGAAGAGGTTTATCTTTTTGAGGTATTGAATGATATCATTGAAAGCCTGAATTACAAGGCTGAAAAAGAAGGTATTACGCTTATAATCAATGATTTTGATCGTGGTATTCAGGTCAAGGCAGATAAGAATCAACTGAAACAGGTGTTGATTAATCTGATAGAAAATGGTATAAAATACAACGTACCCAAAGGGAAAGTTGAAGTATCGGTATTCACAAAACCTAAACAACAGGACCGTGTATTTGTTTCCGTATTGGATACGGGAATGGGAATTGATGAAAAAGATATTCCAAGGGTTACTGAAAGGTTTTTTAGGGTAGATAAATCCAGGTCTCGTGAAAGAGGTGGAACAGGACTTGGTTTGGCCATAGTGAAACATATCATGGAAGCCCACGGGGAGAAGTTTACAATTGAAAGTGAACCGAATAAAGGATCAACTTTTACAATAAGTCTTAGAAGAGCAGATATGATTCATGTTTGATCAATTATATCTTACCTTCTTTCTTATTAACGAATATATAAAAGAAACAACATTATGATCTATGCAGTTATAATGGCCGGGGGCTCGGGAACTCGATTTTGGCCAAGAAGCACAAAAGAACTACCGAAACAATTTCTTTCTCTGTTTGGTGAAGGGACCATGATACAGAATACCGCAAGACGGGTGGAATCCATGATTCCTCAGGAAAGAATTTTGGTTGTGACCAATGACAATTATGTGGACATAGTGAAAGAACAGTTGCCTTCTGTACCTGAAGAAAACATAATTGGTGAACCGGTTGCCAAAAACACGGCACCCTGTGTAGCAATAGCAGCTCAGCTGTTGTACAAAAAAGATCCTGAAGCAGTAATGGTTGTGTTACCGGCTGATCATCATATTGAGCAACTGAATGCTTTTAAGGAATATCTTAATGCAGCGGTTGAAAAGGCAAAGTCAGGTTCTAACCTGGTTACCATTGGCATTGAACCTGATCGACCGGAAACCGGATATGGATACATTCAGGGAGACAAGTCTGTTTCAGAAAAGATCAGTGAAAAGGATATCTATTCAGTTAAAGCCTTTAAAGAAAAGCCGGATCTAGAAACAGCTAAAACGTTTCTTAAGGAAGGAAACTATTACTGGAACAGTGGGATGTTCATCTGGAAAGCTAAAACCATTCTGAAAGAATTTGAGAAGCATTTGCCTGATATGTATAAACAGGTTTTAAAGGCTAATCATGGTCTTTTTGAAAATGAACACAAAGAGTCTATCGATCAGTTCTATCATTCCTGTGACTCTATCTCCATTGATTATGGAATCATGGAGCATGCAAAAGAAGTGTTTGTAGTTCCCGGAGATTTTGGATGGAATGATGTAGGAAGCTGGACTGCTGTTTATGATCTTGGAGAAAAAGACGGATCAGGGAATGTGGTTAAATCTCAGAAATCTACATTCAGTGAAACCAAGAACAGTTATGTTTATTCCGAAAGCGGAAAGATGGTTTCATTGGTTGGCATGGACAATGTAGCAGTAGTGGAAACAGAAGATGCCATTTTAGTATGCAACCTGAATAAAGCCCAGAATGTGAAAGATATTGTGGATCAGCTTAAATCAGATCCTGAACTCAAAAAATTCCTGTAGGTCACACAGTTATAATCTGTTGATCATATGCCAGTTTTATGTGGTTTGGTAATTTAATATTTGTCGGTTCGTGATCTACATAACTGTTCATGTGAATGAGATAAGCTTCCGGTATCTCCAGCTCTTCAATAACTTTAACGGCTTGAGGTATAGTTAGGTGCGTGGGATGTTCAGGCTCCCAGCGTAATGCACCTAAAACCAATACTTTTGATCCCTTTATTTTTTCCAGTGTTGAATCAGGAATTTCTTTTACGTCTGTTACATAAGAAAAATCATTTATACGATATCCGTTAACTTCTGTTTTTCCATGCATTACCGGTAGGGTTGTGATATTCAGTTCCCCAATCGAAAACTTTTCTTTTGCTTCAATTAATTTTAATGAAGTTGAACCCGGGTACTTGTTTTCCCCAAACATATAATCAAATCTTCTTCGAACGGAATCGATACAGTTTTTTGAGGCATATGCAGGTAAGGCTGATTCATTGATATAAGAGTAGATCCTCAGGTCATCTAACCCAGCAACATGGTCCATGTGCTCGTGGGTGATGAGGAGATGATCAAGTTTCTGAAGTTTTGCCTGAATGCTTTGTATTCTGAATTCAGGCCCCGCATCAATAAGAATCGATTGACCTTTGTGTTGTATCCAGGCAGAACATCTGGTTCTGTAGTTTCTGGGATCATGGAAAAGTTTTTCACTTCGGAAACCTCCTGCAACGGGTACGCCCATGGAGGTTCCGGTACCTAGAAATGTTACTTTCATTCTAACTCAAAATCTTCCGTGTTTTCAATGGGAGTAACCTGTAATTGATCCCAAAGATCTTCCAATTTACGCCTGACAGCAGGTTTGATATATACACCGGCAAGGTCGATCTCTCCTAAAACCCTTCCCATGGTTCCTAATTGAGACTCAATAGGCTTATTTTTATTTACCACTACAAGCTTCTGACCTTCAATTATGCATTCATCTCCTCTAAAGGATCCTCTTTCTTTTCTCAGAGTATATCCTGCCTGTTCGAGAATTTGTTCCAGCTCAAGAAGAAATTTGTCGGGCTTCAAAGCGATACTCCCAATGTGATTGTATGTCCTGAAAGATCGTAATCTAATCTTTCTTCATCAATGTCGTACGAATCATAAATATAGTCATAACCTAAACTTATGTTCTTTCCGAATAATAAATTATAAAAATTGATGCGTGCACTTCCACTCAAACCAAACACACTGCCCCCCAAAAACCCACCACTTGCGGTACTAAAACCATATGATGTCAGAAATTCACCTGTTATACTGAATTTAGTTTGATTTATTATTGCAGCCGTTAAACCTGCTCCAGCACTTAATGATGTTTGGGAAAACTCTTCATTTATGTCATCATTTCGAACCGATACCAATCTACTGTCTAATTTAATAGGGATCCCTGCCTTAAAGCTTTGGCCGTTTATCAGATAGAATGGATTCTTAAAGTTCAAATTCATACTAAAATACTTAGAGTTGTTTAAACCAGTCAATGAGTTACCAAGTACAGCATTTATATTAAAACCCATAGACTCATATGCTATGTAAGCAGCTTCTCCATTAAATGTTAAAGGAGTAAAAAGGGGAATGTTATTAATATTTGAGCCTTTATATTCAAAATCAACGAATTGAACTCCTGCTCGAATATATGGGGAGTATAAATTACCAAAATTGGACTGGCTGTTGGTTCCAACCGAAAACATTTGAGCCTGCGATGTAATAGGTAATAGCACAAAGGCAACTATTGAAAAAAGAGTTAACTTAAATTTGTTCATTTTGGAATGATTTAGATTCGTTCAACAGTTTAAACAATACATAACTAAATAATTAATCGGATATGAAAGTATTATCAATTTTAATTGCACTGTTTTTGGGAATTAATATGAATATAAATAACGATAGTATCTTTGACTATAAGATGAAGGATATTGATGGCAAAGAAGTTTCCCTGGAAAAATATAAAGGTAAAGTAATTCTGGTGGTTAATGTTGCCTCGAAATGTGGATATACACCTCAGTATGAAGGTCTTCAGAACTTATATGAGAAATATAAGGATGATGGTTTGGTGATACTTGGTTTTCCTGCCAATAATTTTAATGGACAAGAGCCCGGATCTGATGAAGAGATCAAACAATTCTGCACACTTAATTATGGAGTTGAATTTCCAATGTTCTCTAAGGTTTCAGTGAAAGGTGACGATCAGTCTGAATTATTCTCTTACTTGACACAAGCACAGAATGCAGATTTTACTGGAGAGATTAAATGGAATTTTGAGAAATTTCTAATCGATAAAGAGGGCAAACTCATTAGAAGGTTTAGAAGTGATGTGAAACCAGAAAGTGATGAAATTGTCAATGCTGTCACTAAAGCAATGTAAGTGATTATTATTTAAACCATCCCGATATAAGGAAGACGGTTGAATGCGTGTTCCTTATTTTTTTGAATTGTTTTTAAAAATTCTTGACATCGGAGTATAATGGTCCGTATATTTAGTGCTCTCTTAAAAAGGTCCGGTAGTTCAGTTGGTTAGAACGCCTGCCTGTCACGCAGGAGGTCGAGGGTTCGAGTCCCTTCCGGATCGCAGATAAAAGCTTTCAACGTTAGTTGGAAGCTTTTTTTGTTTAAAGAATGTTCTAAAATTGATAGACATTACCCGCCGAAGAAGCGTATTTATAGTAGAGAGAACTGTAATTTCTTATCTTGATAGCAATAGCGGGTAAAATAAGCTATAAACAATTAAAAAACAGTGAGTAATGGATCATAAAAATCCAAAGTATGACGTGATCGTTGTAGGCGGTGGGCATGCGGGCAGTGAAGCAGCGGGTGCTGCAGCCCAAATGGGTGCCAAAACACTTCTTATTACAATGAACCTGGAGGCAATAGCTAAAATGTCTTGTAATCCTGCTATGGGTGGGGTTGCAAAAGGGCAATTAGTTAGGGAGATAGATGCTTTGGGTGGGTTGTCCGGAAAAGTAAGCGATGAGACCGGTGTACAATTTAGAATGCTCAATCTTAGCAAGGGACCGGCTATGTGGAGTCCCCGTTGCCAGAGTGATCGTATGCTCTATAATCAGAAGATGAGGGAAAAGCTGGAAAAAAAAGAAAACCTTTTCTTTAGGCAGGATAATGTTGTTGACTTAATAATTTCAGAAGATCACAGTAAAATTGATGGTGTTATTACACAAACCGGGCAAAAGTTCTATTCTCACAGTGTGATTCTTACCAGCGGGACTTTTCTAAATGGTTTAATACATATTGGAGAGACCCAGTTTGGAGGAGGGCGTTCCGGTGAACGTGCTTCCGTTGGAATCTCTGCGGCACTGGAAGACCTTGGTTTTGAGGTTGGCAGATTAAAAACAGGGACTCCACCCAGAATTGATGGTAGAACGGTGGATTACTCTAAACTGGAAGTACAGTATGGAGATGAAGATCCATCCGGATTTTCATTTTTAACGGAATCACTTCCATCATTGGATGAACAGTTAACTTGCTGGATCGGATATACAAATGAAAAAGTGCATGAGGTTCTAAGGACCGGTTTCGATCGTAGTCCCATGTTCAATGGGCGTATCAAATCAATTGGACCTCGTTACTGCCCAAGTATTGAAGATAAAATAGACAGGTTTGCGGATAAGGATAGGCACCAATTGTTTCTCGAGCCGGAAGGGTGGAGTACATATGAGATGTATTTAAACGGATTTTCAACCTCTTTACCGGAAGACGTGCAATATCAGGCCCTTCGAACTATTCCGGGTTTTGAAGAAGTTATTATGATACGTCCGGGTTATGCTATTGAGTATGACTACTTTCCACCACATCAGATTCGTCGTTCTCTGGAGACTAAACTAGTTGATGGGTTGTATTTTGCTGGTCAAATTAACGGAACGACCGGTTATGAAGAAGCAGCATGCCAGGGATTGATGGCAGGCATAAATGCCGCCTTAAATATTCAGGGCAAAGAACCCTTGATCCTTCAAAGATCTGAAGCATACATTGGTGTACTTATTGATGACCTTATAAATAAAGGCACAGAAGAGCCTTACCGAATGTTTACCTCCCGGGCAGAGCATAGAATATTGCTTCGTCAGGATAATGCAGATCTCAGACTGACTGAGATAGGCCATAAGATAGGATTGGCCTCTGACGAAAGGCTAAAGAGAATGCAAACCAAGAAAGAAGCAATAGATAAACTGGATTCTATCATTAAAGACTACACCGTTAGACCCGAACAGATGGATCCTATGCTTGAGAGTAAAGAAAGTTCACTTATGTCTCAACCCATGAAAGCTGAAAAGATCTTGCTTCGTCCTGAGGTGAGCCTGAAAGACATGATGGAATATGACCCAGATCTTAAAAATAAGATCTATTCTGTGACAGAGGATGAAAAAGTATTAGAGCAGATAGAGATCCAGTTAAAGTACGCAGGATATATACAGAAGGAGTTTGATATGGTTAAAGAACTTGAAAGGCAGGAAAACATGGAAATCCCTGAAAAAGTTGAGTACTCAAATATTAAAAGCCTTTCAACCGAAGGTGTTCAAAAGCTATCAAAGGTTAAGCCAGAAACGATTGGTCAGGCTAGCAGAATAAGTGGGGTTTCCGCAAGTGACATCTCAGTTTTGATGGTATATCTTAAAAATTAAACAGAGTGTTCCACGTGAAACATGAGATCTCATACAAGAAATTCAACAATTTTGGTGTTGCTGAAGACTTACTCCAAAAACACTCGGAAGAAATAAGACAGTACGTTGATCAATTATTATGGTGGAATGAACGGGTTAATCTTATAAGTAGAGATGTTTCACGTGAAACTATTGTAGAGCATGTAAGGCATTCATTAGTTATCGCCAGTTCTGATCTTTTTAAGCGATCTGAAAAGATTATTGACGCTGGAACCGGAGGTGGTTTGCCGGGAATTCCGTTGGCCATTGCGGAAAGGGATAAAGAAATTGTATTAAATGATATCGTATCAAAAAAGATCATGGCTTGTAAACAAATGGTCTTGAAGCTTCAGTTGAATAATTGTACTACGGTTACCGGATCAATAGCTGACCTGCATTTAAATGAGGGCTCTAGTGTGGTAACAAAGCATGCCTTTAAGATCTATGACCTCATCGGCATGATTCGGGAAAAACCATGGTTGGGGGTTCTGCTCTTAAAAGGAGAGAATGAAGTAGAGAAAGAGCTTAAGGGAGTTGCTCCTCCATTGAAAATAAATGTGTTTTCTCTTGAGCAGAAGAATAATCCTTTTTATGATGGTAAGGCATTGGTTGAAATAACAAGACTTTAGATATGAATAGCTCTGAAAGAAGACTGAAATTAATGTTGCTATTGCAGCAGCCCGGTAGAACTAAAACAGTTAATGAACTGGCAGAGCATTTTGGGGTTAGCAGGCGGACTATATTTAGAGATTTCAATGCTTTAGAGGAAATAAATGTGCCGGTGACCTGGGATAGGTATTCGGGATACGGCCTGATCGATGGATTTAAGATCCCACCACTGATGTTCACATCGAAAGAGCTCGCAACCATCATGGTTGGGCTTAATTTTGTGAAGTCACAAGTTGATGAAGGACTTGTAGAAGATGCAAAGGGAGTGGAAGTCAAGATCAAAAATGTTCTTCCTGATGAATTGAGAGATTTTATGGTATCGCTTGAGGGCAGAACAATTGTTGACCCATACCTGAAATTCGGAGGTAAGAAAAAGAAAGGGGGGAACTGGTATTTAATAAGCAGCGCCATTGCTCAACAAAAGAGAATGCAATTCAAGTACACGACAAAATCCGGTGAAACCGGTATCCGAAAAATTGACCCTTATATTTTAGTTTTTTACGAAGATCATTGGAATGTTATTGGTCGTTCTCATCTTAGGGGCGAAAGCAGGAATTTTATTCTCGAAAATATAGAAAATGTCCAAATTTTGGAAGAAACATACGCGACTAAAGAGGAAATCGATGTAGAGAGTCTTATTTACGGTTTTGCCGCGACATCTGAATTGATAATACTACAGGTTGAAAAAAACGAGATAGACCGCTTAGAAGCTAATTTGCCGGCTAAAATTATTAAGAAAGAGGCTTTAAATTCAGAAAAAATTAAGGTGAGTTTCAATTTCAATAATTTAGGCTTTATCAACGAGTGGTTGCTTCAGTTTGGAAATAAGATCAAAGTTCAGGCTCCAGATATTTTAATCAAAGAAAGAAGAGTGTTGCTTCGGAAAATGCTGGAAGAGTAAAGGGTAGTTTTAAAATCAGAATTTATTAAGGAGTCTTCATTTTCATTTCTTTTATTTGATTTAGAATATAGTTTCTTCTCCATAGATTGATGAAGAAAGTGAGTTAACTCTAAATTTAAAAGAATAATGTTTCAGTAGAGTTATTTTTCTTTGACTGCATGTAGTGTTTAAGAAAATATAGATACGCTACAATTATAGATACAGTGAAAATGCCATCACTTATCAATTTCAGTATTAAGGGTGTGCCTTCAAGATAATTAATGTGGTGTGTCAGATCAGCAATTTATATTAAGAATAATGTTGGGCTTAGAATGGCAACACATATGAAAATCTGTATATTTATGAGCTCAAATCTTTTTGATCAGCCGATTCATCCTCAAAGCGCTTACGCAGTTTCACAGGATTACTTGCGCCTCTTTTCTTACGTATTCTCATATTAACTATTTCAACAGATAGAGAGAAGAATACCGCAAAGTAGATGTACCCTTTGGGAACTTCAAAATCAAAGGCTTCTATCATTAACATGAACCCAATCAGAATCAGAAACGAAAGGGCCAGTATTTCTAAAGTTGGGTGCTTTTTAATGAACTCACTGATAGAGTTTGCAAATACTATCATTACTATTATTGAAATAATAATTGCGATGATCATTAGGATGAGTTCTTCAGTAAGTCCTATGGCGGTAAGAATGCTGTCAAAAGAAAAGATGAGATCCAGAGCTACTATCTGAAAAATGACCTGTCCAAAAGTGGCAAGTTCTTGTTTACCCTTTTCATCATGCTGCCCCTCCATTTTATGATGAATTTCAACCGTGCTTTTAAAGATCAGAAATACACCACCAACAAATAAAATGATGTCGCGGATACTAAAATCATACTCTAAAATTGTAAATAAGGGTTCCGTGAATCCTATGATCCAGCTTATACTTAGAAGCATACCTACCCGGAAAATTAGAGCTAAAATAAGACCGGTGATTCGAGCCTTATTTTGTTTTTCGCTAGGCAGTTTATTTGATACAATGGAAATGAATATGATGTTATCTATTCCAAGTACAATTTCTAGAAAGGTTAGAGTAAGAAGAGCGATCCAACTTTCAGGACTTAGAAAGATTTCCATATTTGCAGTTATGTGTTAAGTGTATATTATTTTTAACTAACCAGTCATCTTTAAACTGTTATACGCAAAGTAATTATATTTCTTCAAAGAAATAACATTCACAGCAAGTATGTAATTAAAAAAGAGATTAATATTATATATGAAAATGAGAGATCGTTAGGCATAATCACATGTAGATATAAAAAAGGGCTTCAATTATGAAGCCCTTTATATAAATAAATAATTTAAAAGAAGACAAGAGGTTTAATCTTCCTCTTCCTCTTCATCACCTTCTTCTTCGTTAACTACACGAGTTATGGCAGCTATAGCTCCATCAGAATCTAAGCGCATAATTCGAACACCTTGGGTATTTCTACCCATCGTTCTAATCCCACCGCAATTCATTCTGATCACTTTGCCTTTCTCAGTGATGATCATTAGATCATCCTGATCAGTCACTTCTTTAAGAGCAATTAGATTACCGGTTTTCGGAGTTATCTTTAATGTAATCACTCCTTTACCGCCTCTGGATTGCTCTCGGTAGTCGTCGACCAATGATCGTTTACCGTATCCGTTTTCAGACATTGCCAGAACCGTTGCCTCATGTGCATTTCGGATAACGACCATGTCTACGATCTCTCCTTCTTTACTGAGGTTCATTCCTTTAACACCGGAAGTGTTTCGGCCCATGTCCCTAACTTCACCTTCGTGGAATCTGATAGCACGTCCATTTTTATTGGCAAGAATGATCTGACTGTCTCCATCAGTAAGTTCAGCTCCTAATAGGCCGTCACCTTCTTTGATGTTAATGGCAATAATACCATCTCTTCTTGGGCGACTGTAAGCTTCAAGTTTTGTTTTCTTGACAAGCCCATCTTTGGTTGCCATGATGATAGAATGATCATTGATGTATTCTTCGTCATCAAGAGTTTTAACCGGAACAAAGGCTTTGATTTGATCGTCCTTGTCAATATCGATAAGGTTTACAATAGCACGACCCCTTGCAAGGCGTCCACCTTCGGGAATTTCGTATACCTTAAGCCAGTAACACATACCTTTTTCCGTAAAGAACAGAATATAGTTATGGGTTGTGGCTACAAATAAATGTTCTACATATTCCTCATCACGAGTGGTGGTACCCTTCATTCCTTTTCCACCACGACGCTGACGGCGATATCCGCTAACAGGCATTCGTTTGATAAAGCCTTTGTTTGATATGGTAACTACCACATCTTCGTTGGCGATCATGTCTTCAATGTTGAAGTCATCGGCAGAATGAACAACCTGTGTTCTTCTTTCGTCGCCATATCGTTTTTTAAGATCAGCAAGTTCTTCCTTGATGATCGCGGTTTGCTTATCACGGTTGGATAATATCTCACGATAGTCAGCGATCTTGTCAATGATATCACGATACTCACCGTCAATTTTTTCTCTTTCAAGTCCGGTAAGTTTCTGAAGTCGCATATCCAGGATAGCTTTGGCCTGAATATCGGTCAAGGCAAATTTCTTGCGAAGCTCAATGTTGGCTTCGTTTGGACTGTCAGAAGCTCGTATTGTTTTAATAACTTCATCAAGATTATCGAGTGCGATCTTGAGACCTTCAAGAATATGAGCCCTGGCTTCTGCCTGATCCAGGTCATATATCGTGCGTCGGATAATGATATCCACACGATGCTCAACAAAATGATAGATGAGCTCCTTCAGGTTCATAACTTTCGGTCGCCCTTTAACAAGTGCAAGACTAATAATACCAAAAGTGGTCTGCATTTGAGTGTACTTGTACAATTGATTCAGTACAACACCGGCATTAGCAGAACGCTTAAGAATAATTACAACCCGAATACCTTCACGATCAGATTCGTCTCTAACCTCAGAGATCTCGGTGATCTTTTCATCATTAACAAGACTTGCGATCTTTTGGATCAAAGTACTTTTGTTAACCTGGTATGGTATTTCAGTAATTACGATCTGTTCACGGTTACCTCTTAATTCCTCAGTATTGGCACGAGCACGAAGTGTGACCTTGCCACGTCCGGTTTCATAGGCTTCCTTAACACCTTCATACCCATAGATAATACCTGCTGTTGGAAAATCAGGAGCTGTGATGTGTTTCATCAACGCTTTGATCTCAATATCAGGATCATCGATATATGCCTGAACTCCGTCAATGACCTCAGAGATATTATGTGGTGCCATGTTTGTGGCCATACCCACAGCAATACCAGAAGAACCATTGATGAGAAGGTTAGGTAGCATACTTGGAAGCACTGTTGGCTCCTCAAGGGTGTCATCAAAGTTAGGAGAAAAATCAACCGTATCTTTATTGATATCAGCCAGCATTTCTTCAGAAAGGCGATCCATGCGAACCTCTGTGTAACGCATGGCTGCCGCGCTGTCACCATCGATGGACCCAAAGTTACCCTGACCGTCGGCCAGTGGGTATCTAAGTGAGAAGTCCTGAACCATCCGAACGATAGAATCATATACGGCACTGTCACCATGAGGGTGATACTTACCTAGAACCTCACCGACTATACGCGCACTTTTCTTGTAATTTCTGTTATGAAGCATGCCAAGATCGTTCATCCCGTATAGAATACGGCGGTGAACAGGCTTTAGTCCATCCCGAACATCCGGGAGGGCACGTGAAACAATCACCGACATCGAGTAATCGATGTATGATGATTGCATTTCGTCTTCAATAGTTATTGGAATAATTTTTTCTCTGGCCATAAATCAGCTATAAAAGTCAGTTAAATTCTTATTGAATTAAATATAGTTTAGATATCGATGTTGGCGTATTTGGCATTTCGCTCAATAAACTCACGGCGAGGTTCAACATCACCACCCATGAGGGTAGAAAAGAGTTTATCTGCCCCGGCGGCACTTTCAATATTAACCTGTTGAAGTGTTCTGGTTTCAGGGTCCATTGTTGTTTCCCAAAGCTGCTCAGGATTCATCTCTCCAAGACCTTTGTATCTGGAGACATCAAATTTTCTTCGTCCTTTTTTCAGTTCTTTTACCATTTTATCCCTGGTTCCTTCATCCCAGGCATACTCTATATCTTTACCAACTGTGATCCTATATAAAGGAGGTGTGGCAATATAGATGAACCCATTTTCAACGAGTGGCCGCATATAACGATAGAAGAAAGTCAGTAAAAGTGTACGAATGTGTGAACCATCCACATCGGCATCCGTCATTACAATGATCTTGTGATAACGCAGCTTTTCAACATCAAAATCTTCATCACCGTGACCAACACCTGTTCCAAGTGCGGTGATCATAGCCTGTATTTCTTTGTTTTCAAGTATTCTGTTGATCTTAGCTTTTTCAACATTGAGGATCTTACCTCTTAATGGAAGAATAGCCTGAAAACTTCTGTTACGACCCATTTTGGCAGAACCCCCCGCAGAGTCACCCTCAACGAGGTAAATTTCACTGTGCTCAGGATCCTTTATGGAACAATCCGCCAGTTTCCCAGGCAGACCGCCACCACTCATAACACTTTTACGCTGTACTAGCTGCCGAGCTTTACGGGCGGCTTCTCTTGCTTCAGCCGCAAGCACAACCTTTTCAATAACCTTTTTGGCTGCCTTTGGATTCTGTTCCAAGTATTCATTGAGTTGATCATAAACTACAATTTCAACGGCACTTTGTACTTCTGAGTTACCGAGTTTGGTCTTAGTCTGGCCTTCAAATTGTGGTTCCTGAACTTTGACACTAAGTACGGCCGTCATCCCTTCCCGAAAATCTTCTCCGGAAACATTTATTTTACTATTCGATTTTATGAGGCCGTTTTTCTCTGCATAAGATTTTAAAGATCGGGTTAATGCTCGCCGGAATCCGGAAACATGGGTACCGCCTTCTTTGGTATTTATATTATTTACATAAGAATGCACGTTCTCTGAAAAGGAACTATTGTACTGAATGGCAATTTCTACAGGGACATTATCTATGTCACCGGTGATATGAATAGGAGTTTCAAGCATGGACTCACGGTGTTCATCCAGAAAATCAACAAAATCCTTAACGCCACCTTCATAGTGGTACACTTCCTTTTTGAGATCTTCATCTTCTTCCCGCTCATCAACTAATTCGATGGTGATCTCAGGATTAAGGAAAGCAAGCTCCCGCATTCGCTCTGCAATAATATCAAACTTAAACTCAGTCGTTTGAGTAAAAATTTCAGCATCCGGAGTGAAAGAGATCTTAGTGCCAGTTTCCTTTGTTTTTCCTTTAACGGAAAGGGGAATGGTTGTTGCCCCTTTGGAGAACTCCATCACATGGATTTCTCCGTCTCTGTAAATCTCGGCACGGAAGTTACTTGAAAGGGCATTCACACAACTAACACCTACACCGTGCAGTCCACCGGATACTTTATAAGAATCCTTATCGAATTTACCGCCGGCATGCAGTTTTGTAAGCACGACCTCAACGGCAGGGATACCCAGTTTTTCATGAGTATCAACTGGAATACCACGACCATTATCAAAAATGGTCATAGATCCGTCTTTATTAATAGTAACATTTATAAAATCACAGTAGCCGGCAAGGGCCTCATCAATGGAGTTATCAACCACCTCGTTTATTAAGTGATGAAGTCCGCGCGGCCCGGTATCCCCGATATACATAGAGGGTCGCTTTCTAACTGCTTCAAGCCCCTCCAATACTTGTATATTCGAAGCTTTGTAGTCAGAATTTTGTTTTTTTGCCATAATTATGGTGTGATAGCTTTCTTAGATGAGTTGATTGATGGCAGAAAATAGAGCTTACACACGCAAAATCAAAAAAAGGAGAGGTATTTGTTTAAATTAATAGAGAGGTGCATTCTGGGGTGAAATTCAGAGGTGTTAAAACAGGGCCTAATGTGGAAAATTCAGAAAAATGTGGATAATTCAAATTTTCGTATTCAAAATCATTGAACTTTGATGTTTATAGCTCTATCTTTGGTGTCTATTTTCATTATGAATTAACCGAAAAAGAACGATGTCGCGAAAAGACGATATTACAGGCAAAGGAGCTTTGAACGGATACCGTTCATCTAAGTCGAATAATAAAACGAAACACCGCTTTCAGCTGAATCTGCAAAAGCGACGTTTTTATGTTCCTGAAGAAGATAAGTGGGTAACACTTAAAGTTTCTGCTAAAACTGTGAGAACGATAAACAAGAAAGGAATTTCTGCGGTACTAAAAGACGCGCGGAAAAATGGAACTCTTATAAAAGAAGTATAAAACCATGGCAAAAGGAAACAGAGTTCAGGTGATATTAGAGTGTACCGAAAAACCCGGTTCATCTCGCTATGTTACGACCAAAAACCGAAGAACTACTACTGATCGACTTGAACTGAAAAAATACAATCCGGTTCTTCGTAAACATACTGTACACAAAGAAATTAAATAACCAGAGATATGGCTAAGAAGCAAGCATTTGGACAAGACGCATTATCGGCGAAAGCAGCTCACCGAAAAATGGCAAAGGTTATTATGGCCACCAAGAATGATAAAGGCAAGTATGCCTATAAAGAGGTGATGATGGATCAGGAAAATGTGAAGGAATATATTCAGCAGAATAAATCCTGATAGTTAACTCATAAAGAATATCTAAGGTTACGCAATAATGATTGTGTAACCTTTTTTTTTGGTTATTTTTAGCAAGGAGGAAAACATATGTCTTTTAAAGAATTACTGGAATCGGATATCAAGAAAGCAATGAAATCTCAGGACAAAGATCGGCTTAAGGTCTTGCGTTCATTGAAATCGAAGCTGATGGAAAAAGAAATCAGTGAGCGAAAAGAAGGCGAAGCTGAGCTTACAGAAGAACAATCTGTGGGCGTATTAATGAAGGCCGCAAAGCAACGCAAAGAATCCATCGATCAGTTTATGGAAGGTGGGAGGGATGATCTCGCTGACATTGAAAAAGCTGAACTTGAAATCATAGAGCAATATCTGCCAAAAATGATGGAAGAGGAGGAAGTACGAAGAATTGTAAAAGAAAAAATACATAGTGTTGGGGCTTCAGGTATGCAGGATATGGGTAAGGTAATGGGCCCACTGATGGGGCAATTGAAAGGTAAAGCTGACGGCTCTTTAGTTAGTGAGATTGTAAAAGAAGAATTGGGAGGCTAATTCCCGCATGTTGATCCTGGATCTTATCATCGCAATACCTGTTGTTTATTTTGCCTATAAAGGTGCGGTAAATGGTTTGGTCAAGGAAGTACTCAATATCATAGGAATAGTTTTGGCGGTATTTATCACTTTCTACTATTTGGACATGTTTACAGGACTGATAGGTCCTATGTTTGAAGAGGGAGCCTCTTATGTCCCCTTTATTTCGGGTGTTATACTTTTTGTCGGAACACTCGGTATTGTTGCAGCAATAGCCTACGGTACTAGTGAGTTTTTGAAAGCGATCAAACTCAGTTCAGTGAACAGAATTCTGGGCGCTACTTTTGGAATATTGAAAAGCAGCATTATTGTCAGCGCTGTTCTATTGCTATTATCAGGTTTCAACGTTCCTGCTGATGAAACCCGGAAAGAATCTTACCTATACCCAGCAATTATATACGTAGCTCCATTTGCTTACGATTCAGTTGCCCTGATCTATCCGGGTGCCGAAACGTATTCAGAAACACTTAAGAAAAATGTTGGCAGCTACAACCCACTAGAAAATATTCCATTTTTAAACGATAAGTAATCATAATGTCATTTTTACCGGTTGAAGAACAATTAGAGATCATTCGCAGAGGAACGGTTGAAATTGTTCCTGAAGAAGAACTCAAAGAAAAATTAAAAAAATCAATAAAAGAGGATAAGCCGCTTAAAATAAAGCTTGGGGTTGACCCGACCCGACCGGACCTTCACTTAGGTCATTCTGTGATCCTGAGAAAAATGAGGCAGTTTCAGGATCTGGGCCATGAAGTGATTTTGATCATAGGAGGCTTTACGGCCATGATCGGAGATCCGACCGGTCAGAACAAGACCCGTCCGCCTTTAAGCCTTGAAGAGGTAAATGAAAATGCAGAAACCTATATCGAACAGGCTAAGAAAATACTTGATGAGGATAAACTGACTTTGACAAATAACAACGATTGGCTGGGTGAGATGGACTTTATGGACGTCATCAAGCTGTCCTCTAAGCTGACAGTTGCCAGAATGATAGAAAGAGATGATTTCTCAAAACGCTTCGAAAATAATGAGCCGATCTCACTGCATGAGTTTTTATATCCACTGGCTCAGGGACAGGATTCTGTTCACCTGAGATCAGATGTCGAATTAGGAGGCACGGATCAAAAATTTAACCTACTGGTGGGACGGCAGTTACAAAAAGAAGATGGTCAGGAACCACAGGTGTGCCTGATGATGCCTCTGCTGGTAGGTACAGATGGAAGCATGAAGATGTCGAAATCGTATGATAACTATATAGGCATTAATGAGGATCCAAATGATATGTATGGAAAATCATTATCCATTCCGGATGACCTGATCTATACCTATTATGAATTGGTAACGGATATCAAAACGGATGACCTACCTGCAATCAAAGAAAAAATAGAGAAAGATCCACGAAATGCTAAACATGACCTGGCGTTTACTATTGTGAGAATGTATCATGGAGAAGCAGCAGCCAAAGCAGCTAAAGAGCATTTTGAGAAAACGGTGATCAATAAAGAAGTGCCTGATGATGCACCTGAATTTAGTTTCCCGGCCGGAGAGGAAATTCGTCTTTTGGATATAGTGGCTGAAACCGGATTTTCACCAAGTAATGGGGAAACCAAGCGCATGATCAAGCAGGGAGGAATCAGTGTAAATGACGAAAAGGTGACGGATAAAAATCATTCTATTATCTTTAAAGAAGGGGATGAATTTACGCTGAAAGTTGGAAAAAGAAACTTTGGAATCTTAAAAGCTAAATAAGCAGCAAGTTTGATAAAAATTAGTTCATATAATGTAAACGGAATCAGAGCGGCTCATCGAAAAGGATTTTCAGATTGGATTGAAGAAAGTAACCCGGATATTATATGTATTCAGGAGCTCAGAGCCACTGAAAAGCAGATCCCAAATGACATTAAAGAAATGGAGTATCAGGAATACTACCATGTGGCTGAGAAAAAGGGTTACTCAGGAGTAGCCATTTACAGCA
This sequence comes from Gracilimonas sp., assembly GCA_034520725.1. Lineage (GTDB taxonomy): Bacteria > Bacteroidota > Rhodothermia > Balneolales > Balneolaceae > Gracilimonas. The sequence continues at coordinate 112,771 of JAXHNH010000003.1, read as the reverse complement.
AGGAAGAACCGATACGGATTGAAACCGGAATTGGTGTGGATTGGATAGACTCTGAAGGCCGAATCATTATGGCTGAATACGAAAAATTCAGAGTCTTTAGTGTGTATGCTCCAAGTGGAACCACCGGTGATGTCAGACAGGACATGAAGATGGATTTCCTGGAAAAATTCATTCAATTTGGTGAGCAATTCACGAATGATGATAAGCCATCCGTATTTTGCGGTGATTTCAATATTTGTCATACAGAAATTGATATTCACAACCCGGATAAACAGCATAAGACCTCCGGTTTTTTACCAGAAGAAAGGCAATGGGTAAGTGACTTTTTGCAAAAAGGGTACGAAGATGTGTTTCGAAAAATTCATCCGGATAAAAAAGATCTGTATAGTTGGTGGAGTTACAGGGCAGCCTCTAAAGATCGAAATAAAGGCTGGAGAATTGATTATCATCTGGCAACACCAAACTTAGCTGAAATGGCCGTGCAGGCTGAGATAGAAAAAAAATGGGATCTTTCAGATCATGCACCGGTAAGTATCAGTTATGACATATAAAAAGTAACGCTGGAATAAATTGTTTTCGGCTAAAACCTTGATCAGATGGGAACACACTTTAAAGGCGATAAAGAAGAGAAACAAACGCTGAATGCGTTCATAAAACTGACGCGAGCCAGTGAAAGTGTGAATGGCCGTTTATCCCGACATCTGTCTGACGCTAATCTTACAGTGACACAATTTGGTGCACTAGAAGCATTATTGCATCTTGGACCATTGAACCAAAGAGAGTTAGGTCAAAAATTGCTGAAAAGTGGTGGAAACATCACGCTCGTGATCGATAATCTGCTGAAAAATGAATTGGTTGAAAAGGTTACTGACCCGAATGACCGACGTGCCGTAATTATCAGTCTGACGGAAAAAGGAAGGGATTTCATTGAAGATTTTTTTCCCCAACACCTGGAAAAGATCAAAGAAGAGTTCTCGGTACTTAGTGCAGAAGAAAAGGAACAACTGGCTGCTATTTGTAAAAAGCTTGGGGTTGGTAAAGGAGAGTAAAATAAATTAATGGAGAGAAATTAAGATGATGTTCAAAATAAATATTGGAAGTGAACAACAGTCAAAAGAGCAGAAGCTCATAAACGTATTACTAACCCTGGCGACAGGAATACTCACGTTAGTATTTCCAAACTTTCTCTATTTGATCGCCGGTGGTTATTTAATAGCTCTTGGACTTATGTTCATGGCTTTTAAGTTTCCCGGCGCCGTGACTGCTTTACCAATCGTCGCGGGTATTTTGATCTTTATTTTTCCTGAGTTGATCCCCTTTACCTTTGCAGGATTTCTCGGATTATTTGGGCTGTTAATGCTCTTTGGACTATCATTTAGTATACTTGGCATCATCACCCTTATCATAGCCGTACTGATCATCATGAATCCGGATTCAGTAGCTTATTTTATCGCATTCTTTATGCTGACCTATGCCGTTTCGAATCTAATCGAATTTTTTAATCAGTGGAAAAATAAGGGGCCTAAAGAAAAGAGTGACGGAGAGGTTATTATTGAATAAGGTGATGTTGTAGTCAGTCGGTGCATCATACTCTTTAAAGAGAAGGAAGTCACTCCTTATTCCTTAACGGATTCATAAATGAAGTAAGGCGGAATATTCTTCCAGCAAAATTCGGTGGTAAAATTACCGAAGGCTTCTGTCAAAGGTTCCTTAAGATGACCAGATGTCTGATATGCTAAAAAAGATCCTTCATCTTTTAAGGCTGCTTTAGTTTTATTCAAAATATCCATTTTCATATCCCAATCGAAAAAGGAAAAGGGGATGCCTGAAATAACGTGATCTACATTTCCTACCATATTTTCAGGGAGTAATGTTAAAATATCTTCAACGGTTTTATGAAAAACGGTTAACCGGTCATCATCAATACTGCTGAGCAGTTCATAAAAGTTATCGTTGGTTTCAAAGACAAATAGACGGGCATTGGGATGCATCTTTTTAAGGAAGTGCTTTGTGAAAACTCCGGTACCGCCACCATATTCAACAATAATATCAGTATTGGGGAAATCAATGTATTTACAAAGCTGTCGAACGCAGTACTTTGATGATGGAGTGATAGATGCGACATCTTTGTCAGATGCAAATGATTTCAAAAACTCGATCGTACCTTTCATGTGTTGTTTATTTGTATAATAATTAATGGGTCAATCGGATAAAAAAATAAAAAATCCGTTAACCTACTATAGTTCGTCTTCTAGTTTTCCAATTTGATCACGTATACGGGCCGCTTCTTCAAATTCCATATTCTTTGCAGCCTGATACATGGTTTCCCTTAAATGATCCAATAGCTTATCCTTACTTTCAAAGGTCACTTCCTTCATGGCAGGACTCGCTTTATACTGAATACCATCTTCAGCTACTTTAATAACTTCCAGTGGCTCTTTTTCTCTATCATCATCGGTACGGGTAAAATCAATGCTTTTACTTGAGATCAAAGCCGGATCAACAAGAGGCTTTAATTCTTTTTTAATGGTTGAAGGAGTAATACCGTGTTTTTCATTGTATTTTTCCTGAATTTTTCGCCGTCGGTTAGTTTCCTTCACCACTTTATCAATGCTGTTTGTGATCTTATCAGCATAAAGAATGGCCTTACCACCCACATTTCTGGCTGCACGACCCACGATCTGAAATAAAGATGTTTCCGACCGTAAGAATCCTTCTTTGTCTGCATCCATGATGGCTACCAAGCTGAGTTCAGGAATATCGATGCCTTCACGCAGCAAGTTAATTCCCACAAGAACGTCAAAATCGCCGCGCCTGAATTTATACAAAACTTCGATTCTTTCAAGGGCATTTAATTCACTGTGCATATATGCCGCATTGATATTGAGATTCTTGAGGTATTCGCTAAGTTCTTCACTCAGCCGTTTGGTCAGCGTTATAACCAAAACACGTTCTTTTTTAGCGATCTTCTCACGAATTTCTCCAAGAAGATCATCCACCTGATTGCCGAGTGGGCGGATCTCAATTTCAGGTTCCATCAAACCGGTTGGTCGTATGAGCTGTTCAGTATAAACCCCGCCGGATTTTTCAAGTTCGTAGTCACTTGGGGTTGCACTTACAAAAATAACCTGATTTACCAGTTCTTCCCATTCATCAAAAGTTAGAGGACGGTTATCAAGAGCAGAAGGTAGCCGAAAGCCATGTTCTACCAATTCCACTTTACGTGAACGGTCACCGCCATACATGGCAGAGATCTGTGGGATGGTTTGGTGACTTTCATCCACCACTACGAGATAATCATCCGGGAAATAATCCATCAGACAATAAGGACGCTCACCCGGTTTTCGTGCGCTTAAATACCGGGAATAATTTTCAATACCGGAACAATAGCCGATCTCCTGTATCATCTCAATATCAAACAGAGTGCGCTGCTCAATGCGTTTGGCTTCAAGGAATTTCTCTTCATCGATCAAAACTTTTTTTCGCCATTCCAGTTCTTCCCTGATCTGTTCAACAGCGGAGTCCAACCTCTCCTTCGACGTAACATAATGCGATGCCGGGTACACGCGGAATTCACTCACATTTTCGATGATCGTTCCATCGTTCACATCAAACAACTGAAGTGATTCAATTTCATCACCCCACTGGGTTATGCGTAATCCTTCATCTGAATAAGCAGGATACACATCGATCACATCTCCGCGAACTCTGAATGTACCTCGTTTGAAATCGAGATCATTCCGGTTATAGTGGAGGTCCACAAGATCATATAGAATAGTATTTCGGGGAATTTCTTGTCCAACGTTCAAATTCAGGATCAGCTTTTCATATTCTGAAGGTGATCCTATACCGTAAATACAACTTACTGAAGATACAATGATCACATCCCGGCGACCCGAAAGTAGTGAGCTTGTCGCTCGTAATCTCAATCTCTGGATCTCTTCATTAATGGAAAGGTCTTTCTCAATGTATTTATCCTGTGTAGATAAATAGGCTTCAGGCTGATAGTAATCGTAGTACGAAATAAAGAACTCTACACGATTTTCAGGAAAAAAATCACTGAGCTCCCGATATAGCTGAGCTGCCAGTGTTTTGTTATGACTCATCACCAATGTAGGTCGTTCAACGTTTTCTATAGCATTAGCTATAGTTCTGGTCTTTCCTGAACCTGTAATTCCAAGTAAGGTCTGGAATTTATCACCGGCCTCTATGCCTTCTGTTAATTCAGCAATAGCAGCAGGTTGATCGCCGGCGGGTTTGTAAGGGGAGTGTAGTTTAAATTTAGCCATATATAGCTTTTAAAGGTACAAACTGTAACGTAACTTAAGAAACAAATACTGTTAAATAATTAATACCATTAAACCCATTAACACAAAGGGTTACTAATCATTACATAACGGTTGCCAGAAACAGTTATTGGTTAAAGGTGTAAACCTATAACCACCAACAAAGATTGCATCGAAAACAAATAATAAAAAACATGTCCCACAGACATAAAGAATTAGAATCTCCCCGCAAACGTATTGATGAAATTGATGAACAGATATTAGACTTGCTTTCAGAGCGGGGTGATATTGTTCGGGATGTGATCAAAAGGAAAGTGGAAAATCAGCTTCCTGTTTTTGTGCCAAAACGGGAGGATGAAAAATCCAAAGCCTTCAAGGAGCTAGCTAAGTCAAAAGGCATTGACCCGGATTGGGCAGAGGATTTCTTACGGATGATCATGACGGCCTCAAGAGCCACTCAATCGCAGGAGAAATTTCCGACCGCCACCAATGAACCGAAGCATGTTCTGTTTATCGGCGGTGATGGAGGAATGGGCAGCCTGTATAAACGTATTGCTAAGCAAACCGGGCACATCACATACTCGATAGGCAAAGGTAACTGGTATGAGCTTGAGGAGATTGCACCAAAGCTGGATATGGTGATCGTGACAGTTCCTATCAAAGTAACTGAAAGTGTAATAGAAAGACTTGCCGGCAGGCTCAACAAAGATACAATTCTGGCTGACTTCACCAGTAATAAATCAGCACCCATTGAGGCTATGCTGAAAGCGCATGAAGGTCCAGTTGTTGGGTTGCACCCCATGCACGGACCCGATGTACAAAATCTTTCTAAACAGCTGATGGTATTTTGCGGAGCGCGTGATGCTGAAAAAGCCAAGTGGTTTATAGAACAGTGTGAATTATGGGGGATGCGCGTGATTGAAGCGGATCCTCAGAAACATGATCATGTTATGCACCTTGTGCAGGGACTTCGTCACTTTGTGGCATTACTGCATGGATCATTTATGGAAGAATACGACCTGAAGCCGACCGATATGCTCGATTATTCCTCACCTATTTATCGCGCAGAATTGATGATGACAGGCCGTATATTTGCTCAGGATGCTGAGTTATATGCGGATATCGTATTTGCGAACAAGGAAAGAAGGGATCTGTTAATGAAGTTTTTTGAACACCATCAAAAACTCGCAAAACTGGTGGAAGAAAATGACAGGGAAGGATTCGTTAGAGAATTCGAAGGGGTAACGGATTTCTTCGGAAAGTTTGCTACCCAGGCACTTGAAGAGAGCGGTTATCTAATAAACCGTTTAGCCGATCGTTTTGCGTAACAGAAATTACTTTATGAGTGTCATACTGCGGGTTTTTGTAAGTCGTATGCCGCCGTTTTCTGTGAATACATCCATCTTATAAAGATAGACGCCGCTAGCAAGGTTGCTTGCGTCAAAATTAATACTGTGATTACCTGTGGACATCGGTGAATTTGAAAGCAGGTCAAGAACTTTTCTGCCGTTGATATCGAATACTGTTAAGCTAACTCTGCTGCTTGTAGGTAAGCCAAATGAAATAGATGTTGTTGGGTTAAACGGATTTGGATAATTCTGATTCAAGGAAAAGCTATCGGGATAATCATTACTTAAAGGCTCAGATATACTGGTTGGTGTACCAGGCTCTCCAAGAAAGACCTCTCCCGTGGGATGCAACGGCCAAAAAGTTATCCTCAGGACGAAGGTCGATAAATTCTACTACTGATTTACCGATCAAAGTTTCCGCTTCGCGAGTCCAAACGGTTGAAACACCATTTAAGTCGGATGTAGAATAAAGTCCTGTACTGGTACCCACATAATAAACAGGGCTTCCACTGGTTTCAATAATTGCAGATGTACGAACCGAAGGTCCGGGAGTATTAAAATCTCCAACAAGATTACCTTCTACATTTGACCAGTTTGACCCACCGTCTGAAGAATGAAAGATACTGGGTACATTGTAATTTGAAAAGATAACCAATAGCTCATTTCCATCTGTTGGGTTAACTGAAATATCATGTGGATAAGACCCTGAAGCTGCCTCAGCTATCGAAATGTCTTCTTCGGTATTTTGAGTACTTGCATTATTAATCTTAAAGATCTTGGGACTACCGGTACTGTTATAACCGGCATAATATAAAGTTGATGAAGGGTTTTGATCTGAAACTTCAAGTGTTGTTATTGTATATCCGTTTACACCGCCGCCAACACTTATACCGGGTATCTTGGACCAACCTGCCATTGTTGAATTTTGATAAGAAGGAATCTGATTCAATTGGGTATTTCTCCAGATCGAATCCGTTTCCGGATAATACATCGTGTTATTAAATGTTGGGTCGATCTTAAAAGGATGAATAAAAAGCTGACCGGATGCATCATCAGGCTCTACTGAAGTCCATTCCATGGGTTGGGTTGAGCCACAACCCGTAAAAACACAATCTAAACCGCCATCTTGAAGGTAGGTCAATCGTAATACATCTCCGTTTTGGCTGGATACATATGCATATTCATCGCCAAAATAGGAATAACTACCATCTCCGGAAGAAAGGTCAATGGAAGAAGAGCTTTCCGCCATAATGCTATAATTGAAGAAAGGGGTGCCATTATCCTGAGTTCCACCCATGATTCGATCATTACCTGCTTGTCTATGCAGGGAGACACCATAAAATTGGGTAACATTATACCCGTTATTCTTATCAACCCAGCTGACAGGAGTTGTGGATATTGATGACGTTAGAGAGACTCCTCCGTCATGGCCACTCCATACTTTGTCAGAATCAATAGGATCAAAGAAGACAACGTGCTGATCCGCATGGTGGTTACTGTAACTACTTACTTTGTTATCTGTAGAATACCCGCCTATCCAAATATCATTAGGGTCTGTTGGTTGAGGGGTTGTGTAGCCATTAAAAGAAATATACAGATTAGTTGCGCCAGTAATTACCGTTTGAGGGTTTGTTGGGTGAACTTTAACCAACATATTATACCCACCTTGTAAATTAAATTCTCCAACAGGAGTCCCGTAATCAGGAAGGTTTACTGTCCGGTCTTCATTGTTAGTATTGTTATCTAAGTCTATGTATGAGAGTTTTGGTTCTCCACTAACGCTTGTTAAAACATAGACCTCATTAGTAGAAGAAGGAGCAAGGCTTATCACGCTGCGCTGATGGGTAGCTGGAAAAAAAGCAGGAGTAACTTCATTCCAGGATGTTCCATTATTAGTAGAAACGTAAACGCCCGGGGTATTAGTTGGAGTGCCTCCTGATGTTTCTTCAGAAATGACAGCTATAATGTCTCCATTTGGAGCGATATCAAAATCACTCCAGGAATGATGGCCTAGACCCCCAAGAACTACATTGAAATTTTGACCATCAGTAGACCTTAGGATGCCTACCCCGTTACTGGCAATAAAAATACTACCTGTTGCTGGACTGACCATGACTTTACTTATATAGTCAAAGGCAGAATTAAAGGAATTATTGTCACTTTGATCGGTAGAGGAGATCTGTGTCCATGTAACTCCATTATCTGTTGATCTCCATATCCCATTACCATAGTAAAAGGCACTTCCTCCACGAGCGTTGGCTGAATTACCTGTAAATTCGCCGGTCACAAAGTACCAGTTATTTGTAAATCCTGGGCGCGGATCTTGTGCTAAATAGGTCACACTGCTGATCTCTGATGGATCTGTTACAAGATCCCAGTTATCTCCCCCATCAATTGAGCGCCAAACCCCTCCTGAAACCCCTCCTGCTAAAACTATATCAGGATTCTCAATGGCCACTGCAAGTGCGCGAGTTCTTCCTCCAACATCATAAGGCCCTACTTCTGTGAAGATATATGCTTGTGAACTACTAACTTTGCCAAACTCTGGTCTGACAGGCAAAGTCTCAGCTTGTTTTAATTCCAGGCTCCTGATGTTTTTGGGGATATCATCAATGGAGGGATCACGCAATAGCTGAAAGAAATAATCTGCCCTTCCCTTGTTAAGTCTTTGACGATCTTGGAGGGTCTTTTTTTGCTTTTCTAAAGTAGGTACTTTTGGATTATTTGAGACATATAATGGAACGCAGATTAAAAGCAAAAGAATGATTCCCGGAAGGATGGCGCGATTTAATTTCATAGTAATCCTAAGTGTTTAATAAAGTTTAAATATCTCCCATGAAATTACTATCTGACGTTTCTCCAATGTTCATATGTTGCCGTGCAATGATTATTGCAGTAATAGTGGATTGAGGTGATGGGGGTTCTTCAGAGCATTGATCGCTACATAAAATAGAAATAGTGTTTCCTTTAGAAATAAGCGGAGCTTGACGTCCATACCGTATTACATCTATGATCTTTGCTTCATAAAGAACTCCGTTGTTGCTCTCTTGTAAATCTACCAGTTCTAATTTTAAAAGAACACTTTGTGGCGGCAATTCATCACTTTGTGGATAGTTTGCCTGGGGTGAATCATTCGGAAGTGGCCCTTTTGGAAGCACAAGCATTTGCGATTAGTAAACCTGAAAAGAATAGTAAAGGTAGTATTGAAATTTTCATCTAAAGTGGGGTGAAACAGATTTGTACCATTGTAATAGTATTGTTTTTAAAATAAAAGAAATAGTATCACATTAATTAGAGTCAAAAGAGGAGCATATATGTGAAGACATTTGTTCTTAACTATTACTTTTTAAAAACTGGCATCACCCTTTCATCCGGCTAAACCGTAACGCACTTATTATCCAGTTTGGGAGGTTCTTTCGTGGATCACGCTTGGTCATATCAATATACCAACCGAACTTTTTCATGATCGGTACTTTATGGGTTTCAACGAATTCAATAAGGGTGCCGTCTGGATCTTCCACATAGGTAAACCGACCGGCAGCCTCCCCCATATCAAAGCTATTAGCTGAGTCGACAGTAAAGGGGAAACCCTGAGCTTCAAGATCATTTTTTAAGGCATCCATGCCCTGTATATCAAAACAGAGGTGGATAAATCCAAGATCACCCCAATATCGGTCTTTGTAGATCTTTTTGGGATCACGTCTTTGAACTTCAACCAGTTCAATCTCTGTAGGGCCGAACAACTGGCTAAAACCACCCTCTCTGTTTTTAGAATGACGCAGTAAAACCCTGCGAATTTCATGATTTGCACCGGGTAATCCTTTGAGATCTTTGAAGGTACCGGTTTCATCGTAGACAACGTCGTCATATCCTAAAACTTTTGAATACAACTTACGCGAAGCTTCAATATCGGTGGAACCGATCACTGCACCTACAACCCCACCGGTTGTTTTCGGTGTTTTCTTCTTAAAGAACTCCCGTCCCTTTACAACCTGCCAGATATTATCATACAGGTCTTTAATGAAGAAGGTCATGTCCCCGGCCGGATTTTTTTCTAACTGAGTAATGATATCAAGACCTGATGATTTCATTTCTTCATAGGTCTGCTCAACCTCGATAGATTTTATCTTGCCATAGTTGATGCCAAGATCTCCAAGCAGGATATCGAAGTTGGCCGGTTGAGGCTCACGGCTCGTGTATTGCCAGATCTCAAAACCGCCTCCACCTTTCATATTCAGAGTTAATATAGCTTTACGGTCGTGGGGCTTGCTGCCGGTGTAGGGGAGCATGAGTTCAGCCGTGGCTTCATCCTCAAAAACCTTTATATCCATTCCAAAATGTTCTCTGTACCAATCTGTGGCTTTGTGGACATCCGGAATGCCGATACCAATTTGCTGAATACCTGAGATAACTTTTTCCATGTTCTTTTGATGTCCTTAGAGAATTACTTGGAGTTGAGTTTAGAGTAGCCCAAGTTTAAAGAGGTAGATAATTTTTTAATAGGTTAAATGTGCTAACGGCCACAAAGGTAAGCTTTTTAGTGAACGCTAAAAACTAAGAATGGACTGATGGAAAGTATTTTATAAGCTCGAAACAGATTTTAAGAATTCCTTGAATTCATCCGTGTCATACTTTGCCATACCCTGATGCTCCATGACGATATCTCCTTGTGGTGAGATTACATAAGTGGTTGGTACAACAGAGCTGTCGTAAATTCTTGGTTTAGCTATCACTGAATAAACCGGAAAGGTGAACTCTTTTCTCTCGACAAAATCCCAGGCCTTTTGAGGATCCTGATCAAGGGAGGCCATCACAAATACAATGTTTTCATCGTTAATGTCATCATATAATCGCTGTATATTGGGCATCTCAGCAATACAGGGCGGGCACCATGTCGCCCAAAGGTTCATAAAGATCGTCTTACCTTCAAATTCAGATAAATAAATTCGGTCACCATCCATGGTAAGAAGTGGCATATTATATTCTGCCCTTTGGCCATGCATGATGGAGGCATCCGTATCCGGCTGCATAATACCGGTATAAAGCAGTACACTTTGCACTCTGCCGATCACTTCGGTGTGATATCCACTCGCATAAAGTGCTGCCCCGATCAAAAAGATGAAGACCCACTGTGTGATCTCCTTCTTAAGTGATGATTTTTTCTTTTGTGATTCCTTCTTACTCATATACTAAATATAAGGTTAAATATTCTCTCTGGATCAGTTGTAGTAACTACTGAGGTAACGCAGGAGATCATATAAAAGAGGCGATCTCATTCAATGATTTTTTTGTAATATCAGGCACCTGAACGCCCTCTTCGGGATAACCCACTACGAGTAGGAGATATGGTTTTTCATGGGAAGGTCGACCCATGATTTCATTCAAAAAACCCATAGGACTCGGAGTATGTGTCAGAGTTGCCAAACCGGATTCATGCAGAGCTGTGATCAGTATACCGGTAGCTATCCCAACGGATTCCTTTACGTAATAATGTTTTTCCTTTTCTCCATTTTCATCAAGCTTATAGTTTTGTGCGAATATGCCGATCAGGAAAGGTGCTTTTTCAAGAAAAGGCTTGTTTTCATCCGTGCCAAAAGGCTGAAGGTCTTCCAGCCATTCCTCCGGCGCCCGCCGGTTATAGAACTCGTGTTCTTCTTTTTCTGCCTCGATCCGGATCTTTTTCTTTGCTTCCGGGTCACTTACCACCACAAAATGCCAGGGTTGCTTGTTTGCACCATTGGGAGCGGTACCTGCTGCAAGCAGACACTTTTCAATGATCTCGCGAGGAACAGGTCGATCAGAAAAATCACGTACCGTTCGGCGGCGCTTCATATGCTCATAAAATTCCGAGGCGCGTTTATTCATTTCTTCGAGGGGACGTTCTTTGTAATCGGAGTGAGGAACAAAAATAGGGGCACGCATAGCTAGCTAAATATGATGGTTGAGGTTTCTTGGTGGATTCTATTTATTGAAAATCTTCTCTTAGAATAAGAAAGTGGTTTATTAAATTATTAAACCTGAGTGATAATATACTATTGGAGTATATAACGATAATAAAATCATTTACAACCGATCTATGCTGAATAAAATAAAGAAAGCTTTAAAGAACGTCAGTATCTGGAAACCATCCTTTGATCCATCAAAATTTAACGATGATATTGCCATGAAGACCGAATGGTACCCTTTGAAACGAGGGGGATCTAATTTTGGGACACACAAACTAGTTAAGGTAGATTATAACCGAATTGAATTTAAGTCTACATTAGGGGCAAAATTATTCAGTTTGATATTTCTTGCTGTTGGAGTTGGGATTCCGGTCTTTCTTGGGGTGGAGAAATACAGATCATACGGCAGTTTTTTCAGGTCAGATTTCCTCTTTATTGTTTTATTCGGTTTGATATTCTTCGCAGCAGGAAGCTGGATGTATTACAGTTTTTCGAAACCTGTGATCTTCGACAAAACCAAAGGTATGTTCTGGAAAGGCTGGAAGGCTCCTAAACGATATTTATCAGATGGGAATAAAAAAAGCAGCAGCAGAATCAGTCATATTTACGCACTCCAGATCATTCCTGAGCTGGTACGAAGTGACAATAACAACTATGTAAGTTATGAGCTGAACCTGGTATTGAGAGATGGATCTCGAATGAATGTGGTGGATCATGGTAATCTGGGTAAAATACGGAGCGACTCTAAAACATTATCGGAATTTTTAGGCGTTTCGATCTGGGAGGCAAATTAACGGGCATAGTTTAACTTAGTTAAGAGGTGAGGTCTAAGTTTTGTCCATTGAGAGAAAAAAAATTGTGGGCTAATCGATAGTAATTTCATATTGCAAGACAGGCAAGAATTCTGATCAAAATCGAATATATGATTCAGGATTTACATGAGTACCATCTTTTATGATCTCAAAATGAAGATGTACTCCGGTTGAGGTGCCGGTATTTCCGGCGCGACCTACTTCCTGCCCTTTTTTAACGGTGTCACCTTCCTTAACACTGATCTTATTCATATGTGCATAAACGGTTTCATAACCGTCACCGTGTTTGATACGAACCATCTTGCCATAACCGCGTCCGGTTCCTGCCTTAACGACTACACCGGCTTCAGCAGCAACAATTTTGTCGCGCAGGCTGGCTTTAAGATCAACTCCCTGATGCTCGCTTCTCCAGCGCTGACCAAAGGCGGAGGTCACATAGGTATTACCCAATGGTTCGGTAAAATTTACAGACGAATTACGGATCAATGGCGGCAGATCACGATCAGGCTTAGACCCCCTACCTTTGGGACGATTCCATGGAATTCCTATCGAAACACCTACAGAAAACGATAATGGGTTAAAATCGAAAGATCGAAAAGCGGGGTTTTCATTAAAGCTACGCTGGGGTATGATCCCGGAGGGATTATTATAAGAATGGCTCACTTCAGCCTGCAGCCTGACAAAATTGAGCAAATAATATTTGATACCCGCAGTAAAAGCACCGGTTATATTATTTTCCCCCCCGCTGGTTCCGGTCCAGATTGGGTTTCCGTTTTGATCAGCCGAACGCATGGTGATATCCCATATTCTTCCGGATTTCACACCGCCATACACTCCGAATTTTGGCCATTGCAAACCTATTGTTGCTCCCAGGTTAACCTGATTGAAATCTACCGGACCACCAATGGCAAAATCTTGTTGATCGTGAACCAAAAATTCGGTTTTCCCGGCAATATAGAGTCTGTACAAAAGATAACGTTCCAGTTCAATTTCAACCATGCCCTTGGAAACACCATCTATATCATAAGGGTAACTGTTATTTGGAACGTAGGTTAGCCCGACATTCTTCACATTATATCCTGCTGATAGTCTCCAGTCCTGCCCCGCGACTGGACTATTGATCAGTAAAAATAAAAACCCAAATATGAGGAAAGGTTTTATCATTCAGGCAGGTAATGAAGAAGATTCACGGGTGAAAGTTCATATAATTACTAAGGAATATAGTTTTTGCTTTGCAAAAATGAGAGCCATTCTGATTGTTCTGAAAGTCGTTCCTTATAACGAGACCTGAGATCCAGATCAGATATTTTGTTGATCAGGTCTTTTGCGATGCTGTATTCGCTATTAAAAGCTGTTTGATGAATAGCTTCTTCAATGATATCGAACCAATCATTTGTGAATGCCTCATCAGGTAACAAACTGAGGTAATTGAGAACCTTTTCATAATTTTTTAGTTCTAAAGCTTTGCTCAGTGACAGCATTTGATTTGGGGTGTTCATTTCCAGATAATTGTTTACTCCAACTAACCGATCAGAGTATCTTTGGTCAAGAAGGAAATCCCATTGTGTACTGTCTTTTCTTAATTCTAAGGTGAATTTAAAATTTTGAGCCGGTGAGTTCGAAATATCTTCACTGAATTTATTCAGATATTTAGTTGCCTTCTTGTATCCTTTTAACTGAAATAACACGTCAGCCTGCAGAACCTTCAGGTTTAAAAGAGAGTCTGAATCAATAAAATGCTCAAAAACCAGTTCCGGTTCACCTAAATCAAGCTTTGAGCGGATCCACTCTGCTTTAATTAATGCGTTCTTCTGCATCCATTTCAATGAGTTCATTTAATACTTTGTATGCACTGACGGTATCTTCAGATGCCATCAGATAATTGTAATTATCCCAATATTTTAACTCTTTTGATATGGCGTGCGGGCAGTCTTTTTGAAAGAGTGATCGCTGAGCAAAGATAAATTCAGATACCTGTTGATCAACGGAATCGAGCTCGGTTCTACTTAACGTTTGATGCCAATCCTGTAACCAGTTCATCAAATGAGGTGGAATAAGCTTCCTCAATATTTGTTGTCTGGTAAGCCTGCTTGATTTGATCAACAGGGTATTCATTCATTAAATATTCTACAAAAGAGCCGGAAGTTGTATAGCTGATAGCCCCGGCGCTTCCATAAAAACCTTCAAGTGATAAAGCCGATTTCATTTCCTTAGCATCGGGCCATGGCTGCTCAGCCGCTACGATCTGATGAAGTGTTGAACGGGGGGATGCATCGCTGGCAATCGCTTCTGCAAGCCCCTCAATAAGTCCAATGCTCCAGCTTCCGTTGAATAAGTAATTTCCAAATTGTTTGGAGATTACGTGTACAAGCTCGTGTTTAAGAACCCGTTCTAATTGTTGTTTGGCTATATGAAGCTGATCCTGCTCCAGCCAGATTGGGACATAACTGGTGAATTTAGCCCCGGTGAGGGTCTTTTTTTGCCACGCATGAGCATACAAATATGATTCTATCTTTTGTCCTTCAGGCCAATTGATATCCAACTGAGTAATGATCTGCTGAAAGTGAAACTCATGTCGCGTTGCCCAATACCGGATATCATCCTGTGAGTAGAACTCTTCATCATACAACAACTCAAAATGTTCAGTATGATGATGACCACCAAGTTGCTGCTGAATGGATCTTGTTGGACTGATGATTCCGGCTTCATCCAGATTGATGTAACTAACTGTTAATGAAATTAGAACCAGACCGGATATCATTTTGGCAGTCAGGTTTTTATTCAAGTCAGGTAAGGCCCACAGTAACACGATCCAAAGCAGGGTAATAAAGCGAAAGAATAGAAAAGAGCCGGTCAGCTTCACTGCTTCATCATAAATAGGTCCCGGCCACACACCCCAAACATGATTGTAGAAATATACCTGAGGTAAGGTAAAGAACTCTATCAGTAACACGCCTACTGCGCAAAAAAGAAGTATTAAAGTTGTGAGCAGTTTAGGGTAAGGCAGATTGGATATACGAACCAGTCGCCCGGTAGCTGTCCCCAAAAAAACACTGGGGATAGGAATGAAGATCCAGAATCCTATTCCATCCAGTGTCAGGCAGCCTGACATCACAGCAAATACGGAAAGTGGGACAGCCGCAATGTATAACATTCCAAGGATCCGGAGGCTGGTAAAAAGATCATGCTTCGAAGAAGACGATGCCGTCCGAATTCCACTCCAAAAACACCCGATGATTCCCGCTACTATGGCCGACTCAAAATGCAGATCACGTAACAGTGGAATGGGCAATAAAGCCAGTCCAATTAATACAGGTAAAAGATAAGTGAGTGCCTTTTTCAAGAGTTGAGTAATAAAGTGATAGATTGATAAAGTAAGGTAGGAAAACAGTATGTATGGATGTAGATATTCTGAAGAAGTTAAAACAAATAGTATAGGCTTACTTCATCACTCATCACTTTATTACTTCATAAACCCGCCCAATACACCCACCAGATCAACACAAATTGAAGGGGTAATCGAAATAGTAAGGCCCATACAAATGACGTGAATCCACGCTTGCGATAGTATTTTAGAAACATCTCGATGTTGGCAGGAAGTACAGCGAGAAGGAGGAGTATCAATCCCCAGGCAGCATAGGTTTGAAGAGAGTCAATCATAAGGCCAATTCCACCGGCAATCTCAAAAAACCCGCTAATGAGTACAAAAGGCTTATGCCAAGGCAAATAATCCGGCATGATCTTCTTAAAAAACTCAGGCTTCAGGAAGTGTAAAATTCCCGCTAAAGTGAACAGAGAGCCAATGAGATAGCGATGTAGCTGAGGGTCTAAAAGTGTGTCCATAAAAAGTGTTAAGGTGCGATAGTGTTACGGCGTTAAAGGTGCTTTCTACTTTAACGCCGTAACACATTAACACTATCGCACTATAACACCAAATTCACTTTTTAAACATCGTGCTTAGTATAAACCAAATATTCTCCTTACGCTCGGCAAGTCGACGTGTGAAATAGGGAAGCCAGTCTGTGCCAAAAGGAACGTAAATACGTGTTCTGTAGCCTTCCTCAGTAAGCTGTACCATAGTTTCTTCTCTTAGACCGTAAAGCATCTGAAATTCAAATCGATCTTTAGAGATTTCGTTTTCCGTGGTGTAATCTTTGATCCAGTTTACAAGCTCATCATCATGCGTGCCAAACCTTGGGAAATCAGTTTTTGCGAGCAACACTTTTGACTGCTCCTTGAACGCCTGACGAATGTCCGGCATATTTTGCAGGGCAATTTTTGACGATTCACTATAGGCTCCTTTGACTAAACGAATGTCTGCACCCATTTCTGAAAGATCATTGATGTCGTTCTTGCTTCGATATAGCATGGATTGTATTACAGTGCCCACATGCTTTCCATATTTTTGTTGAGCCTCTTTGAAGATATCGAGAGTTATTTGTGTGTTATCTGAAGCCTCCATATCGATACGCACAAATTGGTCGTGTTTTTGGGCTATATCCAGCAGTCGGAATAAATTTTCCCGACAAAAGTTCTCATCAATATCTAGGCCCATCATGGTCAATTTGATGGAAATACTGCTTTCAAGGCCATGTTCTTTAATACCATCCAGAAGCCTGATGTAAGAATCGACGGTGTCGGTGGCTGTTGCCCTGTCTTTCACATTCTCACCCAAAAGGTCGAGAGTAAGCTTTAAGTCCTTGTTGTTAAGTTCTTTGGCTTTCGGAACAGACTCGGTAAAAGATTCACCGGCAACGAATCGTTTTGCAAAAATGAAAGGTAACTTCATATAACTCCAAAAATATTTAGGCAAAAAAGTAAACAATAATTTAGACTCAATCATTATTGATCGTGTAACTATCCGAAAAATTATTCGTGTAATACACACAAGTTAAAATTAATGGATGATATGATGAATGGAGAAAAAAGATTTATATGGAGTTTAACGGTCTCTTGGTTGACCTTTGGAGCATTATTGTTGTTGGCTGTCCAAACCGGACTGGCCCAATCTACAAGCGATGTTTATAGGACAGAGGAGTTCAATGTAACCGGAAATGTCAGTTTGGAAGTTTTGACTGCCGGTGGGAGTATCAAAGCCATTGGGTCCAATGATGACAAGGTCAGAGTTGAGATGTACGTGCGAAAACGGAACAGATATATTGAGCCGGGTGAGGCAGATCTCAGCAAATATGACATTGAAATAACCCAAAGTGGCAACAACATTAATGCCTCGGCTAAACGTAGCGGTAATAACTGGAACAACAGGGATTCCTACTCGATCTCTTTCGTTGTTTACACGCCTAACGAAACGCGAACCAGGCTTAGAACTTCCGGAGGAAGTGTCTCGGCCAGTAATCTGACGGGTACGCAGGAACTTAGAACAAGTGGTGGAAGTGTCTCGACGGAGGGAATTAATGGTGATATGGTATTGAGGACATCCGGTGGCAGTATCAGTATTATCGATGTTCAGGGTGATGTAGAAGCTAACACCAGCGGTGGAACCATTCGGGTTCGCCATCTGACAGGTAATCTTGATGCCAGAACAAGCGGCGGAAGTATCAGGTTGGAGCAGGTTGCCGGGAGTGTTGAAGCAAGAACAAGTGGAGGCTCTATCAACGCCGAGGTTATAAGTCCGGCAGATATGATCGATCTAAGAACCAGTGGTGGCAGTATCACAATAAAAGTACCAAAAGAGAATGGATACGATCTGGACCTGGATGCTAACAGAGTGTATGCCGAACTGGTGAATTTTAATGGAAGGGCAGAAAAGGATAGAATAGTCGGTGACTTTAACGGTGGCGGAACACAGATAAAAGCAAAAACGAGTGGCGGTTCCGTTCGTATAGAATACTTGTAGTCAGCACAGGTACAGGTTAAGACAAAATCAAGGGAGCCGGGCCAAGTGTTCGGCTTTTTTGTTTTTATGAAATAATGGGCTGCATTGAATGTGAAAGTGTGATTATAAATAAAATTCTCTCTTTTCGGATAGCTTCTGCCGGAATTTTTGTTGAAACCTAATATCGGTTTGCCGCCGGTAAATCCTTATATTCAAGGTTCGAAAGATTCAGGAAAAATTATACATGTCCAAAACTAAAACGGCCTCAAAGAAAGCGAAAAAGCAAGAAGAAGAACGACCCATTATTATAAAGGGTGCCCGGACTCACAATCTGAAAAATATTGATGTTGAGATCCCACGAGGCAAACTGACAGTGGTGACGGGAGTCTCAGGTTCCGGTAAATCAAGCTTGGCTTTTGATACGATCTATGCCGAAGGTCAGCGCCGTTATGTGGAAAGTCTTTCCAGTTATGCCCGTCAGTTTTTGGAGCGCATGGATAAGCCCGATGTGGATTTTATGCAGGGGATATCACCTGCTATGGCCATTCAACAGAAAACGACCTCCAGTAATCCAAGGTCAACGGTAGGTACCACAACTGAGATATATGACTACGTAAGACTTTTGTTTGCCCGGATAGGAAGAACCATTTCGCCCGTATCAGGTGAGCAAGTCAAAAAGGATTCCCCCAGAACCGCTATTAAAAAATTATATGACACTCAGGAAGAGGGCAGCCGTTTTTATGTGGTGCACCCGATCCCTCATCACGAAAAGAAAAAGCTGGATGAGGAATTAAAAGTATTGAAGGAGAAAGGGTTAAACCGCTTGCTTAATGTTGATGATGAAAGCATGGTTGACCTGACAAATGAGGAGGTTAACCTCAAAAAATTCAAGGCAGATAAGCACAGAGTTCTGATCGATCGTTTAGTTCTTAAAGATGATGAGGCCACAAGAACCCGTATTGCCGATTCACTTGAAACAGCTTTTCAGGAGGGAGCCGGACGCTGTTCTATCAAAATGCGTAACGGTGAAGAACTTTATTTCAGTGAACGTTTCGAAATGGATGGGATTGAATTCCATGAACCGACTCCTCAAATGTTCTCTTTCAATAACCCGTTTGGGGCCTGTGACAAATGCGAGGGATTTGGAAAAGTAGCGGGTATTGATGAAGATCTTGTTATCCCCGATCACCAAAAAACTATTCGTAATGGAGCTATTGCTCCATTTACCTCTCAGAAATTCAGCATGCACCTGCGTGACCTGATCAAGGTTTGTGCCCGTGAAAAGATCTCCATTGATACTCCGTATGCGGATCTTCCCAAAGAGGTGAAAGACATCATCTGGAAAGGAAAAGACGAATATATTGGTATCTGGAAGTTCTTTGATGAGATCAAAAATCAGTCATACAAAGTTCATATGCGAGTGTTGTATTCCAGGTATCGTGGTTACAGTCGCTGTCCGGAATGTGAGGGATATCGGGTTCGAAAAGATGCGCTGTATGTAAAGGTAGGTGATTTGCACGTAGGTGAGGTTTCAGAATTGACGATTGGTCACGCCAGGGATTATTTTGAAAAGCTGGAACTCACTGAATTTGAAGAAGGCGTTGCAGGGCAGATCCTTTATGAGATCAGAAAGAGGCTGAAATATCTGGATGAGGTTGGATTGGATTATTTAACTCTTGACCGGCTTGCCAACACCTTGAGTGGTGGGGAGTCACAGCGAATAAGTCTTGCCAATGCTTTGGGTAGTTCACTGATCGGAAGTCTTTATGTGTTGGATGAACCGACGATAGGATTGCATCCACGTGATAACGACAGGCTGATCAAGATACTAGAGTCTTTGCGGGATATCGGAAACACAGTGTTGGTGGTTGAACATGACCCTGAGATGATAAAAGCCGCCGACAATATTATTGATATTGGTCCTTTTGCCGGGGTTCACGGAGGTGAAGTTGTGTTTCAGGGCCCGGTTGATAAGCTGATCAAATCAGATACTCTGACCGGGAAATTCCTAAGTGGACGAAAGGAGATACCGGTTCCCAAAAAACGAAGAAAAGGAAACGGGAAGACTATTTCGCTGGAAGGAGCTTCTGAGCATAACCTCAAAAATATTGATGTTGATTTCCCGCTTGGCATGATGACCGTTGTGACGGGGGTATCCGGATCCGGAAAATCAACTCTGGTGCATGATACACTGTATGCCGGAATTCAAAAACACATCGGTACCTACAACGATAAAGTAGGTCGCTTTTCGGACTTGTCAGGTATGGCCACAATTCATGGTGTGGAGATGGTGGATCAAGGGCCGATCGGTAGATCTTCAAGATCAAATCCTGCCACGTATACAAAAGCTTTTGACGGAGTTCGGGATCTTTTTGCAAATACCAAGCAGGCCAAGATTATGGGCTACACCCCGGGCCATTTTTCATTCAATGTGCCGGGTGGCCGATGCGAGAATTGTCAGGGTGAAGGTGTGCAGCGCATTGAAATGCAGTTTATGGCTGATATCGAACTTACATGTGAAGTTTGTAATGGAACCAGATTTCGCAAAGACGTGCTGAATGTAAAATATCGAGGAAAGAATATTCACAACGTTTTAGAGATGCCTGTTTCTGAAGCAATTGAATTCTTTGTAGATGAAACTACTATCGTAAATAAGCTACAGCCACTTGAAGACGTTGGACTTGGGTACCTTCAACTGGGACAAAGTGCGACAACGCTTTCGGGTGGAGAGGCCCAACGCGTAAAACTGGCTCGGTTCCTGTCAAAAAAATCTACTGACCATACCCTTTACTTCTTTGATGAACCCACTACGGGACTTCATTTTGAAGATGTGGCTAAGCTTTTGGATTCATTCAATGAATTGGTGGAGCAAGGGCATTCTGTTATCATTATTGAGCACAATTTAGATATCATTAAATGTGCCGACTGGGTGATAGATCTTGGTCCGGAAGGTGGATTCGGTGGTGGTCAGGTAATTGCAGAAGGAACACCTGAAGATATCATGAAAATTGAAAATAGTCACACCGGGCAGTTTCTGAAAGACTACTTAAGGCCATAAACCTATAAGAATGCCAAAGCAAACTATATTGTGAATAGGAATCAAATTCATTAAAATGATCTGTTGTATCTACAGTACATCAAAAAGAAGGTCAAATATCAATATAAACAAGGGTCAAAATGAAAAATAAGATTTCTATTCTCAGTATAGTAACAGGGTTAATTCTCCTGTTTAGTGCAACAGCTCAAGCTCAGGTGCTGCCAAATATCGGTATTAAAGCCGGTCTTAATTATTCCACATTCAATAATTCTGACGGATCAGAATATAAAGCAGGATTTTTAGGTGGAGTGTATGCTAATATTAATGTTCCCGGAACTCCAATGGCAATCCAGCCTGAGATCCTATATGCCCAGTACGGTGCTAATGATGAAAATTCTGATGCCAAATTATCCGTTGATTACATACAAATCCCGGTATTAGCTAAATTTGGTTTTGGCGCCCCAGGGGTTCCTGTAAGGCCTGAAGTGTTCTTTGGACCATATGCCGGATTCAATATCAATTCAGAGATAGAGGATAGTAATTTAAGCGTAGATGCGGATGAATTTTTTAAAAATTCTGATTGGGGAGTGGTTGTCGGAGCCGGTGTCCAGCTGTCAAAGTTGAACTTTGAATTAAGATATACCGCAGGTCTAACCGATGTTTTTGAAGATCAGTATGCGGATGGTGAGAAAAATGGGGCATTAGCTCTGACAGTTGGCATAAGTTTCTAAATGATTAAAGAGATCATCAATGATTATATAAAGGCAATGAGCAATCATTGCCTTTTTTGTATCTGAAGGATTTTACTCACCGTAAAACCGAATGGGGATATCGACCTGAACAGTCGCCCATTTGAGTGACATGGTTGTCATGCTGTATTGGGCTTCAGAAAACTCGATGGTGAATGCCTCAACGGGATTAGTTAACTGAGTGACCGGAAAATTCATGCGCTTATAATCCCTGTCAGAGTTATAACTGAAAGCACCCCATTGACCTAGGTCATGATTCAGAATAACTGTAAAAGAATCGGGTTCAGGAATAGTATAACAAAGCGTATGTACCGGGTGAGATGGCTTCCTTTCCCATCAATATTGGCTCTGTGATGGTGATTTCAGTAGCCTCATTAGCCCCGGTTCTCCACACTTCTCCCCATGGTTCGAGGTCTCCAAATATGGTTCGGCCGCGTCTATACGGTTGGCCGTAAACCACTTTTATATAAGTACTGTTACTTTTAATAGAAGCAATGGCTATCGGACTTTTTCGAGTTTCTACCGTTTCTTCACCTTCTGATGAATTTCGATCACTACATCCGGATATAATGGACGATGAAAACAGTAGCGCAGCAATAAAGAGTGAGTATATTCTAAAGGATCGGGTCATTAAAACTGTCCAAATATGAGTTGAGTTCGGTTTCTTGTCGGTTCGTATGCCAGTCCAACGCCGAAGTCGAAGAGGACGTTCGAAACCTTGAACTGTACATGAAGTCCCCCGCCGAAGATGCTACGGCTGGCATCAAGAAGGTCACCTGATTCCATATCAGTCAAAGTATGAGAAAAGGCGGTTAAATAAATGCTGCTCAGGTATAAAGGAACGGTAAGCCCACCATTGTCAGGATAAAATAGGGGAATGGTGTATCGAGTACTAAACCGACCTATGTGACTAAACCCTTCGCCGGAACTTAAACTGAAATTCGGAAATTCTTCATCATCAAAACCAAGAGGGACGATGGTACTGTTACTGTAAATAGGGGCGTCACTTTGTTGTAGAAACTGAAGATCTAAACGAAGAGATTGGTTCCATTTTCTTAGTGGGGATACAAATCCAAAAGCGCCATAATAGGCTGACCATTGATCAGAGAAAATACGGTTTGCAGGACCACCGGGAAACTGAATGACAGCAGTAGGTTCATTAAGCGTCTTTTCATAGATACCGAAGAATGAGATCCCGGAAGAAGGTTGAATATCCCTTGAAAGATTCAGGATACCAAGGCTCAATTGTGTAAAAACCTCTGCACTATAGCGTGTAGAAAAGTCAGATAACTCATTGGAACTCAGATCATAATACTTGAACTGTTCGGCATTTAGGCCCGGGTAAAAGGTCAGTGCGCTGTACCGGGTATCTCCCCGGAAGGTATAATTAAAAGGAAGTGTAAGGCCAAACCCACGATCCTGCCTCATCAAAGAAAATAGGTCATCGGTATTAGGATCACGGGTAATAAAGAAGTTTGGATCACTATACGCAGACAGTTCAAATCCGGGATAGAATGTTTTGTTCATGTATGTGGCATCGTACCATAGGCGGTTTTGAATACCCGAAACTTCGATGGAATAAGCTTGAGAGGAAAGCGGGTCGATACTTGAAATCACAGCACCAACCTGAGCTGTACCTGATTTCTCTTCATAGGAAGGTAATATAGCCCGTGGTTTTAGCCAGCTTAGATTTCCCCGGTATGATCTCTTTTCAATGGATTTGATCTCATCAATGATCTCACTTCCCACAAGCGGTCGGTTCAATTCCTCAATTAGATCGTTGCCGGTCAGAAGTGCTGAAGCAGATAGCTTTTGATCGTAGAAGTTGTTTCTATCTAATACCGCTAATTTACGTTCGCTATCTTGTTGTACAATGTAAGCGATACGGTTTCCATCGGGGGAATAGGATCCCTCAAAAGCATTGAACAGTGAGCTGGTAATTTGAGTGATATTTCCGGTTTCAAGATCATACTCGTAGATATTCATGGCCGGCGCCCTGTCTAGTGTAAACATGAGGGTATTTTCTGTTGGATGCCATTCCGGATCATGGATAGAAGCGTCTTTAAAGGCTAGTGTAGGTTCTTGGGTCAGATCATATTCCAGGGCGTTAATAGAAGTGACCCAAAGTGCCTGAACACCACGCCGGTTCACAATAATGGCAAGCTGTTCCGGATCATTGGGGTTGAACTCAAGGCTGACCGGGTTGGCATCCGTAAATTCTCTGATCACATTGGTTTCACCGTTATCTAATACTTCAACAATTCGTCCGTTAGTGCCGTCCGTTTGAAGAGCGAGAGTGATATCACCGTTTGAGGTAGGAGCAAAAGTTCTCTTATTTCGGGTGATTTTCTGAGTTTTTCGTGATGAAAGGTCTAATCTGTTTACATCAGAAATATACGTACGGGGGAAAAGGGGATGTCTCTGATAGCTGCTATACAAAAGCTCACCGTTTTCGATCTCATAATTATAATCGGATACGCCAAAGGTTTCTTTCAGGAGTTTAAAATCACCGGTGGGCAGATCATATCGGTAAAAACCTACACGACTGTTGTAGTAGGAGCCGTAGAATAAAAAGGAATTATCGTTTATCCATTTAGGGGCGTGTGTTTCTTCTCCCTTAAACGGAGTATCAATAACTTCAGACCTCGCAGTTGTGTTGACGGTTATATTATCTAACCTTATCTGTTCTTCTGTGGCGATGTCTGCCTTATAGGCATCGTATAACTCACCCGGCCATTCGCCTGTTTTCATGCGCAGGGCAAATCCATATCCCAGGAAGAAATTATGATAGTGATAGCGAATGGCATTTTTGGAAACTTCTTCACCGTATTTATTTTGCATCCAGTCCACAAAGGCATAACCGGAAATGTAGTGGCGATTAAAAGGCTGCGAATAATCAGATGGAATAAGAGTTTGTCCCATATTCCATCGGTTCGGTCCGGCAAAGTTTGAGTTGAAACGGTTCATGGTAAAGGTGTAGTTGCCACGGCCGCCCATGGGTGCCACTGATTCTGTTTCGTAATAAACGGCAAGTCCTTCATGTAAACCATAGGGGGGAAAGCCATGGAAGGTACGGGCCAGGTCCGGTGAAAAGAGACTTACAAAATTGGGAATGCTGATCTTTTTTCCTTTGAGCGGCATCTGAATGTTGAAATGGGCCGCATGTACAAGCTCGTGAGGCAATACGGTCTCCAGCCAGTCACCGGACTGAGGATTCATCCCTTTTCCCCTTATGGCCGGCAACTCGATCTCGGAACGGAAATTGATCGAGGCAACATATCCGTTAGACAGGTCATTATAATTATTCAGAATAACGGGAAAATTCTTTAGCGTACCACCTGTAAGTTCAAAAGTTTTGTCATAATGACTTTCAAGGATTGCTGCCGAGCGATATGCAAGGGAATCCTCTCCATTTGGGAAAATGATC
This sequence comes from Gracilimonas sp., assembly GCA_034520725.1. Taxonomy (GTDB): domain Bacteria; phylum Bacteroidota; class Rhodothermia; order Balneolales; family Balneolaceae; genus Gracilimonas. The sequence continues at coordinate 87,330 of JAXHNH010000003.1, read as the reverse complement.
CGAAAGTGTTCGGTTCTGATCTCCTGCCAGTCTAGTCCGCCCGGTCGGTTAACAGTAAGTGGTACATACAGTTGTGAAAATACAACTGATGGAAGCAGTAATAACATAGCAAGAACCGCAGCCTTAAATAACTTCATTATGCAGCAAATTTAAATTCAGGCAGATAATAATAGATCGCCCAATAATGAGAAAAAGCACCGCCCATTACAAACAGATGCCATATCTCATGGAAACCAAATGCTGTTGGGATGGGGTCGGGTTTTCTGATGGCATATATAACAGCTCCAACGGTATAAAACAAGCCACCGAGAGCAATCCAGTAAACAAATGCTGGTGAAAGGACTTTCCATATCTGGGGAAGGATGATCACAGACACCCATCCCATTAAAAGATAAAGAGCGGTTGAAAGCCATCGCGGGGCGTCAAGCCATAGTGTTTTCTTGAGGATGCCGACCCCGGCAAATAGCCAGACGCCGAGCAGCATACCCCATTGCCAGCCACCCTGCAGTGTAATGACACACATGGGTGTATAACTGCCCGCAATAAGGACATAGATCAAAATATGATCAAACAGGCGAAATAATTCTTCTGTTTTATTTTGAACATTTATAGAGTGGTAGATCCCACTTGAGAGAAACATCAGAATCACAGATATCCCGTAAACAAAAAACGAGACCTGATAGGAAAGCGGACTGTTTGAACCGGCTTTCATTAAAAAGTAAAGCCAAACGGCTGAGATCAATGCACCTAAATAATGGGAATAGGCATTAAAGGGCTCTCTTGGTGGGTATAACTGCTGCAAAACGGTACTTTATATGAGTTCTTGGTTGAGAAGGTTAAATATAGAGTTTCTTTGGGAATAATATATCCATGAGTGTGAACCTCCAAGCGTCCTTAAAGACCTTGGAGCGTTCGGTGTTTGAATAGGTTTAGAGCCATAGTCCACCCCCGCAACGCTTCCAGGAGCTTCGCACGCTGGAAGGTTGCTCTACATGAAAAAATCGCCAGTAGAAAAAGGTTAGGGCAAAAGCAGAAAGGAATAGCATTCCTATCCAACTCAGATAGATCAACCATTTTTTTGGTTTGAAATCTTCATCCACCTGATCTGATGTTATAAGCTTGTAGTTAATGTAAGCCAGAGCCGGTGCTGTTAAGAAGGAGAGAGAGGTGGCAAGGTCAATGATGTAGGTAAACTGACTGCCGGTGATGTAAAGCAGCCCAATTGAGATCATTGAGATAAGGATCATCAGGGTTCTTGTAAGACAATAGTTTAGAGACTTTCACTGAATTTGGATTCAGCACTCTGATGATCTCCCGGCTGACTCTGGGATAGGAATCCGTAACTGTGAGTGTTGTGCTAAACATGGTGGTAAAAGCACAGATAACGATGATCCAGTGTGCCCACTCTCCCAATGTTTGAGTGTAAAGGTCGATAAGCTGCCTGGCAAAGGCAGCTCCTGCAGACGAAAAACTGACTCCGGTTCCAAACATGACCATGGCTCCGAGTCCCAGGAATATTAAGGCAAGTATGGCTGAACCGATATATCCGATGTTGAAATCCAGCAGGCTTTCCCTGAGGGTTGATCGATGATTGGTCTGCTTGCTGCGCTCGAGGGTCCACAGGGAATGCCAGGCGGCCGCATCGATGGGAATAGGCATCCAGCCCATTAAGGCGATCAGGAAGGTAATGCCTGCTACGTTCCATATGGAGGGGGCTTCAGTAAGTGTCGGAGTATGCCCATCAAAGAAGGCAACCGCAAAGGCAGCTAGTGTGGAAAGACTCAAGACAACCATCACCACTTTGATGATAGAATCCAAGGCAGAATATTGTCCCCGGATCAAAACGGCAATACAGATCGCCAGGATGATCGCACACCAGGCCAGTAGCGGCAGATGGAAACCGGTCAACTCAATAGCGAGACTTGCTGTTACGATGGTGACAGCCGCCTGAATGGCGAACATGGTTCCCACCGTAAAGATGATGTAGATCCATAATGACCACTTACCGAGCTTATCATATCCCTCGATCAGACTCTTTTCAGTAGCTGCTGCAAAACGGGGGCCAAACTCCAGGAAGGGATACTTCATCAAACTTGCGAGAATGACTGCCCAAACCAGGGTAAATCCATAATCCGCCCCGGCGCGGGTCGATTGTACCAGGTGAGAAACACCGACAGCCGCAGCAGCCAGAATGAGTCCGGGCCCAAAAGCGTATTTAAATGTAGAGCTGATCTTGGTCAAAGGAAGTTAAATTGAGTTTTAAATGTCTGTGATGATACATAATCCAACTTAGTGTCACTAAATCATTTTAAAAACATTTTTCATTTTGAAGTAGTACCATACTATTCGTAACTAAAGACCTTAACACCAATCTAAATAAAAGCTCATGAAAGCTATTTTTACAGCTGTTTTTTCGTTGCTATTTGGGGTGATGGCTCACGCACAGGTACTGAATCCTGAGCCGGTCACACTCGATTATTTTTTACCTGACGATGTTACTTACAACCAAAATATACCCACGCCTGCCGAGATATTAGGTGCTGAGCTGGGAGAGTGGCACGTTCGTCACGATCAGCTCGTCAACTATATGTATGCGGTGGCCGAAGCTTCTGACCGTGTAAGTATCACTGAGTATGCTAGGACCTATGAAAACCGTCCGTTGCTGATGCTTACAATCACCTCACCACAGAATCACCAAAATATAGATCAACTCAAGGAAGAACATCTAAAACTGACCGATGCTTCCGTTTCCGATGATCTGGATCTTTCTCAAATGCCGGCCGTTGTTACAATGAGCTATAGCGTTCATGGAAATGAACCAAGTGGGGCAAACGCCTCTCTCGCCGTCGTTTATTATCTGGCTGCTGCACAAGGAGCTGAGATCAACAACATGCTGAACAACACGATTATTAACGTTGATCCAAGTATCAATCCTGATGGTTTAGATCGTTTTGCTCACTGGGCCAATACCAACAAGAGCAAGAATGTGCTGGTGACGGATCCTCAAAGCCGTGAGTTTGATGAAACCTGGCCCGGTGGTCGTACCAATCACTATTGGTTTGACCTGAACCGCGACTGGATGCCTATGATCCATCCTGAATCTCAGGGACGTGTGGCTAAATTTCACGAATGGGTGCCTCAGGTACTGACCGACCATCATGAGATGGGGACCAACTCTACTTTTTTCTTTCAGCCGGGTATTCCATCCAGAACTCATCCTTTGACGCCGCAACGCAATCAGGCACTGACCGGAGCCATTGCTGAGTATCATGCTGAAGCCCTTGATGGGATCAAATCACTGTACTACTCAGAAGAAAGTTTTGATGACTTCTACTACGGAAAAGGTTCAACCTATCCGGATGTAAACGGCTCGATCGGTATTCTGTTTGAGCAGGGTAGTTCACGCGGACATGCGCAGGAAAGCATCCACGGCATTCTGGAATTTCCATTCACTATCCGAAATCAATTTGTGACTTCACTTTCTACGCTTGAAGCTGTACAGGGATTAAAAGAAGAACTGCTGGCAAACACCCGCGAATTCTATCAGGAAGCGGCTGAGGAAGCAGATGATGCCCCTATCAAAGCCTATGTATTTGGAGAAGAAGCTGATCAGGCCCGAAGCATGCACCTCGCTGAAATGTTGGAAAGAAATCAGATCGATGTGTACGAACTGAATCGCGATTATGGTGATTTCAAAGCTGGAAAAGCGTTCGTTGCACCAACAGATCAAAGACAGTACAAATTGTTAACGGCCATGTTTGAACGGCGGTCTGAATTTACGGATAGTTTATTCTATGATGTGTCAACCTGGACACTGCCATATGCCTTTAACGTGCCTTTTGCTGAACTGGACCGCGATTACAACTCAAACATGCTGGGCACAGATTTCTCATTAGAGGATGTTGAACTGGAAGGAGAGCTGATCGGCGGAAAAGCTGAATATGCCTACGTGTTTGAATGGGATGAATATTATGCCCCAAGAGCCGTTTATCGTTTGCTGGCTAATGATGCACGGGTTAAGGTGGCATCAAGGCCATTCCAGTCTGTGATCACCAATGGAGCAAAGCAGTTTGATTACGGTACCATCATGGTATCCATGGGTGTTCAGGACGATCCTGAAAAAGTTCATGATATCATCAACACCATCGTTGAAGAGGATGGGATTACTGTTTATGAATTGACAACGGGTTTAACCCCATCCGGTATGGACCTTGGTAGCCGTAACTTTGAGATGCTTCAGGAGCCTAAGATCGCGATGATCGGGGGCGAAGGAAGCAGCTCCAGTGAAGTTGGCGAAGCCTGGCATCTGTTGGATCAACGATACCAGATGCCAATGTCTATTCTTAAAAATGAGAATCTCGACCGCATAGACCTGAGTCGATACAATGTGATCGTTGCAAGTACCTACAGCATTTCTGATGGCGCAGCTGAGAGTTTAAAGACCTGGGTTCGTCAGGGTGGAACCTTACTCGTATTCAAGAATGCGATCCGCTGGGCTAAGGCACACGGACTCGCGAATGTTGAATATGTAGAAACTGAAGAAGATGCGGATTCAACAGTAACAGTCCGACCTTATGTTAAATCCGGTCTAGACCGTGGTGCGGAAGGGATTGGTGGCAGTATCTTTAATGCAAAACTGGATCTGACTCACCCATTGGGATACGGTTTTAACAGTGAAGACCTGACTGTATTCAGAAACAATACCCTATTCATTCAGAAAGGGAAAAACCCATACTCCACACCATTGTACTACGCGGAAGAAGATCCACTTGCAAGTGGATACAGCAACGATGAAAATCTGGAGTTGATCAAAGGCTCTGGTGCGGTAGTGGTTAGTAGTTTTGGCCGTGGCAACGTTATTGCCATGACTGACAATCCAAATTTCCGCGCTTTCTGGTACGGAACCAATAAGCTGTTTGCCAACGCGATCTTTTTTGGCAACACTATTGGCGGAGGAACTACTAACTAAAAAGGTATATCAGTTAATTTTATAGGATAGATCAAAGCCCTGCACATTAATTTGTGCAGGGCTTTTTTATTGACCAATCTTTTAACGCTTTGTGAGCCTGGTACGTACATCGGCTCGCTGAGCCGATGGTTAAGGGTAAAATCATAACCACTCCAGGAATTCATCTTTACAGTAACTGTTAGGCCATTCTTTCCAATGTTTGACCAACCCTGCTTTGACAGGATTATTCAGAGTATAATAAATGACATTATATAACTCATCGGAATTTCTAACAACACGATCATAACTTTCAGGATGCCAGAAGGATTGTCCTGTTCTGTTTAAGCATAAATTGGCTAACCGTGCTGTATATTTTTTGAGTGAACCCATGATATCTGTTATAGGGTAACCCGCTTCCTTCCGGTCATTTTCAGCTAAATGTTGAAAAACCAGATGCACGTGATTACTCATGATACAATAGGCGTATAAGATATAATTAACGTTATCTCTATAGTGAATAGCCTCTTTTACGATAGCAGCAATTTCAGGATCAGAAAGCCAGGTAGACCCTGACTTTTTACCGTGGATCAGGTGTTCATATTTATTGAATATTCTTTCATATATGATTCTTTGCCGGTTGAAATGCTCGTTGCTTATACCTTTATCAGAGAGATTCGCAAGAAGATTTCTTTGCTGTTGGATTTTTTTAATAGCTTTATTGGGAAGCGAATCAGCCAATATAAATGTAACGAAGTAGATGCCCCCTTTAGGTTGCCAGTGAGGTAAATTTCTGCGATAAAAAGTCATGTTGAACCCCGTTTGTTTTGGAATCAACATAAATAAATTGATATTGGCAACCTTTCAACGGCTCAGCGAGCCGTGATACGTACATCGACTCGCTGAGCCGACTGCTTAAAGAGTTAAGAAACGACTCTTCAATACTTACTGTAATTAACCGATCTAAATTTTCCATTCTCATCCACAAGGTTGGTATCAGCTCCAGGTATGATGTCCGTATTATGAGCTGATTTACAGATCCATTTATCGCCCAGTTTCTTTACCACAAAACTAAAAATGTTTTGTCTGATCGAGGGGGTTTCATCTTTTTTGGAAGGCGTTTGGTTCTTTAGCCTCATTCGGGCATGAACCACGGCAATATCATCACTGAGATGCTTTACGGTGGTTTCCATAAGCCTGAGGTCTGAATTGCCAAATATTTTGTCGAACCCGTAAGCGTGAGCCTGCGTGATATCATCTCTGTTATGCCACCAAAGTCCGACCACATTCACGAACTCAGCATCCTCCGTAAACAGCGAAGCCAGGTAATCTGCATCTCTTAGCATCCATGCTTCAATAAAAAGAGCCGGAATCTCTCCCGGCTCTATAGCTACTTTATATGATGTGCTCATATGTATGTTTAAAGGTCATTTCACTTTTTCGCCGTTAATGATCACGCCGGTCACATTGGTAATGTATTCAAGTGGATCTCCGTTGAACATCACCAGATCGGCATCTTTACCTCTTTCCAGAGAACCAACACGATTGTCGATGCCCAGAATTTTGGCAGCATCAATGGTCAGTACTTTAAGGGCATTATCCTTACCTAAACCGTTGGCAGCAGCCACTCCGGCTTCGTAATGGATGACACGGGTTTTAGGAACATATCCCTCGTATCCACTTTGAAAAGCGATCGGAATGCCCGCTTCGTAAAGCTTGCCAGCTGTCTCCATGGATGCATTCTTGGCATCGCCACCCGGACGAATCATAGATGGGTGAATGATAACAGGATATCCGCCGGCCTTGATCTCGTCAATGATCATATAGGCTTCGGCAACACCATCCAGGATCATTGGGAAGTCGAACTCTTCCTGCAACCTGATCGCAGACATGATGTCGTTGGCTTTGTGAACCGTGACAAGAGCTGTTTTTTTGCCTTCAAGTAAGTCGGCTAAAGCTTCCATTCCCAAGTCTTTGCTGTAATCTTCATCACCATTTCTCTTTTTGAGATAGGCTTGAGCTTTGATCAGTTCCTGCCTCAGCATGGCGATCCCTTTAGCACGCGTTCCGGGTTTACTGAACGCACGGCTCAGGTTATTACCCAATGTGAATGCAAGCATTTTAGATGGTTCGATTAGGTTGTCGTCAACCGTTTCACCTGTGGTTTTAATGATCATGGTTTGGCCACTGATAAGAGCGCCGGGTCCATGACCTGTATGAATAGTGGTTACTCCGTGATCACGTAAAAAACCAACTAAGGCTTCCTGAGCGTTATAAGCATCAATAGCACGCAGTTCAGGCTGAATCGGATTGGATGTTTCAAGCTGATCCTGATCAGCATCAACATTCAGGTGACCGGCAAGTCCGACCACAGAGTGAGCATCGATAAACCCGGGAGTGACAACTTTGGCTTCATAAACCTCATAATTAGAAGGAATATTAATGCCAGAACCCACCCGTTCTATCTTTCCATCTTTAATGAGTACTACACCATTAGAAATAGGCTGACCTGCCATGGTATAAACGGTTTCACCTTTAACAGCGATCTGCGCTTCTGCAGTAAAACTGAATGCAAGTAAAAGCGCCGGCAGTAATATTAATTGTTTAAAGAATCTCATTTCAAACCTCCTTCACCGTGGTGTGTATGAATAGTACCGGGATAGATCTGATATCCACCGGTTGCATATTTTTTGTCCTCTTCGTTACTGCGATCCCAGACTTTCTGTCCTTCGATCCAAGTTTCCTGAATGTGTGTGTAAACACTGAAGGGATCTCCGTCAAGAATGATAAAATCAGCATCTTTTCCTTTTTCAAGGGTTCCAACTCTATCCTCGATATCCATCATAATAGCATTGGCGATGGTGACAGCTCTTAAGAGCTTCATCACGGCTCATGCCTTCCTTAATACCGAGTGCAGCATGGCGCAGAAACATTCTGGAGTCAGTAATGCCGTCATCGGTATGAAAACCAACAAGAGCTCCGGCTTCTTCAAGGATCTTACCATTCGAGTTCTTTATCTCGGCCGCTTCAACTTTTCCACCAAATGAATCGAGGGTGATAATAGAAGCGCCTAATACATTGTCAGAATTTGCGATCTCATCAGCCACTTTCCAGGCTTCACTAACATGTTGTAAGACAAGCCGATAGTCAAATTCCTCAGCCAGTCGCATAGCTGTAAGTATATCCTGATGCTTGTGCGTGTGATTGTGAACAATACGTTTGCCTTCCAGCACTTCAACTAATGTTTCCATACCAATGTCGCGTGGCTGGCATTTTACTTTCATCACCATCTGCAGCTTCTATCTTGGCCTGATATTCCTGAGCTTTGATGTATAATTCACGAACCATTGAAGCAGCTTTTGCACGGGTTCCCGGTGACGGAGGATTGCCTCTCGGATTGGTACCATTGGCCATTTTGAGTCCGCCATAAATGGTTTTTTCTTCATCCGTGTAAAGCAGCATGTCTTCAATGACATTAGCTTCACGTAGTTTAAGATATACGGTCTGGCCACTCATCAGGTGACCTGAACCGGGCATTACGTTCACTGAGGTAATACCACCTGCAAGGGCACGCTTAAAAGAGGGGCTCCTTGGGTCGATTGAATCCAGGATGCGTACATCCGGGTGTAGTGTAGCTGAGCGGTCGCCGCCATCGCCATCACCAACGTGTGAATGGGTGTCAACAAGTCCCGGCATGATCACATGTCCGGAAACGTCATGAACATCGGCTCCTCGTGGAGTTCGGGTGTTAGGACCACCAACTGCGGTGATCTTACCGTCTTCAACAACAAGAACGCCATTATTGATAGGCTCGCCTGCAATAGGTATGATCTGAGCGCCTTTAAACACTTGTGGAGTGGATTGAGAAAATCCTTCAACCCCAAAGAAAAGCACACAAACCAATGCGAGCAGTAAGCTTCGTATCGGTTTCTTCATAAGAATAATATTAGTTAAAAATTAGTTGGGCTCAATTTATAAAAAAACAGGTGCCATAAAAGAGTTGCTTCGTAAAAAGAGGAAAATGGAACAATCTTCATTAGCTTGTATAGGAATAATTAAAAATTTAGACGGATGAAGTGATGAAAAACAAAGCATTAAAAATACTCGCTACTTTGGTCGTGGTAATTATTGTAGCAGTACTGGTCTTCACATTGTCATTAGATGGCATGATAAAAGCCGGAATTGAAGAGAATGGTTCCGAATTACTGCAAACCGAGGTAGTGGTTGATAATGTAAGCGTTTCACTATTTGGGGGAGGTGGTACTATAAATGGGTTCACTGTTCAAAATCCTGAAGGGTTCAGTGATGAACCGGCCCTTTATATTCATGAAGCTTCAATGGAAGTTGATATCTGGTCACTATTCTCTGATAAGATCGTAGTACATGAAATAATAGTAAACAGTCCGGATCTCTTTTTCGAGCAAATTGGACTGGGTGTAAATCTGAAAAAGCTGAATGACAATATGGATCTGGCTTCTGATGAGCCATCAGAAGCCTCTCTAATTATTGAATATTTGCTGATCAAGGACGCAACGGTAACGGTAAGCAGTAGCTTGGAAAGAGAACGAACTACTGAGGTAAAACTTGCAGAATTAACCCTAAATGATATTGGAAGTGATGGAAACAATACGGTTAAACAAAGCGTGCGACAGATTTTAAAACCATTATTTCAAGAGGCCATGGAAGAAGCTCTGAAAAGCGGTGTAGTTGAGCAGCTGGAAAACAAGGTCAGGGACCTGTTTGATAACTGATAAAAAAGCAAGAGTGACATATTAAGGTGAATCTTTACTGAGCATAATAGGCCTCGATCTCTTGAAGTCTTTTATCGATCACTTCCCGCGAATACCACTTGCCCTGAACCATGACACCTGAATGGTCTTTGATCACAGTTAGATCTTCCAATGGATTTCCATTAACCAGTATCAGATCGGCCCGTTGACCGTTAGAAATGGTTCCGAAGTCATCTTCATCTGCAAAATACTCACCAACACTTTTTGTTCCGCTTTCAAGGATCTCATAGTTACTCATTTCAGCAGCCTGCATATGAGGTAATTCTCGGTGAATGGAAATGCCTGGAACACTGAAAAGTTGCGGTGCATCGGTTCCCATCAGGATCTTAACACCGGCTTTGTTCATTTCGGAAAGGATCTTTGTTCGAAATTCAGCCTGTTCGGTTGGATTACCTATGGCATATCCCGTTTGAGGATTTTCGGCAAAGTTGAAATAATTCTGCCGTACCGCCTGGGGGATGTATTTAAGCTCATCGTATTCTTTCATTGCCTCATAGTCAGCGGCACCAATAATGGTTTCCCAAAGCGCCATCGTTGGGACGATCCACACGTTATTTTCTTTGGTGAGCCGGACGACGTCAGCCAACTTCTCTTCTTTATCGTCCCCTTCAAACTGACTCAAATATCTTACATATCCATCCACGTGGTCGATGGTGATCTGTCCGGATTCGATGGCATGGATCACACCGACATCTTCCGGCACATGTCCACCAAAAGATATACCCACTTCATTGGCCGCTTCAACCATAGCATCATATTCTTCAAGTGATAGTCCGGGGTGGATCTTTAGCAGATCCCAGCCTTCCTCATGTTGTTCATAGGCCCGTTCCCTTGCTTCATCAGGAGATGAAATGGTGTTGCCATTAAAACTTGGACCTGCCAGATATAAATTCGGCCCGATATAAGCACCCGAATTCACGCTGTCTTTTAGGGAAAGCTGATCTTCGTATCCCAACATTCCTCTTACCGTGGTGATACCCGCTGAGACATACAAAAACAGAGTGTTTTCTACATATTTTTTATTAAAATAATCAGCTGAATTTGGTCTCGGATTGGTTGGCGGGACGTGGCCGTGCATTTCGGCTAATCCGGGCATCAGGTATTTATCTGTTCCGTCAATTACAGTTGTGTTTCCAGATAATTCAACTTCATCGGATGAGCCTATCTGAACTATTCTGTCACCTTCAATGATCACGGTTTGATTTTCCAGAATTCGTTCGCTATCCATGGGAATCACATTCACGTTGGTAAAAGCTGTTTGAGCTTGTGGATCAGAGCAGGCAACCAATACGAATGAGGTGATAAAAAGAAGTAGAAAGGTTTTCATGACAAAATTTTTATGATTCAAGATCAATTGGAGATATAGGTTTTAGTTGGGATGAACGGATTCTCTTTTAACATTTTTTTTTAAACCAGCCAAAGCACTTCCAATGGTTTCTACAAAAGAGCCTTTGTCCTCTTTGATGTCTTCCGGCTTTAGTACTTCCAGCTTGCGGGCGCCTCGGTAAAAGAAATACATGCTGAAAGCCATCACAGTATGGGCCACATCCAGATGATTGAACCAGGTATGTAAACCAATTTCACTGGTGTAGAAGAATGCGGCGAGTGTGGCGAAGATAACCGTTAAGAAAAAGATGCGGCTGCCTTCATTCCGGGTTCGCCAATACACTAAAAAGTGAAGGGGTAACACCACTAGTCCCAAGCCATAAGCCGAGTGAATCTGGATGAAGAAGAAGTTTAAGGTGGTGAAGGTGATCACAGCAAAAGTAAGCAGTTCAACGATATTGGCAACTTCCAGAAACTTACCAAATTTTTCATTGATAACAGGCTGAGCGTGCATGATGGAAGCACGTTCTATCGCCATAACGGCTAGCATACTGATGAGCCAGCCGGGCAATTTCCACTCTAGTCCTACAGCATATTGAAAAGCATGTCCGAGCACTCCACCCAAAAAAGTAGCCAAAGCCATGATACCAAAGTACCACCGCATGTACTGATGCACTTTCCCTTTTTTATTGAGCTTGATGAGTTTGAATAGAGCGAAAAGACAAACAGCAGTGATCCATAGGTCAGTAAAGGTCACCATCGGTTCCATGATGGTGATACCGAATACTTCTATGGAAGGCTGACCGGAGGCAGATTGTATGGCTTCGTTTTCCATGTATTGCACGAATTAAGAATTCACGGAAAATAACAGAAAAGAGGAGATTGTCGAAGTGAAAGAATATTATGTATAAAACCGGAGGTTGGGAATGAGTCTAAGGAGCTAAACAAGCTACAAAGTGCTCCGACGCAGAGCGTCGGAGCAAGCCGGAAATCAGTAATAATTCAATATTCCTCTGTTCGATACCTGCCTACCGGCGAGGCAGGTTCAGCATTAATTAGCCCAGTTTATCTACGTAATCCAGTTTTTCCCATGGGAATTGTTCGCGACCAAAATGTCCGTAAGCTGCAGTTTGTTTGTAGATCGGTGACTTAAGTTTGAACCTTTCAATAATACTTTTTGGTGTACAGTCAAAAACTTTCGAAATTTTTGCAGCCAGTTCTGTATCGTTCATTTTACCGGTTCCATAAGTATTCACGTTAATGGAAACGGGTTCTGCAACACCGATAGCGTAGGCCAGCTGAACAAGGCATTCATCAGCTAGGTTTGCTGCGAGAATATTCTTTGCTATGTGACGTGATGCATAAGCTGCACTACGGTCAACTTTGGATGGATCTTTTCCTGAAAAAGCACCACCACCGTGGGCGCCAAAACCACCATAAGTATCCACAATGATCTTACGGCCGGTCAGACCGGTATCTCCATGAGGACCACCAACTACAAACTTACCGGTTGGATTAACGTGATAGATCGTGTCATCGTCTAAAAGGTCTTCAGGTAACACTTTATGGATCAAATGTTTCTTGACATCAGAATGGATCTGTTCTTGCTCTACGCCTTCATCATGCTGAGTGGAAAGAACAATGGTGTGAATTCGTTTCGGTTTACCTTCATCATCATATTCGATGGTAACCTGACTTTTGCTATCCGGCGCCAGGTAAGGCATTAAACGAGTTTCTTTCCGAATACGAGCCAGTTCACGAAGCAGGTCGTGTGAATACTGCAGAGGCATCGGCATGAATTCTGGAGTTTGACGGGTAGCATACCCAAACATCATTCCCTGATCACCGGCACCGTCTCTGTCAACTCCCAGGGCAATATCGGGGCTCTGAGTGTGGATGGTAGTCAGTACGCCACAGCTTTCAGAATCAAATCGGTAAGACGGTTTTATATAGCCGATCTCTCGGATCACCTGGCGCACTATTTCCTGAACATCAACATATGCATCAGTTGTTACCTCGCCGGAAACCACGGCAAGTCCTGTTGTGACAAGGGTTTCAACGGCTACTCGGGAGTTGGAGTCGTCTGTAAGGAGAGCGTCTAAAATTGCATCTGAAATTTGGTCAGCAACTTTATCCGGGTGACCTTCGGATACAGATTCGGAGGTAAAAAGATTTTTCATGTGTTTAATAAACTTAAATAAGGTGCTTTCGGTTAGGAATGACTATAGTTTATAGACTCAAAAAATTGAGACGCAAAGTTAAAAAGTTTTACGGTTAATAATATCAGGATTCAAATAAATTCCCGTTTGGTCCCGATGTACTGATATTCAGATACTGATAGGCCTTCTTCGTGCAAATTCGCCCTTTTGGAGTTCGTTGCATGAATCCTTCCTTGATCAAAAAAGGTTCGTAAACCTCTTCGATAGTTCCTTTGTCTTCACCAACAGCAACACCAAGAGTACTTAAACCAACCGGACCGCCATCGTAATTTTCTATGATGGCCTTGAGGATCCGGATGTCCATTTCATCCAGTCCGTTTTGGTCAACATCTAAAGCATTAAGAGCTTTGTCAGCGACCTTTTCGTCAATTGTATCAACATTATCAACCTGGGCAAAATCCCGGGTTCGGCGAAGCAATTTATTTACAATACGTGGTGTACCGCGGCTTCGTCGTGCAATTTCGTGAGCTCCGGTATCGGTGATCTCTAATCCCATCAGGTGAGCCGTTCTAAGTGCAATACGCTGAAGAAGCTCCACATCATAATAATCCAGCCGCATATCGATGCCGAAACGGGCACGTAGCGGAGCTGTCAATAATCCCTTTCTTGTAGTGGCTCCAACCAGTGTGAAATGATTCAGTTCGATCTGAATACTTCTGGCATTAGGGCCTGAGTCGATCACAATATCCAGCTTATAATCTTCCATGGCGGAGTATAAATATTCCTCAATGACCGGATTGAGCCGGTGGATCTCATCAATAAAAAGGACATCACCCTCTTCTAAATTGGTAAGCATTCCGGCAAGATCGCCGGGTTTTTCCAAAACGGGTCCGGTCGTCGGGCGGATCTTAACGCCCATTTCGTTGGCAATGATATAAGATAAAGTCGTTTTACCGAGTCCGGGAGGACCGGAGAGGATCACATGATCGAGGGCATCGCCTCTTTGCCTTGCGGCTTTTATGAAAATAGAGAGATTGGAAATGGCCTTTTTCTGGCCAATAAATTCCTCCAGAGACGCTGGCCGGACAGTCTGTTCAAAGACTTCTTCTTTCTCCTCGGGATTTAAAAGGGGATTATTCACGTTATAATCGTGTATTTGTTTACGCTAAGTTTATATTATAATACTTAGTTTCAGAGCTAAATGCGCAAGCTAAATAATTAAAGCAATCATGAAAAAGACGTCACTATCACCGGATGAAATGAGCCTTGATCCCTCAGTCACGCAGAAGGCAAAGATTGCTAAGAAATTAGCAAATCCCAAAAAAAATGAGATCCTCAAACAAAAAGGGATGCATAAAGACCTGCGCTCCAGTAATCTGAAGATATTCGGAAGTGATTATTTCTTTAATTACGAACTGAGCTGGCTGAAATTCAATGAACGTGTATTGGCTGAAGCATGGAATGAAAAGAATAAATTGCTTGAAAGGGTAAAATTCATATCCATTGTCTGTTCAAATCTGGATGAATTCTTTCAGAAAAGAGTCGGTGGATTGAAAAGGCAGCAGCTAGCCGAGGTTAAAGAGTTATCTGTGGATGGAATGACCCCAACTGATCAGCTTAAAGCCGTTCGCAGTGAGGTTCAGGAAATGATCGAATCGTACCGAACCTGTTTTTTTGACGAGATTGTGCCAAAGCTTGCAGAGAAAAAAATTCAGATAAAGGGTTATCAGGAGCTTACCGATTATCAGAAAAGTGTAAGTGACCGGTATTTTCAGAAACAAATATACCCGATCGTTACGCCATTAGCAGTAGATGAATCTCATCCATTTCCATTTATCTCCAATAAGAGTTTATCCTTTGCGATCGAACTGATCAACCGGCGCTCTAATGAAAAGACTTTTGCGCGACTTAAGATCCCGGCCAACAGGAGTCGGTTTATTCAGGTTCATAGAAAAGGTAACAAGGTTATTTTGGTACCGATTGAAGATATTATTAAGGAAAAGGTAGATCAGTTTTTCCCGGGTATGGAAGTGATCTCTGCTCATATGTTTAGGGTGACAAGAAATGCATCAGTAGATCGAAATGAGGAAGAGGCAGAAGATCTACTGGAAACGATCGAAGATGAGTTACGGGAACGTAAATTTGCTGAGATCGTCCGGCTTGAGCTTGATGCAGCTATGCCAAAGCACATCAAAAAGTACCTGCTGGAGCATTTGAATATTAACTGGAGTGATGTATACGAGATGAAAGGCACTATTGGTCTCGCTGATGCCATAGATATTGCAAAGCTCAAGGGTTTCAACCGTTTAAAGGAAAGAAACTGGACGCCGGTCCTGCATCCGGCGCTTCGCCATTCGCCTGATGAAGAGATGCCAAATATGTTTGAAGTGATCCGGAAAGGCGATTTCATGGTTCACCATCCCTACCACAGTTTTGAGCTGACCACTCAGCGTTTTATTGAGGAAGCCGCAAAGGATCCAAAAGTATTGGCCATAAAACAAACCTTATACAGAACTTCACGTGATTCTCCCTTGATGCATTCTCTAATGCATGCAGCTGAAGAGGGTAAGCAGGTGGCTGTGCTGGTTGAAATAAAAGCGCGGTTTGACGAAGAGCGAAACATAAACTGGGCTCAAAAATTAGAAAACTATGGGGTCCATGTGGCCTATGGAATTCCGGGCCTGAAGATCCATTCAAAACTTACTATGGTTGTACGTGAAGAAGGAGATGAGCTTAGAACGTATTGCCATATAGGTACCGGGAACTACAATCCTGACACCGCCCAGCTTTATGAAGATGTTGCCATTTTTACTTGTGAGGAAACCCTGTGTTCTGATGTGACCAATGTGTTTAATTTACTGACCGGGTACGCCCCTGAACAAAAGTTTGAAAAATTGTTGGTGGCCCCACACCACATGCGGCGCCAAATGTCAGATTTGATAGATTATGAGATCAAAGAAGCTAAGAACGGTCGGCCGGCAAGGATCATTGCAAAAATGAATAGTCTTGAAGATCCGGTTATCATACAGAAGTTATATGAAGCCTCGGAAGCCGGTGTGAATATTGATCTGATCGTTCGAGGGGTTTGTCGCTTGATACCGGGTAAGGAAGGGTTAAGTGAAAATATAACTGTTCACTCAATCATTGGTAGATATCTGGAGCACTCAAGGCTGTACTATTTCAATCATCGCGGAGAACATAAATACTTCATTGGCTCTGCCGACTGGATGCATAGAAATTTAGATGCCAGAGTAGAAGTGATCACGCCCATTGAAAATGAAAAGCTAAAGAAGTATCTGCAATTTGCTCTGAATATATACTTCAATGACAATAAACAGCGGTGGCTGCTTAATTCTGATGGAACCTATACGAGAGCTGAAAAAGAAAAAGGCAGTTCCAAATTAAGTGCTCATGAGTTTTTTATGAATCATATGAAAGATGCTGATGAACCGGTGCCTATGGCAGTAAGATAGGAATCAGGTCTTAGTCTATCTTTTCAACTTCTTCGTAGTCAGAATAGCCCAGCTCTTCATTCAGCTTTTTAAGTAATCTGAATGCCGGGCTTCTGAATACCCCATCCAACTGATATGTTTTTGTTACAGCATGCCTTGCTTCTTCAAGTTCTCCAATGTTTACAAGTGCATTGCCGAGATACCAGTATGCTTTTTCGGTGATCATGCGACTGTCTTCAACCCGGTCAATGGCTTGTTCAAAAGAATGGATCGCTTGCTGATATTCGTAGTTGTTGTAGAGAATGATCCCTTTATTCAAATAGGCTTTGGATGCATATGGCTCTTCATTGTAGTTGGTGATCACTTCCTCGTATAGGTTCAACGCGCGATCATCATCCCCGGATAAGAATGCCTGAAAACCCAGATTTAGAAGTGAATCAGCCGATGTGATTCTCATATTCTTAGCTCTGACCGCATTAGATGTTTCAATCTGAGTAGGTTCAATATTCTGTACTACCATTTGATCCAGGCTCATTGCATTGTCAACACGGAAGAATTGAACCAAAGCCACCATAATGATAGCTGCGGCTGCAGCGGCATGCCAAGTCCACTTAGGTAATTTACGAATAGGTGCCTGTGACGGTTCTTCTTCGTCAGAGTACCCTGATTTCTGCTCGATCAACTCCTTAATGTTGACTTCAAGTTCAAGCACTTCCAACAGTTCAGGATCTTTCGCAAATTCATTCCACAGCGCCTGGATCTCATCTTCCTTAAGGTTGCCTTTTATATAGGCATCAATTTGACGTCTAATTTCTTTTTCTCTTGAATCTTTCATTGTTCAAATTCTTTGATCAAAATGCCAGAATGTATTTTTAAATACATTCTGAGCTCTTATAGTTAGAGCGATGAGAAAGTAATTCCTTACACTATTTTTGAAATTTTTTTTCAATGCACTCTTTTAGGACATTTATGATGCGGTGTTTCTTGGTCCAGGCATTGTTTATAGAGATGCCAAAATGGTCTGCCACCACGGCAGTTTCATAGCCGGGATTCTGAAACCAGAATTCGATGTATTTTCTGTAGTCAGTCTTTAAAGCCTCCATGCAGCGCTTTAAAAGCGACATTTTCTCTTTGTCGACTAAACGATTTAATTGATCTGCGCTCGTAGAATGGTGCTCCGGAAGCTCTTCATAATTGATTTCCCGGTCCTTTGAAAGGACCTTGAAATATTCGTGTTTTGAAGTGGTAAACAGGTAGTTTATAAGTGCATCAGGATGGGTTAATTCGTTATTTCGAATTTTTTCTAATGCGATAAGGAGTGTATTTTGTGCGCAATCCTGTGCATCTTCAAAGGAGGCATTCAATCGCACGGTAAGGAACTTGATGAGAACGGCAGTGATAACTTTGACCTGTTTTGTTATCATTGATTCATCATTCTCCAAGACTGCATCAACAAATTTCGAGTAATCCATGATTTTAGTACACTTGGTTAAATCAAATCCTAAAATAACATTAGCTGTGTAAAAGAAAACAGGAAATTAAGTCCTCAAGAGTGTAATTTTATGAGATATGTATAGAGTTCAGTTAAATAACTTCGAAGGTCCCTTAGACCTGTTGCTTTTCTTCATCAAGAGAGATGAATTGGATATCTATGATATTCCGATCTCCTACATCACAAAACAATTTCTGGAGTATGTAAATCTGCTGGAAGTATTAGACCTTGATGTGGCCAGTGAATTTATCCTGATGGCAAGTATGCTCATGTCTATCAAAGCCAGGATGATGCTGCCTCGGGAAGACTCGGATGAAGAAGAGTTGGATGAATCGGATCCCCGGTATGAGTTGGTTCAGCGCCTGCTGGAGTATAAGCGGTATAAGGAAATGTCTGAGAAGATGGCAGACATGGATGAGGAAACCCGCAAAAAGTATATGAGAGGTTATCCGGAAGCGGATACCGTAGAGCAGCAGGCGTCAGGAGAAGCGCTTCAGGACGTAACTATGTTTGACCTGATCGCGGCGTTTAAAAAAGTACTTCAGGACATTGAAAGAAAGAATATTGTACATCACGTTGAAAAAGTGAGTACTACCGTTGAAGAACAAGCTGAATTTGTGTTGAACCGCTTGCAGGAAAAAGGAAGACAAACATTTATGGAAGTGTGCGCAACACTGCAAAATAAGATCTATGTGGTGGTTACCTTTTTGGCGGTGCTTGAAATGATCAAGGAACAGCAGATCAATCTGTTTCTGGAAGACGATCCAACTAAATTTTATATAGATCTCAAGCCTGTGGATGAGATCATTGGCGTTAATTAAATCCAAATCTGATTAAATAATAATGACTAAAAACATACTACTCCCAGTTCTACTCATAGCTTTCGTCTCATGCAGCACTATGAATGGATCTAAAAGTGCTCAAAATGCTGATATCTATTCTTTTGCAGATGAAATTACGATTGATGGACTTTATAGCGATCTTGCTGTGTTGGCTCACGATTCATTACAGGGTCGCGAAACCGGAACCATTGGTGAGCAAAAAGCGGCAAACTACCTTTCAAAACGATACAAAGAAATGGGTCTGAAGCCGGTAGGAGATGACAATACCTATTTTCAACACTATGAATTGGTTCAACCGGCCATCGGTGAGATCTCATACAAACTCACGAAATCTGAAAGCGGTGAAGTCGTTGAAAGATCGGTTCACAACCAAAATGAGTATGGAAACTTTGTGACTATATTTGGTGGAAATGATCCGCTTGAAGGCTCGGTGGTATTCGTTGGAGCAGGAATTAATGATGAGGAAACCGGGGTAAATCATTTTTCTACGGATCTTTCCGGAAAATGGGTATTGGTGTTTTATGAGGAAGGCCAGACAAATATGAGATACCTACAGTCTGCTCTTTCCAGTGAGGGAGCTCTTGGAACCATAATTATTGTCGGCACTGATGTTGAGGATTTTGAACAGGAAGCTGAAAGCAGAATGACAGAATTTGGTCAGGGCAGGGGGCTTTCATTGCGATATCTGCAAGAAAACAACATGGGAAATGCTCCTGCTTTTAACCGGGTACATCCGCAGTTGGCAGCTGAAATGCTAGGCCTGAAAAGCTTGGACGCTCTTGAGGAAATGCAGCAAAGAATTTTCTCTCAACCTGAATCTTTTGAGGCTTATGACCTGAATTATGAATTGGAGCATCACCCGGTGATCAAAGAGAATATTGTAGAGACTCAGAATGTGGTGGCATTTTTGGAAGGCTCTGATCCTGCCATGAAGCATGAAGTTGTTGTTCTTAGTTCGCACTACGATCACGTTGGAATAGGTAGCCCGGACTCAACCGGAGATAATATTTACAACGGTGCCGATGATGATGGAAGTGGTACAACTGCCTCTCTCCAAACAGCACAAGCTATGATGAAGGCTAAAAATGCCGGTGTCGGACCTAAGAGAAGTGTCCTGTTTCTGAATGTTTCCGGTGAGGAAAAGGGACTTTTAGGTTCACGTTACTATTCAGACCACCCAATTTATTCTATTCAGAACACGGTGGCCAATATCAATATGGATATGATCGGCCGAGTTGATCCTGAGCATGTTGAGGACAGCAGTTATGTTTATATCATAGGGGGTGAGATCATCTCATCCGGATTAGATAGCCTGGCCCGGGTTGCCAACGAAATGGGCCCTAATATGACGCTGAGCGAGCGCTATAATGACCTTGAGGACCCAAATCAGTTTTACAGAAGAAGTGACCACTGGAATTTTGGTCGGCTTGGAGTGCCTTTCGTGTTTTTCTTTAATGGAACACATGAAGATTACCACCGCCCACAGGATCATGTTGAAAAGATTACTTTTGAACCATTCCTGCAAAGAACCCATTTGGTTTACAATTTGACGGCTCTTTTGGCGAACAGCCCGGAACGACCGATCGTGGATAATCAGGAATTCATTGAGAAGACTCAGGTGCAACCGAGATAGACTGACAATACAAAACAAGTATTTAAAGGGATGTGCTTAAGAGTTCATCCCTTTTTTATTTTCCGATCAGAATGAATGGAGCCCAGTGAACCGGATGACTGTAGTAAGGGTGAGAGATCATAGATAACTTGGCATCCCGCAATGCTTTAGCTTTGTAATCAAATAGAGGGTGTTTGTAAAAGCCGAACCAGTCAAGCGTGCGGTTCATAAACCCATAATCGGCAGCTTCATGAACCTTAAGCTGACTATAAAATTCAGACATGAAATCAGCGGTACTGCGGTCGTAAATATTCCACAGACTAACCATTACCGCTGAGGAACCCGCAGACAAAAAAGAGCGCTGAAGGCCGATCAAGCCCTCTCCGGTGATGATCTTGCCCATTCCGGTATTGCAGGCGCTTAGGGTGACAAGGTCCGCATTTAGAGTTAATCCCGATATCTCAGTGCTGTTCAGGTAGCCGTCCTCTCCAAACAACGCCTCAACGCCGGTTTTTTTAGAAAGTATCAGACCACTTTGAGAAGGGTTTACTTCATCTATGGTGCCATGAGTGGCAAAATGGAGAAACCTGAATTCACTTAGGTCGTGAGATTTAATGCCGGCTTCAGTTACGTCATCATTCTTAAGGATCTTGGCTTTCTCGAAATTCTTGGAAATTGACTCAACTTCGATCAGAGTGGATGGTAATGAAGCAAAGTTATCTTGTGAACTAACCCCAGTCCCCACAGTGCTTTCCACAAAACCGGATCCGGCCACAGCCAGAATATCGAAACTGGTAGCCCTGTGAGGCGCTTGAATAAATGGATAGATGGAAGCTGAAGGAAGATACTTGATGTTGATTTCCTCGATCAAATAATCTTTACTATTATGGAGGGCTTCAAAAGGCAAAAAAGTCAGGTTACCTTCAGGGACTATAACCAGTTTATTGATTGTTTCGTCTGAAATGGACAGGGGGCGCTCCACTAATATCTCATAAAGTGGGTGTGAGATTTCGTTTAGTTCTTTAACCGGAGCCTGATCAATGATCCTGTTTCTGTATGAACTGATGAGATTTGTAAGGTGGTCCATTGGGTTTTGACCGGCAATGTTATCAATAACAATGGACTTAACATCATTTCCGGTAACAAGGAATATCATGAGCTGTTGTTCTGTATACGCAAACTCAAGAATTGCTGTTTCTTCTGGAACTAGAGCCATTACCTGTTTAGCTGTCAAGGCTTCAGGGTACTCAAAATTCTTCCATTCCGGGATAGTTTGGCGAATCTCATTCACAAAACTTTGATATTTGAATTTCAAGTCTTTCAGCTGATTCTTCAGCGCACGAATATCACCTTCATTCTCAGTCTCATGAATTTGATTATATAACTGATCGATTTGCTTGCTCATCTGTTGCTTTTTGATCAGCGTGGATTCGTCAAGCTGCTGAAAGAATTTGTTTTCGGCTTCTGCCAGCTCATCCATTAAGACCCGGGCTTTGGCTGATTCAACCAGGTCGTACGCCTTTTTATCTTTGTTATCAGCGATATACCACGAGGCTGCTTCATTGTAGAAACCGGCATATTGGCTAAAAAATCCGGATCGAAAGGCTAAACCTGCTACATTGGTTCTTATAGAATCGATGAGTGAAAAAGCTTCTTTCGCATATAAATAGGAGCTGTCTGAAGAGGTTTTTTGATAAGCTTTAGCCAAGTCAATGGCTGGAAAGATCCTGTTGGTATTGGTTCTTTCTTTAGAAAGCTTATAAGCTTTTCTGAATTCCCGAAGGCTTTCATGAAGATCACCTTGCGTGCTATAAAGTTCGCCCATAAGTGAGTGACCCCTGATTTGTTGAGCCATAAAAGCCCTTTCACCTGAAATGTTGAAAACTTCATTGATATAACTCTCAGCATTATCATAGTTCTGTTTTCTGATTTCAAGCTGTGCAAAATCCAGATAGAGATCTGCAAGAGTTTGAGGGGAGTTTGCCTGCTCCATCCAGTTTAACGCTTCTGTATAGAAGGTCTCGGCGTTCTCGAGGTCGTTGCTTATGATGGCGACATCAGCAAGTTGCATTAGGTTTTTGGCAATTGATACCGGCCTCTCCGTTTGATAGTTGATTTCCAGGGCCTCGTTGTAATAGGCTAGCGCATTTTCGTGATCACCGGATCGCTCATACATTTTCCCAATATTGATGAGAGTTTGAGTGATGTCGTAGGGGTTGCCTAGCATCCGGGAAAGTTCCAGTGATTTTTGATAGTAGATAATAGAACTGTCCGGCTTGCCCATGTCGTTGTAACTTACAGCCATGTTGTGATAGGAAACATCCAGTAGGTCTGGATTCCCAACCTTCTCCCGGATGGCCAAACTTTGGCGTAAATATTTATTTGCCTGGGTATGTAATCCCAATTCCCGAAGAGTCGCAAACATACCGTTCAGCACAAATGAAAGCCGATACTCTTCTCCGGTTGATTCATAGATTTCTTTGGCTTTTTTCTGATGAGAAAATGCCCGATCATAATCTCCAGTATACAGATATGCATAAGAGATGTTGTTGTTTAGCCGGCCGATAAGAACCGAATCATCTGATGTATTTGCAAAATCAATAGCGCGCAGGTAGTATTCTTTTGAATTATTATATTGTTCAAGCTGTCGGTAAGCCCAGCCAATATAATTTTTAATAAGCGCTTTTAGCTCAATTGGGGTTTGTTGGGGTTTGTGTTCATCGATGGAAAGCAAGGTATTCAAACCCTCTTGTACTTTTCCTGAACTCATCAATGCATCGCCATGTCTATACATCGATCTTACCCAGTTTACAGAATCCTTTTGTTGCAAATATAGTTGACCTGATTCTCTAAAATTATTTGCAGCTTGTTCGTATTGAGCATCCTCGTAAAAGGTCTGACCGCTGGAATATAGAGAACCCGGATCCTGAGCAAGGGCACTCACTGAAAGAATTACACTATAGAATACAATTATTATTGTAGTTGAAAAAAACCTCATGTCATTCCTTTCTGCCTATTGTATATGAAATTAATATATTATTCGTTTTCAACCATTAATAAAGTAAATATAAAATGAAGGATACGTTGAAGTATAATATTACATACAAATCTCCTGACGAAGAAGAAGAAAAGGGTGACGGTAATGACGATGATGGCGGCAAAATAGACGCCAACTGATATAAATCTATAGTTTAAAGTTTTAATATTTTATTTGATATCTGCTCTTCAGGAGTATGCCTGTTAAAAATAGTATCCACTTTTATGAACCCTGTTGGAAGGGGCAGTAATAATTAAGAGATGCCACCGATAAAAATGTTACAATATTAGCCGTTTATTACCGGTTTTTTACTCACCAAATAAGGCGTTGACAAAGTCAGCACGATCAAACACCTGAAGGTCTTCGATCTGCTCTCCTAAACCAATATATTTTACGGGTACATTCAGTTCATGAGACACACCGATAACGATACCTCCTTTTGCGGTGCCATCCAGTTTTGTAAGAGCCAAACCGGTGATATCAACCGTTTTTGTAAAGGCCTTTGCCTGCTGCATGGCGTTTTGTCCGGTTGAGGCATCCAGCACCAGGATGACTTCATGTGGAGCGCCTTCAACCACTTTACCCATCACGCGCTTGATCTTGCCAAGTTCTTCCATCAACGCTTTTTTATTATGGAGCCGACCTGCGGTGTCGATCAAAGCCACATCAACGCTTCGGGCTTTAGCAGCTGCAACCGTATCGTAAGCGACTGATGCCGGATCCGCGTTTTGCCCTTGTTGGATGATGGGGACATCCGCCCGTTCACTCCAGATCTTAAGCTGATCAACAGCTGCCGCACGGAAAGTATCAGCAGCGCCCAGGATCACATTCTTACCGGCTTTCTTGTAGAGGTGAGCCAGTTTTCCAATAGTCGTTGTTTTACCTACACCGTTAACACCCACTACAAGAATAACGTGTGGTTTGACCGGAAAATCAGCATCAAATTCAGCAGGTTTATCAGGGGCGTTATCTTCGAGTAGGTCAACAATTTCCTGCCGCAGCAGGGTCTGTAATTCATCCTGTGTAACGAATTTATCTCTTGCTACACGGGCCTCAATTTTTTTGATGATCTCTATGGTCGTGTTCACCCCAACATCGGATGTGATCAGGATCTCCTCCAAATCATCAAGAATGGCATCATCAACTTTGTCCTTACCAACAAAAGCTTTACCGATCTTATTAAGCAGACCGTCCCTGCTTTTTTGAACGCCTTCATCCAGCTTCTCTTTTTTCTTCAGTCCTAATTTTTCAAGAAATCCCATGTCTCAAACTAATTGAATTTTGCTCCGCGCATAATGAGGCGGTAGCGGTTAAAATAATCTATCCACGATATCACCATTAGAGATACCGAACAAGCCATTAAAAACATATGAACATTCGTGGCCTCCGGAAAAAAGAACACTGAGATCCAATAAAGGGCCAAAACATTCACTGATATCTTGCCCGACATGATGGCCATAGCCACTTTATTGTACTTACTTTTAATAAAATATGAACCGAGCATAATCGATATATCACGAAACATGGCCAGTACAAGGAACCAGAACGGAATCCATCCGATCCAGACAGTATAGACAAACAATACAAGGGCGCACAATTTATCGGCGACCGGGTCTATCATCTTTCCGATTTCGGAGATCGTGTTTGTTTTACGGGCAATGAGTCCATCCAGATAATCTGATATAAAACCGTAAAAGATCAGAATGCTGATAGTGGAAGTAACCTGTAAGTTGTTAATGTAGTGTAAATGAACAATAGGAAAGGCTACTAAAATTCTGGAAAAGGAAATCATATTCGACCAGGTCATAACTCGCCCGGTAACCGTTACCTTTTTCCCGTCTATGTTTTTGATCTTTGTAGCCAAACCTTGTATTTATTTGCGATATTGCCCATCAAATTTACAGTCATTAACGCTCTAAAACCAATATGAAGGACCATAAATTACTGATAGAGAAAAAGCTAAATTCAAAAGAGGTTTTTAGAGGAAAGCTTTTGCATGTTTTTTATGATGAAGTGGAACTGCCGGATGGGGCTGCTTCATCGAGAGAATGGATCAAACATCCCGGTGCCTGTGCAGTAGTCCCTGTTTATGGGAACGGGGACATCATGATGATAAGGCAATTCAGGTACCCAATGGAACAGATATTCTGGGAAGTGCCGGCCGGTAAGATTGATGCCGGAGAATCTCAGAATAAAACAGCAGGGAGGGAATTAGAGGAAGAGGCCGGTGTTACAGCTGAGAAACTTGCGTATGTGGGGCATTTCTATCCGGGCATTGGGTATTCAGATGAGATCATACACATCTATGTGGCATGGAATCTGGGTGCAGTTCCCCAAAAGGTAGACGATGATGAGTTTGTGACCCGCCACAAAATACCTTTCAAAGAAGCCGTTGAAATGGTGCATACCGGTGAGATCAACGATGGAAAGACGGTCATCTGCCTATTGAGAGCCTGGCACTGGTGGATGGAAAACAGGCCCTTTGAGGCGGATTATTTGTCTGTTTGAACCTGTTCAGTGTAGGCTTCCTGATGCATGATCTGGCCACCTTCATAAGCTACATACGAAAGTATGCCCGCGGTGATCAAAGCTGTTAGCAGTATCACGATATGCAAACCGGTTTCAAATCGGAGGTTCAGTTTTTTGGCGGCTAAAGCTCCCACGCTTAGTAAACCCATCACAATGGCAAACCAAAGCGATAATTCTGCTGCTTCTTCATGATCATGAATGGCATCATGAGAAACAGTGGCAACTTCTTCCACAATATCTTCAGCTGATTCGCCGGTTTCGATGGCTACATAGCTTCCTATGGCACCAAAAATAAACAGTACAAACGCAATATTCCGAACGGAAGAATTGCTTTTATACATGCCCCAGATCAGGATGAAGATCCCGATTACTGTGGTAAAGATTGGAATATGATTAACGATAAGATGTAAATGTGCAGGATTCATGGTGTACTCCATTTGATTAGAATTCCTGAGTTTTTTCCACTAATTCTTTCCCTTTTTCCATCCAGTGGTAGATGGTGGGTAATACCAATAATGTGAGTAAAGTTGATGTAACCAGTCCGCCGATCACAACAGATGCTAGAGGCCGCTGTACTTCTGAACCGGGCCCAACATTGAACGCCATAGGCAGAAAACCAAGGCTGGCAACCAAGGCTGTCATCAACACGGGACGTAAACGATCGGCAGAACCCTGAATGACAGCTTCTTTCAAGCTTTTACCATCCATTCTAAGATCATTGAGGTGTGAAATAAGAACGATACCGTTAAGCACGGCCACACCGAAGAGGGCGACAAAACCGATACTTGCAGAAACAGACAGATACAATCCCCGCATCCAGAGAATGAAGATACCGCCTGATAATGCGATCGGCAGATTTAGAAATATCAGCATGGTAAACCGGAACTTGCCGAACATCATATACAACAGACCGATAATAATAAGAAGTGATATCGGCACTACAATATAAAGGTGATTCATAGCCCGTTGCTGATCCTCAAAAGCCCCACCGTATTGCAGGAAGTATCCGGCCGGAACATCCACCTGACTTTCAATAGCTTGCTGAAGATTTGCTACATAGGTTCCGGTATCGATATCGCGGATGTTGATACCAAGTATGGCACGTCTCCAGCCATTTTCACGGGCTATTTCGCGCGGACCTTCTTCAGCATAAATATGAGCGACTTGTTTCAGAGGGATGTAACCCCCATTTGGCAGCTGAAGCGGAACCTCCATAATATCCTGAAATGTATTTCGCAGGTTTTCCGGTAAACGGACTACGATATCAAACCGGCGCTGACCTTCAAAGATCTCTCCGGCAATACTACCACCAATACCTGTTTCGATCACACGCTGAACATCATTCACGTTCAAGCCAAATGAAGCAACTGCTTCACGGTCAATTTCGATATTGAAATAAGGCTGACCGCTGCTCTGTTCCAGGTAGTGATTGTCAGTGCCCTCTAGGTCATTCAGAATAACGGAAATGTCTCGGCCAACCTGATCCAGAACTTCCAGTTCTTCCCCAAATATCTTAACAGCTATGTCTGACTTAACTCCACTCGTCAGCTCATCTACACGCATGGCAATGGGTTGTGTAAAGTTGTAGGAGAGTCCGGGTTCAGTCTCAAGATAAGGTCGTATGAGATCAACGATACCTTCTTTTGAAAGCCCATCACGCCACTCCTCCCGGGGTTCCAAAACGACCCAAATATCTGTTTGGTGTACACCCATCCAATCGTTGGCGAGGTCAGAGCGACCTGTTTTTGGGACCACCGTTTTAATTTCGGGGATATTCTGGTTGAGTTTACCGGCAAGCCAGTCAGCGTTTTGGGCTGACTCTTCTAGTGTAACAGAAGGCATCCGAACCTGCTCAATGAGAATGGAACCTTCATCCAGTTCAGGCAAAAACTCAGTTCCCAGAAATGGCAGCAAGGTTAGGGATGCGAGAAATATCACAACAGCAGAACCAATAGTAATAGCTTTTTTATTGAGACTTAGCTCAAGGAATTTTTTATAACGGGGTCGCAGCCAGTTGATCACATAGTTTTTCCGAAGTTTCACCCCGTTCTTGAAGACAATGGCAGTCATAGCCGGTATGTAAACCAAGGCCAGGATCAATGAGCCGAAGACAGCCGTAGCCACGGTAATAGCCATTGGTCTGAATAGAATACCTTCCATACCTGAAAAAGTCATAACAGGAACATACACCATCAGAATAATGAGGACACCAAAGAAAATAGGTCGGGCCACTTCGTGAGCAGCTTCACGAATTACCACAAGTTTCGATTTTTCAGATTTATCATGGTTGAGCCGGTGAACAACGTTTTCAACCATTACCACGGAACCATCTACAACCATCCCAAAGTCAATAGCACCGAGACTCATAAGGTTAGCGGCAAGTCCGATCTGATCCATCCCAATAAAGGCGAAAAGCATGGAGAGCGGTATCACGGAAGCCACAATTATGGCACCGGTTATCTCACCTAAAAGAAGTAAAAGCACAGCGATCACAAAGAAACCACCTTCTACAAGGTTCGTGATGATGGTACTTGTGGTGCGGTCAACCAAGCTCGGATTGATCGTAGAATTTTTCAATGGTTACGCCTTCAGGCAGGCTTTTGTTGACCTCATCGATCTTGACATTAATATCTTCGATCACCTCGCGTCCATTTCCACCACGAAGCATCATAACGATACCGGTAACTATTTCGCCATTTCCATCCTGAGTAACGGCACCCTGCCGGAGCTGCCGGCCAAGAGTTACTTCTGCAATATCTTTTACATAAATAGGTCGGTTATCAAGCTCTTTGACTATGATATCCTCAATATTTTTTGGAGAACTGATCTGCCCAAATCCACGGATAATGTATTGCTCACGGTTGTGCTCAAGGAAATTACCACCCGAAACACTGTTGTTGTTTGCAATGGCATCAGTCAGATCTTTCAGGCCAATACCGAAGTTTCTAAGTCTGTCTGGATCCACTTGTACCTCGTACTGTTTCACAAATCCACCAAAAGAGTTGATCTCGGTAACCCCCTGAACCGTTTTGAGTTGAGGAGCTATCAGCCAGTCCTGAATGGTTCGAAGTTCAGTGAGTGTATGATTCTGACCTCTCACCACGTATTGAACGATCTCCCCCAAAGCGGTGGATATTGGTCCAAGTTGAGGAGATGAAACCCCTTCAGGTAATTCACCGGCTATACTTTGAACTCTTTGACTCACCAGCTGTCGTGCAAAATAGATATCAGTGCCTTCATCAAATTCAATCGTAACAGCTGACAGCCCAAATTGTGAAATGGAACGTACTTCCTTGATATCGGGAAGACCGTTCATAGCGGTTTCGATCGGATAGCTAACCAGTCGTTCTACATCATAAGGAGAATACCGACCGGCTTTGGTAATTACCAGTACCTGAACGGGTGTAACATCCGGTTGTGAGTTAATGGGGATATCCTGAAGTGAAAAGATGCCACCTGCGGCCATCAGAACAACCAGCGAGAGGGCAACGAATTTTTGGCGAAGACTGAAATCAATAATATTGTTTAGCATGGTTCCGCTTATAAAATGTTAGTCTGCAAATTGCTCAAAACGTTCCAGGGCTTTCAGGCTGAAGACCTGAGTAATGGCTACCTTTTCGCCCGGTTCAAGGCCGCTACTGAGAATAGCATGCTCATCCGTGATGCGAGTGATCGTAACCGTCCTCTTTTCATATTCAAGCTCTGAAATTTGTACAAAGACCGTGGCATCAGATTTTTCATACTGAACAGCCGTGATGGGTATGTTGATGGTACTGTCTTCGGGTTGAGCCTGATATGTTAGCCGTACACTTTGCCCAACCAACGGCCAGTTACCTTCGGTTGTGACAATTGAATTCAAAACAACTGATCTGTTATTCTGATCCAAAGCAGGGTTGATCGTCGTAACCTTTGCATTCAGGGAATGTGCAGAAACTCCATCTCTACGTGCTCGCTCATTGATGGTGAGTGAGGTGCCCGGTTTTATGAAATAGGCATCTTCCGGTGCAATAAATCCACGTACCAACACTTCAGTGTTATCAATAATATCCAACAGTTTTTGGTAGGCCGTAACTGATTCTCCCATCTCAATAAGGTGTTCATTTATTACCCCGTCAATAGCGGCATAGATAGTTAACTTTGCGTTCGGGTCTGAAGCAAAAGGATCCCACCGTCTGGTTTGGCTTTCAGTGATCCCAACGGCTTTGAGACGAGCCAAGGCTGCGCTTTGGCGGGTTTGAGCAAGTCTCAGGTCGGCCTGTGCCCGTTCTAAATTTCTAAGCGGACTGATCTTATCCTCCGTTAAAACCTTCAAACGATCTACCTGCTGCTGTTGGTAGGTGATCTCAGCAGTCGCTTCCAGGTAAGCAGCAACCAGGTTGGCAAATTCCAGACTTTCCAGCTCAAGAAGGGGATCACCTTTCGAAACTCGCTCACCTTCGTGAGCATAAATGTTAGAAACCCGTCCGTCGATCGGGGCGCTGACAACGGATATCCGTTCCGGAGCAGGGAATACTTCACCCGGCGCCTCAATAGAAAACGAAACCGGATCAGCCGTAGCCGTGTAGGTTTGAATATTTAAATTATCAGCCTGTTCCTGAGTCAGTTTTACGCTTTGAACCGTTTGTTCAGACCTCAAGGATGGAGGAGTTCCTGTTTCTTCAGTGGTCGGTGAATCTGTGCTGCCCGAGCATCCGCCAAATGCCAACAATGCGGATACGGAGAGCATAAAAGCAGCTTTTAGTGGAGTATGGTTTTTAAATTTTAAGGGTAAGGCTTTCATAGCAGTTATCTTGTACTAGTTAAAAATGATGTCGGTTTGCAGGTAACGCTCCAGGTCTATCACCGTTAAATAATAATCCCTCAGAGTTTGATAGTATGTTTCCTGTGTTCTCAGGTAAGTTCGTTGAGCTTCCAGTAATGTGAGCAAATCGAGCTCTCCAAGGCTGTATCCCTTTTGTGTCATTTGAACAAGCTCCAGAGATTTACTTTGAATATTTTCTCTGTACCGTTCGATGTTATTCTTTGCCGATTCGTAACTGTGCCAGGTCTGTTCAGCCTGCTTCTTGATGAGTAGCCGGTAATCCTCATATTTCCACTCTGTGGCATTTTGAATGGCATTCGCCTGCTGAACTTTGGGTGATTGCTGGGCCGCAAACCAAAGTGGAATACTTACACCTACTTCGAAACCATAGAAATCGTAATTATTGCCGAAGTCCTGTCGGTAGTAACTCAGGTTAAAGTCAGGTAAGTAGGTGCTTTTGGCCAGCTTCCTGCCGTAAACCGAGGCATCGACTTCACGTTCAATTTGCTTTAGTTTGGGATGACCCTTAAGCTCTTCCATGACTTCATCCTGATCGATATCAACGATCATATAACTGAGGGTATCGGTGAAGCCTATGTCATAAGTTTGTTCTTCAGGATCCAGTCCAATGGTTTGGAAGAGATCATACCGGGCGTTCATGACCTCTTTGAATGTAGTTTCCTGATTGTTGCGGGCTTCCTGAAGCTGAAGGTCCGCCTGCATGGCATCAATCTCCGAGGATTCCCCCATATCAGCCCGTGCCTGTGCGGCTTCTCTCAAATTCTCAAAAAGCTGTACCCGTTCACCGGCAAGGTTCACGGATAGCAGAGAATAAGCCAATTGTGTGTACGCTGTTTTAACATCAGCTTTGATCTGATTTTCTAGATCCTGAAGTTTTAGCTCGAGTGATTTGGTGGTAGATCGTTCCTGTTTGGTTCGGTAAATACCCGTCAGTGGGAATTCAATACTTTGGGAAACAGACCATCTTTGTTCGGTGAAATCACTTCCCTCAATCCCTTCTCTCATATATTTAATTTCAGGATCAGAAATGCCAAAGCTCAAAATCTCCTGCTTTTCCTGAGCTCTGATCTGATACTGAAGCTGATTGATCTGAGGATTTTGTCGATAGGCGATCTCAAGTGCTTTTTGCACACTTAGAGCCGAAAGATCTGTTGTATCAGTAGAGGAAGGAGTGGCTTGAAATAACATCAAAACCACAATTAATACAGAATGAAACATGACGATCTATTTTGAGCATTGAATTTCACTTCAAGCTAATCATCAAATCTGTAGAGAAAATGTATTTAACGTGAGTTCGATATAAGAATCACTTCAGGTGTCATTCAGATAGTTTGACTAATTTTACAGCGTATGGCCGAAATTGTAATAGGTTGATAGGATTCTAGAAGTTCGAATTAATCGGCTGTACTATACATTGAGATCTTCGCGTTCTACACGAGAATGACCAAAACTGTCTTTTTAAACGCTCATGCTGACTAACATTTAGAGCTTCTCGAACTCATGTTATTTAGAAAAGCAGGCTGAAAGTTACTCCCTTATCAGGGTTATTTTCAGCTCTATAACCACACTCGTGCAGTTCGCAGATACTTTTAACGATAGACAGACCAAGTCCGGGGCTGGAGCTGTTATGACCGGATAGTTTATCTCCCTTTTTGAACCGGTCAAATACCTGGTCGATCAGGTCTTCCGGGATGCCGGGTCCTTCATCACTAACAGAAAAGACCGTTGTGCCCGAATTGTTTTGAGTAATCGAGATCCGGATCTTTCCACCATCCGGGGAAAACTTGATGGCATTTTGAATAATATTATAGACGGCAGAATGAATGAGCTCTTTGTTACCAATCAGCTCAAATGTTTGACTTAAATCTTTATCTACTTTCAACTCTTTTATCTCAATAAAATCCTCAAGCTCTTTCAGGACTTGTTCAATGATCTCCGTCAATTCGATCTCATCATTCATCTCAAATTGTCTGTTTTCAACCCGACTTATGAGTAATAAGGCATTGCTGAGCCGGGTTAAGGCGAACGGCTGTTTGTTGAATCTCATGCAGCCTTTCAATGCTGTTATGGTCGAGTGTTTCAGTATCTGAGATCATTCTTTCTGCTTTCTGCCGGATGATGGAAAGGGGGGTCAGTAGTTCATGAGTTGCATTTTGAATAAACTTTCGCTGATCATCAAAAGAAGATTTGATCTGCGTGAGCATGGTATTCAAGGCATTATTCAGTACCCGTATCTCATAAGTGTTGGGTTCAGGAAAAGGTTCGCCCACCTGAGCCGGAGAGGAAATATGCTCAAGCCTGTCCACAGTGTCGTAGAATGGAGCGAGGATCCTGCCAAAGGCATATTGGTTTACGATATACAAAAGGATAACCCAAATAAACAATGCCGCAAGCACACTCAGCATAATGGTCATGCTGATCTTATCCCAGGAAGCCACTTCTTCATAGATCTCCAGCACATAATGATCTCCACCAACAGAAAGAGTTGTGGTTAGCTTACGGTAGGATTCTGCTAAGTCGGATACATCCGCATAACGGACTGTATCAATAGTTGAAAAGTTGTTTGAATTGAGGGTTATATTGTCATCGTAATCATGGATCTCAACCCACTCATACGAACCTAACCCGCCAAGGCGACGGATCTCGTCCAGGCTTTCGGGGTTTTCCTGCAGTTGTTGTTGAATATCAAATTTATGCTGAAGCAGGTGAAAATCAAGTTCATCAAATATTGTGGTATTGACGACATAATACGTTCCGAAGCCGGTCACTATCAGCATGAACAGGGAAAGCAACGAGTTACTGAGCAGTATTTTATTATTAAGCTTCATGTGCCT
Source organism: Gracilimonas sp. (assembly GCA_034520725.1). GTDB lineage: Bacteria > Bacteroidota > Rhodothermia > Balneolales > Balneolaceae > Gracilimonas. The sequence goes on along the minus strand of JAXHNH010000003.1, from coordinate 53,490 downwards.
TAATTTTGTATCCAACGCCATAAATCGTTTCGATCAGGTCGGGAGCGTTGGAGTCAGAGAGTTTTCTGCGGATATTTTTCATGTGCGAGTTAATGAAATCCAGTGAAAACCGGTCATCGATCTTGTTGCCCCAGATATGTTCGGCCAGGGCGATCCGTGTTACGGTCTTGTTCTTATTGAGGAACAGGTAGCGCAGCATTTTGTATTCGGTATCAGTCAGATCAACGGTTGATCCATTGTAGCTGACTTCCATGTTATCAAGATGAACTGAAATATCACTTATGCTGATCTCATTGTCGACGATCTTAAATTTTCTTCTCAATACAGCATGGATCCGTGCCCTAAGTTCCGGCATGGCAAATGGTTTGGAGAGATAATCATCGCTGCCCAATTCAAGACCCTGAACCCGGTCTTCAATTTCACTCCGGGCCGTCAAAATGATAACGGCCGTATCATCAGAGGTTTTGCGCTGCTTTTTGATCAGTTTAAGCAGATCAAGTCCATCACCACCCGGCAGGCTCAGGTCCAGTAGCACCAGGTCATACATCTCGCCAAGCAGAAACTCTTCAGCCTGTTCAAAATCGAGTGCAGTATCAACGGTAAACTGTTCTTCAAGAAGCTGTTCTTCCAGCTCCTCATTTAACAGAATTTCGTCTTCAACCACCAGGGCTCGCATAGTTCTTGGGTAAATTAATGATCAACAGGCAAAAGATAGGGTTGAAAAGTGTACAGAATATGAATCAGATAATTCCCTCTTCCTTCGCCAGCTCAAACATGCTTTCGTGTAGGTTCTCATTATCCAGCTCACCGCGCATGCAAAGTTCTGCTACTTCTAAACCGTTGAGCATGAGGATGCAGCCCATTTCATTTAACACCGAATCAAACTTCATGGGGTTGGCTTTACTCAGTTTATCTACATTAATTCCGTCCGGGCTGATATTCTTATTTACCAACACATAGAATTTATCGTCAGAGTCATCACCAAAAGAAAATTCTTCCAGTCCGGTGTCTTTAAGCTTTAGCATATTGGTCTAAAAAATCTCGTGCTTTAATAATTTCAGTTATTTCGTTGGAATCTCGGTCAACCACCTGAACCTGAAAAAGGCTGATGATAGCTTGCTCTTTCAGGGTTGAGATAACTTCCTCGATGGTATCGCATTCTTCAGTTTCACTTACAAGGTCGTTAATACCCTGCACAATATAACGACGGCCAACGCTGCTTTTCTTTTTTGGGGTTGAACCGGACTCAGCCTGAGGTTCATCAAAATACTCCCGGATGGCTTCTTCAGTGACGTACCAGCTCACACCCAGTTTGCGCCCGCGAAGTCGTCCCTCCCGGAGGTATGTACGGAGTGTCATTTTAGAAATTCCGAGGATCTCATGCAGATCATCAACGGAATAAAGGGTTAAGATCGCCGATCTTTTTTGGCATAGTGTAATAATATTGACTGCTTTGAATTAATTATAATAGGGTGTTAAACTAAGGATAATATTTTATTACTTACTATTAGTTATATAAAAGAAATTTGATTTGGTCGAGGGCATATCTCCGCCGTATATTAAAGGCAGTTATTCAAAGAACAAAGCGGCGGGTCTCAAACAAGACCGGCTTTTTTTATGCCTTTCAACCACAGTTTTTGTTAGACTTCTTTCTTTCATCCATGGTTTTTCAACTATAGAGATTTCTACCTAAAAGACATTTAGATTCCCGCCTTTGCGGGAATGACCTGATGACGGATATTTTGTTAATCTTCATACTCAATGCTCACTATCCCGTCACCCGCACGAAGGCGGCGATCCAAATATCAACAAAAGAAATATTCTTAGACTGACTAAACAATAATTATTTTGTAAATCGATAGTATAATTGACCTGAATTAGGAATCCTGTGAGCGGCTTCCGGGTCTCATAGCGTTGGGTATTGAGTTAGACGAATTGATAATGGAATTAGTTGCCATTGCACTCGTAGAACCATGCTGACGCTACGAGGATGTTCAGATTCAATCTATAAACGGGCTAATTTTCATCTTCCTTTTCACCCGCACCTTTATAAGCCTGCGTTATGCGCTGATTCATCAACCGGCGGTAATTTGTAAATTCATATTCACTGACTGTGAACTCTGAGCGATATTCACCATCAAAGCACTCCACTTTTAATTTATTGGGTCGGTCCGTTTCCGTGATCTTGACCTGAACCTTGCCCAATTTGTAGGAGTCTCTTTCTTTCATAAGCCGTAATTTTTTATTTTTAAAGGAAGGTAAAGAAATATGATTTCAGCGTTTTTATTAAAACTGTAAATAAATGCGTTTAGTGCCAATCTGAAGTCATTATTTTGTATCATTACACTCATTAAGAAATTGTTGTATACATGCAGAAGAAATCGATCATTATAATTGCGGTCAGTATATTCCTGGGTATCTTTGTCTATATATCCCTGACCAACGTTCAATCTCCCGTCAACGATAACTCTCCTGATTGGATCCCTATTCACGAAGCACAGGAAATTGCCAAAGAAAGCGACAAGCTCATTTTTGTAGATGTATTTGAGATAGGCTGCCGTTACTGCCGAGCTATGGATCGAGAGGTTTTTCCTGATTCAACCGTTCGTCAGGTCCTTGATGCGAATTATATTCCGGTCAGAATCGATGGAAATTCCACCGAAATGATCACCTTCAACAACGAACAGGTTCCATCCAGGGATTTTGCGCAAAGTAAAGGGGCTTATGTATTTCCGACTTCACTCATCCTTGATTCAGAAGGAAACGTTGTGAAGAAAAAAACCGGTTACATGGGTGTGGATGAGTTTCGACAATTTTTATATCAATAATTCTAATTAACAGAGGTCAAAATATGAATTTCAAAAAGTTCAGTACGTCAACTCTGGTAGTTCTTACACTTATGCTTGCAGGCATGGGATGCAGCGGACAACCGGAAGAAATAGAACAATTACCGGTGGATGTGAGTGTAGAAGCTGAAAAAGTAGTATCCATTGATGGCATCGGCTGGGGCATTGCCTTTCTACCGGAAGGTGATATGCTGGTCACTGAAAAAAGTGGAAAAATTTATCGAGTAAACGGTGGTGAAGTTGTGGCTGAGATCACCGATGGAATTCCATCAGACCTTCAGGTAAACGGTCAGGGTGGGTTTCTTGATATCACTCTTCATCCCGACTATGAGAACAATGGATGGATCTACTTTTCCTATGCTTCAAGTGCAGGAGAAGGTGAAGGCAGCAATACAGCCATTATGAGAGCAAAGCTGGAAAAAGACGCTTTGGTAGACTCAGAAGTGCTTTATAAAGCAGAGCCTAACTCAACCAAAGGTCAGCATTACGGAAGCCGTATCGTATTTGATAGAGATGGTTACATGTTCTTTTCAGTTGGTGACCGTGGAAACAGAGATGTTCTGCCACAAGATGTCACTAAAGATGGTGGGAAAGTTTATCGCCTTAATGATGACGGTTCAGTTCCTTCCGATAACCCATTTGTAGGGGAAGATGGTATTGATGCTGTTTATTCATACGGCCACAGAAACCCACAGGGAATGGATATGAATCCTAATTCCGGAGAGATCTGGGCCAATGAGCACGGACCAAAAGGCGGTGATGAAGTGAATATTGTAGACGCCGGCAATAATTACGGTTGGCCTGTTATCAGTTATGGTATCAACTATAACGGAACTGAATTTGCAGAAGATACGGCCCGCGCAGGTATGGAGCAGCCTATTTTATATTGGGATCCTTCAATTGCACCGGCCGGTATGACCTTTGTAAACAGTGACAAATATCCCGGTTGGGAAGGCGACCTGTTAGTTGCATCACTTAAATTTGCATACATCGCTCACCTTGATGTGGAAGGAAATGACATCTTGGGTGAAACCAAACTGGTTGAAGGCGTCGGCAGAATTCGTGACATCGTACAGGGTCCTGATGGCTACATTTATCTAACGGCAGAAGGTGACGGCGTTTATCGCTTAAAGCCCACCGTTACTGAGCCGGCGGAAGACTAAAACGCCAATTTAAATTTTTTTGTAAGGAATTGACCTCAAGTCGCTCTTACTATTATGGAGCGACGTGGTACATATCGATTTCCATTTAGCAGATATCCTGCAGTAAGAATAGCACTATTCTTTATTGCAGGTATTCTGCTTTTTTATTTTTATGAACCGGCGTCCGATGTTATTACAGGGGGTTTAGCAGGACTATTCATACTATATGCGTTATCAGAATGGGTGAGTCGCAGATCTCGTATGACACGCTGGCCAAAGGTCGCTTCCGTTCTGTTCTTACTTCTCATTGTTTCGTTTGGCCTGTTCAGGATGTCGGTAGAGCAAGAAAGCGAAAGGTCTGTAGTGATCGCGTTGTTAGAAGAACTGGACTGGGAGGAAGTGGAGGCTTCAGGACAGATCGTATCTATATCATACACGTCCACCGGAAAAGTGAGATGGGATGTTGAAACGGATACCACTTATTATAATGGAGTTGTCATACCCCATCCATATAAAGCGAGGGTGTTGGCTGATGAAGTGGAAGGCGATATAACTTTGGGTGATAAAGTGTTTTTCAGCGCCACCGTTATCCCGATCTCAGAAAAGCGTAATCCCCTTGATTTCAACTATAAAGGCTACCTGATGTCACAGGATATATCGGTGCAGCTAAAAGTGGATAGCTTGTTTCAGGTCACGCCAAATAAGAAGATCGCAGAGTGGGTCTGGTGGAGGGAAAAAGCGTTAGAGCTGGTTGAGAAAAACTTTTCAGAGCAAACGGCCCCCATTGCCAAAGCCCTGCTAATCGGCTTCAAACAGGATCTGGATACACAATCAAAATCAGCTTTTGCAAGAGCCGGGTTATCACACATCATGGCTGTATCCGGATTGCATGTCGGGTTCATCATTGCCCCGTTCTGGGTGATTATTCCCTATTTCTGGACCCGAAAGAATGGTAAGGCCATGGGTTTGCTGCTGTTGGTTTTGATACTGATCAGCTATGCAGGTATAACAGGTTTTTCTCCATCTGTGAGCCGGGCGTCCGTGATGGCATTCTTTTTGACGTATGGCAAACTATACCACAAGATCAACAACTCTATAAATCTGACAGCAGCTGCAGCCATCACTTTATTGATCTATGACCCCGAACAACTTTTTGAAATTGGTTTCCAACTCTCATTTTCGGCAGTTCTGATCATTCTTTTGATCCTGCCCGTTATGCAAAATCTACTTCCATACTGGGTGCGAATCCAATGGTATGGCAAGCCGCTGATGGTTGTGATCGTTTCTCTGGTGGTACAGTTTGGGTTGTATCCCTTGCAGGTCTATTATTTTGGAGAGATCTCTTTGGTGAGTCCATTGGCAAATGCACTCTTTGTTCCTCTGCTGGGAATTGTTGTTCCATTGTCACTATTGGCTTTGGGAATCACAGCTGTGATCCCGACACTTGGCTTTTGGATTAATATACCATCCTACTACTTTCTGGAAGGAATGAGGGAGTTTGTGATGATGGCGGCTTCGTGGAACTGGGCGTGGACCACGGCTTCACTCAATAATCCTTTCTTTTTTGTTTTTTGGCTGATCCTGATCTTTACGATCGCAACATGGCATCTGGCATCCTTGCGATGGAAAATGTTGAATACTGTATTGGCAGCCGCCTGTATACTGGTGAGCTGGAATTTGAGTCAGGAACTTCAAATTGCTAAACTAACTGTTACCTATTTTGATGTGGGTCAGGGTGATGCGGCTTTGCTTGAAACTCCAACCGGTAAAAATATCTTGATCGATGCCGGAGTGTGGTCGCCGGGATATAATTCCGGGAGAGGGGTAATACTTCCTCATTTACGGTCAGGCGGTATTGATAAGCTGGATGCCATTGTACTGAGCCATCCACACTCGGATCACATTGGTGGTATTGTGGATCTCATCAACGAAATCGAGATCGGTACGATTTATAATTCAGGCTATGATTATGATTCAGAGCTGTATAAAAACTATTTGGAAACGGCGGCTCAAAAAGGCATTCCTATTGAATCACTGAAAGAGGGAGATACCTTGAACATAGACCCGGCAATGGTGATTCTGGTTTTAGGGCCGGATGGAAAGATCCATAATTCAGATGCCAACGAACACTCCGTCATTTTAAACGTCATTTATGGAGAATCAGAGTTCCTGTTTACGGGAGATGCAGGTACCCATCAGGAAAAGCGGGTTCTGAGTAAATATGATGATCTGCTGGATACGGATGTACTGAAAGTGGGTCATCACGGCAGTCGAACTAGTTCCGGTCTGGAATTCCTGAATAAGGTGACACCCGATTATTCAATTATCTCACTGTCTGAACCAAACAGATACCGACATCCTCATAAAGAGGCTATTCAGCGTCTCTCAACCACCCGCTCGGAATTATTATTTACCAGCCTCGAGAAGGCAGTCATTCTGGAATCTGATGGAAGAATTATCAGGCGAATACATTGGGATTAGTTGTTAAAGAAAGTTTCCGTTTTTCGCAGTAAATGGAATCTTGTCCTTCTTTTGCTATAATGAGAGGAATTAAAATTAAGTTTATTTGGCATGATCCGATCCACTCTTCTAATTGTAGTTTTCATCCTTTTTCTCTCCGGCTTTTCGCAGGCACAATCCAAACTCACGCATAATTCATATGCTCTAACAAATGGGCACATCATAGATCATGAGGCAGAAGAGATTTTCGATAACTCGACTATTTTGATATCAGATGGAAAGGTCGAGCTTATTTTACAGGCGGGTAGTACCATACCATCAGGATACGAGGTCATAGACCTGGAAGGAAAATATGTAATGTCCGGCTATATTGATGCCCACACGCATTTGAATTCACTATCATCGGCAGATCGGGCACTTAGATCCGGTGTGACTACGGTTCGCAGTTCCAGTGTTCCATTCTTTCAGGATGTAGCTATCAAGAACCTGGTCGATCAAAATTACCTGCCCGGACCTGATATGATTCCGGCCGGCATATTTGTAACACCTGATCTGGGGGAGAGTATCCTGGCTGATCCTGAACTTGCCGCACTTTTTGATGGAGTGACCACAGAAGAGGCTCTCAGAAAACTGGTACAGATCAATGTTGAAAGAGGCGCAGAATTTATTAAAACGCGAGGTACCGAAAGAGCCGGTTTGCCCAACACAGATCCGCGTAAGCAAACGTATTCTGAAGATCAGCTCCGGATCGTGGTAGAAGAGGCAGCTAAATATGACGTGCCAATTCAGATCCACGGCCATGGTGATGAAGGCTCTTATGCTGCCGTCAGTGCAGGGGCAAGAAGTATTGAGCACGGAACATACCTCAGTGATAAAACCCTGGACCTCATGGTTCAAAAAGGAACCTATTTTGTACCTACCTACAGCACTGTATATGACCTGACTCAGCCCGGCGGCGATTATGACAATCCGGTGCTTAGGAACAGAGGTCGCCATATGCTACCTGAGCTTGGCAACACGGTGCAACGCGCTCGCGAAAAAGGAGTGAAGATCGTGACCGGAGCCGATACCGGATACGGACCCAATAGTATGACCCGCATCAGTCATGAAATGACCTTTTATGTAGAACTTGGTTTCTCTCCATATGAAGCCATACGAAGTGCAACAACCGTAGCGGCTGAGTTACTTCGAATCGAAAACAAAACCGGTCAGTTGAAGCCCGGTTACGAAGCAGATCTGGTTGTTCTGAACAGCAATCCGATCGAAGATATGAAAGCCACACAAGATGTGATCCTCGTTATGAGTAACGGGCACATGGTTTTCAACCGATTGCCCTTTCAGATAATAGATTAAGTTGTTGAGGTGAAATTCAGGTGCGTGAGTAAAACCCTGATTCGGGGTTTAGTGCATGTCTTTTTGGGAAATAACCGGTATTATTGGGGGGAAAGAAATTAAATACCGTAACGCATCTAAAAAATCTTAATGGCCGATCAGGAACGACCGAGCTTTGAAGAAGCTTTAAAGAAACTGGAAACCATAGTAGAAGAACTCGAAAACGAGGATATCACCCTTGAAGACTCTGTTAAGCTGTACGAAGAGGGAGTAAAGATGTCAAGGTTCTGTACTGAAATCCTTGAACAAGCTGAGCTTCGAATAGAACAAGTCAACGAGGCCGATACCTAATAAGATCAGATGAGTAATTATGGAGAGCATAAAGCCAAAGCCGGGAACACTGCTTGCGAGCATTGATTCTCCTTCCGATCTAAAGAAATTAAGACCTGAGCAGTTGCAGGATGTCTGTGACGAGCTTCGGCAGTACATCATCGATCAGATATCTGTGAACGGCGGACATTTTGGTGCCAGCCTTGGCGTTGTTGAATTGACGACCGCCCTTCACTACGTTTATGATACACCCAACGATCTGCTTGTTTGGGATGTCGGGCATCAGGCTTATGGGCATAAAATTTTAACCGGGCGAAGAGATCAATTTCACACTAACCGGCAGTATGGTGGACTATCAGGTTTTCCCAATCGATCAGAAAGTGAATACGATACTTTTGGGGTAGGTCATTCAAGCACATCCATATCTGCTGCTCTTGGTATGGCCGTGGCCAGAGACCTGGATAAATCAGATAAAAAGGTAGTGGCGGTAATAGGCGATGGAGCCATGACTGCCGGACTCGCATTTGAAGCCATGAATAATGCCGGCGCCATGAATAGCGATATCCTGGTGATCTTGAATGACAATAATATGTCTATCGATCCCAATGTTGGAGCGCTGAAAGAGTATTTGGCGGATATCACTACCAGCAAGACCTTCAATAAGATGAGGGATGAGATCTACGACATGCTCGGCCATTTTAAATCGGCCGGCGAGAAAATGCGGAAGATCGGCGCGAAGCTTGAAAATGCAGTGACCGCAGCACTGACGCCCGGCGGGCTGTTCAGAGCCCTCGGTTTTAAATATTATGGCCCCACAGATGGGCATGATGTAGAAGGTCTGAGAAATATCCTGGAAGACCTGAAAGAAGTAAAAGGCCCAAAGCTGTTGCACATAGTTACCGTGAAAGGAAAAGGCTTTGCCCCGGCAGAACGGGAGCAAACCAAATGGCACGCATCCAGCAGTCCTTTTGATAAGATCACCGGTAAATCATTGGCTAAAACGGTAACTCAGAAAGTAAAACCGGCGCCTAAGTATCAGGATGTATTTGGGGAGGCTTTGGTAGAACTGGCCACTCAGGATAAACAGATCGTGAGTATGACGCCGGCTATGCCCAGCGGTTCAAGCTTGTTGCCGATGATGAACGCCTATCCGGACCGGGCTTTTGACGTAGGTATTGCAGAACAGCATGCGGTTACTTTTGCAGCGGGGCTGGCAGCAGAGGGTAAAAAACCATTTTGTGCCATCTATTCGTCATTCCTGCAGCGCGGATATGATCAGCTGGTCCATGACGTGGCTATTCAAAAATTACCGGTTGTTTTTTGCATCGACCGGGCCGGACTGGTGGGAGCTGACGGACCTACACATCACGGATTATACGATGTGGCTTTTATGCGGGCTATTCCAAATATGGTGATATCATCCCCGCTCAATGAGCAGGACCTCAGAGATATGATGTATACCGCCTCGAGATATAATGACGGCTCATGGGCTATTCGCTATCCAAGAGGTCAGGCCACAGGAATGGCAATAGAAAAAGGATTCAAAGAAATCGAGATCGGAAAGGGAATAGAGCTGCAAAAAGGTGAAGATGTAGCCATGCTCAGTTTTGGTCCCATTGGTAAGTATGTGACTGAAGCTTCCGAGAAACTAGATAAAGAAGGGATCCATATTGGCCATTATGATATGCGCTTTGCAAAACCATTGGATACAGACCTTATTGATCGGATTTGTGAAAACTATGATCACATCATTACACTGGAAGATGGGGCAAAACTAGGCGGATTTGGAAGTGCCGTGGCTGAGTATATTACTGAGAAAGCGGATCGACCGACTCTCAAAATAATGGGTGTTCCCGATCGTATAATAGAACACGGTACCCAGGAAGAACTTCATGATGAGATAGGTATTGGAGTGAAGGGAATCATTGAAACGGTTCAAAACTATTACGAAAAGAAAGAGATCAGGATTTGAGCAACAAGGCAGTATTAATATCGATAATTGTAGCAGCTTTTACGGTGACAGGCTGTTTGAATGACTCACAGCCCGCATATTACAGCGTAGTTCAAGGCGTGGTAGTGGATGGAAGTGGTCCGGTTCAGGGAGCTGAGATCCACGTAGAAAACTTTTATAAACCGAATGATATTTTTACCCCGGAGGACGTGGATGAAGGCTTTGATATCAGTTTCAACTCCAGCTCTACAGGAGAATTTGAGGGAAATCTATATCGGTATCGGTCTGACTCTTTATTATCTAATTTCTTTATGGCAGAACTGGATTCAGGTGAACATGTGGTCACCATACCCGCTGAACTGCTGAGTGATGGTATCTATGTATATGAGATCGTTACTCCAAATAATGAAAGTTTTACGAGGTTGTTATTCACCGAAAAAACAGACTCACTTCTCTACAAATCTGCACCATTTACAACCTCCAATGCTGACGGAGAGTTTTTTATCAACCCCAACATGCTTGCCTTTGGGGCCGACTTCGTTACGGCAGACAACAGTGAATTTGTGGTAACTGACAGCATTGCCTTCAAAATAGTGGTGGACAGCATGCTTGTTGAAACAAGGAAAGTGAAAGTCAGGCCAAATCAGGAAAACTTCTTTGAGTTCTCGCTCGACTAAATTCTTTATGATTTAATGAAATATACCCTATCCGATTTTGATTACGATCTGCCGGAAAAGCTGATCGCTCAATCACCCGCTAACCCCAGAGATCATGCCCGTTTGCTGGTCTATGACCGAAAAACAGGAAAGATCACGGATGATCATTTCTATAATGTAGGTGATTATCTTCCGGCTCACACCAATTTAGTAGTAAATAACAGCAAGGTTGAAAAATGCAGGCTGCTGTTTGATGATGGAAAGAAAGAAATATTTGTAACCTCGGCTCACAACAACCGAACCGTTGAAGCGATGGTGCGGCCGGGAAAGAAATTCAAGCTCAATAAAACAGTAAAACTTGCGGATGGGGTCTCAGCAAAAGTAACGCATGTAGCTGATGACGGCCTTCGCACTATTGAGTTATCCTGTGATCTTGATGATCCGCGGATTGAGCCATTCAAGCATACTCCGTTTCCACCCTACATTGAGCAGGATGAGTCGCTCTCAGATGAATATCAAACCGTGTACGCCAAAGACATGGGGAGTAAGGCCGCACCTACAGCCGGACTGCATTTCACCGAAGAACTCATCAAAAAACTAGAGCAGCAAGGGATTAAGAAGGCTGAAGTGACGCTGCATGTTGGGCTGGGAACTTTTGCACCCGTCAAAACAGAAGATATTTCAGAACATAAGATGCACAGTGAGTGGTTTCAGCTGGAAGAAAAAAGATGCCGGGAGTTAAATGAAGCAAAACATATTACGGCCGTGGGAACCACCAGTGTTCGGGTCCTTGAAACAGCTTCGGATGAAAATCGAAACTTCGAACCCCGGTCTATGGATACGGATATCTTTATTACGCCGGGGTACAAATTCAAAGCGGTAGATGCTCTCATTACCAATTTCCATCTTCCAAAAAGCACCTTGCTTATGCTGGTATCAGCTTTTATGGGATTCGATGAAATGAAAAAAGTATATGATCACGCCATCAAAAATAAGTATAGATTTTACTCATTTGGTGACGCCATGCTCATTTTATAATCTTAACCGTTTCTTTACTTAAGGGATGTAGATCTGGGCCGTTTGCTTAGAATGAGTGTCTGCAAGAGGTTAGGTGCCTATAAATATCCGCAAAGTTCTTCATTTTTTTACTCGAAATGAGTCAAAAAATTAACTACCTTTCTGCCCTTGTTTCATTAAGCAAGTATTGTTTGTTAGAGACTAATTCATGAAGGGAGATAGAACATATCTCAATCCCATTTTCAATTAATCGATTATTTGAATCATAAATGTCTGATGTAAAGAAGATTAAGCGAGGAGTTGATATCAAGCTTGTTGGTGAAGCTGATAAAGAATTTGCTCCGGATAAAACTGCAAAAACGATCGCTGTTAAACCTGTAGACTTCCACGGGGCAAGGTTAAAGCCCACCGTTAAAGAAGGTGATGAAGTTAAGGCCGGAACACCGTTGCTCTATAATAAGGACTTCGAAGAAGTAAAGTTTTGCTCTACGGTAAGCGGTGAGGTTGCCCAGGTTGTAAGAGGTGCAAAGCGCCGACTGCTGGAAATCCGTGTACTGGCTGATGAGCAAATTGAATACGAAGACTTTGGCGCAGCTGATCCCAATTCCCTTGAAAGAGAGGCAGTCGTTGAAAAAATGGCAGCCTCCGGTTGCTGGCCATTTCTGAAACAGCGTCCATATAATGTGATAGCTGATCCTGAGAAAACTCCAAAGGCTATTTTTATCTCAGGATTTGATTCTGCTCCCCTGGCACCTGATATGTCGTTGTTGCTTGAGGGACAAGAAAAAGAGTTTCAGGCCGGTATCAATGCACTCAAAAAACTCACTGATGGTAAGATCCATTTAGGTTTGAGTTCAAGAGAAACACCAAGTCCGGTTTTAACTAACGCTGAAGGTGTGACCATAACTAAATATGATGGACCGCACCCTGCGGGAGTAGTTGGAGTTCAGATCGCACAGGTTGACCCGATCAACCGCGGTGAGACCGTTTGGACTGTCAATCCGGAGCACGTGGTAATTATTGGTCGTTTGTTCCTGGAAGGTAAATTCGACGCAAGGATCAAGATCGCGGTAACAGGCTCTGAGGTCAAGGATCGAAAATATCACAACACCATGATCGGTGCGCCTGTCAGTAACTTTACTGAAGGAAATATCACCGAAGGAAATAATCGTATCATATCCGGTAATGTGCTGACCGGTACCAAGCTCGATAAAGAGGGTTACCTGAGTATGTACGAACGTCAGGTTACTGTGATACCCGAGGGTGATGAGCCGGAACTGTTCGGATGGCTGATCCCAAAAACAGACAAGTTTAGTATTTCAAGAACCCTGCCATCCTGGATACAGAGAAAATTCGGCGGCAAAAAATATGAGCTGGATACGAACACTCACGGAGAACGCCGTGCCTTTGTTGTTTCCGGTGAATATGAGCAGGTATTCCCTTTTGATATCTATCCGGTTCAGCTGTTAAAAGCTGTGATTACAAATGATATCGAGCGAATGGAACAGCTTGGGATCTATGAAGTGGTTGAAGAAGACATGGCACTTTGTGAAGTTGTATGTACCTCCAAAATGCCGGTTCAAAGCATGCTTCGGGATGGACTCGATTTGATGCGAAAAGAATTAGGTGAGTGATTTTAAATAGTGAAGCTATATAGAAGTAACGAATGAAAGCATTACACAACTTTTTAAAAAATAACATAAAGCCCAAGTTCGAAGAGGGCGGGAAGTTCGAAAAACTCTGGCCGGTATATGATGGCTTCGAGACTTTTCTATTTGTTCCTGCGCATCCAGCCGAAAGCGGCGGTGCTCATATAAGGGACGGAATAGATCTGAAACGAACCATGAATACGGTGATCATGGCCCTTATCCCGGCATTATTGTTTGGGATGTGGAATATTGGTTATCAGCACTTCCTGGCTTTAGGTATAGATGCCTCCTTCATGGATGAATTCATATTTGGAGCGATCAAGGTATTGCCAATGGTCGTGGTATCATATGGAGTCGGACTCGGTGTTGAGTTCCTGTTCTGTGTGATTAAAGGGCATCAGATCAACGAGGGATATTTGGTAACCGGGATGTTGATACCGCTTATCATGCCGGTAGACCTGCCACTCTGGATGCTGGGTCTGTCAGCTGCCTTTGCCGTTGTGATCGGTAAAGAAGTATTTGGCGGAACCGGAATGAATATCTTTAACCCGGCGCTCATTGCCCGAGCTTTTGCCTTCTTTGCCTATCCGGCATATATGTCCGGTGACAGTGTTTGGATCAATACTTCCGTGCAGGAAGGTCAGGCCGTTGTTGACGGATTTTCTGGTGCGACGATCTTAGGTCAGCTTGCAACAACCGGATCCACAACTTATTCGGCTATGGATGCCTTTATTGGAACCATACCGGGCTCCGTTGGTGAGACCTCTATCATTATGATATTGATAGGAGCCGCCGTATTGATATATACAGGTATCGGTAGCTGGAGGATCATTTTAAGTGCCCTGGCCGGCGGTGCTGCAATGGGGCTTATCTTTAATGCCGTTGCCCCCTATGCAATAACAGAAGTACAGCAACAGTTTATGGCGGTACCATACTGGCACCAACTGATAGTAGGAGGTTTTGCCTTTGGTATAGTCTTTATGGCAACGGATCCGGTATCCGGTGCCAGAACAAATACCGGTAAATGGATCTATGGATTCCTGATCGGGTTTCTTGCCATCATGATACGCGTGTTCAACCCTGCATATCCTGAAGGAGTGATGCTCGCGATCCTATTCATGAACACTATGGCGCCACTTGTAGATCATTACGTACTAAAGGCCAACATCAAGAGACGTCAACAACGAACTTTAAAAACAGCTGAGGCTTAAGACTCATGGATGTAAATAAGAACAGTTACACATTTATGTTTGCGGCTGTAATGGTAGTTGTGATCGCAGCACTTTTATCTTTTGCGGCAACAAATTTAAAACCTCTTCAGAATAGAAATATTGAAATGGAGAAGATGCAGAGTATACTGAGGTCCATCGAAGTTGAAAAAACCCGTGAGGAATCTGCTGAAGTGTACCCCGACTATGTTACCGATGAGCTGGTGATTCAAAACAACGAACTGGTTGAAGGCGTTGATGCTTTCAACATCGAATTGGCTAAAGAGATCCGAAAACCCATGTCTGAAAGGCAGGCACCTTTATATATAGCAGAAAAGAATGGCGAAACGTTTTACATCATTCCACTGCGCGGAACAGGACTATGGGGGCCGATCTGGGGCTATATATCGCTGCAAGAAAATCTATCAACCATATATGGAGCGGTATTTGATCACCAGTCGGAAACACCCGGTCTCGGAGCGGAGATCAACACCGATTCTTTTCAGGCACAGTTTAAAGGAAAGGAGATCCTGAATGATGATGGCTCACTAGTGGGTATCGATGTAGTAAAAGGCGAAGCTACCGGTGAAAGTGAAGTGGATGGTATCAGTGGTGGAACCATCACATCTGATGGTGTGGAAGCGATGATAGCTGATAACTTACAGGCTTACATTCCCTTTCTGAAAGAATATACAGGTTATTCAGGCTCAACGGCGTCAGCGGTTCAGCCCAAAAATAATTAATTATATAAAGTTTATTAACTAAGGCGCAACTTAACTATTTAAAGCGTTATGGCAGAAGCAACAGGAACAATTGAAGAAGAAGTAAAGGATGAGGCGGAGGTCGTTAAGGCCCCCAAAGAACCTTTATTATCCAAAAAGAATAAAAAACTTGTAACGGATCCATTTAATGACGATAACCCGATCACCGTACAGGTGTTGGGTATTTGTTCTGCATTGGCGATCACCGTAAAGATGTATCCGGCGCTTGTGATGGCAATTTCCGTAGTATTTGTATTGGTATCGGCGAATGTCATTGTATCCACGATGCGAAATCTGATTCCGAATCGGATTCGTATCATTGTACAGTTAACAATTATCGCATCATTAGTAGTGCTCGTAGATCAGGTACTGAGAGCCTACGCATTTGATGTATCAAAAGAGCTGTCGGTATTCATTGGTCTGATCATTACGAACTGTATCATCATGGGTCGGCTTGAGGCATTTGCTCTCGGTAATAATCCCTGGAAATCTTTTTTAGATGGACTTGGAAATGCGTTCGGTTATGGAGCGATTCTCTTAGCAGTAGCGTTCTTCAGGGAGCTGCTCGGATCCGGTACGCTATTCGGTTATCAGGTGATACCTGATGCCTGGTATGCAGCCAACGGCGGATATTACGTGAACAACGGTTTCATGTTGTTACCACCGATGGCACTGATTGTAGTGGGTGTCATCATCTGGGTGCAGCGTTCAAGAAATACCAAATTGATAGAGGAGGCATAAGTCAATGCAAGAATTAATTAACATATTTGTAAAAGCGGTCTTTGTTGAGAATATGATCTTTGCCTATTTCCTGGGCATGTGTTCATATCTTGCGGTATCTAAAAAAGTAACCACCGGTGTTGGTCTTGGATTCGCTGTAATATTTGTACTTGGGATCACGGTTCCGGCTAACTATCTATTAGAAAATTACGTTTTAGCTGAAGGTGCATTGACCTGGATCAGTCCTGTATTTGCGGATGTAGATCTGAGTTTTCTGTCATTCATCATCTTTATTGCCATCATTGCTTCAATGGTGCAGCTGGTAGAAATGACCGTAGAGAAATATTCACCGGCACTGTATAACTCACTAGGTATCTTTCTGCCTCTGATCGCAGTAAACTGTGCGATCCTTGGTGGTTCCCTTTTCATGCAGGAACGTAACTACGCCAATATTGCTGAGGCCTCTGTATTTGGACTTGGCAGTGGAGTCGGTTGGTTTCTGGCGATTGTAGCCATAGCTGCCATCCGTGAAAAGATACAATATTCAAACGTTCCCGGCCCTCTGAGAGGTTTGGGAATCACATTTATCGTAACTGGACTGATGGGCATCGCGTTTATGTCGTTCATGGGTATCAAGTTATAATCACTATATAAGAAGAGCTTTTAAAAATGATTTTAGCATTAGCATCTACAACCCTGATTGTATCTACCAGTATCATCGTATTCTTTTTTTTGGTGTTTGTACTGGTATCTATTCTATTGACGGCAAAATCTTATTTGGTTCCATCGGGTCCGGTTCATCTTAAGATAAATGACGAAATGGATCTTAAAGTTGATTCCGGAAGTACGCTTCTGAGTACTTTAAGTGATAACAAGATATTTCTTCCTTCAGCATGCGGTGGAGCAGGTACATGCCTTCAATGTACATGTCAGGTATTTGAAGGAGGCGGTGAAATACTGCCGACTGAGACACCGCATTTCACCCGGAAAGAAATCCAGGAAAACTGGCGGTTAGGATGTCAGGTGAAGGTGAAAGAGGACATGAAGATCAGGGTTCCTGAAGAGGTATTTGGGATCAAGAAATGGGAAGCAGAAGTTGTTTCCAATTATAACGTGGCTTCATTTATCAAAGAATTTATTATTGAGATCCCTGAGGAAATGGATTACAAAGCCGGGTGGTTATATTCAGATCGAGATACCTCCGTGTGAAGTCGATTATAAGGATATTGACATCACGGCTCACCCCAAAGAGCATCCCGGTGAACCTGATAAGTTCCAGAAAGAATGGGATGGCTACGGTCTCTGGGGTCTGACGATGAAAAACACAGAATTTGTGGAACGAGCTTATTCTATGGCCAGCTTCCCTGCAGAGGGACGTAGGATCATGCTAAATGTTCGTATCGCTACTCCGCCATGGGATAGAGATAAGAACACATGGCAGGACGTAAATCCGGGTATTGCATCCAGTTATATATTTTCAAGAAAACCAGGTGATAAAGTAACGATATCCGGTCCTTACGGTGAATTCTTTATCAAGGAAGAGAGCGAAAAAGAGATGTTGTATATAGGTGGTGGTGCCGGTATGGCCCCAATGCGTTCTCACTTGTACGAGTTGTTCAAAACACTCGAAACAGGCCGTAAAGTGACGTACTGGTATGGTGGTCGTTCCAAACGTGAGTTATTCTATTTGGATCACTTCCGTGAATTGGAAGAGAAATTCGACAACTTCGAATTCTATGTTGTTTTATCTGAACCACTTGAAGAAGATAAATGGGTTGAGAAAGAAGACATTCATGACGAAGAAGGAGATGGTTTCTTAGGATTTGTCCACCAGGCGGTGATCGATGAGTACCTGGAGCAGCATCCGGAACCGGAAGAAATTGAATTCTATTTCTGCGGTCCTCCGCTGATGAACCAAGCTGTACTGCAAATGTGCGACGAATGGGGGGTTCCTGAAGAGAACGTCGCGTTTGATGACTTTGGCGGCTAAGGCACATATTTATTAATTAAAAAAAACCTCGTATATCATACGGGGTTTTTTTGTTTAAGCTTTATATCACACTTCGTTATGCTTAGAAATATCACTCTAATATTTATTTCCTTTCTGATGTTTTCCTGTTCACAAATACAGGAATCCAAATATATTGAAAACACCGGAAGGGCGCAGGGTACTACCTATCAGGTCAAATATGAATCACCTGAAGGAAAGGACTTTGGGGATGATATAGAGGCCATCTTCAAGCGTATTGACCTTTCCATGAGTACTTATGTGCCTACTTCACTCATATCCACCGTCAATCAAGGGGATACCCTGGTTCAGGTTGATTCCATGTTCATGAACGTTCTGAACCGCTCCCTGGAAATTGCTGAAGAAACAAACGGTGATTTTGATCCAACCATTGGACCGCTGGTAAGTCTGTGGGGTTTTGGATTTGAGGAGATCAGGCAGGATGTAAGCCCTGAGATGGTCAATGAAACCATAGAACAAACGGGATACAAACACATTGAGATCAAGGGAGACAGTGTAAAGATACCTGAAGGCTTTCAGATTGACTTCAACGCCATAGCTCAGGGCTATACAGTAGATTACATTGCTGATTATTTTGAAAGCTATGAGGTAGAAAATTACATGGTGGAAGTAGGAGGTGAAGTACGGGCAAAGGGAGTTAACGGAACCGACGACATTTGGAAAATCGGCGTCGATAAACCCTCAGAAGAAATAGATACAGAAGGCAGATTCCAGTTTATCTTAGAACTGAAGGATAAAAGTTTGGCCACATCCGGCAGTTACAGGAAATTCTGGGTGGATGAAGAAACAGGGGCGAGATACTCACATACCATAGATCCGCATACAGGCTATCCGGCTAAGAACAACTTACTGAGTGCATCCATTATTACCGATTCAGCCATTGATGCTGACGCCTACGCCACCGTTTGTATGGTAAAAGGAGTTGATGCATGTATTGATTTCCTAAACACGAAAGACGACCTGGAAGGATATCTTGTTTATGACGATGGCTCCGGCAACTGGGAAACGTACATTACCGAAGGCTTCGAACAGTATATAGTGAATTAAGTTTAACTGGAGCTGATTATCCTACAAATGGGGTGAATTCCTCGTCCCCTTTCTTATTGGAATCAGGACTTTTACACTTTTGGTCAGGTGTAGCGCCACAAAAACCGCACGCTTCTCCCTCTTTGTTCAAAAATGGACTTTGGCTGGCACATGTACCGGCAAATTCACCACCATCTTTGGCCAATATTTTAATGGCAATACCGGCAAAGCCGATGCCAATTAAGCCTACTGCTACAACAAATTCTAACATAATGTCCTCTTGAATTGATGAGCTTAAAGTTCGTCATTTATATGCCAAACAGCAATTACACATAAAGAATTTCAAGTGTTTCTCACCCCAACTCTTCTTATATTTGATGCCCTTTTGAAATTCGAACAACAAACAAGTTCAATATTCAATGTTCCTTGTTGAATGTTCGATATTCACCTGCGCCCGTAGCTCAACTGGATAGAGCGTCTGACTTCGGATCAGAAGGCTGAGGGTTCGAATCCTTCCGGGCGTACACTTGCAAAAACCCGCTTTAATGTAGTTTAAAGCGGGTTTTTTTGTGCTTTTTAGCCAAATTCCAGACATTTAATTTGGTGAAAAGTTTTCACTTATTAGGGTTTTTTTCAAAAAAAAGGGTACAAAAAAGGGTACATTTCTGATGAGCTAATAACTTAAAATAAACAAAGATGGCTGGATTAAAGAAAAGGGGTAAGAACTATTACATAGTCTTCAGATAAGAATGAGGATGGTAAGCAAACAAAAAAGACTTATTCACTGGGAACTACCTACAAAAAGATTGCGGAAGAGAAGAAGGTTAAGTTTCAAAAGTTATACGATCAGGGTGAAATTGACCCATTCCAAAATAATTGGAGTGTGAAAGCTTATGAAGACTACCTGAAGGAAAGTCAGGGTAAAGGGTTAGTAGTTGATAGTTACTACCTTGATGAGCTCAAAGAGGCTTTTCTAAAGACCAAATCTCACACTACTGAAGCGACAAGGAGCGGGTATAAATCTGTCATTAAGCTATTCATTGAGGACGTTGGCCGGTCAATGACTGTAAACCTCATTAGCCCAGAAGATATCCGATCATTTTGCTTTAAAAAGAAGTACTCCAACGCCACTCAACGAAACTACTATAAGCACCTGAAGGTCTTTTTTAAATGGCTCAAAGAACAGTCAATTATAAGTGAGAGTCCCTGTGATAGTGTTGTACCTCCAAAAAAGAAAGATAAGCTCGTTGATAAGATATTTAGTGAAGAAGAATTAGAGGCCATTTTTGATGCTTTTAAAGAGCATCACAAAAAATGCAAAAAAAACCGACATATTGTGCAGAAGTCATTGAGGCAGGATTGGTTTATTCCTATGATAACTACGGCTTATTACACAGGCTTACGAAGAAAAGAGATTACCAACTTAAAATGGCACCAAGTTGATCTAAAAACCAGAGAAATTAGTGTTACAGACACTAAAAATGGTAGTGAAAGGACTGTGGTGATTTTTGATATTGTTCATGATGTTCTTACCAAATGGCGCAAACAAAGTCGAAATACAAAGAAGGGATTAGTATTTCCCAGTCCAAAGTCTTCTAAAAAACATCAGTTTGCACTACCGGGAGATTATGTTTCAAAGGTGTTCAAAGGCTATGTTAAGAAGGCAGAACTTAAAGAAAGTATTCATTTCCACGGATTGAGGCATTCATGCGCTACATTCATGATACGTAAAGGCTTTGATGTTACGCTGGTAAAAGAAATGCTTGGGCATAAAAGCATTGAGGTGACTATGAGGTATGTAAGTCTTTATGTGCAAGACCGAAAAAATAGAGCGGAAGAATTAGGACTAATAACAGCATAATAAATAGAACAGAAAAAGGATTAATGACAGAGAAAAAACTTATCACAGCTGGTAAAAACCCAGAATCAATACCAGAAAATATCGTTTACCTAACTCTTATAGCGGAGAGGATAGATAATCACGCAAAGGCTCACCACCATGATGAATACATTAGTTTACCAAAGAAATTCGCCTATAATTATTTGGAATATAATGGTTCATATTGGAGTGTAATGGAGACGTGCTTGCGAAACTTTGAAGGAATTAAGCGAACTATTTTTAATGATGACTATAAAGAAGTCGCCATAGAGCTTTGTCAAGAAGATATTGAGAGCTCAGTAGATGATTTGTTGAGTTTTGTATCAGATGAAATCCGTTGAGACAAAGTAAAAACATCTGTTTTAGATCTTAATGAAAATGCTCATGCTCACCCAGTTGTTCTAAAATTTTTGAGAGACCAATTGCTATCAAATAAGGAGAGAAAGGAGAATGAGGGGAAGTGAGGGTGATAAAAAACAAAAGTGAGGCAAACACTGTTACTATTATAAAAATACCAAAAAGTACTTTATTAGAGTTTAAGAGGAAGTTGATCAATGTGGCTCAGAAAGGGTTAATGGAAGAAGCTTTGCAATTCGCTGAGAGACGAGCAAAATTAAATGGTGATAAATATAAATTTAGAAAGTTAAGGGAGAGCTTATCTGATATTTATGAAGACTACGTTATAAACAACATGACAGGTAAGCCTAAAAAAAGCATCTTAGATAAAAGTGACGCTGAGTTGATCAAACATGTCGTCAATAACTATGAAGTCATTGGGAATAATACCTACCTGCTAAATCAGAGAAAATACGAGAAGGCTGTAAGAGAGCATTTTGTGCCAAAACTTAAAAAAGCACGAAAAACTTTTGCCAAATATTAATTTTTGAAACGCCTCCATAACAGTCTATGAAAGGGACTTTTATCGCTGATATTTTCAGATTTGGCAATTTATGACCTTGTATAGCTTACCAAAATGCCAAATCTGAATTTACTTATTGAGGTAAAACCTTCTTTATAGTCCATATAGTCACGATTATTGAAATAGTTAATCAAATAACTATAACCTAAAATCGTGATTAGATATGACTACAGATAATAAATTACTAACCCGAATAACAAGCTTGAAGACAAGCTCGACTTTGTCGTAAGTGCTCTTCAGCGTAAACGAGACACTACTAAATACCTTACTGCTCAGGATATCGAAGCTGAGTTTGGTATTGATCAACGTACGGTTTTAAACCGGAGTAACCTTCATCCCAGCAATCCAAGATTTATTCCAAGTATGAAGATAAGCGGTAAAGGTCGTCGTAAATACTTTGAAAGAAAAGTTATCGACCGTTTGCTAAAACCAGTTTCAAGGAGGTAGTGCTATGAATACGATTATAACTTACAAAGATCTGAAAATAGAGATTACCATAAATGATGGTAGTAACGATGAGGCGGAAACAAATAGCAGTTGTATTCCACCGGAACACCCCGCTTTTGATTCATTGCAAGACATACGAAGAATGGAAAGACGTGTGGAAGAAGCCAAACTAATTTTAAAGGGGGAATAAAACAGATGCCAAGACTATCATTTAAGTGACATAAAACGAGAAGTAAAGCATCAATTATCAGAAAGTAAAAGATAAGATGTCAACTAAAATGTAATACCTCATAAAGACGTATTAACAGAAATACTTGAAAAGGTCGAACCACTGGATTATCAGAGTAGAAGCTAAGACAGACAAAAAACTGTCAAAAAAGGATTTTCTTGTCATTACGGTAGAGAAGATACTTGAACTTGCAAAGCAGCAAGACTGGGGCTTATGCAAAAGGCATGATTTCATATACCTATACAATGGTGCTTTTTGGAACGAAATTGAGAAGGATACATTACAGGCCTTTTTGGGTTCAGTCGCCTATAATATGGGTGTTGACCGTATTGAGTCCAAATACCATCGCTTCAGAGACGAACTCATAAAACAGTTTATGGCAACAGCACATCTCCCTACTCCTGAAAGAGATAATTCAGAAGTATTGATCAATCTCAAAAATGGAACCGTGGAGATTAATCCGGAAGCGGATAATAAGGTCAACTTGCGGCCACCCGATAGTGATGATTTTATCACCTATCAGTTACCGTTTGAGTATGATCCGTATGCTACATCTCCACGATTCGACAAGTATCTGGACAGAGTACTGCCAAGCAAAGATTTGCAAAAAATATTAGCGGAATTTTTAGGATATATCTTCTTGAAGCCATAGACATTGAAACTTGAGAAGACGCTGCTTCTTTATGGTACGGGGGCAAATGGCAAATCGGTCTTTTTTGAGATTGTCAATGCTATGCTTGGCGTTGAAAATGTATCAACATATACCTTGAAGAGCCTAACGGATCAGAATGGCTATTACAGGGCAAAGCTTGCTAACAAATTGGTGAATTATGCAACGGAAATAGATGGTGAAATGAATACGGCTCTATTTAAGCAGCTGGTTTCAGGTGAACCGGTTGAAGCGAGGCTGCCTTACCGTGAACCGTTTACCTTAACCAACTATGCTAAATTGATATTTAACTGTAATGAACTGCCAGCCGATGTTGAGCATAACAACGCATTCTTCAGGCGTTTCTTGATTGTTCCTTTTGACGTGACTATTCCACCGGAGGAACAAGACAAAGAACTGTCAAAGAAGATCATTGAGAATGAGTTATCTGGTGTTTTCAACTGGGTAATTGAGGGTTTGCATCGCATACTCGAGCAAAAGGGCTTTACTGACTGTGAAGTAGTAAACCAACAGGTTGAGAAATATCGAACTGAATCCGATTCAGTCTTGTCTTTCATTGATCAGAGAAGTTACAAGTCAAGCAAAATCTCCTACACTCCTCTTTCTGAGTTATATCAAAGCTATAGGAGGTACTGTGAGCAGGACGGATACAAACCATGTAGTAATCGAAAATTTAGTCGTCGTCTAAAGAATGCTGGATACCTAACAGAACGGAAGGAATATGGTCGGGTATTCTACCTTGTACAGGATTTATAAAATTGTTTACAAGCAGCAGAACCGACAGTATCAACAGAGAAACACGGTTTAAGCCCTGATAAGGCCGATTCCTGTTGCTACTGTTGAACCTGTAGCTTTACAAAAACTTTTATGAAGACTTTTCGATATCAATTAGATCTAAGCTCAAGAAAGTATGTTTGTCCCTCCTGCGAAAGGAAGCGGTTTGTGAGATACGTTGACCAATCAACCGGAAATTACCTCTCAATGACATATGGTCGGTGTGACCGGGAAACTGCTTGCTCCTACCATTACTCCCCTTATGATGATCACAGTTACGAAGGCAGGAAGACTGTGAGCATTCCTAAGCCAAAAGTACAACCTAAGTACATACCAAGAGAGCTTTATAAAAGAAGCTTAGGTAACTACCGGAATAATTATTTCGTGCAATACTTACTCTCAATTTTAGATAGTGAGACAGTGAGTCGAGTAACTGAAAAGTATCATCTTGGCACCTCAACCAAGTTAAAAGGAGGCTGTGTCTTCTATCAGCTTGATCTCCAAGGCAATATTAGAAGGGGGAAAATCATCGTATATAATGCGAATACTGGACGGAGAGGAAGGATTCATTCCGTTCACAATATGTTGCGTATTGATAAGAAGTATTATCCGGCCTGGAGGTTTTTTGGAGAGCACCTACTCATAGATAAAAAGAAACCGGTAGCCATAGTAGAAGCAGAGAAGACGGCGGTCATAGCAAGTGCTCATTTCCCGAATTTATCTGGTTGGCCACAGGAATGAAGGCAACTCTTAAACTATGAATATGCCCAATGCTTAAAAGGGCGAAATGTTACGCTATTTCCTGATTTGGGGGCTTATCAGGATTGGAAGATGAAGGCTGAAAGAGCTTTCAAAATTATGCACAGTATCGGTTTCAGATTTACTTGAATTTAATGCAGATCAAATTGAAAGAGAGGAAGGGTTAGATTTAGCTGATTATCTTATAGTATAATGTGGCTATGAAATTATGTTTGAACCAAGCTCTACTGAAACTATTTCGCATTGAATCTCTACATCTGTGATCTCCAATTTTGCTGTCATCAAACACAGCCAGATATATCCCTCCATCATGCAGAGAGCTCCCATACTCGATGGCATCATATGCCAAGTGATTCTACATACTCACACAAGATACTGGGTAGGTAAGTAAGTCGAGCATTTCGTCATCATGACGTCTACGAAGGGTTTTGATAGATTCTTGTCAACCTCTTTGAAGATATTTTCTATACTTGAGATAATTCTCTGGAGTGCCTTACTTCAAGCCATGAAAGGGGCTGAGGTCGTCTACGATACGGAGGCGCAAGACATGCATTAGTCTCATCAACTCAGATCGAAAGTCCGCAATGGTAATGAAGTCTCAAGTGAGTAGCCTATCGACTCGTATAGAAACGGTTTCTTGGATCAGTTGCCACGTATAAATAGGGAATTCCAACGGGGTTCGCTCGGCCTCGAACTACTACGTCCCCAATGGGAGGCTTACCATATCCTCCATTTTGTATCCTTCTTCAGTAGATATTCTGCCGCGGTAGAACAACTTACCCTTCCTATATGCATTAGCATCGAACTCGAAAGAGCATCTGATGGCAATTCATGAGCTAATACTTGCTCAATTAGAAAAAACCTGTTGTTAGTCTTAATCTCCTTGGCAAAAGCTTCCCATTCTCTTTCTAAGCTCTTCGGCTTCATCTAAGCCTGTGCAACAGAACTCTTAGTTCGTGTGGCGCCGTAAAATAGCCTATCGTTCGCCGTTAAAAGAGCGCAGATAAGATTTCCTTAAGTAATGATCTTGGTGGAAGTCGGCACCAATGTCGTCGTTGAAAATAGACCAATCATCTTGAATCTTTATATGAAATAAGGCTGGTGAGAAGTGCCTCTCGTCGACCGGCGCCATTAATCGGGCTCATAAATCTCAATGGGGGAGACGAATTTTTCCTCGAACTCTCAGGGGGTTTATGAGTGATGTAGTGTGTTGATGAGCCACAGAGGCGACACTCCCCAGTATTTGACGGCATTGGAGGTGATAATATCCAACTAACTCTATGTCACGGAAGCAGTTTGAACAGCAGTTCATTCTGGACTTAGGACTCCCATGATAAGCTCAACGTGGTGCATAATGGAAAGCTTCTTTAACACTTCCTAACCCAGGATAGTGACCTGTCTACATGCTCCTCTGCAAATACCTCACATGCGCTCGACTCTAACCCCTTGCATCATTGATGAACGGGATAAGTTTCTCAAGCGCTTCTTTGTACGTACCCGGAACATCGGAATAGTCCTCGGTTGAGTCAGAAACAAAGGTGGCGTATCCATATCTGACCATCATCCCTCGGATAGGTCAGGTGAAATGGTAACGGCATAAGGAGCAAAACCTGAGTCAGAGAAGTCTTCACCTATGGTGAGATAGTCAGAAAAACCAACATGAATCACCATCTTCATGGTCAAAGTTGTCTGTCATCGGTGTCAAAAGCGCGTCATGGAACCTCGGCATAATCACGGCATAGGTAGGCTCCGAGTTTAAAGGGGTCGCTAAGGATCACCTTAGTGCTTTTGTGGCTGACAATCCTCCTGTACCTTCTTAACCAGATTTGGGTCTCGGAATAGATTGTCGAACTGTACCGTCTTATCATTGTAAAAATCAGTAGAGGCTATCAGTATCAGGGTACTGGCTTCATATGGACAATTGTGAAGGGATAGCTGATTCTCTGAATTGCACAAGACTTTGATTTAAGAGTAGGCAAGGTCAGTATTTGAGTGTATTAGCACTACCAATGATGTAACTGGCTCGAAGTCGCCAACTCTCTTCATTAATGAAATGAATCATCTCACCAAGTGAACCCTTGAGGTCGCCAACAGAGGGATTTAGGAATGAGGGTAAAAGGTAGCTTCAGCCTCTACTAACTGTTCACAAGTAATCCTAAGAGTTGAGGTCGTTTCTTTACGGGTTCAATTTGCAGGGTGTATTACCCCAGTTTCACTCATTTGTTCTGATAGTTCACGTAGAGAAATGAGTTCGTATTGTTTTACCCTCAGATATGGAAAGTACATTCAGTTGATTCTTGTTGTTTAAAAATTGGATACAAGCGCTCGTACTGGTTCAGCAGTAGGGTCTATGGCCATAGCAGATACTGTTGTAAGATACTCAGGCAGGAGATTTATTCCTGGAAAGGGGTAATCTCTTTTGGCTTCCTCTTTCTTTAGCTCCGTGCTCATTAAAATATGGAAGCGTTCTAGGTGCCGTTTGCTCAGCTAATTTTAAGGCACTCTCTAAAATAGAACATATTGGGTACACCGGGCACTTCCCCATATTCCGATTCGATCACATTGGAGTATTCCTGTCTTTCTTGAGCCTCCAACATTTGGTAAGTTAATGTCCAAGTACCAGAGGTTCTCTTTTAGCCTCATCTACTGGCTCAAGATCGTGTAGCATTCTTCGTTAAAGCTTATTAAACTCCGGCATCCTCGTCCCTAAGAAATAGAAAGGTATTTATCCGTCAGCGAGTGGTGAGTTACCAAATAGATATGAGCAAAAGCTTTTCTGGTAATCCGCTAACTGATCTTCTAATCGCTCAGCGAGTATCAAGCTCGGTTTTGATCTCATATACGACTGATTTCCCGTTAATAAGTACAAGGTCTGCCAATGACGATCCCACTCTAAACTCATTCAATAAAGTTGAAGTGTTAAGGCTATGACGCCCGAGAAGTATTTTCTTAGTAATAAAGTTCTTATACACGTATTCGCAACGGTATTCAGCTAAGCGAATATGAATAGAGTGCCGTCAAGGGCGTCCATGACGTGTGGCGCCTTTGCTTTAGCTCCAAAAACTGGATGTACTGATCGATTCTTTGAAGATCGTATGAACTTACTTCTGCCATTCACGATATAACTCGCTTTTGAAATGCGAAAGCGAGAAAATCCAGAAACAGAAAGATTAGTATCGACACTATTGTAGGCTTGTGCTCATTGCATTGATTAGGACTTAATTTACTTTAAAATAAGAATAATATGAGTGCTTGTAAGTTAAATTTGAGAACCCTACTTATATATAAATAGCAATAGGTTACCCTGTATGGCAAGCTTCAGAACAATGTTTACACCCGTTCACCTGATTGTAATGCTGTTTTGCGACAGAAACAGCAGAATGGCAACCATAATGTTCCCCAAGGTAGGTTCTGTTTTCAGGTTTTGGCAACCAAGAACAACTTGATCTATGTACTTCATGGTCACCATTACTTTGAGCGTTATCATTCACATAATATTTGTCCATGATATTTCATATTTAAGGTCAATGGTTATATGTAAGAGCAATCTCAAACTAACTCCTTACACTTTTTCTTAAAAAAGTTTTCAAGGCTTATCTTCTACTTTCATATATACTAAACTTTACCCATTTTCTCCGTACTTATAAATCACTGTAATTTTGGGAGTTTATGTTCGAGCAGGCGTTTAAGAATATTGATGATGTACTTTTTAAAGATGCGGGGTGCGATAGTGAGTTAGATTACATTGAGCAGACCTCGTGGATCTTATTTCTGAAGTATCTCAACGACCTTGAAAATGAGAAGGCGGATGAAGCCGAACTTCAGGGCAAAGAGTATGAGTATATCCTCGATGAAAAGTACCGGTGGACTACCTGGGCGCATCCGGTGAATGAAGATGGAGAGCTGGATCACAATGCGGCTCTTACCGGGGATGACCTGGTGGATTTTGTGGATAGCGAACTGTTCCCATACCTCAAGAAATTCCGGCAGGATCATATTGATAACCCGCAGTCCATTGAATATAAGATCGGGGAGATCTTTTCTGAGCTGAAGAATAAAATTCAGAGCGGATATATTATGCGGGATGTCATCAACCATGTGGATGAGCTTCCTTTTCTGTCGGCAGAGGACAAACACGAGCTTAGTCACCTGTACGAGACCAAGATTAAGAATATGGGCAATGCCGGGCGGAATGGCGGACAGTATTACACGCCCCGACCTTTGATCCGTACGATGATTGAGGTGATTGATCCTAAAGTTGGAGAAACGGTGTATGATGGAGCCGTGGGCTCAGCCGGATTTTTGTGTGAGGCCTATGATTATATGTACGAGCGCATGGAGAAAGGCACCGAGAACCTGAAGACCCTGCAGGAAAAAACCTTTTACGGCAAGGAAAAGAAAAACCTCGCCTACATCATCGGGATCATGAATATGATTCTGCATGGCATTGAGGCTCCTAACATTGTGCACACCAATACGCTGGCGGAGGATATCCGCAATATACAGGAGAAAGACCGGCACGATGTGATCCTCGCCAATCCTCCTTTTGGCGGAAAGGAGCGGAAGGAAGTGCAGCAGAACTTTGATATTAAAACCAGCGAAACGGCCTTCCTGTTTCTGCAGCACTTTATTAAATCCCTGAAAGCCGGTGGCCGTGCTGCCATTGTTATTAAGAATACCTTCCTCAGCAATACCGATAACGCCTCCATTAGCCTGCGTAAGTATTTACTGGAGACCTGCAACCTGCATACGGTGCTGGATATGCCGGGCGGTACGTTTTTGGGAGCCGGGGTAAAAACCGTGGTGCTCTTTTTCCAGAAAGGAGAGCCGACCAAGAATATCTGGTACTACCAGTTTAACCCGGAGCGGAATTTAGGGAAGACCAACCCGCTGAATGATGATGACCTGAAGGAGTTCCGGGAGTTGCAGCCGGAGCAGCCGGAAACGGAAAACAGCTGGAATCTGAAGATCTCCGATGTACCGGATGACACCTACGACCTGAGTGCCAAAAACCCCAACACGCCGGAAGAAGATCCCCTGCGCAGCCCGGAGGAGATCTTAGATGAAATGGCTCTGCTGGATGAGGAAACGCAAGAACTGATGCAATCTATTCGGGAGTTGGTATGAGGGAGGATTGTGGAACTAAAAAATTTGGAGATGTTTGTGAAAATTGGTCGGAGCAAGACTCCAAAAAGCAAGAGAATATTACAATGGAGGAGATATTCCATTGGCTACTAGTGGTGATATCAATAATGACATTACTTGACAAGATGATTTGATATCCCTGAAAAGGGACTTGAATAATATTGTCTAGACAAGTGTATAGTTCGCAACAAATACTGTTTAATTGCCACAAGTGTGGCTACAGTAGGGAATGTAATGCTGAGTCAGAAGATATCACTGGTCAAGCAGATTTGCTGCAATTTATTGCCTAAAATAAATGGATTAGATTACTGATTATTCTATTTCTTTGATTTCAAAAATTCGAATACAATTATTGGAAGTCAAGTACGGTGCCGCAGTTCAGAGTCTTAATCAAGAAAATTTGAAGAACATTAAAATCCCTATCCCCCCACTACCGGAGCAAAAGCGTATTGTAGAGATTTTGGATGAGGCGTTTGAGGCCATTGATCAGGCCAAGGCCAATGTGGAGCGCAACATTCAAAACGCCGAGGAACTCTTCCAAAGCAAGCTGAATGAGATTTTTTCTCAGCGTGGGGATGGTTGGGAGGAGAATGACTTGAATCAAGTTATGATGAGAATTTGGATAGGATGAAGATCACCAATGTTCAAGTATGATAACAATCGATTAAGGTATAGGAGATTATCCATTTATGATACGGAGCTGTCAGAGATATTGCAAAATCTATGTTGATATGATTAGAGCATTTAATGATAAGATCCTTACAGATGTGTTGAAGCAGGAGTATAATTACGTTGGCGTAAAAACTATATAATCCAATGACTTGTGACGGACATTGCAAACTAATTGATAGAGTCATTGCTCAATTATAAACTATTGAAAATTAACCAATCAAGATAGTTTCATTGATTATTATCTAAATACAATCAAAGTGAATGACATGTTCACAGCTTAGGGAGCAGGCCACAAGCCAAAGGTTGATATAGCGAAATTGTCAAAATCAATAGTGATTTCCTTTCCCTCCAGTTGAAATTACAAAACAGATCGTAATAGCAAAGATTGAAATTATTAGATAATAACGTATTGAACCAATACAATCACATATAGAACAGTAAGTCAGATAGCATTAGAAGAACTCAAAAAATCCATTCTCCAAAAAGCCTTTTCGGGTGAGTTAACAGCGACAGAAGAAGTAGCCGTATGAACGAGACGCACGCCATAGAATGGAAACAAAGCTGGCGGGATGAGTACCTGAAATGGATCTGCGCCTTTGCGAATACCGAAGGAGGCGTCCTCATCATCGGAAAAGATGACGATGGCAATACCGTTCCAATAAAGAATTATCAAAGGTTGTTGGAAGATATTCCGTCCAAGATCAAAAACTATTTGGGGATCATTTGTGCCGTAAACCTACGCCACGATTCTGGGCCGTTTATTGAAATAGTCGTCAACGCATACGCGAACCCAATTTCGTACAGAGGGAAATATTACGTACGGTCTGGAAGTACAACCCATGAGTTAAACGGGGTAGAGCTATCAGATTTTTTGCTGTTAAAAGCAGGTAAAACCTGGGATGAAGTCCCCGTGGAAGACGCTACCATCGATGATATTGATCCATCATCGGTTCAGACATTTATTGAAGATGGCACGAATGCCAAACGCCTTCCCAAAACGAAGGGCTTATCAAACAGCGAAATACTTGAGAAACTTAGATTATCGTACAATGGTCAGATAAAGCGAGCCGGGATTTTACTATTTGGTAAAGATCCCAATCACTTCTTCCCGAATTGCAAAGTCATGATTGGGCGTTTTGGAAGCGATAGTGAGGATTTGAAATTCCAGGAATCCCTTGAAGGAAATGTCGTGTACCTTTTGCATGAAGTGCAGGAGATGCTCAATTACAAGTTCCTGATCAAACCGTTAGATTTTTCAGGGATGATCCGGAAAGAAAATGATGAGTATCCTGTAGCCGCTCTCCGCGAAATGTTGCTGAATGCTCTTGTTCATAAAAAATATGGTGGCGCAGCTATTCAAATCAGGGTGTTCGATGACAAGATGTCCATTTGGAATGAGGGAACGCTCCCGGCCGGATTTACAGTGGAGAGTTTGAAAAGAGAGCATAATTCTAATCCACCCAATAAAATTTTGGCAGATGCATGTTTTAAAGCAGGCTATATTGACACGTGGGGAAGGGGAACACTGAAGATTTACAAAGCGTGTGAAGAAGCAGGTTTGCCCGAGCCGGAAATAGCTATCAAAGATGGCGGGATAGAAGTTACCCTGTTTAAAGTAGCTGCTTCGGAAAAGCTTCGGAGAAATTTTGAAGCAATTTCGGAAGAGCTAACTGATAAACCGAAGCGTAATTATGGGCTGTTAGAGACTAATTTTGATGATTTTATAACCTTTTTGGCCTCAAAAAGATCCGGTAACGAAGAAGAGCTTCGGAAAAACTTCGGAGAAACTTCGGACATCTTTTCGGAGAAATTCGGTAACAAGGGATTGCTGCTATTTATTGTGGCACTGAATCCGTCTATTTCAGCAAAAGATGCCGCACCGAAAGTAGGCGTCAGTCCACGGACGATTGAAACCTACTTTTCGGAGTTAAAGAAAGAGGGTATTATTGAGCGTATAGGTTCAGACAGAAGTGGAAAGTGGAACATAAAGCTATGAATGAAGCGCAAACCAGACAGGATCTAATTACTCCGGCCATAAAGAGGCCGGCTGGGAGCATGAGGACTGCTATATTCGTGCGGAATTTCCTATCACCAAAGGCCGACTGATTGGAGGCGGACAACGTGCCCAAAGCCTGAGCGCTGATTACGTGCTGGAATATCGCAATCGAAGAATTGCCGTCGTAGAAGCCAAAGCACGGGACAAATACTACACCGATGGCGTGGGACAAGCCAAACAATACGCTGAGCTGCTTGATATCCGTTTCACCTACTCCACCAACGGTCAGCGCTACTACGAAATTGATATGGAGACCGGAGAGGAACAGGAAATAGAATCCTTCCCCACTCCCCAGGAAATTTGGGAACGTACTTTTCCCGAAGAGGTACAGGATGAAAAACCGGAAGAATGGAACTGGAAACAGCGCTTTCAGGATGAACCCTACGAACTGTATCAAGGCCGGTATAAGCCCTACTACTTTCAGGAAAACGCCATT
Organism: Gracilimonas sp.; assembly: GCA_034520725.1. GTDB lineage: Bacteria > Bacteroidota > Rhodothermia > Balneolales > Balneolaceae > Gracilimonas. The sequence continues at coordinate 20,377 of JAXHNH010000003.1, read as the reverse complement.
GTTAAGGTTTTGGATGCCATAGCAGAAGGCAAAGAGCGGATCTTATTAACGATGGCCACCGGTACAGGAAAAACTGCCACCGCCTTTCATATTTGCTGGAAGCTCTTTAAAACACGCTGGAACCTGCAATGGGATGGCGAGCGGAGACCCAGAATTCTCTTCCTTGCCGACCGCAATATCTTAGCTGATCAGGCTTTCAACTCCTTCAGCGCCTTTGATGATAATGCGATGGTGCGTATTCGTCCCGATGAGATTCGCAAAAAAGGAAAAGTGCCCTTCAACGCCAGCATCTTCTTCACCATCTTCCAAACCTTCATGAGCGGGCCGGATGACTCCCCCTATTTTGGCGACTACCCGGAAGACTTTTTCGATTTCATAATCATAGATGAATGTCACAGAGGCGGAGCCAATGACGAAAGCAGCTGGCGGGCTATCATGGAGCATTTCAGTCCTGCCGTACAACTCGGTCTCACGGCCACTCCAAAACGAGATGTGAACGTAGATACTTACGAATACTTTGGTGAGCCGGTCTATACCTATTCCCTCAAACAAGGTATCAACGATGGCTTCCTGACTCCCTTCCGCGTAAAAGAAATTCAAACCACCGGAGACAACTACCAATACACCGATGATGATATTGTGATTGAAGGTGTGGTAGAGGAAGGCAAGGAATATACAGTATCCGAGCAAAACCGGATTATTGAGCTGATGGACGTGGAGAAATTCCGTGTGCAGGAATTGATGCGACTGATCAATCAAAATCAGAAATCCCTGGTCTTTTGTGCAACGCAAATTCATGCAGCAGCCATCCGGGATCTGATCAATCAGCTTTCCGACAGTGAGAATCCCAATTACTGTCACCGCGTAACCGCCGATGATGGCAAACTTGGAGAACAGCACCTTCAGGCAATTTCAGGATAATGAAAAAACCATCCCTACTATCCTCACAACCTCCGAAAAATTAAGCACCGGTGTAGATGCACCGGAGATCAGAAACATCGTACTGATGAGGCAGGTACGGTCGATGGTAGAATTCAAGCAGATCGTAGGTCGTGGTACGCGATTGTTTGATGGGAAAGATTATTTCACCATCTATGACTTCTATCAAAGTGCCCACGAGAAATTCAACGATCCGGATTGGGATGGTGAACCGGTAGCTCCCGAAGCCGCCAACACCAACGACCACCACCTGAGCCTTGTCCGGTTGTGCGGTAAATCGCCCTGTGTCTGCCCCAAAGAGCCAGAAGTTTGTGAAGTATGCGGAAATGCTCCCTGCGTATGTGATAATCCACCCAGAAAAATGACCCGTATTAAGCTCTCCGATAACAAAGTGAGAGAGCTGGATTCTATGGTCAAAACCTCCTTCTGGACACCGGATGGCAAACCCATTTCAGGGGAAGAATTTATTCACAGCTTATTTGGGGACATTCCACACTTCTTCAAGAATGAAGCCGAGCTGCGGAAAATTTGGAGCAAGCCCGAAACAAGAAAACGCCTCTTGCAAGAGCTCAGCGAAAAGGGATACAGCCAGGCCCAGCTTGAAGATCTGAAACGATTAGTCCACGGAGAAGACAGTGATTTATTTGATGTACTATCCTACATCGCCTATCACTCCGAGATCGTCCCAAGAACCGAACGAGCCAGTCGCGCCAAGCTCCATTTAGATTCCTACGATCCCAAGCAGCAGGAATTCATCAACTTTGTACTGGAGCAGTACGTGAAAGAAGGCGTAAGCGAACTGGATGATGAGAAGCTCCCAGATCTTCTGGAGCTAAAATACGACGCCTTAACTAACGCAAAGCGGAGACTGGGAACCGCGAAGTCCATTCGGGATACCTTTATTGGATTTCAGGAGTGGTTGTATAGGGATAGGGTGCGGGTAGAAAAGAATTCGTTAACGATAATACGTTAACAAAAAATAGATTTTACTATATTTTCTGAACGTTGAATACAAAAACAAAGAAGCTCTACAAGACAGTCAAAAGAGCCTTAAAGACTATTCAGACAAAAAACTATGGTATAAGAGCAAAAAAAGTCAACCAACCGAAAGGAAGAAATTGAATCTTCAGCGAATTCAGAAGTACCTAGAGCAATGTATGGACCTGGTTCACCCATTAACTGGTGACAGAGATGGACAGTTCGCAATTGAAATTTACAGGTGATCATAGGAGTCTTTCGAAGATCAATCATGCTAAGTTCAAAAGTCGAGACGGAAGATAATCAGGTTGATTTCTCGAAAGTCACAGATATTAAAATTCTTGATACAGGGAAGATTACCATTAGTCAACAATACCATGCGTTATAAAAACTTAGAAGAAATCAAAAGTGCCATAGAAATAGTATCACCACGGGTGATACACTTCAATCCATTCTTGACCATAGGTCGCTATCTCAAGCGGATTTGGCTAAAAAATGAATAAGCATAAAAAAACCATTAATGAAATTGTGAAGGGTCATGCTGCAATTACCCCGGAAACAGCTCTCGAATTAGAGCGAACTCTTGGTATAGATGCAAACTTTTGGCTCGAGAAGAAAGGAGATATCAGCTACAATTAGCCGAATTGAACGAAGCAGAAAAATTGATTAGGGATAAAGAATGGGCAACAAATTTCCCTCTGCAAGAAATGAAAAAATGTGGCTTCATAGATTTTGAGAGAGACCTTATATCTAAGACAAGAAGCCTACTTAGTTTTTTTGGGGTATCATCTAAAGAAGGTTATGAATCATATTATGGTAGTATAAGGTCGGAATACTTGGCTTTAAGAATAAGCCAGAATCATAAAATGAATCCGCATGCACTAACTGCTTGGCTTAGGAGGGGAGATATTCAAGCAGATGAGTTAGATGTAGCTGAATTTGACAAGAAAGAATTAAAGAACTGTCTTCCTGATATTAAAGATATAATGGCAAGACAGGAAGCCGATTTTTTTAATGAACTACAACAGTTATGTAGTGATTGTGAAAATAGAGTTGTTCATACACCTAAGCTACCCAAAGCACCTGTAAACGGTTCTACTCGTTGGTATCGGGATAAACCACTTATTCAGCTTTCAAACAGATATAAAAGGAATGATATATTCTGGTTCACTTTTTTGCCATGAGCTTGGACACATTATCCTGCACGGTAAAAAGGATGTATTCGTAGAGGGTTTTGAATACACTCGAAGAGGGTCAAGTAAAAGAAAAAGAAGCCGATGATTTGCAGCTAAGTGGACTCTTCCTGCAGAACCCAGAGAAAATGAAATTTTCTCCAACTCAACTCTTAATACAGAACAGGTAAAAGCATTTGCAGAAGAATTCAATACGCACCCGGCCATAATTATTGGCAGAATTTCTCATAAAGCTAATACCCGCCAAGAAAAGAAATATTTTTCCCAAATAGGCTGGACTGAAGGTCTATTCCATAAAATTGAATTTGAGTAGTCCTTCGGGTACAGCTTTAAAAAAAATGTATCATATCTATTGAGTGGGCAGGAGTTCAGAATCAATAACGAATCAACTTCAATTCCACTTCGGGTTAAAATCCAACAAGATTTCATTTAACACATCATCAGGATTTTTTTCGCCATAGCCTACTTTCAATACGCCGGTGTGATACCCTTCTATTATTTCCTTACAGAACCGAAAACCTTCTATAAACATCTCGTCATTATGAGCATCATCCTTAGTGAGAGAGAATGTAGTATGGAAGCCTACTATAAAATCATTGTAATCTATCACCAGAGCACCTTGAGGAATGTTGAAATTTGCCCGCGTGCAAAAATTCTCCTACGGCGTGTTTTCGCTCTTCCGGGAATGGGGTGGGATTCAAAAAATATAGTAACACATACTCCTCCGGGTAATTAACCCCAATTACTCCACGAATTATGCCCTTCTTCAATTTCATATCAAAGAAATAAGAATGCCGGTTATCTTCATCAACTTCATGCTCAAAAGGAAGCTGCATTACGTTAAGGTGTTTTTCAACAATATCTATCATATGACTACTCCTATTCTACTTGTGTAACCGCAGCACCCATTTCTTTCAGAACGGTGTAAGGATCACGCCCACCTAATACCTCTAATAACCCTTCATGAAATTCTTCCACCACGTTCCTGCGCATGTCCTAAGTATTCCGCGAACCACTGCTCATTTTCATCCATGTTATTTCCTAAAGGGGTGGATAAATGATAAGCAACTGTGCTATCAACATAATCAAAAATAAACGCTCCAAAAACATCACCAAAATTTATTCTGGTTATGTACTCTACTACTGCATTGATTGAGTCTTTAGGGACCTCATATGGGTATTTTATGAAATAGAAGAGATACCCATCTTCCTCATTAATTGTGATCGCAAAGGTTGCAGAAAACTCATCAAAATTACCGGAGAAATAAAAGCTGTGGTTATCCGGGCCTTTATTTGAATAATCGTAGTCAATGCTTGACTGTTGTGAGGATTTGTTTTATTAAATCGGTCATATTTCCAAAGCTCAGAATAAATTTTTAGAAAAAATTCTCTTAGCGTCATGATACCCCAATTCAATATGACTTTTAGAGTTTCTCACCGGAAAAATCCAACATACTCCCCAAATCCTCTGAGGGTACTATGTCAATTATTTGGGCATCGCTTAATTTTTCTCTGCTTATTTCAATTTTATGATTAAGATGTACAACAATAATTTGCTCACAACCATTATCATAACAAGGTGTCACCGGGCTATTATCTAAAACTCCGCCGTCAATATACTTTTGTTGAGGAAAGATAATGGCAGTGCACTTGTACCAACCAGTAATTGTCGTTTCTTCTTCCATATTTGATCATTAAAACTTACATATTTCCCAATCGAGACTATAATTCGTATAACTTAACAAGCTATTTGGTGCAACTGTAATAAACATCTGTGGATCTTCAGGTAAATTTTCATAATCCACATTATTGTCGAATTAAACTCACCAATGGAGCAGAATCAAAAATTCCTTCCTTTAACAAAAATACGGGAAACAGCTATTGATACTGTTGGTGCTGCAAGAAAGAGAATTGTCTTCAATAAATTTTTTCTTTATAGCTCCCTCTTAATCCTATAATTTTAATTAACTCCTTAATAAATGGATAAATTAGTTTGTAAAGGGCATCAGAATTAAAATACTTCACCTTAGAGTTTTCCAGGGTCGACCATAAATTATATGCTTTATCATAATCTCCCTGCAATATTAATGCGCATTTAGTCCACCAACAGAAGTTCCTGATAAATAGTCTATATAATAATTTTCCTCTATTAGGTATTTCGCATACCCCTATTTGGTATCCACCTTTACCGCCACCACCGTCTAAAACCAATCCTCTTTTCCATTCTGCCGGGCTGATTAACCGTTTATGGGTACAATATAGAATTATATAATTCAATTTTGGATAATCAGGTTTACCAAAATATCCTCCGCGCCCAATAATGCCCCGCAATAATAATTGGAAATGGCAATCCATCCGGCTGGCCCGGTAATGAATCCAAGAAATGATGTTAATGCTATGTAAGTTTCAAAAGCAAAAGTAGCTCCAAATAGTAAGCCTATGGTTTCTAAGAGTAGTTGTGGCCGCCATAATATTCCAAATCCTGTTGCTTCCATTAAACCCAATGTTGGGTACAGCCCACCTTGGATCATATCACTAAGTGCTTCACCATCTAATACCTTGTTAGACTTTGATAACGCGGATTCAACTTCAGCTTTAATTTTTCAAGATTTTCCTCAAGATCAGATTATTATTTACCGGCGTCATATAAACACTCAAATAATTTCGCAAGCTTTTTATACAAGCTTCTTCTTCATTGATATCATCCCATCTGACAAGGCTACAGTCCAAGCAACACCTAAGACGCCTTTAAATAGTGCTGATACTCTCTTTTTGTTCCTTCAATACATTGACTAACGTTTCTATTTCATCCAATTTACTTCCTTAGTAAGTATCTCTCTTAGTTTTTCCTTCAAATCTGCATGCATACCAGCGAATCAATAAAACCATTAGCCATGTTAATCGCATTGCATCAACTTACTTTCATGAGCTAATGGCCATTTGCATAATTACTTCTACGATCAGCTCATAAATTCGTTAATTATTTTGGAATCAACTTTCAAATTTTTCTTCAACTTCAGCTGTCGTCATCAGTCATCAGTTCTACGTCGAATGCTTTTGCAACATCCGGACTATTTTACCGGCAACTGCTTGTATATCTTCAGTAGTATTATTGTATGTATATTCTACCCTCTAATCAGTTTTTCTCTTAATTGAATCGCACTAATTGAATTCGGGTCATAATACTCAACCCCTGATACCATTGTGAATACTCAAGCCACCCCTGCTCTGATGAATCAGTTTGCTCGGCTTCCGGTAACATCTGGAATATCCTTAAAAGCTTAATAACCTCTTCCTTCTAATCACCTGTTATCATCTGCGAAATTTTATGATATTTATACCCTAATTTGTGCTGCTTTATTAATGTCTTTAAATTTAATTAAACAAAGAAGAATATCCATACTATGGTATGGTTTGTCAATATTTTTCCTGCATGTTTCGACATGCATTCAAAAGAAGAAATTCAGGAAGCTCTTTCCATCGTTATCAAGCGCCACAGGGATAAAAGAGACCTATCCCAATTTGATCTTGCTATTGAAAGTGACCTGCACCGTACAATGATAGAATTTATTGAGGAGGAGAGCGGATGCCTACCGTACATTCATTTATGAAGCTAGCTTGAAGGCTGCTCGATTAGGAACTTAGCATCTGAAAATCTTTTGCCAAGCTTAGAAGTTGAGGAAGAGCTGAAAAAATAAATATCTGAACTTCTGACCGCCTTCCGCACAAAACTGAAAATACGCGCCGGAGCTACCAATCTAGACCGTGCAACGCTGGCTGAGACATGCTGATGTTAAAACCACTCAGCGGTATGCGGATCTGCTGAATACCTGGATATCAGCGAGCAGGTGCCAGGGCTTTGGAACTAAGAAAGCATCTCTCATAAAATATTTATAATATTATTATATAGAATTAAGTTTATCATGAATTATTGAGATTAATTATTGCATTTACTATATTGTTGTTTCGAGTTTTATGCCGATTTGGAGCTGTAGGTATTTTCAGTATTGTACTAGCAATAATTCTTGTTAATTGGGACGAGTTTGAAAAAGCGGTTCATTGAAGAAACGATTATTGCGTGCATACCCACAGTTTCGTGATCTTACCTACTTCTCAATTAAACAGTACTGATTGAAAGGTGGAATTCAAAATGCTAAAACAAATAAGAACTAAAGATAGGCAGCATAGATTAACTGATTATGAAGCTGCAGAGCAATTCAGGTAAAAAATACGCCTGGAATCCAATCAGTTAATGCAATCGTTATTAATGAAGGTATCAACGTCTTATCAGAATGAAGATGAAATACTTAAGCTGTTAGATCAATTAGCGGTAGCGATTAAATCAGAAAAAAGAGTGTTTCAAAAGATTTAAATGACAGGGATATATTATTGGATTTTATTGATGTCTACTCATCTGTATATCCAAATTGGCAACCTGAATATTATTCACTGCGGAATACTATAGAAAGTAACTGAAGGAACCTGGAGTCGTAGCAAGAGCTATTTCCCTACCACCGCCGGGTAAAGGTTCTATATACAAATGTGTCCATTTATAACTGAATAATAACCGGCGCTAGCTGACAGGGATGTCAGATGGCATAGTGGGCAGAATTGGGAAACTGATTTACATAGAGTCGTTACAATTAACTTAAAAAGAGAAGGCAAGCCTCTCTCTTTCCGGAGCCTGGAAGCCCCGTTCACCATCTCCGCATACTCCTCCGGCTCCTTATAATTCTCCCGCTCTACTACACGGGTATAATCGCCGGAAGGCTTCAGGTCAAAAAACACGACCTTATTGTTTTTCTTCCGGGGAAGCACGGTTTCGATGTTGGCGTAGGTTTTCTCATCGGTCTCGTTGTGGCTGATAAACAGCGTAGCATTCAGCCCGATGAAGGTTTCCATATCGATCCCGCTTTCCAGCTCATCTTTGGTGAACTTAGAACCGCGCCAGCGTTCGAGGTCCTTGCGTAGATTGGATTTCTCGTTGAGAGACCACGTATACCGTTTGGTAACGATAAAGTGCTTTCCCTCGGAGTCGGTATCCTCGAGCTCAAAGACCAGAGACAATTTGTGTTTCGGGCCCCAGGGGGTTTCTAATTCTCCAAGATCCACGACATCTACCAGTACGGCATCTTGCAGTCCATCGGGAGCTAAGGGGTATTCGATTTTTTCTTCTTTTATAATCAGTGTCATAATGATTGGGTTTAAGTGTTAATGGTAAAACGTCGGGTGTGAGTTTCGTTTAGAAACTCTTTGTAGAGCTGCGGGTACTCTTTCCGGAAGGCCGTAGTATCAAACCTTCGTTGGGTGGAGTTCTTCCAGCTAAGCAGCGTCCGGCCGGCCAGTACCATGCGTTCTGCAGATCCCAGCTCTTCCTTGAGCAGATGCTCCAGGGATTCCTTGTGGGTTTTATACTCGTCAAGGCGTTCCCGCACTTTGCGAAGCTGGTCGTAGTAGGCGTACAGTTTGGGATTGGCTTCTACGGTTTCTCCTTCTTTAGCGTCCGGGTAGAGAATGAGCAGATCTTCATCCGTCATAGCATCCGGAGGAACATCAGCAATCACATGATCTTCCCACCAGGCGATCACCTTTTGGGTATTCTCCTCGATCAGCTCCTCGTTACGCTCGATGTAGATCGGATCGTGAAAAACGCCCGTGTCCCGCTCCATAATTTGGAGGTACGCATATTGGTAGCCGGTCAGCATCAAGTAATGTTGAATCTGATATTCCAAGCTGAGGGGATATGCATTGGGTTCGTTTCTCATTCGGTGGGAAGTCGTAGTTTTGATTTCCAACACACCCGGCCCCGGATGTTTATCCGAGCTTACGATCTGCCTATCTATGTTGCCCCGTAAAAATGGGTAATCGGGATGCTCATACGGCTCGGAAATATTGCGGACTTTCAGCCCGGTCATTTCACTGAATTTTTCCGCGCAGACGGGCTCTAAAATATGGCCCATCTCTGTGATCGGCGTAGAACCTTGCGGCTCTCTACGGCCGGTTTTCAGCAGCCAGAGTTGAAAGGGAGTTTGATAAGGACGAATTGCCAAGGGCAGCTGCTACTTCGCTTCCGCCGAGATAATGCTCGCCGGGCATCTACCCAGTCTTGGGTTGGGATATTGTCTAATAGTTTCATGGACATAATAATTGGTGTTTAAGGGTTGATAGAAATAAAAAAGCCCACCGGTTATCCGGCAGGCTTGTGGTGTGATTCTGGTTGTGGCGGGGGAGGCGGATCATCTGGATCGTCTCCCAAGAGCAAGAGCTTCAGTCCCTGTTTGATGAGATTCGGCTACGGCTTCATATGAGCTCAGTTTTCGTGCTCATGGTTTTCTTACCTCCTGTTGAACGATCGAATGATTACGATGATTTTAACGATCGAGTTTTCCTAAGGGCATACCGGCTCCGTTACAGTGCGAACACTTTGCAAATGTTATCCTGATAGCGGGCGCGGTGCCGTTGATCAAGGTCGTGAGACACATAATTGGTTAGCCGGTTTAGCAGCTCCCATTGTGTAATGCGTCCGATCTCTTGCTCTTCGATAACCTGCTCAGCCAGTCGTTTTGAGATCTTGGTAGAAACGTTTTCTACCAATTGCTCATCTACTCGTAGACGTCTCAAGGCGATTGATACGCTCTTGGATCTCACGGGAAGTACTTGGCGGGCTTCGGCCAGCTTTTCTCCCAGGTCCTCGAAGGAGAAGCCGGAGGTATGCTTGGAGTAGTACTTGGACAGGATTTGCCCGAATACCATACCATTGGAACAGATTTTACGGATGGCTCCAAAGTAGAATCGGACACCTTCCGACTGGTCATAGCTATTATGCACGAAGGCAGACAGGGCGATATCAGACTCGCCATCCCGGAACAGAAGTTCTGGGAAAGTGATCATGAATCTCATTCGGTTATTATCCACGAAGGAATGGGTAGGATCGATCTTGAAGGAATGCCCGCTGGTCGCCAACTCTTGCAAGAAGCTGATTAATCAGGTCGCCATTTTTGACGATCTGATAGGAGTCTTTCACTATGGAAATGACTTCATTTGTGTCCTCCCGGACAATAGCTTTGTAGCCATTAGGCAGGAAGGAATCTTGGTCATCGATGTCGATAAGAGGGGATTTTGCGTTGTCGACGGCAACGGCTCTTTCCGCTACCGGGAAAGCAGAATGGTTGTAAGGTTCATGGGTCTTGGGATTTAGAATTAATGAGCGTTATTGCTCATAATTCTTATACCAAGAATTGCCGGGAAATCTATTCAGATGGGGAGGTTTTGCTCTACACTGAGAATAAAGCTAATGATCACCAAGGTTATAAATTGAAGAAATTGCACCTTTATTCACCAAAATCCAGCATAGTTTTGTTCTTCAGTGGCGCATTGTTAAGTGCTTTTTTGCTTCCCGGATTAGCATCTTTAAGCTTCTCTATTGATGGCGGATTGTTTGATCTATGAAGCATGGCATGACAATTTGGACAAACTGGAACTTAAGTCCTGCTCAGGGTCAATCTCATACTGCTCGTCTATTTTGTGTAATGGCCTCAGGTGGTGAACGTGTATATACCCAATGCCAATTTTTCCATAAATATTTTCAAAGTTAAAATCGCAAACAGAACAATTCAGCCCATGTAATTCAATTGCTTTATTTCGTGCCCTGGGATCTCTTTCATATGAATTGATGGTTATTTGCTTTTTCGCACCGTCAAAATATTTCGTGGGATTTAAAACTTCTTCCGGATAGCCGAGCTCCGGCTGCTCTTCATCAAGAGAACGTAAATACGCTCTCAAAGCTGTGCCACAATTATTTATATAGTTGCTTGCCCGACCAGTTTCTGAAAATCTGATCCAGGAGATCTTCTGACGTCTTGGTCGGACGATTACCGTAGACCTATCTAGATTGATTTCAAGATGCCTCGATACCGCCTCCAAGTAGCGCCCATAGCTATACGCGCGCTGTCATGCAAAGCCGCCTTGGACCAAAAAACTCTGCTGTGCTCAAATTCACTTTCAACCATGTGGCAGACTTTCTGTGGTGATTTAACGATATTGTGTGGCAGTGGTGAGCTGAGTTGTCTAGAGTAAGGCTCCGAACCCTAAGTCGCTGAAACGCTTTTTAGACAAAGCTCTTCTTAGCCAATCCGTTCGACCTACTCATAGCCTTGACGTGTAACGTCGCATATAGAATCTTCATAATTGAGTGACTTTATGAGGTAATTACTTGATAATTCTTCCACAGCTTTCCATCTTTGCGACTTCCCTTTTTGATGAATTCTGGTCTGCGAATCATCTTACCGTTCTATGATATTCGGTCTTCCCTCCAAGAAACGAACAATTGTTTACGTGACCCTGCGGATCACTAGCAGCTATCGATCAAAATTTCAGAATGAAACCTTTTGATACTTCGTCAACCTTAGTTGAGGCTACATTTCTAAGTTTATCAGGTTCTGGATTAGTTATTTCTGTCATCGCTGAAATAACTATTCCTATCAAGAATAATGTCGTCTATGGTTTTCAACCATATTCTTGAAGCCTATCTAATTTGCTAATCTCGTGGATTATAGTCCACGACCTTTAATTGACTCTTTAAATTTGCGCAGTTCTTCTAGTTGCTCACTGTCAATCTCGTTGATGTTTTCAATGACATTACCAAAATAAATAGAAGCCGGTCTTCCTGCATCTACATGTCTTTCTATCTCTTCAACTGTACCACTTATATATTTCCCTGTCTGTGTCCCAATCTCAGACTCAAATATTGCGATTAAGAGAATCACATCTGTCTACAAGTTGCCGGTTAATTACAGATTGTGGTTCTTCCGCCACTTTTGGAGCAGTACTTGTTTCCCAACTATGAGGTATAAGAACGGCATTACTACTCTTTCTGAACATTTAATCTTCCAATTTCGTATAGCACTTTTTATAATAGATATTCCTTTTTGAGTATCACCAGCAGGCTACCAAGACTTTGCTTTTTGCGTATCCTGAAAAATTTGGTGTTAGCCTGAAAATCCCATTCATCTGTAGATAGGTCATCAATAAAAGGTACATATACATTAGTGCTGTCCCTGGGCTACAGCTTAATATTGCAAGGCGATCATTTCGTTAGGAAGCGCATCGACCTTATTTACATTCTTTCATCTACATGAACAATCAATCCAGCTATTTTCCATCTTTTATTATTCAAATATGCATATAAAACTCAAAGCATTTTTCATGATTGCTTCTCACCTTATTTCTCGGAGATCATCTCTAAGTGATTCAATGCTTTTTGCGGCTCTCATAAGCAAATCCGATAGTTAAAATCAGACGGTTTGATTGCTTTTGAGACAATTTGAGGTGTGATTGTCAATGGATGGATTTGGAGAAAAAGACAAGTTGTAGATACTCTCGGCTTTTTCAAATGTATCTTTTAACTCTTTCTTATTAAGAGTTGATTTAACCTCTATTGAAACCAATACATTTTTCTGGGAAAAATATTTTCTCATCATCTAAATCTTTTAGCCTAATCGGTGTTCTAGCGAAGTTGTCATACAGCTCACAACTTGAACCATGATTGCTACTTCACTTCGTTGAATTGACATCAATTGCGATTACTCCACTTCACGGAATAGAATCCGAGTCTGGTGAAATACTGACATAGGTAATACAATAATGTGCTGAACTACAAATAAGTCGAATCGTGACATGGGTTACAACAATACTAGCACCCATTGATCCTATCAGTCCTGCCATCGACTTTTAGCTTCCGCAATCCGCACCATCGACAATTAGCATGTGCCCCTGTAGACCTATTCGATTTTCGTGATTAGGCATATAATCACATCCAGTGGTTGCATCACCGACTTCATTATCCCCGTTGTCTTGCGGATTTTTGTTGATTATGAATCTTGGCATTAGCATCACCCTTGCGTTTTAACCAAAATGTGCTTAATCCTAACCGATGTTTTCGATTCACTATCAATGAAAGAAAAAAACGTATGACAGGTGCAATTTTTTAGTAATTAGGTATTCTATATATGCAAACTGGCTCGGGTTTTATTCTGGATTATGTATAAGAACAGTGAAAAAGAGGGCTTACCGTCTTCATAATCTTAACTAACCCCCTAATACCATGCCACGGATGGCCGAAGTCTCTCTCAGCTTATAGATCTACCGTGCCGGTTGAGACCTTACCCAAAATTACCGACCCGGATGAAGCAGCTGCTTATTTAAGATCCATTTGGGACGATTCAAAACTTGAATCATCCGAGCAGTTCATCATTGTCCTGCTGGACAATCAAAAACAAGTCCTCGGCTGGAGCCTTATCTCTTCCGGCGGCGCTACCGCAACGATTGTAGATATTGCTTCCATCTTTCAAGTAGCTCTATTGAGCAAAGCAAAATCATTGATATTGAGCCACAATCACCCCAGCAATAATGCAACACCGAGTGGGTCAGATATTCAGCTTACTAAACGAGCTGTAGAAGCTGGGAAATTACTTTCAGTAACCATAGATGACCATATTATTCTGTACCGATCAGGATTTACATCTTTGAGAAACCGGGGACTGATATAGAAGGGAGTAAGGCACTCTCTTTTTTTAAATTAGATCTGCGCACAGGATCTCGGGAGTTTGAAAAAATAATTTTAGCGACATCACCGTCATTCTAATAGAGTCCCCGGTGAGCCTCCCACAATTTAAATTCCGTAAAACTAAAAAAGCCTTGCGCAGCTTTAAATTATTGCGAATCAAGGCTTTACTAGAAGGTGGGACCGGGCGGATTTGAACCGCCGACACACGGATTTTCAGTCCGTTGCTCTACCGACTGAGCTACAGTCCCTTTCACAAGGACGGCAAAGATACAGGGTTTGTAATCTTTATACAATATTACAATTACGGAAATTAGGTTTTAGCTGAGGTTTTAGTGTAAGACCTAACACCTAACACGTCTTCAATTCTGGAAACATGAATATCCTTCAGGCGAAGTTGCAAAGTCCGCCGGCCGTTCCAGTTATTTTCTTCCAGCACATAGGCAATTTTAAATGGATTGCCATTGCGTACTGCCGGCAGATATTCGTGCATATTAAATCCAATCGTATCAAACATGCCGGAATCTTCTTGCTTCACCCGCATCTTTAAGATGACCGTTGCCAACAATGGTCGGTTCACCCACTACCTTCACTCCTTCACTTACAAAAATCGGGCGCAAATTACCGGGACCAAACGGCTCAAACTGACTGAGTAATTTCCAGAACTTCATATCCACTTCCCCCAAATCAAGTTTGGCATCAATGGTCAGTTCGGGCTCAAAGGAATTATCGGAAAGATCAGTAAAAGCCAGCTCATTCATTCGCCGGCGAAATTCAGTAAGGTTGTCTTCGGTTAATGTTAGCCCTGCTGCAAACTCATGTCCGCCAAATTGCTCCAGCAGATCCTCACATTTTTTGATGGCGTTGTAAATATTGAATCCCTTAATACTTCGTGCAGAGCCTTTCATTTTCCATCCACATTGCTGAGCATGATGGCCGGCCGGTGATATAAATCCACCAATCGCGAGGCCACAATTCCAATCTACCCAAGGTGCCAGTCTTCCGATAAAGCACGATGGTGGACGTCTCCTCCATATCAAAATCTTTATCGATCTTGCGCCATGGCTTCTTTCATGGTCTTTGAATCCGTATCGCGGCGCCGAAGGTTGATGGACTCCAGCTCATAAGCATGTGCTTTCGCCTCTGCCATGAGTTTCTGAGATCATCAGTTTTACAGCCGTACTGGCGTCTCCCATTCTGCCCGGCTGCATTAATGCGTGGGCCCAATAGAAAAAACAATCTTGGAGGTATTTACTTCCTCCTTGTTCACATTGATCAGATTCGAGCAAGCGCCTCAGATTCCCACCCGTGGGCTTCGCTGAATGCATCTGCAAGCCCGGCTTTCATCAGCACCCGGTTTTCATCAATAATGGGCACAATATCGGAGGCAATGGAGATGGCCACCAGATCCAGAAATTTGTAGCGATATGGTTTGGGAAGTCCCAGCTTTTCAGATGGTTCCCTGTATGAGTTTAAATCCTACTCCCGCTCCCTGAAAGTCCGTCAAAAGGGTAATTCGCAATCCGGGCGTTTGGGATCCAGAACAGCCACGGCATCGGGGATGCTTTCGCCATACCGTGTGGTGATCACAAATAATAAGGTCAATGCCTTTTTCTTTTGCCACCTTGGCTTCTTCAATGGCAGTGATGCCACAGTCTACAGAAACTATTAGGGTAGCATTAATCTCCTCAGCATACTTGATACCATCAGGATTTATGCCATAGCCCTCTTTGAAGCGGTGCGGGATATAGTAATCGGCTTCTACCCCAAATTCTTTCAGAAACGTATACAGGCAGGAAGTGGCCGTAGTTCCGTCCACGTCGTAATCGCCGTAAACGAGTACTTTCTCACTTTTGCGGATAGCCAGTGCCAGTCGTTCGGCACCTAATATCCATGTCCTTCATTAAAAAAGGATCGTGGAGGTTATCTATCTTTGGCCTGAAAAAGTATTTTGCATCATCGTATGTTTTTATGCCGCGTATAGCCAGCAAACGGGCTATTTTGTCCGGAATACCAAGCTTGTCTCCCTAATTCCAGGGCAAACTTCTTCTTGGTCCGGCTGCGCGTACACCCAGCGGAATGACATGATTGTTTTGTGCTTTATTTTTATTCATAGAGGCTGTTCGGCGGTCAAGCCGGTACGCCAACGCTATATGCGTTTTATTACTCTTTTAAAATACAATATCACAGGAGAAAATCAGCATACTTTGTTCATATAAATTACATGCTTTTCCACTATATCTCACATGCACGCCCTTATACACGTTTCTGTACAAAATTCCCGTATATGATGCTCTATCTATGTTTGAGAACCAGCCAAATAAATGCCGAGCTTTGGAAGCGGTTCCAATGAACTTATCTCCCTAAAAATTAGTTACTTTTAATTATGACAGAAGCACCCGTAAATGAATCTAAAAAATTGACTGACCAGAATCACAATTTCCCCATCTTTAATGAACTTGGCAAACAAAGAGCACGAACAGGTAGTAATTTGCTCTGATCCCAAAACCGGCCTCAAAGCCATCATCGCTATTCATAATACCACACTTGGGCCTGCCTTGGGCGGAACCCGTATGTGGAATTATGAATCTGAAGAAGCTGCCATGAAAGATGTACTTCGCCTTTCTCGCGGCATGACCTACAAATCTGCTATTTCCGGGTTGAATTTGGGCGGTGGTAAAGCTGTTATTATCGGTGATTCTCACACCGAAAAAACCGAGGCGTTATTCCGCTCATTCGGCCGTTTTGTGGATAGCCTCGGCGGACGGTACATCACTGCCGAAGATGTCGGGAATGACCGAAAAGGAAATGGAATGGATCTACTCCGAAACCAAATATGTGACCGGAATTCCGAAAGAACTGGGCGGAAGTGGGAATCCATCGCCGGTTACAGGGTATGGAGTTTATATGGGTGTAAAAGCTTGCACCAAAAAAGCCTATGGTAATGATTCACTGGAAGGCAAAAAAATAGCTTTACAGGGAGCAGGAAATGTAGCTTCGCATTTCGCACGACATGCTGCTAAAGAGGGCGCTAAATTATTTATATGTGATATTTATGGAGACAAAGCCAAAGTTCTGGCTGAAGAAGTTGGAGCTGAACTCGTTGACCCGGATTCCATTTATGGCCTGGATGTTGACATCTTCACCCCATGCGCGTTGGGTGGCGTGATTAATGACGACACCATGGATCAGTTTAAGTGTGATATTATTGCCGGTGGAGCAAATAACGTGCTGGATGTAGAAGACAAACACGGTCAGATGCTGATGGATAAAGGCATCATCTATGCCCCTGATTATGTAATTAATGCGGGCGGTAGTCATTAATATTGCCAGCGAGCTGGAAGGATATAATGAAGAATCGCGCCCTTCCAAAATGCCGGAAATATTTACAATACCATCACCGAAATTTTGGACTACTCGGAAGAACATGGCATTCCTGCCCACAAAGCCTCTAATGCTTTAGCTGAAAAGCGCATCAAAACCATTGGAAATATCAAGAATAAATATTCTTCCAAAGCCAATGTCTCCGGAAGGCACGGTGAAATTTACATAAACGGTTTATTGACTGATATTTTTTAAAACTCAGATCATTGAAAAGGGACGTATATACTGCGTCCCTTTTTTTATTATTGAGCCTTGGTTACCATCATCCTCTCCTTTGTTTCCTCTTTATAAAGGAGAACAAGAGGCGCGTTAATATTGCCAAAGCCTCTATTTTTGACGACACAATTCCATCCGCCCAAAAAAATAAAATCCATAATTCTGCGTATCTTCAGGGTCAAATAAATTCTAAAAAGTTACTTTTTTCAAAAGCATTCTATCACTCCTATGAACATCGAAGAGTATAATTTCAAAGACCGGCTTATCAAGGGAATCACCACAGACGGCCACTTCAAAATATCTGTTGTTAAAACTACTGAAGTTGTAAAAACAGCACGAGATAATCATAACCTTTCATTGCTCAATACTGTTATTCTAGGGAAAGCTTTGACCGCAACTATGCTTTTAGCCTCTGAATTGAAAGGGGAAGAGCGCATACAACTTCGTATGGATGGAAATGGCCCCATTGGATATTTAGTAGCTGAGGCTAATTCTGTGGGTGAGATACGGGGTTATGTCAAAAATCCCGCTGCCGAACTCGATTATTCTAATCCGGAAACAGAACTTGGGGACGGTATCGGACTTGGTATTCTAACTTTTTCTAAGATATTATATAATGAAGCAGAACCCCGAACAAGCAGCATTCAGCTGGTTAAGGGTGATGTAAACAGTGATGTGGCTCACTATCTTGCCCAATCCGAACAAATTCCTTCAGCCCTGCTTATTGATGTAGGGATTGATGAAGACTGGCAATGTAACGTCTAGGCCGGCGGGCTCATGATTCAACGCCTTCCGGATGCGCCCGACGGACAAATTGATATGCTTCAGGAACGTTTAGGTTCATTCCCGCCCATTGATGAACTTCTTTCTGACGGACAGTATATTGATGAGATCATGGCAAAAGCCATTTCACCCCTGAAAGTAAAAGAATTGAACCGGCAGCCGGTGGATTTTTTCTGCCGATGTACCCGCAAAAGATTCAAAAATGCTTTATCTATGCTTAGCCTTGATGACCTGAAAGATATAGAAGGTGAAGGGCAGGAAGTGGTTTGTCAGTATTGCAACAAAACAGAACGCATCTCGAAAGATGAAGTCGAGAAAATAATTATGGATGCACAGGCTAAATTAAATTAGGGAATATGGGCAAGCTCACCGATGATGAAATCCGGGAAATAATACAAAAAGCTTCATTGCTTCAAAAATTTGGGGAGCATTCATCTGCCGGAAATCGGAATAGAATCGAAGAGGAAGTTGAACAGCTTTTTGAAATTACCGACGAGCTTGGCCTGCCCAGAAAGTTTGTTTATGAAGCCTATCTGGAACATCAGGTGTTCCCGTTCACGAACCCTTTTTAGCCGATACACTAGATTATAATTCAGCGAAAGCAATTGGCTTTGCTACCGGGCACGGTTGACAAGGAATTGCTGAATGAACTGAAGAATCAGGCTGAATATCATTTTAACACGATGGGGAGAGATCTCCACATCGCAGAAATAAGATCGTGTGGAAAGCAAAACCTTCCGTGTGTTTCCAGGCTATTCGCTTCGGCTTCCTCCCCTGAAATCGAATTCGAGCAGGTGGACGGCAGTACCAAGATCGCGGTTTCCCGAGAAGAAGAAGCCTTGAAAACACATAATAAACTATACCTGCACCGGTGTATTAGCTGGCTTCGGGAGGTTTCCTTTTGCTGGCTGCTGTTATTTTTGGCAATACCCGGAAATAACGACATCGCACCAACGCTTACTGGTATCAGCTTTGATCAAATCACGTTCTTCCCTATCCTTTGCCCGATTTGTGAATAATAAAGCCAAAAAGAAAAAGAAAGACCTGCTGGAACTCACCGGAAACCCTGCAGGGGCAAAACTGAACGGCACTTTAAAGCTTCTGCATCTGCAACAGAAGAAGTAAAAGGAGAGATCAGCCTTCCCGAAACTGACAATGACCTGGAAGAATTTGAGGTTGAAGATACTTTCAAGATCCAGAACCAAAGAATAGTTCTGACATCGATAAACTCAGTGATGAATTTCGAAGAGACAGATAGTTCGAGAATCCCTGATCATCTACATAATCAGCGTTATCAATATTCCAGTCCGTTCAAATAATTGTTTACGCTAATCGCATCTTCCAGTGAAGTAGTTTGGTTCAATTTCATTACTTTCGGTGAAATAATAACTAAACAGTTGGTTTTTATATTCTATGCTCTTTAAGCGAAAGAGGCTCTCATATTCTGTTTTTCAAATAGGTTTTAATCGGTGTGGCACCAGTTCAATCTGTCACTTTTTCAACAAAAACGGGTCCCAAGCAGCACATTGGAAAAAAGGTACTATTGCAGTCGGTATGGAACTTGCCCGATTACGAGATGAACCGCTACTCACCTATTGCAAGCCGTATGATGTTTACACTGATTTGGAAAAAGTAAACCTGTGGCGGTTACCAAATTAAAATGGCGTTATCCTGTTTTTCGGAAAAAGTTGAAAGAAACAGATGAGGATATCAAAACGCTCCGCCTATCTATGCATTCAAATATTTAAAAAGATCAATGAGCAGTACCCAAACAGCCGGTTCATTTTGAATACCCGTAACCGTGACAACTGGATTCAAAGCCGGCTTAATTTAAACCAAAACATAGACAACAGAATTACCTATCGATCTTGTACTTGCGGAGATAATGTTCATGGGACGAAGGAGGAGTTAATTCAATGCTGGAAAGAGGAGTGGAACAGGCATCACAACAAAGTGCTTTCTTATTTAGAAGATAAACCTGATAAACTGCTTTATTTCAACATCACGAAAGATCCTATAGATAAACTTGTTCATTTCTTCTCTGACTGGACCTGGAGAAGCAATATTGGGCGAAAAGAAATCCTACACCTACCTAACTTCCGATACTACTATTACTAACCATATAGCCACTAAATCTCGAAAGAAGTACTAATGGCAACGCTGCTCAAGATAAAGAGACCGGGCAAATTAAAATTCCCGAAAATGATTATGAAGAGGAAAGTGTTGAGGCTTACTCACGATCAGAGATCAAAGAATATTCACCTCGATTCATCAATCATATGGGTAAAATGTAGTCATTATAGCAATACGTGTCAAGTGCTGC
>JAXHNH010000002.1:0-4267 GCA_034520725.1 Gracilimonas sp. | reverse complement strand
AATTGGTAAGGTCTTTGGCCAGGCGTACACGCGCTTCCTCGATCTCCAAAAAGCCGAAGCCCAGGCAGCTGAGGCAATAAAACAGGCGTCATTAGACAGGGTGCGTGGAGAAATTGCCAGCATGAGATCTACCGATGATCTTCAAAACATCACACCGCTGATATGGAATGAGCTCAAAACACTGGATGTCTCCTTTATCCGTTGTGGCGTTTTTATTATCCACGAAGATGAGCACCAAGTTGAAGTCTATCTCTCCAAACCGGACGGCACCTCCCTGGCAGTAATGCACCTTCCGTTTGGTTCCAATGAGCTGGTTAATCAAACTGTTGAGTCCTGGCGAAATAAAAAGGTATATGATCAACATTGGTCGCGGGAGGAGTTTCTGGTCTGGGGCCGGTCGATGATGGAGCAGAACCAGGTCGCGGATATGAAAACGTACCAGGGGGCCGAGGAAGCACCCGAATCCCTTCACCTCCATTTCATCCCTTTCAACCAGGGAATGCTCTACGTGGGATCAACCGAACCGCTGGATAACGAGGAAATAAGCCTGTCAGAATCCCTCGCAAAGGCCTTCTCCATCGCCTATGCGCGTTACGAGGATTTTGTAAAACTGGAAAAAGCCAAGGCAAGTATCGAAGATGCGCTTAGCGAACTTAAAGCCACTCAGTCTCAACTCATCCAGCAGGAGAAACTCGCCTCCCTCGGTCAGCTCACCGCCGGCATTGCCCACGAAATTAAGAATCCGCTGAATTTTGTGAATAATTTTTCGGAGTTGAGTTTGGAGCTGGTGGAGGAAGTTCGGGATGAGATTCGACGAGTGACGGATGACCGGGGACCGGAAAGTCAAAAGGCAAAAGTGAAAAGTGAAAAGGAGAATTCTCCCCTTGAGGGGAGTGCCGAAGCGGAGCACAGGCGAGGGGTGTCCTCCCCCTTTGAAGGGGGAAAGGACGGCAAAGCCGGCCAGGGGGATGACCGTGGCGATGACCGCAGCTTCATCCTCGACATCCTCAACGACATCAAAGCCAACCTAAAAACCATCCACAAACACGGCTCCCGGGCGGATTCCATCGTAAAATCGATGCTGCAGCATTCACGGGGCGGCGATGGAAAAATGGAGCCTACTCCACTGAATCCGATCATTAAAGAATATGTCAACCTGGCGTTTCACGGGATGCGTGCGGGGAAAGATCCCATTTACGTAGATATGGATCTGCAGCTTGATGAGAACATTGGAGAAGTACCACTGATTGCCGAAGACTTTTCTAGGGTAATATTGAACTTGGTCAATAATGCGTTTGATGCGATGAGATCGCTAAGCGCAGAGCGCTCTGCGCTTAGCGAAAGCTATCACCCAAAACTTACGGTGAGAACTCAAAAAACTGAAACCACCATCACCATCGAAATCGAAGATAACGGACCAGGAATACCCGACGAGATGAAAGACAAAATTCTACAGCCGTTTTTCACCACCAAGAAAGGGACTGCCGGTACAGGGCTTGGGCTCAGTATCACCAATGATATCATAAAAGCCCATGGCGGTAGTTTGAATGTGCATTCCCAACCCGGACAAACGACATTTATGATCAAACTCACAGGTTGATATTATGCTAAAATTCTTCCGCACCATCCGAAAAAAACTCATCGAAGAAGATAATCTTCGAAAATATCTGCTTTATGCTATTGGCGAGATTCTGCTGGTTGTGATCGGGATATTGATTGCTTTGCAGATCAACAACTGGAATGAATACAATAAGGAGCGCGAATTTGAAAGAGAGCTATTGATTCAGCTTCAATCTGAATATCAAAATAATCTTGGGCAGTTGGATGAAAAGATCACAATACGCAATAATATGATAACGGCCTCCACCAAGCTGCTGGATTACATTGATCATCCGGATATACGGAATATTGACAGTACCTATGCCTTTATCGGTCAAACCAAGATCAACCCAACCTTTGATCCAATTCTAAACGACATCATCAGTTCAGGAAGGATACAACTTATTCAAAATGCTGAACTCAGGGGAAAATTAACCCGCTTTACCAGTGATATTGTACAGGTTACAGAGGAAGAAGAACGATGGCAGAATTACAGCCATAACTTCTACACTCCTACTTTAATGGAATATGGCAGAACCATCGCTAACCGGCTTTGGCAGAATACGTTATTTTCGTCTTTTCAACTTGACGGGGATATCGGTTCGGTTCCTGACATTGGAGACTCTAACAAAAACAGGGATATCAATGATCTGTTAGAAAGCACCAGATTTGAATCTAGTGTAACCACCTGTCTGTCGCTTGCCCTACTCGCAAACAGTCAGTCTATGAGTTTGAGAACACGGATTGTTGATATTTTAGAAATTATTGAATCCGAATTAGGCAACCATTAATCAACAATATGTTTTTTTCAACATAAACTATTTGAACCATGGATTAATTAAATTTTCGAATTAACAATGATTTTTCTTGGTGTACTCAGAATCTGTCCCGTTAGGGACAACATGTGGGTAGAATTTGTACAAACCACCGAGTCCTTTCGTGCCGTTAGGTACGAGATATGTCGGGCAGCATGTTTGATTCAAAATCATGTAGCGTATCAGCCGACGGTCGGACACGGCCTACGGCACTCCGGGCTTTGGGCACAATTTTTTTCTACCCATATTCAGTCCCTACGGGACAGAAACCATACGTAAAATCCTTTAATCCGTGCAAATTCGCAATTCAGCCATGCTAAAATTCTTCCGCACCATTCGAAAAAAACTCATCGAAGAAGATAATGTTCGCAAATATTTGCTATATGCTATTGGGGAAATCCTGCTGGTGGTGATTGGTATTTTGATCGCACTGCAGGTGAATAACTGGAATGAACAAAATAAATTAAATACGGAGATTGAGACTTTTCAAAAAGCTCTCCTTTCTGAACTCCAAAATGATCTTACTTCAATTGATCAGAAGATTGAATTTATTAAAATGAATATGAAGAAAGATAGCACTCTATACAACAGGGTAACCGGGCCCGATGCTACATTAGATACTCTGGTTCAGATTGGCAGATATGAATATGACATTTGGATTAACCCCGTGGTAAATTTCAACGATAATACATTAAACAGCCTGGAAAGCTCCGGTCTGTTACCCCTGCTCGATGATCAGATACGAACCGGGATTCTGGATCTCACAAACCAGAAAGAACTGTACAAAAAACAACTGGAAACAAATATTGAATACTTTCTTGACGCTCTCAATAATTACCGCAGTAAATACAGACTGGATTCCAACGAAGGAGGCTCGCCGATAAGTGATCAGCTTTGGGAACAGGCTACTCCTGATCTTTATGCCCTGATGACTTCTGTTATGACGGCACAAAATGTCACAAACCGGAATTCTTTAGGCTTTCTCATAAGCATTAGGAAGCAAATATATCAGCTCAATCAAGAGCTAAAGCAATAAATTCATGCTTCAACCACATCCGCGATCCCCATGCTAAAATTCTTCCGCACCATTCGAAAAAAGCTCATCGAAGAAGATAATGTTCGAAAGTACCTGCTTTATGCTATTGGGGAAATCCTGTTGGTGGTGATTGGGATATTGATTGCGCTACAGGTGAATAACTGGAATGAAGATCGTATTCAAAGAGATCAGGAAACCCACTACCTGGAAAAGTTGGCGGAAGAGATGGCTGGAATACGGGCCGAAGCAGAATACATGCTGGAATTTGCAAAGTTACAGCAAAAGCATGCGCGGATGGTGCTGGAGTCGCTGCAGACAGGTAATACCCCGGATAATGTGACTTCCGGCGAGATGCTAATAGCTATTCAGCATAATGGTTGGGCACCGCACCCCAACTTTGTATCTACCGTATGGGATGAACTGAAGTTCACCGCTAAACTATCGCTTATTCAGGACAAGACCATTACGGATCGTGCCGGCAAGATCTATGCGTCCATCGACCGGATATTAAGCCGAGAAAATGAATTCAAAGACTATAACCTGGACTACAGAGAACGGGCGTATGAGGCCCTGAGCTCTGAAGTCCGGTTAAGCATTATTGAACTCCTCAAACCAAATGAAATATTGATGCCTTACACGAATGCGCCAGAGGTTGGCCCGGTGCTCGAGCAACTTAAGAGCATGCAACAATTACAGCGCATTCTGACAGATATCATCATTACCCGCAAGATCACCATTCTTTTTATGGACGAACTGGTCAAGGACGTGGATGAATTAATCCCCATTAAAACTGAAACCTAAAAAATAGATGTTCTGA
>JAXHNH010000001.1:0-340820 GCA_034520725.1 Gracilimonas sp. | reverse complement strand
AATGGCTGAATCATAAATGACAGGTAAATAAAAAAAGACAGGGACGCGATCCCTGTCTTTGTAAGCTGATAAATCGGAAATCTAAATACCGTTAGTCGAGGTCTTTTTTACAGAAATACCAGTCAACGCACTCATACCCCTCTTCCATACGTTTTTCTGCTTCTTCTGCAGTTGCGGGTGGAGGTACAATTACTTTATCTCCGGGCTCCCAGCCTTCGGGGGTGGCAATATTATGCTCATCAGAAGTCTGCAGTGACTTAACGAGTCGGAGTATTTCTTTCACGGAGCGTCCGTTGGTCATCGGGTAATAGAGCATTGCTCTGAGAATCCCCTTATCATCTATGATAAAGGTGGTGCGAACTGCTGAGGTATCGCTGGCACCGGGCTGAATCATTCCGTATGCATTGGCAACTTTCATCGAAAGGTCTTCGATAATCGGAAATGGGATTTCTACCCCAAAATTTTCCTTGATATTGCGTATCCATGCAAGGTGTGAGTGGGTGCTGTCAATTGAGAGTCCAAGCAGTTCGGCATTCAGACTCGTTGAATTTATCAGCATTTTCAGCAAAACCGATAAATTCTGTAGTGCAAACGGGAGTAAAATCTGCCGGGCGCTAAGGATTCGGGCGGTAAACATTCGCCACCGGAGTAAGAATAAGGATGGCAACCGCTACTTGCGCATCGCTTTCAATCAGGCGGGCATTATCGCCTACCGGGACTATCCGGTGATCAAAGAATTTTATAAGAAAGTTACCCGGCGAAGCGGCAAGCATGTAGCCCGAACGGTAGTGGGCAAAGAGCTGGCCAAGATCGTCTGGCATATGCTCAGTAAGGACGAGGAGTACAAAGGATTTAAAGGCAGGATGACGCGAGTTACCACCCAAAACTACTGGCCACAACCCATAAGCTCGAACGCATAACAGGAAGAGTCCCATTGCGGGGATATCAATCCGCACCGTTTGATTGAGACATGGGTTGTTGGTTCGGTTTTAGATCTGGGATCGTTCAGATAGTCATCTGAACAGCCACCTGAGTTTGTGGACAAGCCCGTAAAGATGTTTGGACGCCGGTAGCGTCAGCGAAGATCCCTTGACCGACATGCCATTAGATGGAAATATCGCATACTGCTGAAAAGAATATTACTAGAACGTGACATATACGGTGGGGAGACTACGTGCCCTTGACATTATCCTTTTTAAAGATGTTATATGGCGAAAAAATATCTTTTAATTATTGATGATGCTTCGCAATAGTTTGTTCACTTAATTCAAGAAATTGGGCTGCATTATTGTAAAGGATATCCCTCTTTTCTTCTTCTGACAAAAACGGTGTGTTTTGCACTGTTTTAACAGCAAGATCAATGGCACCCGGCCAAAGCATTTGATCCGTTCCAAACATAATTCTTTTTCCAAAACCCGCATCCATTAAATCTTTTAATGCAGAATAATATGCATCCCGTGGAAGTGCCCAGGTAAGAACTCCTATATCTACATATAGTTCAGGGTATATATACATCATCGCAATTGTTTCTGATATATATGGCCACCCGGCATGAGCAAGAAAGGCTTTCCAGTTTTGGATATTTCACTAAAACAGGCTCAAACAGGGTTGGATTACCAAGAGTTGTCCTGAATTTAGGTGCAAAGGTATGAGGGCCTCCCGGAGGCCCTAATCCAGTGTGAAGACAAACAGGTATATTATTTTCTTCGGCGATTTTATAGTAGGGATCGATTCGTGGATCATCCGGACTGATACCAAAATATTGGAAACCTAATTCTCCAAATACCTCGATGACACCATTTTTCTTGAGTATTCTCAAAGAATCAGGACTGACAATGGGCATACCATTATCGTTTGTTTGAATACCGCCTATAAAAGCATCCGGGCTAGCTTGCTTCCATGTTTTTATAGCGTTTAATGAGGTACTACTGGTAAGGGCTAAAACCACATTATTTTCATCCATTTGCGACAGAACCTGCTGCAGATGCTTTGCTGCATCCTCTGGCGACTTTAATATCTGCGCTTCCTTTTCCCCAGTCCATGTTGCAGAAATTCCAGGTGGAATCGCATCATAAGCATGAAGATGAATATCAATAATAGGTAGGTTTTTATCCTGGGCAAACCCGACGTTGAAAGTCAGTACTAAAACAAATATGAGTGTAGTTTTCATTGTTTTGTCTCGTTGTTAAATAATTAAGTCATATAACAACCCAGCGCCTAACAGGCCTGTGATTATGAGGGAATAAACGGCTAAATTATCTAAACAAGCAACTCTGGAAAACCGAAGCCATAACCGCGTCTCCAATTGAAACGCTTGAAGTGCTGGTTATACCCACATAGGTTACGTTCGGGATTTCCAGTACCCCGGTTTTTGTCTTAAATTCATAACAGTAAATATTATGATCTGACCTTCATCAACTGAATAGATAATTCCATAGGGAAATCGAGATACTAAAAATCTTCGTTCAGTTTCCGTGATTTTAGTTCCGGATGAAGATTATTGTTCAATGACTTCAAGCACTTTTTCTACTTCATCAATAAAATCATACCCAAGGCCAACTACTTGTTCCTCGTAATATTCAGCTGTTTCAAAAAATTCTTTTCTGGCTTCTGAATGAAACTTAATAGTCACTTTTGAAGACGTTTTTCTGCTTCACTTAAGACATCCGAGGCAGAATAAAGGGAAGCTTCACAAGATTTAAGCGATTCTTTTCTCTTTTGGACTTCATCAATCCACGCCTGTTCAATTTCAGGGACGATTTTGCCATGAATGCTTTGTAATAATTTATCAGCCAGTCGCGCTTTATCCTTTTTGTTTAGATTCAGCGCTAATTTTTCAATCTCATTAAAATCAGTGCTCATACTAATGGTATTTAATTTACCTGACTGTAATTATTAACGATAAGAACCGGAAGAAATCAGATTTATGGATAGTGGTAACGGCCCAGGACATATGCAGCGAGGCTACTAATACAAAAGACGAACTGCCCAATGTAAACTCGTCTGCATGATGCCCTTGTAAACTGGCCGATTTTAGTAATGTACCTGGATTTCTTCTTCGTTGATTTCTATCACAGAATTTTCTTCAAACAGCGATTTTAATGTTTCCAGATTTTTCTCAAATAATCGAATCAGGTCACGGTTATTGATGTTTCCGGTAGAAACAATTAACAGTTTCTTGGGACTTCCATCCAAAATATAATTATCGAGAAAATCACTGTCCTTTGAAATCACAATTCGATTTTCGTCATCTGCAAACCGGATGATTTCAGAGTCAGGAGTTGCATTCTTTTAGGTAGATCCAGCGTATGTTTCGACTCAATGTCATGAGCTGACAGAAACTCAGAAAGACGTTTGGGGAGATGGGCATCAACAAGAACTCTCACTGGGCAACTTTTTGCGATTTCTTAGTTCGCGATAATTGAGCAGCATATTCCAGACAGGCCAGCAGATCTTCTCTTTCCAAATCCGGGTAATCGGCCAATATTTCATCAATACTCATATCCGAAGCCAGCAAATCCAGCATTGTGTCAACCGGGTAACGTAATCCACGTATCGTTGGTTTGCCGTGACAAATATCCGGCTTTCTTGTAATTCTATTTAATAAATTTTGGCTCATAATTCATTTGTTTGATTATGAAAATGTACACAATCGTTAAACGATCAACAACTATTGAAGGTATTTCGTGGCTATGAGTCAACCAATACTATTCATTTACCAAAATACGTATTGAACAACTCTTCAGCCCGTTTCTTGCCTTCTTCGGTTACGATCACTGATTTGTTTTTGCTTCTCGGATTGTCAATATACCCTTTTTCGTGAAGTCGGTTCATATGTTCCCAATCGTAACCTTTCCATGCTCTCGTACCGGGACCTTCATCAAACATTGTTAACCACAGCAATGCAAGCATCATGTCATCGACTTTTTCTATGTCATAGTCCATTTCATTAAAGTAGTTGAATTGTTCGAACTTGTATTAGGACAGTTAACATATTGATGATGAACATTTCGTCACCCGTAAATGTATATCATTCAATCTTCAATATCATGAAGCTTTTATAGTTACCTAAAGGCTCACTCTCCAAAACTTCAATAAATTCGTTCATGTAAATCGGCTGATAATAAAGTTGATTGAACTTCTCTTCTATTTATCTATTGATTTCAGAAAGCACTTCCAAAAAAAATGACCAAATAGTTTTAATCCATCCGGCCATCTTTAAAAGTAACCTGAGTTATTGTAAGTTACTCAAATCGGTTATAATAACTACACCCTCAGACATATGTATTGATAGTTCAAACGGTATACCACTTATGTATTGCGGAACTTCACCATTTATATATAACAAATCACCTCTTCTTCCCACGGATCATTTGGGTCTGAATGTAGTATTAAGACATCACGTCCTCGCCACATCTGTTGACCGAGATAACTAACTAGTAGATTTTTGGTAATCTGCGGAGTAAAAGAAGAGTGCGGTCTTATAACCATCTGTTGCGAACGAGAATTATTAATGGCACGAGTCATATAAAGTTTCTTCCCCGTCTCTCCATAAGATAATTGATCTCCATCTATAAACTTATGAACTTCATCTGCAAACGAATTTAGAAGATTATTGTCAAATCTAACTTCATCCTGTGCAATTAATTGCGATACGCTCAAAGCTAAGATTGTAATTGTAAGAAGTACTATTTTTTTCATTTGTTTAATGTAAATGTATATCTAGCACTTCCGATATCCCAAAAGGATGATTCTTTAATTAAGAAAGTAAGTTTAGATGATTTCTCCATTAAGGATAATATTTCCTTACGGTCATCAATAAAGTATAATGCTCCGGTTTCCGACGACCATGCTTTAAAACTATGAGTTTCCCCGCTATCATCTTTTATCTCCATCACTCCGAAACAACTATCATTACACATATTTACGCCTGGTGCACGGCTATATTCGTATAGTTCAATTATCAGACCAAAGTATAATCCATGGTCCATTATTTTAACTATTAAATCACTATTCGAAGTTGCAGAATTTGAAAAAGTTCCTTTTAAAAAAATTCTCTCCGCAGTTTCCCCCGTTGGGTCTTCGAATTCATCAACCAACACTACCGTTTCCCACTCATTATATGTGATCTGAGATTTAGCTTCATTGATACCTAATGAAATAATTAATATTAGTACACTTAAGATTTTTGTTCCGTATTTCATCTGTTTGTTTGTGTATTATTTATTGAATTTGAAATCCTACACCAACGAATAATCCCCAATCAGGAATGTTTTCATTAGATGAAAATGTAAATGTTTGTCCTACTTTAACACTCTAATACTGTATTTGTTTGAATAAACCCCATTAGAGTAGGAACTTTTTCAGAGTAGACACTTCTATCATCTACTATTATATCATACATCCGAATTTCAGGTATAATACCCAACCTTATGTTTTTGTTTAAAATTCTGGCAGTAGGACCGAACGAAATATCTTGAGTCTGTTTACGGCGGGAGGATGGGGTAGTCCTCCCCCGTCCATAGTGATAGATGCCAACCTGAAGTTCTTTTTCCAATTTTCTGTTTTGGAGACAGCACCCCAAAAGAAAGAATTACCGGATATCGAATACGGATCAAAGACAGGTCCGATATGAACACCAAACCCGAATTCCCTATCACTAAAATCAGTGTAGTTGTATTGAGCTTGTGAAGATGAAACTCCTAAAAGTAAGAGTGTAAAAAGTAGTCCTATTGTTTTCATTGTATTGTTTATTCATTTAGCGTGTGTATAATCGGTTATAAATACTACGTCATATTCAATATCATATTCGACTAATACTAGTGTTACTATGTCGGAGTGAAAGTAGTATAGAAGACTTATCAGACGCTCCGAGGTTGTTTAAAATCCGGGTAATAACATCACGGCATTTTGTACCATACGGCTTGGTCCTACCCAGAACATGCGGTATTGGGTATTATCCAGAAGGAATACCACTTTTCCGCTTCCCATATTTTGAACGGCAGCAAAGGCTTTCCCTTTAGCATTTTCCTTGTTTTCGTCTGATGCATAACCGGAAGCCAGAACCTCCCCTTCATTCACATAATAACCCACGGTTTCGAATGAGTTAGAAGGGATAATTCCATCGGTTCCAAATTTAAGGGAATATAGTTGATCCGGTAATCCAAAAGCCAGAGGATTGGAATTATCGACAACCGCTTTGAAGGCAGAACCGGGAATTCTTTCCAGGCCAAAGACATCTTCACGGTCTTCATATCTCGTGTATGCATTTTCATCTACCTCAGTACTATCTTTTTCTTCAGCTTCAAAGAGCTCTACATCGGTAAAACCTGATTGATCTTTTGTAAGCCACGAAGCGCTCCCTTCAGTACCAATCAGCACTCCTCCGTTTCTAACCCAAGACTTGAGGTCTTCGATCTGAGTTTCATTCCATACACCGCTCAATCCACCCCATGCGCCGGGCATCAGAATTACATCATATTCAGCCAGATCTATTCGGTTAAAGCTTCCTGAGCGAATTCTGTCGATCCCAAATTCTGTCCATTGGTCAAACAAGAACCATAATTGTCCTGCAGTATAGGAACTGAATGGTGAATCGATCATTAACGCTACTTTAGGCTTGTTAATCGGCTCACTGTCGCTTGAAGCGAGATCCATACCGGAATCCATTCGGCCGGTATCAAATCCTTCGATCACCACATCCACTTCTTCTAGCAGTTTCTGCATATCGCGTGCTTATTTCACTTCGTTTCTCGTAGTTACGGCCAACCAACACGATCAAACTTCCTGCCGTATACGTTTTTCCCTGATAAGAAAAGGTTCGCCCTGCACTTCGGACGTTATAACCCATCTCCCAGAGTTTGGCCAATGCTTTCGGGGCATGACGCTGTTCCCAATCGATCACATAAGCATACTGAGCACCGGAGTTTTCCATACCTGATGGATAGGTAAGTTCTTCGGTCACAAGTTCGGTAGAAGCTCCCACATTATTTGTCGTCCATGCGGCATCCAGATTATAGGCCAGAGGTACTGACCAAGTGGCCATATCATACATCACAGAATCTTCGATCTGTAACTGATTTCTGAACAGTGTATTTACAAACAGGTGTTTTGGCTGATCGGTTTTTATAATGAAGTCACCGGCTTCAAAACTTTCGGTTGATGAGCTTCCATCCCAGTAACTGAATGCATTTCGCTGATTGAAATCCTCTGTAGCACGTTCGATCTGCACATTGTGCTTCATCAGCATATTGACCACCTGATAGGTGTAATCATTGGCATTGTTCTTCAGAATGTATGCCTCGGTATTCCCCCTTTGAGTTGACTGTGATACTGAATTCTTGAAGTAATCCAGGAGTCCGGCTTTATTCTCTACTGCAGTTTTTACGATAGAGACGCCATTTATATAGTGATCAAAAGCACGCTGTCTAAGAGTCAGAACGTACCCGTCATCGGTAGTAACCGCACGGCCACCGCGACTGTGTCCACCCTGCTCTGCAAGCATTCCGATTCCACCCATCACGCTTGGATAAGATGATCCATATCCCGGATAAAAGAAATCAAACGATTCACGGGTTGCGTAGTTCAATCCTGCTTCATCAAATTCTTCACCGGCTCCCCTTCCGAAGGTATCAGACCAGTTCTCATAGGCATCCGGCAGCTCTTTGTTACGTGGGGTTGTGCCCGGCATTAAAAAGTAGTTGTTGTTGAATCCCTGCTCGTGAAAATCCATATGAACCTGTGGCATCCATTCCTGATAGGCTGCAATACGTCCCTGCGATTCAGGATGCACCAGCCATACCCAGTCACGGTTCAGATCGAACCAATAATGATTGGTTCGCCCACCCGGCCAGATCTCATCATGTTCCAGATCATTTGCATCTGTATTCAGGATATTTGCCTGAGATGATTTATACCAATACACATATCGATCACGACCGTCAGGGTTGATCATAGGATCAATGATCACAACGGAATTGTCCAGCCAGTTTGCAGTCTCACTATCATTTGCTGCAACCAAACGGTACGCTGTCTGCATGGCTGCCTCACTGCTTGATGCTTCATTACCATGCACATTATAACTCATCCATACCACCACCGGTTTGCCTTCGGTTGTGGTTGATCCAGGATCATTCGCCAACTCCAGATTTGCATTCCGGATGGATTCAATATTATCCATATTATCTTTAGAGGTAATGACAGCATAATAGAGATCACGACCTTCGTAGGTGGTACCGTACTTATGGAAAGAAATTTTATCTGACGCCTCATCCAGCTGTTTAAAATAATCCATGACCTGATGATGGAACGTATATTCCGCCCCGATCTCATACCCCAGAAATTCCTGAGGTGAGGTAATGTTTTGATCATAGCTCAGGTCAGGATGAAACTGAAAGCGTTCAAAGGCATCTTGCTGAGCAAAAGCAAGTGCAGAAGTAAGCATAAATGTGAGAAAAGTAACTAAGTATTTCATATTGAAAAGAGTTTTGTTGTGGCCATTTCACTTGAACTGATATTTAAAATAGAGGTATTTCTATAAGAATAAATCTTATTCTAGATTTTGAAGGTATGGGTGTACTTAATAAGAATTGATCGATTTTGATTTCTTGGTAATTGGTTTACACCATATCGAGAACCATCAAGTATGGTATTTATGGTTTGGTCAAAGACGATCCAAAGATCTTGTCCTTCTCTAAAATTATAACGAAATCTAAAGTTAGCACCGATCAAATCAGCAACGTTACTATACTGAACAAAAGCACTGGTTGAAACCTTTTTATTAAAAGCATATTCACTTTTAAACCGGCCAACATGGGCATTGAATTCAGTTTCGGTACGCCCGTTCATTTCAGGAAATCGCAGCATCGTTAACTGATAGCTACCCGAAATTTCAAGATGCAGATTTACCACCCACCGGGGATCAATTCTGTATTGAGTACGGGTTCCATCAAAAAAATCTCCATATTCAAAGGTTAAGCGACTCATAAGCCGTCTTGTTCGTGGTGAGCTGTAACTGACCGATCCTTCAAAGAAATCATAATTTGAGACTGGAACATAGATCTTATCAACAAGATCAAATGCTTCTGTAGGTAATAAATGCTCCTGATTGTATTTAATAGATGATCTTACAGAGCCGTTATTCTTAAAGCTGCTGTTCCACTTAAATGCAATAAACCTACTTCTTAGGTCATAAGAATCATTTTCTAAAATATTGTAACTCTCAATATTAAAATCATGCTGATTGAAAGCAGAATTTTCACCCGGCCGCCACCCATATCCCAAACGATAATAATAATCTGAAGTATTTATTGTTTTGTAGAATCCTATACCCGGGTTAAAATCTTGTCCTGTGCGATTTATAAAGAACCGGTACAAAAGTCCCGTACTTGCTCGTCGTTCCCAGGCAAGCCTGAATATGCTATTGTCACTAAATTTATTCCTTCTTTCTTCCGGTACATCGCTGTCTATAGATTGGCTCACTCGGAACGTCAAGTAATCATCGCCGTATAAATTCAGGTCGGTATCCAGGCCTAGTACCACATTCGTATTCCCATTAGCCCCAATACGACTGGTAAAGATACCGCCTGCATAAGAACTGGGATTAAGCACCCCTTTTTTCAATCTTAACACACCAAAATTTTCTGAGGGTAAAGCCTGGCTTGATTCCGTTTGAAGGTTTAAAAAACCTATATCCAAGTCACCGACCCTTCCTGTCAAACGAGCTCCGCCAAATATTCTAACCGGATTACCGGCGTTATCCAAACCTATCTTTCGACTGTAAAAAAGACGGGTGTCACCGTAATTGAAATCAAAAAGCGATGATCGCTGCTGAAAAAATTGCCTTTTTTCCGGATAAGAAATGGAGAAACGAGTCAGATTTAGCCGCTGTTCATCATTTTCTACCTGGGCAAAATCAGTATTGGCCGTCAGGTCCATTGTCAGATTATTGGTGACATTGTATTTAATGTCGAAGCCAAACTCATTTTTAAAATCTTCCTCATACACAAAAGAATTGCCTGCATCATTTAAAGTATTCGTATTCTGCTGAAGAAAACCGGTTAATGCATAAGGGGTAAAATATACCGGTCTTGGAGCGTCTACATCAGTAAGGATAATATCCTGTGCCTTCGAGGGTTTAATTTTTCCCTCATCCCAATTGGGCGGTATCTCGGGATAAATATGCCTTTCGTTATGATGAGACAACCAACGATAAACGATCATACCCATTTCCGCGATCCCATCATTACTTTGGAAACCAATACTGGAAAATGGTATCCTCATTTCAGCAAACCAACCCTCTTCTGTTTGTGTGGTCTCTACATCCCAATGCGTATTCCAACTGCCGTTAATGGGTCTGTTCCCCCCAATAGTATTCGCATCATTTGAAATGGATTGATCAAATCTGGTTCCGGCAGGTGTGGTAAAAAAACGCATCCCATTTTGATCATCGTTAAAAGGATCCAATATCACTGCAAAAACATCGTCTCCACTGTATCGGTCCCTATACAAGCTATTGGCAGTGATGGTAGATGGATCCTGAGTAAACATTTTAGCTGATATGTATAAAAACTCATCATCGTAAGCCGTTCTGATCTCTGTCCGCTCACTCATCTCACCCAAAAATACCGGCTCATACTGGATCATCGGGTAAGGGTCAATCACATCCCAAGCAGGTTCATTTATAATACCATCAAAAGTAATGGGTTCTGATAGTCTTTGAATTTTAATAGCCGATTGAGAAAAGCTTTTCCCCATTAGTAATATTGCTAACAGACAACTACTGATAATTTTAAACCACATTTAACAGACTCATATATACTGGTTAATTAAATTAAAGGCACACAACTAATTATTAACTTTCGCAAATTCAGATCAGAAAAATGTAAACATTTGATTTATGATAGAGTGGGGAAGTTTGTTAAACTCTGAAAACACGTTTAATTTAAATATCACTTAAGATTAAGGGAGAAAATATCCAGGCAATCTCTTTTCTTTATGGGGTTTAATCTCAATTTTACAATATGAATAAAGGTCTGAAAATTTTCGCCATTATTTTGGCAGCTGCTTTGCTTATTGCTGTAGCTGCTGCTTTCATACTCCCTATTTTTTTGGAAGAACCCCTGAAACAAGCCCTAAGCAAAGAGTTCGATAAGCAAACAGTACAGAATTATAAACTCGACTTCACTGACATCGATATCAGCCTGTTCAGGCGGTCAATTTCTGTTGACTCCATTTCCATTCAACCGGACAGCACTTCCCCCCATGTTAAGCAGATCACAGCAACCTCAGTATCCATGAAAGGCATCAGGCTTTGGAGTTTATTTGGTGACTCATTTCCTGATTTCAACTCCATTACTGTTATCGAGCCGAATGTAAAGATCCTTGAACGTGATCTTTCCTCATCTCTATTTTCTGGCAATGATTCAGGCGAAGTGAATGAATCAGTTGAAGACCTGGCTACCTTTGCTTTATTTATTGTAAACGGAAGCGGAACCATCAACACATCAGATGGAACGGAACTCTTCTCGATCAGTGATATTTCTTTAGAGGCCGGTGATGTGGACATCAACAAACTGCTTAATGGCTCTGAATTACTTTTTATGGAGCATTTGCACATTCAGGGTGCAGGAGTCAAATGGAACATTCAGAAAGATTTTTATGACCTTTCGATCGGCAACTTCAGTTTTGACAAACAGGCAAGATCATTTTCCATTGCCAATATGGCACTTTCTCCATTATGGCCTAAGTATGAATTTTCTGAAGCCAAAGGCTTTCAGCTCGATCGTATAGATCTTGATATTCCCGAACTTTCCCTTTCCGGAATTGACATCAACTCACTGGCTGATAAACATATAAATGTGGAAGATCTAATTATTAATGAGCCATGGATGGAGGTCTTCCGAAATAAACAGATCGACCGGAAAGATAAATCTACTGTGAAACCCCTACTGAATGGTTTGGCTAAATCCATTGATTTTTCTATCGGGGTCGATAGTATTACTATTTCCGGGGGTACAATAATCTATGGAGAACATAAACCTCCATCCGACTCCTCCGCAGCTATCTCTTTTAATGATCTTGAGGCAACCCTATCAAACATCAGAACAGCCAGCCACCCCGATTTTTCCGAGGATACCCTGAAGCTGCACGTCGAAACTCTTTTTATGGAGAGTGCCCCACTCACTCTTGATGTCACTTATCCAGTTTTTAATGAATATGACTTTCACACCGTGAAAGCAAACCTGGGTAGTCTCGACCCGAATATAGCTAGTGATATCCTCGCAAGATCAGGTTTTGTGAGGGTTGAAGATGGATTGATCGAAAGCCTTGACGCAGATTTTCAGCTAAATTCTGATTCTTCCACAGGAGAAGCATTGATCCTATACAAGAATCTGAAGATCTCTTTCTTAGATGAGGATACCGGTGAACAGGGGATCGGAGAAAAATTCAAAGACTTTATTGCCACCAATTTTTCTATAAAATCTGAAAATACGGAACCCGATCCCACTATTGGTAAAATTAGTTTTGAACGTGAAGTTGAAAAATCTATTTTTGCCTTCTGGTGGAAATCACTTTTATCCGGAATTCAAGATACCATTCAATAACCCATGAATACTCTTCAAACTACACCTTCTTTTGACGAAATTAAGAAAGCCCACCAAATCATAAAAGAACGTGCAAATCGCACACCGATCTTCACAAGCAGAAGCGTGGATGAAAGAGCCGGAGCAAATATCTTTTTTAAATGCGAGAATTTTCAAAAAGTGGGGGCCTTTAAGTTCCGGGGAGCATGCAACGCCATCTTCTCTTTGAGTGATGATGAGGCTAAAAAGGGTGTGGCAACTCATTCTTCCGGAAATCACGCTCAAGCAGTAGCTCTTGCGGCCAAAATGCGGGGTATCCCAGCCAATGTGGTGATGCCTGAAAATGCGCCAAAAATAAAAGTTAAGGCCGTTAAAGGTTACGGAGCTCAGGTTACTTTTTGCGAATCCACATTGGAAGCGCGGGAAACAACGCTGGAGAAAATTGTTGAAAAGACCGGAGCCACTTTCATTCATCCTTATGATGATGCTCGTGTTATTGCCGGCCAGGGAACAGCCGCCATCGAATTACTGGAAGACCAACCGGACCTTGATATGATCATTACCCCGGTTGGCGGCGGAGGACTCCTGAGCGGCACCTCTATTTCAGCAAAAGCTATGAAACCTGATATCAAAGTGATCGGAGCAGAGCCTGAAATGGCCGATGATGCCTATCGATCGTTCAAAACAGGAGAACTTATTCCAGTCAAAGATCCTGATACGATCGCGGATGGTTTAAGGACGTCTCTGGGGAAGTTGCCTTTTTCTATCATCAGAAGGAATGTAGATGATATTGTAACGGTCAGCGAGGATTCCATAATAGAGTCGATGCGATTTATCTGGGAACGCATGAACATGATCATTGAAGCCTCTTGCGCCGTACCGGTGTCTGCCGTGTTTGACAAAAAAGTTGAGGTCAGCGGCAAGAAAGTCGGTATCATCATAACCGGTGGAAATGTGGATCTGGATAATTTACCTTGGTAAAATTTTCAAAATTTGAAACAATCGCCCTGTTTTGTACGTCTAAATTGAAAACATTTGATCATGGGACAAAAAAATAAGTACAACAATTACTCTTTCGAATCAGAAATTGATGGTCATGCTGACAATGATCCGAATTTCAATCTGGATGAATACATCCGAAAAATGAGCCGGGAAGAACAAATGTCAGCCTCTGAGCAATATATCGAAGAGGACGATGACAGATCACAATTCAAAAATGCCATTCTCATATTTGTAGTTTTTGCAGCATCATATCTATGGATCAACGACTGGAATATGAGTCAGGTATGGAATAGTGTATTTGGCAGTAATGAGGCTACTTTCGTTTCTGCTCCTGAAGCTCCCTCCTTTGACATTCCAACAATACCTGCCATTCCTGACAACCCAATGGCACCGGGGGAAGTTACTTCAGAAGGTTTCATAGAATTTTTGGCAGCTGCTAACGCAAATGGTTTAAATGAATATTACAGTAATATTGGTATCCAAACCATGTACGAAGCTGGGGTACCAATTGAATATCTCAATCAGTTAACAGAAGCCGGAATAACCGACCAATCCTTTCCTGCTATTATTGCCTATCACGAGAGTGGAGTTACCATGGAGTACCTGAATGAACTGAATGAAGCAGGTTATCTACAGATCTCATCTTTTCCTGCCGTAGTTGCCTATTATGAAGCCGGTGTGACTCCGGAATTCCTGGATCAACTCAACGAAAACGGATTATTACAACAAATGAGCTTCCCGGATGTCGTTAATGCCTTTGAAGCCGACAACTAATCAGATCTGACTTTTCAGTGCACGTTCTTAGCTTCATCCAGATCCCTGAATTGTAATTCGTAAAGGTGACTGTATAACCCTTTTTGCTCGATGAGTTCAAGGTGAGTTCCCTCTTCTACGATCTTCCCTTCGTCCATGACCAGAATTTTATCCGCGTGCTGAACCGTTGATAATCTATGTGCGATCACAAAAGTTGTTCGGTTTTCCATGAGCCGGTTTAATGCTTCCTGAACCTGAGCCTCAGATTCCGAATCCAGTGATGAGGTAGCTTCATCCAGCAAAAGAATGGCCGGATCTTTGAGAATAGCTCGGGCTATGGCGAGCCGTTGTCGCTGACCACCACTAAGTTTAACTCCTTTTTCACCAACAAGTGAATCATAGCCAAGGTCAGTTTGCAGAATAAAATCATGTGCATTGGCATCTTTAGCCGCTTGAATGATCTCATCTTCTGTGGCATCCAGTTTGCCGTATATAATATTCTCCCGAATGGTCGTTCCGAACAAATGTACTTCCTGAGGAACTATGGAAATATGATGCCTCAGTGACTTAAACTTTACTTCCTGAATGTTGATGTCATCCACATAGATGGCTCCCCTCTGGGGATCATAGAACCGTGGGATAAGATTCAATAGGGTTGTCTTCCCGGCTCCGCTTGGTCCTACCAAAGCAATTGTTTTACCGGCTTCTGCCCTGAAAGAGATTCCCTTTAAAACGTCTTTTTCTCCTTCGTAGCTAAACCAAAGATCTTCAATAGTGACCTCGCCTTTTACTGATTCCAATGTAACTGCATTTGGATCGTTCTCTATCTCAGGAGTTTCTTCAAGTAGCTCAAAAATTCGTTCTGAAGCTCCTGCTGCAGTATTAACAGCCGTATAAAGTCTGGATGTTTGACTGATTGATCTCGAAATATTCAGCGCATATATAATGAAAGCGACCAAGTCTCCGGCCGTAAGCCGATCAGCAAGCACTTCCTTGCCTCCGTACCAAAAAATGATAACCAATGTACTCATGAACATGATCCCAACACCGGACCAAAAAAACTGAGTAAGTACAACTTTTCTTCGGGCTGTGATAAACAGCTTTTCAACAGCATCTTTATAGCGGCTGACTTCATAATCTTCCCGCACAAAAGCTTTTACCAACCGCACAGCCCCCAATGCATCCTCTGCAACGGCTGTTGAATCCGCCAGTTCATCCTGAATATCTTTGGAAAGGTACCTGATCTTTTGCCCAAAATATCGCGTGGCCAAAGTCACAAAAGGTACCGTCACAAAGATCACCATGCTTAGCCGCCAGTTCAAAACAACCATCAGAGAAACCGAACCGATCAATGAAAATGTGATGGTGAGTAATTGTGGAAGCGAATCGGTAAGTGCTGTGCGGATAGATCCTACATCATTGGTGAGCCTTGAGGTGATCTCCCCCAGCCGTCTTTCTGCAAAGAATTTAAAACCAAGCCGGTGTAGGTGTTCATACACTTTCTTACGCAGATCTGTGACAACCCGCTCACCCACCCACTCCAGATGATAATTCCCAAAAAATGAGAAAGCAGCCTGCAATACAAAGAGCCCAAATAAACCGATAGCAAGCCAATTGAGCAGCTCATTATTACCGGTTTCAAAAACAGCATCCAGTAATTCACGTAAGCCCAACGGCACCGTTAGCCAAACAGCTGATGCAAGTATAGCCGCAACTGTTGCCGTGTAAAACCGCAACCGATAGGGTTTGCTCAGGGCAAATATCTGCTTCAGCGTCAGCCAAAGTGATTTGATGGATTTATTTTCTTTTTTCTCTTTATTACTCATGCCTAAATATAAGTCTTCATCCAGAAAAAGCGTTCAGCTATGAGCTATTATTTTGTACTGTAGCTTCGTTACTGGATGCTAAATAAAATGAATCGATAGTAAACAAAATTAATTGTAAATCGAGGAAGATTTTTTGCGGTCAAATCCCTATCTATAAAATAAATTAAAAGGTGTTACAAATGGATAGCGAAATTCTGACTTGGATATTCCTTATCGGGGGAATACTTCTGATCTTACTTGAGGCGGTACTGCCCGGCGGTGTGGCCATTTTACTTGGGTTAAACGGCTTAGGTGTAGGCATTCTCCGATATTTTGG
Organism: Gracilimonas sp.; assembly: GCA_034520725.1. Classification (GTDB taxonomy): domain Bacteria; phylum Bacteroidota; class Rhodothermia; order Balneolales; family Balneolaceae; genus Gracilimonas. The sequence goes on along the minus strand of JAXHNH010000001.1, from coordinate 324,339 downwards.
TTTTTTGGAGGATCCTCTGACCGCCACTTTTATCTGGCTCTTCTCATCCACCATTATGACCATCGCCATCAGGCCATTTATAAATAAATATTTTAAAGGTGAAAGCTCTTATAAATTAGCTGATGAGGATTTCGAAGCCATGGATAAGGTCGTTGAAGTGACCGAACCGATCAATGAATTCAATAATGATGGCAGGATTCGTTTTCAGGGAATTTCCTGGCAGGCCCGCTCACTTGACGGAGATATTCCTGTCGGTGTTCAGGTTCGCATTAAATACAGGGATAACACCACATGGATCGTGGAACCGGTCGACTTCATAGACCCAAAAGGTAATCAACTAAAAGAATCAAATAGGAACTGACATGATTTGGACCACATTATTGATCGTCATTGTATTATCGTATTTCATACTCACCCGTTTATTTCAGATCGTGGAGTTTCGGGAAGAGGTTATTCAAGAGCGGCTTGGTAAGTATAAAAAAACCCTTAAACCCGGTTTTCACTTTTTGATTCCCTTTGTGGACCGCCCGGCCTATAGTCAAGAGATGCGCGAACAAGTACTGGATGTTCCAAGCCAAACTTGTATCACCAAAGATAACATCGAGGTTGCCGTTGATGGACTCGTTTATCTTAAAGTGATGAATTCTCACAAAGCCAGTTATGGTATTTCCGATTATCAGGCAGCGGCAGTGAATCTGGCTCAAACTACCATGCGTAGTGAGATCGGTAAAATGACACTCGACGATACCTTTTCAGAACGTGAGAAAATGAATGAAAATATTGTACGTGAAATTGACAAAGCGGCCGATCCGTGGGGTATAAAGGTGATGCGGTATGAGCTCAAGAACATACGTCCTTCCAGCGAGATCATTGATACCATGGAGCGACAGATGGAAGCCGAACGTGAAAAACGTGCAGAGATCACCAATTCTGAGGGACACCGGCAGGCGCGTATTTATGAATCAGAAGGAGAACAACAAAGTCAGGTTTTGGTCTCTGAGGCGAACCGGCAAAAACGTATCAATGAAGCCAAAGGTCGGGCTAAAGAGATCGAGTTGGTAGCAACCGCAACCGCTCAGGGTATTCGAAGAGTGGCTGAAGCCATTGAACGTCCCGGTGGTGAACTTGCCGTTAAAACCAAATTAGTTGAGCAATACATCAAGCAATTCGGACATATCATCAAAAAAACAAATGTATCCGTTCTTCCTACTGAAACTGCCAACCTGAAAACCTTTTTTGAAGGTGTAAGTACCATAAGCGATCACACCAAGGGTTCAGATTCAGGCCTATCCAATAAAACCAAAGCAAGTAATTAAGGAGCATTATCATGGAAATTTTTGAAACAATGAGTAAGATCTTATTAGGATTATTCTCCATTTATGTAATGTATCAATTTGTACGATCATTACGCCTGGTACCTAATCAATTTGCTTTTATAGTGGAACGCCTGGGCAACTATCACAAAACATTAGGTCCGGGTTTTCATGCCCTTATCCCCTTCATCGATAAAGTAGTGTACAAACAGGATCTCCGTGAAGAAACAATTGAAGTGGAGCCGCAGGAATGTTTCACCAAAGACAACGTAAAGGTGGAAGTTGACGGAGTGATCTACCTTAGCGTTATGGACCCCGTGAACGCCAGCTATGGGACCACCAATTATCGGTACGCAGCTGTACAACTTGCTCAAACCACAACCCGATCGGTTCTCGGAAATATGGAACTTGATCAGACTTTTGAAGAACGAGCCTCCATGAGTCGTGAAGTGGTTAAAGTACTTAGCGAAGTAGAACAATTGTGGGGAATTAAAGTCCACCGATACGAGATCAAAAACATCCTAACTCCGCGTACTGTCCAAAAGGCTATGGAACGACAAATGACTGCCGAACGTGATCGTCGCGCCATCATCGCCAAGTCTGAGGGTGTAAAAGGATCTAAGGTCAATGATGCAGAAGGTATTCGTACTGAGATCATTAACATCTCGGAAGCTGAAATGCAGCGCCGTATCAACGAAGCGGAAGGATACGCCGAAGAGATCCTGTCGATTGCCGAAGCCACCGCAAAATCCATCGAGGAAGTAGCTGATGCCCTTGCCCAGCCTAAAGGAGCTGAAGCCATGAAGCTCAAGCTTTCAGAAAAGTACCTGGACGTCCTCTCAGGTCTTGGCCGGGATGAAAACAGCGTGATCCTGCCTAAAGATATCTCAAATTATGAGGCTCTGATGGAGGGGCTTTCTTTGAAGGATCTGGATGAGGTTAAAAGTAAAAAATAATTTTTACCTGACTGATTTCCTCGTTGCAAAGCTACGGCTTAGCAACGCAGTTTTAGAACATATTTTGGAGTTTGCAGAGAGTTGAGTTGGTTGCCCTGTTCAAGAGGACCCTATCCCTGTCCCTTTCCCTAACGCACTCGTTTGTAATTTTTGTGCCGGTTTTACCTGTTACATCTTTTCGGATAACCGTGCTGGTACAACCGGTATGCGTCAAGGGCAAGGGGACGCTTTGGTGAAGTACTTAGGTCAGATAGTACAATTCGGCCGTATACGACTATTCCTTTTAGGCTTGATGGTGAAATGCAGCATTCACAAACTAACCAGGGCGTCTCCTTCCTTGCAAGGCGCAGCCGCCGGAGGGAAGGAACAAGGATGGGTTGATGGTGGGGCGAGCTCCCCATCTCAAAACTACAAGGTTTTCCTGAAACAGCCTGCACAATTATTTATATTTAGTATTCTGTTAAGCAGGCTTTCATCAACAATAAATTCAAAAAGATTCGACACATGAACGCATTAGATACGGCTGTACAAAATAAAATTGACCAATGGCTTTCCGGCAGTTACGATGAAGACACTAAGGCTGAGATCCGACAGAAAATAGACGAAAAGAAATTTGATGAATTGACCGATGCCTTTTATAAGGATCTTGAATTTGGAACCGGAGGACTCCGCGGGATCATGGGAGTCGGCTCAAACCGGGTGAATAAATATACATTTGGAATGGCTACTCAGGGGCTTTCAAACTTCCTGAAAAAGCAATATCCGGGAGAGGATATTAAAGTTGTGATAGCTCACGATTGCCGGAACAATTCAGTGGAATTAGCCAATGTGGTCGCTAATGTATTTTCTGCCAATGGAATCAGGGTATACTTTTTTGATGCCCTCCGCCCTACTCCTGAGTTGTCCTTTGCCATTCGGGAGCTTGGTTGCAAAAGCGGGATCATGCTGACCGCCTCTCACAATCCTAAAGAATACAACGGCTACAAAGCATATGGTGCCGATGGTGGTCAACTTGTGGCTCCCCACGATAAAATGGTAATGGAGGAAGTTCAGAATATCAGTTCTGTTGATGAAGTGAAGTTTGAGCGCAATGACTCCCTTATTGAAGTGATAGGGGCTGAAATGGATAAAAAATATTTGGATGAACTGGTAAAGCTGTCCGTTTCTAAGGATACCATTGAGCGACAGAAGGATATGAAGATCGTGTTCTCTCCTATACACGGAACCACTCGAAAACTTGTTCCTGATGTGCTGAGTAGATTTGGTTTTGAGAATGTGATACTGGTGGAAGAGCAGATGTCTGCCGATGGAAATTTCCCGACCGTCGTATATCCAAATCCTGAGGAAAAAGAAGCACTTGATATGGCTCTTAATAAAGCCAGAAAGGTTGGCGCAGATCTTGTTATGGCCACCGATCCGGATGGTGACCGGGTAGGTATTGCTGTTAAGAATCTTGAAGGTGAATTTATTTTGTTGAATGGAAATCAAACCGGTTCACTCCTTATAAATTATATGCTGGATGCCTGGGAAAAAGCAGATAAGATCACCGGAAATGAATATATCGTCAAAACGGTCGTGACTTCCTACATCATCGATCGTATAGCTGAAGATAAAGGCGTGGAGTGTTATAATACTCTTACCGGCTTTAAATATATAGGTGAGTTGATGACCAAACTGGAAGGTGAAAAGCAGTTCATTGCCGGCGGCGAGGAAAGTTATGGATATCTGATCGGAGAACATGTAAGGGATAAAGATGCGGTGATCTCCTGCGCTATGATCGCCGAGATGGCTGCTTATTACAAAGATCAGGGAAGCAGCTTGTATGAGGCATTACTTGATATGTATGTTGAATACGGGCTTTTTAGAGAAGATCTAAAATCGGTATACAAGGAAGGAAAATCCGGAGCTGAGGAGATCAAACACATGATGATGAACTTCAGGGAAAATCCACCTAAAAAACTAGCGGGTTCCCAGGTTGTTACCATCAAGGATTATCAAAGCTCAAAAGAGAAGAATATTGCAACAGGTGAAGTGACCGATATCGAACTGCCGAAATCCAACGTATTGCAGTTCATCACCGAGGATGGAAGTATTGTATCAGTCCGCCCTTCAGGAACTGAACCAAAGATAAAATTCTACTGCAGTGTCAACGTCAATCTTATGAGTGCTGAGGATTATGGTCCTGCTGTAGCGACTCTCGATAAGAAAATTGACGTAATGATTGAAGCTCTCAGTTCCTGATACTTAAAATAATCATAAGACATGTAATACCACTTTACTTTAATTGCCAAACCTCCTTAATTGCATGTATAGATTACAAATTAGTTATGGAACACTGAGCCCATAAATATGTTGTGATTAATAGATATACAACTACATCTAATTAAAAAGAGGAGTTATAAATGAGTGTAGTAAAAAGAGAAACAATTGAGAAACTACTTGGCCAAACCCAGGATTTGAATGTTACCATCTTCCTTCCAACCCATAAAACTGGAGAAGAAGCAAAACAGGATCCCATTCGGCTTAAAAATTTGATACAGAAAGCCAAAATGGATCTGATCGATTTAGGCTGGAAAGAAAACAGGGCCGATGCACTTTTTAAACCTGTTATTGACAAAACTGAAGAAAATCAGTTCTGGCTGCATCAGGATAAAGGATTGGCAATATATGCAAATGAAGAATATTTCGACTTTTTCAAGATCCCTGTATCTCCAAAAGAAAATTACTACATCTCTGAGAATTTCCTTATCACTCCACTACTGGAACTTCAAAATCACCACAGTTCTTATCACGTTCTTCTGCTTAGCCAGAACGAGACAAAAATGATCAGGGTTGAACCGGATGAAACCAGTCAGATCACTTTTGAAAGCGTGCCTACGAGCATGGAAGAGCACTTGAAATATCATGTGCATGAGCGGTCGGTACAGCATCATTCAGGCGCCCGTGGCGGTGGATCTGTATTCCATGGTCAGGGTGGTGAGGTGGACGAAAACAATAAAGAACTTGAGCTGTTCCTGAAGCACATTGAAAACAAGGTTACAAAATATCTTAAGAAAGAAAACGGCCCTCTTGTACTAGGCGGACCTGAAAAAATGGTTTCTTACTACAAGAAAGCTAATAAGTATTCCAACGTACTCGAAAAATACATTGCAGGAAATTCCGATAACAAGAGTGTAAAAGAGATCGAAGATGAATCATGGGATATTGTAGAAGAATACTTCCGTGAAGAGATTGACAGTGATATTGAGCGCTTTAATAATCTTAAGGGAAGTGAACTGATCTCAACCGATATCAATGATGTTATCAAGAGCGCCTATTTTGGTAAAGTGGATACGCTATTTGTTCCCATGGGTTTCCACCAATACGGAGTTTTTGACGCGGATAAAAATCAAGTGGAGATTTCCGATAAAATGAATGGAAAAACCATCGACCTGATCAATTTTGCCGCTATTTCGGCTATCAAGAACGGTAGTACTTTATATGGCTTACCTCAGGAGGAAGTACCTGAAAATTCCGGATTGGCTGCCATCTATCGGTATAAAACCTGAAAAAAACCGGTTCCGTGGAAACCAAGGCTGAGATCTAACGATCATAACTTATTTATCGAAAACCTCACAACCTTACGGAACCGGTATATTTTTACTCCAACCGATTTCTTTAACTAAGAGGCAGTGTAATTTCAAACAACGTGCCCTCACCTTCCTTAGAGCTTACCTCGAAATTTCCATTTAGCTTTTCAATAAGGTGTTTAACCAATGGTAATCCAAAACCATACCCTGATTCACCTGTGGTTCCGGAAGTGCTGGTCGCTTTACCATTCAGGATATCTTCAATTTTATCATCGCTGATACCCATACCGGTATCTTTTATAGAAAAGAAGAGCTTCGCTATTTCAGATTCTTCATCAAGCTTAAATTCCTGTCGCACCATTACCATGCCACCTTCGGGGGTAAATTTTATGGCGTTGGAGATCACGTTTCCAAGAATCTGCAAGATCTTGTTCTTTGGAAATGGGATATCGGCATTTTCTGATTCATTGACCACTGTCAGATCAATGTCCTTTGGTTTTGCCTGAGGGGTGTATAACGTTTCAAGTTTATCTTTCAGAGTATACAGGTTGAACTCCGATGATCTTGGCAGACGCATTTCTTCATCAGACTGGCTTGATAAGACATCATCCGCAAGTTCAAGCAGTGACTGGCCACCTTGCTTAATCAGGTTAACGAGTTCTAGGATATCATCGATTTTATTTTCCTGCCCCTGTTCCTTGATCAGATCAGCAACACCAATGATGCCGCCCAATGGACCTCTGATATCATGACTTAACTTTCGCTGTGAATTTTTGGCTTCTTCCAGCTCTCCTTTTAGATCATTCAGGATCTTAAAGGCCGCCAGTCTATCCACTACCTCATCGGCAATTATCTTCAGCATTTCCACTTTTTCAGGAGTCAGTTCCTTATGGTCATCATCCAACACACATAATGCCCCGATACTGTTTCCGTTTTTGGTGGTCAGAGGTATACCATAATAGTAACGCAGATTCGGATCTTTCGTCACATAATCGAACATGTTGAACCGCTCATCGGAACTCAGGTCGCTGATTTCCAGGGGCTCGTCACCCATTATTGTAAATTGGCATACAGATTCCTCCCTTGGCATTTGTTCTATCGGAAGTCCATAATGTGCAATTGACCACTGAGTTAAGGTATCGATCAAATTTATAAGGGAGATGTCTGTTCCCGCAACTTTTGCAGCTAGTTTAGTCAGGTCATTGAACTGTTCGTTCAAACTTGAATAATCAAGATCGAGCTCTGAAAGCTCCATGATCCTGTCATATTCCTTTTCAGGGATAGGGTTGAGTACATTGGTTTCCAAAATGTGCCTCACAAGTTTAATTTTAATTAACTATTCTTAATATTAGAATTTATTAATAATTAAACCACATTATTTGATTATCGGTTTATTAAGTTTTAACAGAGACTTAACCGTACTCACGTCTGTCTTTCATAGCGAACCTACAAGCCATCTGAGTGAGTGTTATTGTAGCTCGAAGATCTTCCCGGCTTTTTGAGAAACCAATCCCTCCATTTCCAACTGAAGCAGTGCAACTAATAATTGACTGGTATCCATTCCCACTTTCTCACTTAACACATCTACCTGATAGGCTTTCTCTTCAAGAGTTTCACATATCTTTTGTGATCTTTCATCGAGTTCTTCTTTACGCCAGTCTCTCTTCTTATTTTCCTGTACAGATGATTTATTCCCATCTGAATCCATCCCAATGGGCAGTTCGTCCAGAATATCATCTACAGTTTGAATTAGCTTAGCAGCTCCTCTCTTGATCAGATAGTTACAACCTGTTCCCGAGGGACTTACTACCGGATGAGGCAATGCAAACACTTCCCTGTTTTGATCCAACCCAAGGTCGGCGGTGATCATACTTCCACCTTTTATACCCGATTCAATAACCAAAACGCCCAAACTCATTCCACTCACGATCCTGTTCCGAACCGGAAAATTACCGGCATCGGGGTTCGTCCCAAGCGGATATTCCGTAATAACAGCCCCGCCTGATTTAACGATATCATTAGCCAATCCCGCATTTTCCCTGGGATAAAGATTATCGATACCGGAACCGAGTACAGCAACTGTTTTTGCATTATGATCCAATGCTGTACGGTGAGCAATGGCATCTATTCCATATGCCAGACCACTGAAAATACACAGGTCTTTATCGGCAAGCTCTCCGGTAAACTTCTTTGCCATCTTCCTTCCGTAGGGCGACGTATTTCGGGTCCCAACAACAGCGACTCCAGGGTTGCTTAACACTTCTGCTTCCCCCTTGATCCAAAATAAAATAGGCGGGTCATATATCTGTTTCAGGAGATCAGGGTATTCAGGATCAGCCAATGTGATGATATTAGACCCGTTCTGAGCAGTCTGATTGAGAATATGATCAACCTTATCCCAATCGTCAAAGGAGAGCACAGACAAGGCCGAAGCTTCCCCAATTCCTTCTACAGAACGAAGTTCACGTTTACCCAAATGAAAGATCTTTTCAGGATCATCCGTTTGTTTAAGCAGATTGAAAACGCGCCGGCAACCAAACCCCGGTATAATGCTCAGCGCTAATAGTACCCTAAGTTTCTTCTTGTTTTTTAACATCTTGAATCAATTCCCATAGTTTCTCTCTAAGCTCATCGACACCGTGACCGGTAGCCGAAGAAATAGGAATAACGGGAATTTCATCATAAAAGTGAAGTTCCTGATCCAACTCGTATCCTTCCTTGAGATCCATTTTGGTAATGGCAAGAACCCGGGGTTTATCAAGCAGGTCTTTTCGGTAAGACTTCAACTCATTCAGTAAAGCCTTGTATTCGTACTCAATGTCAGTGGTCGCGCTCACCATAAAAAGCAATACATTATTGCGTTCAATATGTCTCAGGAATTGAATACCAAGCCCTTTACCCTCGTGAGCTTCCTCAATGATCCCCGGAATATCAGCCATTACAAAACTGCGATAATCCGAAAATTTCACCACCCCAAGATTTGGCTCCAGCGTAGTAAATGGATAATCAGCTATTTTTGGCTTGGCGTGAGACAGGGCTGAAAGCAAAGTGCTCTTACCTGCATTTGGGAACCCCACCAAACCCACATCAGCAATAAGTTTCAGTTCAAGTTCAACCGTGCGTTCTTCACCGGGTTTCCCTTCCTGCGCATACTGTGGAGTCTGATTCGTGGAACTTTTAAAATGCCAGTTACCGAGTCCGCCTTTTCCACCTTTGGCGATCACAAGTTTTTCTTCAGACTCCGTGATCTCGCCAAGCCGCTCTTTTGTATCCGCATCAAAGACTACCGTGCCCAAAGGCACTTCCAGAACCTCATCTTTTCCATCAGCTCCTGAACTGCGCTGTTTTGAGCCATTATCACCGGCAGCCGCTTTGATATATTTTCGGTAGCGAAGGTCAAGTATGGTATTGAGCTGCTCATTTCCCACAAGCACTACATCTCCCCCTTTACCGCCGTCACCGCCGTCAGGACCTCCTTTGGGAACATACTTCTCTCTGCGGAAATGAAGGGATCCATCCCCTCCTCTTCCGGCAGTTACATAAATTTTGGCGTAATCAGCAAAGCGCATGCTTGTGTTGTGTTATTAAGTTTGAATAAAGATACTATTTCAGTCGATCAAAGGTTTTCCAGGATAAAGTCATTCATCAATCGGTACAGGTGACGTCTCGTGTTACCCCCATAAATACCATGATTTCTGTTCGGATAGATCATAGTTTCAAAATCCACATCAGATTCAACCAAAGCGTCGATCATTTCAACGGTATTCTGAAAGTGAACATTGTCATCTCCGGTACCGTGAATCAACAAATAGTTTCCTTTGATCTGCCCGGCTTTTTCAAGGGGTGAACCCTTTCTATAGCCTTCGGGATTCATTTGTGGTGTTTGCATGAACCGCTCGGTATAGATGGTATCATAAAACTTCCAGTCGGTTACAGGGGCTACGGCTATCGCTGTTTTAAATACATCGGCACCTTCCGCAAGAGAAAGAGATGACATATAACCTCCATAACTCCATCCCCAGATACCTATTCTATCCTCATCAACGTAAGGCAGGTCTGCAAGATTTCTGGCTACCGCTATCTGATCTTCGGTTTCGTACTGCCCTAGTTTCTTGTACGTCTGTTTCTTAAAGTCACGTCCTCTGGCTCCGGTTCCACGATTATCAACAGAAACTACTATATAACCCTGATTGGCCAGATACTGATGCCACATAGGGCGAATTCCACTTTCAAAAGCTTTGGTCACCGTCTGACTTCCGGGTCCACCGTACACGTACATTAGCATCGGATATGTATTAGTAGAATCAAAATCTACCGGTTTGAGCATATATGCGTTTAACGACGATCCGTTTACATCAGCGGTCATGAACTCTTTTTCAATAAAGCTGTACTCATTTAACCTTCTTGCCAGTGCTTCATTCGATTCCAAAACTCGGATCTCGCGCCCATCCTGGCGGTTCAGTGAAATTCTTGGAGGCTGATTGTAGTCTGAATACGTATCAATAAAGTATTTAAAGTCACGGCTCATGTTAATGCTGTGCCAGCCTTCGCCATTGGTCAGCATTTCTTTTCGACGCCCATCAACCCGAACACTGTACAGATTCCGTTCAAGTGGGGATCTCTCAGCACTGATGTAGTACAATCGGTAATTCCGGTCATCATGTCCAATAAAATTCGTTACATCCCATTCTCCTGAGGTAACCTGTTTCACCAATTCCCCATCCATGCTGTACAGGTAGATATGATTATAACCATCACGATCGCTGGTGGTTATGAACTGAACACCGTTTTCCAGAAAATACAGATCATCATGCACGTCCAGCCAGGTCTTGCTTTCTTCAGTGAGTATCAATTCAGTAGAACCGGTGCTAACATCCGCAAACAATAGATCCTGTTTATTCTGCAACCGATTCATTCTTCGGATCGCCAGAAGATCATTATCTCTTGTCCAGTTTATTCTAGGAATATATTGATCGGTTTCCTCGCCAATGTCCATAGTTGTGGTTTCTCCGCTCTCCAGATCATAGACATGAATACCCACAATAGAATTCTGCTCACCCGCTTTTGGATATTTAAATCGGATAGGTTCCGGATATAAACCACCCCAGTCTGTCATAAAGAATTCCTTTACACGCTCCTCATTGAACCTGTAAAATGCAATTCGATCTCCCTCCGGTGACCAAAACCATGCTTTTGCAAAACCGAATTCCTCTTCATACACCCAATCTGCCGCACCATTTATGATCTGGTTGAATTCACCATCGTCAGTGATCTGTACTTCCTCACCGGTATTGAGATCAACCCAGAAAAGATCATTATTTCTTACAAAAGCGGCTTTGTCTCCCTGTGGAGAAAGTTCCGCATACTGCTGTTTTTCGTCCGTTGCCGTCAGTTTGGTCAGAGCACCCGTTTCAATTTCATAGACATAATAGTTTTCACGGGTGCTTCGTCTCCAAATCTGCTCCACTTCGGTTCTAAGTAACAGCTTAGACTCATCCGCAGAAAACTGATAGCCCTGAACAGGAAATGGAGCATTTCCATTGCTGAGGCTATATTCACTTCCATCAAATAAAATGGTTTCGGTACCGTCAATAATATCATATCTGATCACTTTGTTGTCACGGGTGGCCGAATAAAACTGTCCATCGTTCATCCACCGGACATTTTGAACCGTTTGAGGAGAAAAGGTGCCATCAAGTAAATGCTCAAACTCTATCGGTTTTTTGTCCTGGGCTACAGCAGATACTGCGAACATCAATACAAAAAGAAATGATAACCTGAATTTTGTCATATGAATATAGGATTGGGTTAAAACAAGAAAAGAACGCTGAGAGCATTCTTTTCGGTGTGTTACTGTTAAATATTGAAGTTTAGTTTCTTTGCAGAACTACCTTCAGTAGCTTTGTGAGCTTCGCTTTCATCTTTGTGCGTGGTACTATGAAATCGAGAAAACCGTGTTCCATCAGGTATTCTGCTGTTTGAAATCCTTCAGGAAGATCTCGACCAATCGTTTGCCTGATCACACGCGGTCCTGCAAAACCGATCAAAGCTCCCGGTTCCGCAATATTGAAGTCTCCCAGCATAGCGTAACTTGCAGTCACACCGCCTGTTGTTGGATCGGTCATGTATGAGATGTAAGGCACCTTTGCTTCTTCAAGCTGAGCCAGTTTCGCGGATGTTTTAGCCATTTGCATCAGGCTCAGTACGCTTTCCATCATGCGGGCACCACCGGTTTGTGATATAATGATCAGCGGGACCTTATTCTCCCGGGCATAATCAATGGCAATACCAAGTCTCTCACCTACCACAGATCCCATACTCCCTCCAATAAAAGAGAAGTCCATACAGGCCACGACCACATCGAGTTTGTTCATTTTACCCACGCCCACACGAGCAGCGTCAGATAAACCAGTCTTGTCCTGATATTCTTCCAGGCGGTCCTTGTATTTCTTTCGATCCTCGAAATTCAGAGGGTCAGTAGGCTGAATTTCCTGACCCAACTCCTTGAACTTTCCCTTGTCAAAAATGATCTCGAAATACTTTTCACTCCCAATTCTGAAGTGATATCCGCTTAACGGATCAACCCATAGATTATCTTCCAATTCACGTTTGTGGATCGTCTCTCCGGTGGTTGGCACTTTGATCCAAACGCCTTCAGGCATTTCTTTACGTGTGTTAGTCTGTATATTTTCGTCTTTTCTTTGAAACCAGGACATATGCTATTATTTATGATTCTGAAGCTCTAAAAATAAAGATTCTAGCGCTTAATTCTGAATCTGATTTAGTTAGATTTAGCCTTATTCAAATTTGTGTTGTTCACCTGACTGCTCGTCAAATAATTTGATTCCAGCTCTTCCGGAGTTGTTTTACTAAAGAACTCATCTTTTGATCCACTATTAAACAAACCGATCAATCCTTTAGCTGAAATTGTAGTTGAGTCTATAATTTTCAATCGTTTAACAGATTCTTCATTCAGGCGGTCAATTCCTGTACCTATGATCAAATCACCTTCCTTAAGTTTACCTTCGATATCCGTTAATTCCAGGATTTTAGATTCTGATATGGATCTTACATCATCCTTCTTCTCGAACACCTGATGATAGAGATGCTTTCTTCTTGCGTTGATCACAGCATGGATCTTTCCGTTTCCCGCAGTTTGGGCAAAACCAGCCAGGGTATTACCTGCATAAACAGGAATATCGAACCCGAACAGCAAACCCTTAACCGCACTGGCTGCTATTCGTAAACCGGTATATGAACCGGGACCTGTACTTACTAAAACGGCATTCAGGTCTTTGATCCCAAAATGTTGCTCTTGCATCAGTTCCCTCATAAAAATGAAGAGCAGCTCTGAATGCGATCCCTTCCTTTCTGTCCTTTTTTCATACACTTCACCCTTCTCATCCTGATAACAAACAGAACAGACCTGGGTAGCTGTTTCTATGGCAAGGATCTTACCGGAGCTCATTCAGTACCAGCTGACCTTTATTGAAAATTCCTACTGCACGACCTTCCAGTTTTTCGTTCAGGTAAGGTGAATTCTTGGATTTTGACCTCACATTCTTTGGGGTAAAGGTCCACTCTTCGTCCGTGTTGAAGAAGGTCAGATTGGCTTTAGCGCCCTTTTTAATCTCTGGTACTTCAAGATTGAGGATCTCCCGTGGTTTGTAGCACAGTTTATCTACCAGTTGCTGCAGATCCAATTTTTTGGTTTGAAAAAGTCTCTTGTTGGTAATAGACCAGGCTGTTTCGAGGCCAATAATGCCATTGGGAGCGTAAATGAATTCGACCTCTTTTTCCTCAATGGCATGGGGTGCATGGTCGGTACATATCGCATCAATCGTTCCGTCTACCAGTCCTTCTACCATAGCATCCACATCATCCTGCGTTCTCAACGGCGGATGCATCTTAAAATTCGTATTAAACTTGGTACGCTCAATTTCCTCATCTGTAAGATCAAAATGATGGGCACAAACTTCCGTAGTTACATGGATGCCTTTTTTCTTGGCCTTTCTGACCAAGTCCACACCTTCCCTGGTACTTATATGAGCGACGTGAATATGTCCACCGGTGTATTCTGCCAAAAGGATATCCCGGGCTATCATCACTTCCTCAGCAATACCGGGTGTTCCATCGAGGCCCAATCGTGTTGAAACCTTGCCCTCGTTCATGTGTCCCGGTCTTGAGAGTGCGAGATCTTCCTCATGATTGATGATCGGCATTTCCAGCATAGACGAGTACTCCAAAGCCACCCGCATCACCTGTGAATCATAGACCGGATCACCATCATCACTGAAAGCCACGGCTCCACCTTCTTTCATATCGGCCATTTCAGCTATCGATTTCCCGGCACGGTCTTTAGTTACACAGGCAATCGGATGAACATCCACCGGAAGTTCCTGTGCCTTTTTAATGATGTACTCAACCACATCACGGGTATGTGTGGCAGGCTTGGTGTTCGGCATACAGGCAACAGCTGTAAATCCGCCAAAGGCTGCAGCATCACAACCGGTCTTAATGGTTTCCTTATGTTCAAATCCCGGCTCACGTAAATGAACATGCATATCCATCCATCCCGGAGATACATATACACCCTCCAGATCATGAGTTTCTTCATTTTTTTTGGCTTTTAAACCACTTCCGATCTCGGTGATCACATCCCCCTCAATGCGGATATCAGTGGTATCTTTACCTTTATGTGAGTTGCTAACGGGCTTTACATTTTTGAGGAGCATAAGTATGTTTTTGGCTTTTTATTTTGCCTGCAAATATACCGCCTTTAGCGGTCAATGCACAAAAGCCTTAGGCAGTTTTATTGCCTGCGATGCTTCATCACTACAAAATCTCCCTCGAAAGAAGCCTGTATTTGTTCGATGGTTTTGATTTGAGCTTTCAGAGTTATTCGGGATTTTCCGAACCGGTCATACATTTCTCTAAATCTAAATAGGTCTTCTTCCTCAGGTATCAACAGTTCAGCTACAAAATTCTGATTGATCGGTTTCAGGTAATCTGTAGAACTTCGGCCGATCACGATAGCAGGAACGGGATCGTGATCATCAAACAACAACCGCAGATAAGACCACCCGGTTGTGATCAATAAACTGCTGATACTTCCACCAAATGCCGTTGACTGATGATTGATATTGTTGAACAGAGGCGCCTTCATTTTTACCTCACGCTCTGAAAATGAAACGGCTTTTACTCCCAATGCCTTGGTGATGGGAATATGTTTATAGAGATATTGTTCGATCTGTGTTTTGGTCATGATAATATGTACAAGCTGAAGGATTGAAATCCCTCGCTTGGTTAAAGGTTTAGTTCCTCAGCTTTGGATAATCTTTTTAGTTCCTCCTGATATATCTTTTTTGCATGATGCTTTTCCTGATTATAAATATTATTTCTGATCATTGAGAGATCTTTTGAGCTTAGTGAAAATATTTCATGATTTTTGTGATTTTGAAATCAGTCTTTGCACATGCGAAGGATTTCAATCCTTCTTACCTTAAGCTGTAATTTCGAAACGAAAAACCTCCTATGTCCGAAAATCAGATCCCTTTTTTATTTGATATCCCGAGCGTTTCTCAGCTTACCGATAAGATCAAGAATGTGCTCGAGCAAAATTTTATAGATATCCTGGTTGAGGGAGAAACAAGCAATGTCAATCAAAGCCGTAACGGACACTATTATTTCACCCTTAAGGATTCGAATGCCGCCCTGCCCTGCGTGATATGGAGAAGTACAGCTCAGCGCCTCGACCTGAACCTTACTGATGGCCAGCAGATCGTAGTTGGCGGCGACATTCAGGTTTATGCTCCGCACGGCCGATATCAGATGATCGTGAGTCTGGTTCAGCAGGCCGGGATCGGGAAACTGCAACAGGCTTTTGAAAAACTGAAAGCCAAGTTGAAAGCAGAAGGATTATTTGAAGACCATCACAAAAAACCACTTCCCAAATTTCCTCAAACTATTGGAGTGGTGACTTCAGCAACAGGAGCAGCTTTTCAGGATATCAGGTCCACCCTCGAAAAGCGATGGCCGCTTGCCACCGTAAAATTGTACCATGCTTCGGTTCAGGGTGTCAATGCGGCTCCCGAGATCGTAAAGGGAATTGAGTATTTCTCATCAAATAGGAATGTGGACGTGATGATAATAGGACGCGGTGGCGGTTCTCTCGAGGACCTTTGGCCGTTTAACGAAGAGGCCGTGGCAAGATCTGTCTTCAAAAGTAAGGTTCCTGTCATAAGTGCTGTGGGCCACGAAGTGGATTTCTCAATCTCCGATTTTGTGGCTGATGCCCGGGCTGCTACTCCAACTCAGGCCGCAGTGCTTGCCGTACCTGATATCAATGAAATACGTTTTCTTGTGGAAGACAAAGCCAAAAAACTTGAAATGCACACCATAGGGGCCATTCAATTATACAAGGACAAAGTCTCTAATCTGGCAAAATCTCACGCCCTTCAGGTCGTAAAACAGAAAATGGATTCGGCTCATGTCAACATTCAAAATCTACGGGAAAAACTTACCCATAAAGCAGAATCGCAGCTCAGAACCCGACAACAATTATTGACCTCATTGTCACACGCATTGGACAAACAAAATCCCAATGAGCCACTTGAAAAGGGTTTTGTACGTGTTTGGCAAAATGAAAAATGGATCCGAAAATCCGAGACTTTTACAGAAAAGGAATCGTTTGAGTTGCAATGGAAAGATGGTTCAAAAAAGATCTAAAGATCTTCTTTCTTCATACGTTCTTTAAGAATTATGGGTAGCATCCGAAAAACTCCGGAGGCCGCCATGACACTCATCAAACTAAACGCTGATACCATAGGTCAGGGAACCTTGCCCTGCATAGATCTAAAAAACCCAAACAGTCCTGAGTTGTTTACATATAATCGGGATTGGTTGCTGGATAGATTCGAGGAGGGCATGGTCATCATAAAACTGGATACCCCAAAGGATGCCTTCATAGAATATGTGCCAGCTGAATTTGCATGGAAACCGATTTATGCGCCGGGTTATACGTATATCAATCATGTTTATGTGGCAGATGATGGGCCGGAGCAATGGTTAAAATCAGAGTTGTTGCAAACGACTGAGACTAATAACAGCATAAGTAACGGTATGGTCATTGTTTTGGAGAATGAGGATTTCAACAAATGACCGGGATTTCTTCCTGCAGCGCGGATATCTTGAGCACGCTCATATTCCCGGCTTTACGATGCTGTTAAAAAAGTTCAAGACAGAAGTACCGGTTCCTGCCTTTGCCCTGCCAATAGCAGAAAAAACCAATCCATTGAATCCACACGGCATCACGATCAGTTTCGCAGATCAAAGTGCCTTTGTGAATTATTACATCCATGAGATGAAAGTCATTTTTGAGGACATGGGTTTTGATGTGGTATTACATAGAGTGCATACACCTGAGGAAGCAAGGAAATCCGGCTCACCATATGGAACGCTTGGCGTTTTTATGGATGGACATTTTCTCACGCATAAACTGCTAAACAAAAACGGTATTGAGGAACTAATCGGTTCACTGGACTTAAATGAGATGTATCCGGAATTCAAATATCTGATAGCCAGTTGATTCAGGCTTCAAATGTAACTCTACATCACCCCACACAATAAGTGATAGTTGTGGTAGGATTTGTATATTTTTTAAGTTAAATATTAACAAATCACCATTCTAATCACATGTTCAAAACCACATTCAGGTCACTTTTCATAAGTCTGGTAATTTCTGTCATTTGCTTAGCCGGATTAAACGCCCAGCACGAACACCAAAGTTCGGTTCATTCGCAATATTCAGGACAACAGGATCGATCTATTAAATCCCTGACTCCCGAGGATATCAGAGGGCTTAAAACAGGAGCAGGCACTCCTTTTAATGGTATGGCAAAGCCGGCCGAGCTAAACGGTTATCCCGGACCGCGACACGTACTGGATGCTTTTGAAGCCGGTGAATTTGATCTGACAAACGATCAGTTAAACGTGATCCAGAGTCTCTACAATGATATGCAGCAAAAAGCTATCCCCCTGGGAAAACAGATCGTTGAGTTGGAAACAGAACTGGATACACATTTCACTGATAAGACAATAAGTGATGATAAGTTAAAAGAACTGATCAATGCGAGTGCTCAGAATTACGCTGAATTGAGATACATTCACCTATCTACTCACCTCGAAATGATAAATATTTTATCAAATGAGCAAATTATCCTCTATAACGATCTGCGTGGATATTCAAGCGGTGACCCATGTCAAAATATACCGGAAGGCCACGATCCTGAAATGTGGAAAAAACACAACGGGTGTGATTCCTGAATTTATATGAAAATGAAATGGTCTCAATAACCGTGAACCTTTTATCATTCGATTATTATTTTTTTTAGCTGCGAATGAATTAACGGCAGCTAAGATTGGCTGAAATTTCCCCGTCCCCTTTTTCTATCAAATATAGATCCACATCAGCCAAACCGGTTGCAATGATCCCTATCTCTCTTGCCGCTTCTCGCGATAGGTCGATCACCCTTCCTTCAACAAACGGTCCCCGGTTGTTGATCCGCACAATAACATTCTCTCCATTATCCAGGTTTTTAACCCCGACAATGGTATTAAACGGAAGTCTTTTATGAGCAGCCGTCAGGGATTCCATATCATAGATTTCACCATTTGCAGTCTGCGTACCGTGATAATCCTCACCATACCAGCTGGCTATACCTGACTGAATGAGACAGCCATCTACTTCATTATTGGAACCCATTATATCACACGAGGTGAGGTTGAGGTAAACAATTATTACTGATAGTATCAGCAGGTTTTTTAAAAAACGATAATTCATAAATAACGGAGCTTTTGAAAAGTATTCGGATAATACTTTTATTTAAAGCTGCAGAGTAAAGTTCCGGATTATTTAAATACTTCGCCTTGGATAGAGTGGGCATCTTGGGGGAAAATGTTAACGCAAGGACTGTGAAGGACTGTGTCCGCCACCAGGCTTGATCTCATAGCCTGGTATGTTATGAGCAATAACTCAGACTTTGAGACTCTTCGCGTTCAATTTAAGAGTTCTATATAACTACTGAGATGCTCAGAGTGATAATCAGGTTATTTTGTGATCAATTCACGTTCAACTATTTCCATAACTCTTCTAGATCGGCTATTTAGCTTCTTAATTCTCTTGCTTAGGATAGCAACCCAGGATCTTCAGCTCCTCAGCTTTATGGCTTAACTCCTCCAACCCCTTGGAGACTTCCGGATCTTCTATATTCCCATGAATATCCAGATAAAACGTGTACCTGAACGGCTCGTTCATTCTTGGACGTGATTCCAGCTTCGCCATATTGATCTTATGCTTATGAAGAATATTGAGGCATACGATCAAAGAACCCTCCTCATTTGAAGTGACCATCATCAGTGATGTTTTGGCGGGGATCTGCGTATCTACATTCACCGGTTGCCTCGCTGCTACAACAAAGCGGGTATAATTTGCACTCTGATTTGCAATATCACTTTCAAGAACATGCAGCCCATACAGGTCTGCGGCGTGGGCACCGGCAATAGCGGCCTGAGTGATGTCCCCATCTTCCAGGATCTTCTTCGCAGACATGGCGGTGTCTAAATAGGATTCTACCTTGCATCTTGGCAGGCCGGAGAGAAAAGTGGTGCACTGAGCAATGGCCTGAGGATGAGATAAGATTCGCCTGATTTTGGAAAGTTCAACCGGCTCAACCGACATTAGGCAGTGAACTACTTTCAGTATCTCCTCACCAACTATATGGATATTCTCGTTACCTACAATATCATAGGTATCATTTATAGAACCGGCCGTGGTATTTTCAATAGGTAAGATCGCATAATCCACTTTTTCATCCATAAGAGCCTGGGCTGCCTGCTGGAAGGTATCGTAACCGATCGCATCTACCTTTGAATACCGTTCACTGAAATGCCGGGTAGCCGCAAGATGGCTGTATGCCCCATCCGTACCCTGATACGAAACACGGATAATATCTGCTCCGGATCTTTCATTTTGATGATCTACCAGAGAATGCGTTTGAAATCGTACCGAATTGGTGATGATCTCCCGAAACAAATGCTCAGCATAATACCGGTCTAAACCAACCTCATGTGCAAGATCCCTAATACGGTTCAATAGCTGTTCTTCCCGTTCCAGGTCACGAATTCCTTTCTCATTGCTAAGTTTCAATTCAGAAACCTCTTTTACCAACCCCTGCCGCTGTGCCAGCGCTTTTAAGATCGTACGGTCTATATCATCCAGTTTCTTGCGGATGGCATCTAAGTTGTCCGACATAATATGATGTTAAGTGACTGAGTCATGAAAAGTACCAATCGTATAGGAAAGTTTAAGCTACAATTTCCGATCAGTTCGAATCATCTTTGATCCAGCCGAATCGTTTTTGCAACGACCTTATGGTCAGTGAATGCCGCTCGGTTCCTTTGGTGCCCAACAAGAAGCCGATAGGTTTCAGACTCTTCACATTCTCACACACTATTTTGAAGAGGCCGAGATACGGAATGATGATCAACATGCCTGGTAACCCCCAGATCATACCGGCCGCTATCAATGAAAAGATAATCACCAGAGGGTTTATCTCCACATAAGATCCCGTGATATTGGGTGTCAGAATATTGTTTTCCAGAAATTGTACGATCGTAAATTGTATGATCACGGCCAGAGCCAGTGATGGGTTTTGTGTTCCAAATACAAATAGCAAAACCACCCCATAGCCCAATATAGTACCCAAATATGGGATCAAGTTGAATAGGGCCGCTATGATCCCAAAGAGAAGTGCATATTCCAGTCCGATCAGATAGAATCCAAGGGAATTGAGTCCCATCAGCAAAAAACAAACTATCAGAAGGCCCTTCAAATATTTGGGCACAACTTCCGATGCCTGATCTATGATATTCTGCAGACCCTCTTCATGTTCATCAATGATGAGCATTGATACAAAGTCTCTGAACTTATCCCTGTAAAACAGCAGTAAAAAAGTATATACCGGAAGCAAACCCAGCGTTAAAATAGTGTTGGTTGTAGCTGTGAAAAATTCAGACAGATACTGCCCCGTTTCCCCTATGCCACGAACCAGTAAATTAATACTGTCTTCCGAAATACCGGTATAACCTGCGATAGAACCTAAAATATTCTGCAGATTCTGCTCAAACTGAATGCGTATTTGTGGGAAATCACTGGTAAAATTGGAGGCCAACACTCCTACCGCGCTACCTATCACGCCCAGAAACACACCGAATCCCAGGATCACCATCAGATTTGTGACAATTCGTGGTACTTTTCTTTTCTCGAGCCACTCGGCGTAGGGAAACAATAGATAGGCCAGCATCACGCTAAGGAACAACGGTACCAATAACTGACGGGTCAATATCAAAG
Source organism: Gracilimonas sp. (assembly GCA_034520725.1). Taxonomy (GTDB): domain Bacteria; phylum Bacteroidota; class Rhodothermia; order Balneolales; family Balneolaceae; genus Gracilimonas. The sequence continues at coordinate 303,092 of JAXHNH010000001.1, read as the reverse complement.
CTGCGATCAACAGGAAAGCAAAAGCCAACCGTATGGTGCTTCTCAATAAAAGCGGGTACTGATTCATTTTTTTCTAAGAATACAATTTGTAAACATAAATTTCTGACCTCAATTTAAACGTCTAAAAGGAATAAAAAAGGCCGATTCTTAAAACCGGCCTTTTAATTATACTGCCGTTAACATATTACTTATCCGTCAGTGAGGTAACGCCGGGCAATTCCTTGCCTTCAAGATATTCGAGGCTGGCTCCACCACCGGTTGACACGTGAGATACCTTATCCATCAGGCCGGCTGCTTTGATAGCTGCAGCTGAATCACCGCCACCGATGATAGTGGTTGCTCCGAATTTTGTAGCTTCCGCAAGAGCTTCAGCTACGGCGAAGGTCCCGTCCTCAAAATTCTCCATCTCAAATACGCCCATTGGGCCATTCCAAACTACCGTCTTGGCTCCTTTGATCACATTACCGAATGCCAGTGCTGACTGTGGACCAATATCGAGGGCCATCCAACCGTCTTCGATCCCATCTTCATCCACCACTTTATGTTCGGCATCATTTTTAAATTCTTTGGCAACCACAGAATCCATTGGCAGCATGAATTTAACTCCAGCCTTTTTAGCTTTTTCAAGCAATTCCTTAGCTAAACCTACTTTATCCTCTTCCACCAATGATTTACCGATCGGCCAGCCTTTGGCTTTATAGAAGGTATAGGTCATACCCCCACCCACAATGATGGTATCCACTTTGGAAAGCAGATTCTCGATCACACCGATCTTATCAGACACCTTGGCACCTCCCAGGATTGCCACAAACGGTCGCTCAGGATCATTGATGCTCTCTTCCAGGTACTTAATCTCTTTCTCGAGCAGGTAGCCGGAAACAGCAGGCTGAAGATATCTTGTAACACCTGCAACCGAAGCATGAGCTCGGTGTGAACTTCCAAACGCATCATTCACAAACAGGTCGCCATGAGTCGCCAGCTTTTTGCTGAACTCCTCATCATTCTTTTTCTCTTCAGGGTGGAACCGGACGTTCTCAAGAACCACCACATCTCCAAAATCTGCATTATTAATTACAGCTTCAGCTTTTTCACCGATACAATCTTCTGCAAAATGTACCTTTGCATCGATCAGCGTTGAGAGGTGATCAGCCGTAGGTTTCAGGGAAAATTCCGGATCATATTCTCCGGCCGGGCGACCCAGGTGGCTCGTCAGGATCAGCAGCCCCCCATTTTCAATTACATGCTTGATGGATGGTAATGCCTGAACAATACGGTTATCATCCGAGATCTTTCCGTTTTCAATAGGCACGTTGAAATCCACGCGCATCAGCACTTTTTTACCTTTTACTTCGACGTCGTTAAGAGTGAGTTTTGCCATGAGTTAATTGGTCATTTAAAGTTTGCTTACCGTCTTAAGGTACCAAGTTCTCATCATGAAATGAAGTTTTCATGAACCCGGATTACACCCTGCTTTTCACCGGCAATTTGAATATTTTTAGCGCACTGAATTCTAATCTGAAAATATCAGAAATTGATGAGAACGGTTTACTTCGATCACGCCGCCACCACACCTTTAGATGAGCGGGTATTAGAGGCCATGATGCCTTATCTGAAAGATAATTACGGAAACGCTAATTCCGCTCACCACCTTGGCCAAAAGACCAAAGTTGTAGTGGAGGATGCTCGTGAAAAAGTAGCTGCTTTAATTGGGGCTGAGCCTTCTGAGATCGTATTCACCAGTGGAGGAACCGAAAGTGATAACGCAGTGATCAAAGGTGTGCTTGCGGTATCAGGCGATAAAAAGGAAGTGATCACCTCCGAGATCGAACACCATGCGGTTCTGCATACGGTTGAAATGGAAAAGATGCACGGCATTAAACCTGTGTTTGCACAGCCTGATAAGACCGGAAAGATTACAGCCGATGCTGTTCGTAAGGCCATCACCGAAAACACGGCTTTAGTGAGCCTTATGCACGTCAATAACGAAATTGGCACTCTTAACCCGCTTAAGGAAATTGCGGAAGTCTGCCGGGAGTTTGAGGTCCCTTTCCACTCCGACACCGTACAAAGCCTAGGTAAGCTTCCTTTGAATGTGAAAGAATTAGGAGTCGACTTCCTCTCTGGAAGTGCCCACAAAATATACGGACCAAAAGGTACCGGAATCATGTACGTAAAAAACGGAGCACGCTGGGTGCCTTGGATGATCGGCGGGTCTCAGGAGAGACGCCGCCGCGGTGGTACCCTGAACGTTCCCGGTATAGTAGGATTCACCGAAGCCCTTGAACTGGCCATAAAGGAAATGGAGGATCATACAGCCCAATTTGAAAAACTGCGCTCCCTCCTTTTGGATCAACTCAGAGATAAATTATCAGTGAAAGTCTCGGTGAATGGGCCACAAGACGACGGGGTGCCTCATATTATAAATCTCTCCTTCAGTGATGATGACAACAAACATATTGACGGTGAAATGTTATTGCTGAACCTTGATATAGAGGGTATTTGCGTATCCAACGGATCAGCCTGCACATCCGGAGCCGTAGAGCCATCACACGTGCTTGCCGGAATTGGAATGGATCCAAACCTGGCACACTCCAGCATCCGTGTCAGCCTTGGCAAACAGAACACAGAAGAGGACATTACCTATTTTGTTGAAAAGCTGGATACTGTATTAAATCGAATGTTTACAATAGCCTGATGAAAAAACATATTTGTATTTACTGCGGATCCCGAAAAGGCAACTATCCTAAGTTTCCTGAAGTTGCAAAAGATGCCGGACGCGAAATAGCCCGGCGTGACTGGGGCATAGTTTATGGTGGCGGACGTGTTGGTATCATGGGGGAAGTGGCCAATGCAGCTCTGACTGAAGGTGGAGACGTTATCGGCGTGATCCCAACTCAGCTTAAGGAAAGAGAAGTCTCTCACAAGGGGCTTACCGATCTTCACGAAACTCAGGACATGCACACCCGCAAAGCCCTCATGGAATCCCTGTCTGATGCTTTTCTGGTCTTACCCGGTGGATTCGGAACCCTTGATGAATTCTTTGAGATATTGACCTGGAGACAGCTCGGAATTCACAACAAACCAATCTTCATCATCAACACGGATGGATATTTTGACGGACTGCTACAGTTTACTAAAAATGCCGTCAACCATGATTTCATCCATAAAGAAAGCCTGTCCCTGTTCACCGTTTGCGAGGATGTTGAATCCTTTCTGAAGCAGATGGAACGATTTTTTGAGCTGGATTGATTTCTAAGCCAACAACAGAACATCTAAAAGTTGCTGTAATCATGGCTGAATTTATAACAGAAAACCCCCTTCCTGAATGCCCCGGTTCGCCAAATTGTGTTCGAACCCATAAGGTGTTTGACGCAGGTATTGAAGTGATATTTGAGTATCTCTCGCAGATCTTTGAGGAAGATGCTTATAAATTCATAGTAAAAGATCCAAAGCGAATAGAACTGCACGCCGTGTATCGAATTCCTCTGTTTGGTTTCAAGGATGATGTGAATGTGATCATCGAAGAATATGAAGAAAAAACCATTTTCTACATCAGAAGTGCAAGCCGGGTTGGTGAATACGACCTGGGAGTAAACAAGCGCCGGGTCCGTAAGATATTCAACAAACTCGAGTATAAGATTAAGAACTAATACTTCGCTATATTCAGCCAAAATTCTAACTCAATTACACTAATTATGTACACCGGTCTATTACACGCTCACTCAGGACTTCGCTGGATATTATTGGTACTGATCGTCTGGGCGATCATAAAAGCTGTTTCCGGATGGATGGGACAGAAAGAATATCAAAAATCAGATCGAATTTCTGCACTGCTGGCTCTCATTTTTACACACATTCAGCTGTTGATAGGATTGGTTCTTTATTTCATCAGCCCTAAAGTCTCTTTTGAATCAGGTGTAATGGAAAGTTCTGTGCTTCGGTTCTATACCGTTGAGCACATTACCATGATGATCATAGCGATCGCCCTGATCACGTTTGGATTTAGTTCTGCAAAACGTCTTCAGGACTCTCTTGACAAGCACAAACGAGTGGCTATCACCTATGGCATCGGGCTTCTTATCACGATAGCCTCCATCCCATGGCCATTTCGTGGACTGGGTTCCGGCTGGTTCTAAGAACCTACTTTTAGATAAATATTATAAGCTCCTGTGTTTTACGCAGGAGCTTTTATATTTCCCAATTATTCTATTGAGGATATCTGATCTCTTCCACCATATTCTGCACATCCTCCGGTGGTTCCGGAAAGATCATTCCCACAGCAAAGGCTACGGTAAGATTTAGCAGCATTCCCAGTGTTCCAATTCCCTCCGGTGAAATCCCAAACCACCAGTATTCAGGGGTATTGTATTCAGGAAAAGCAATCTTGAAGAACACTACATATGACAGTGTGAATAATAATCCTGCTATCATTCCGGCTATGGCTCCCTGTAGGTTCATCTTCTTATAGAAGATCCCGAGTATGATGGCCGGGAAAAAGGATGCGGCAGCGAGACCAAAGGCAATGGCCACCACCTCCGCTACAAAGCCCGGGGGATTGATCCCAAAATATCCTGCAACTAATACGGCACCGCCAGCTGAGATCCTCGCCCACATTAGCTCACTTTTATCTGAGATATCCGTTTTGATCTGCTTTTTGATAAGATCATGAGACACCGCCGTCGAGATCACAAGTAACAGACCCGCCGCCGTTGAAAGGGCTGCAGCAAGTCCGCCGGCAGCTACCAATCCAGCCACCCAGGCCGGTAAATTTGCGATCTCAGGATTTGCCAGCACCATGATATCGCGATCCACATAGAGCTCATTGGACCCGGCTGCAACTGAATTATTGACCATGACCTCACCGTAATCACCACGAATGATATCGCCTTCTGCATTTCGTTGAATGTCGGGTAATCCTTCAATGGCAGAACCGGGTGCATAGGTGATGATACCATTCTCATCTTTATCTACCCAGGTCAGCAAAGCCGTTTCTTCCCAGGTACTGAACCATTCGGGCATTTCTGTATAAGCTTCTTCATTCACAGTTTCCATCAGATTATATTTTGCAAAAGCAGCAATAGCCGGTGCCGTGGTATATAGAATGGCTATGAAAATAAGAGCATAACCAACCGATATTCGGGCATCACGGACTTTAGGTACCGTAAAGAACCGTACGATCACATGGGGCAGTCCGGCTGTACCGATCATCAAGGCCGCCGTAATGAAGAATACATCCTGCATGCTTTTGGTACCGCTTGTATATGCCGCAAATCCGAGCTCGGTATGCAGTTCATCCAGCTTTTCAAGTAGATATTGGCCACTTCCATCTGTAAGGGTTGAGCCGAAACCAAGTTGCGGTATGGGATTGCCGGTCAGTTGAAATGATATAAAGAAGGCCGGTACCATGAAGGCAAAGATCAAAACACAATATTGCGCTACCTGAGTGTAGGTGATACCCTTCATTCCCCCAAGAACCGCATAGAAAAACACAATTGCCATACCGATCAATACACCAATATTAATGTTCACTTCCAGAAACTTTGAGAAGACAAGCCCCACTCCCCTCATCTGTCCGGCTACATAAGTGAAGGACACAATGACAGCACAGATCACCGCTATAGTTCTTGCAAAATTGGAATAATACCTGTCACCGATAAAATCAGGAATAGTAAACTTCCCAAACTTTCTGAGATACGGAGCCAGCAACAAAGCCAGCAATACGTAACCGCCGGTCCATCCCATCAGGTATACGGCTCCATCATATCCCATGAAGGAAATGAGTCCTGCCATGGAGAGAAAAGAAGCTGCAGACATCCAGTCGGCGGCTGTGGCCATGCCGTTAGTCAGAGGACTAACATGAGCTCCTGCAATGTAAAAGTCACTGGTGGTAGCCGCTTTCGCCCAGATCGCGATGCCGATATAGATGGCAAAAGTTAATCCAACTAAAATATAGGTCCATAGTTGCACATCCATGATCAAACCTCCCGCACGTTGAACTGTTGATCCAGTTTATTCATCAGATACACGTACACAAAGATCAGTATCACAAAAGTATAAATGGATCCCTGCTGTGCAAACCAGAAGCCAAGCTTAAACCCACCAATCTGTATTTCATTCAAAGCCGGGGCAAGCAGGATCCCAAACCCATACGATACGATGAACCAAATACTGAGCAGGATTCCCAGATATTTCAGGTTCTTCTTCCAATAACCTTTTAAGTCCCTTTCCGACATTACTTTGTGACCTCCATATTTTTTATTCCGGATAAGTATGCATCATTTATGGCAAGGAATCAAATCAGGAATCATTCCGCTAAGCTTATGTTTATATTATTGAACACTAATGGATCAAAATTATGAAGTACAGAAAACTCGGCAGAACAAATATTGAAGTCAGTGAGATCGGTTTCGGATGTATGTCCCTTGAATTACAAAAAAGACAACAATACGTGAACAACCTTATCCGAAAAGCAAAAGACGGTGGTATCAACTTTTTTGACACGGCTGATCTCTATGATAAGGGCATGAACGAGGAGATGGTTGGAACCGCATTGAGTCCGATCCGCGATGATGTGTTCATCTGCACAAAAGTTGGTAACGTCTGGCGTGAAGATGGCTCAGGTTGGGACTGGAAACCTTCTAAAGAGCATATTCTGAATGGGGTGAATGAAAGTCTGCGCAGGCTTCAAACTGATCATATCGATCTTTACATGCTACACGGTGGAACCATTGACGACCCGATTGACGAAGCCATCGAAGCATTTGAATCCCTGAAAAAGAAGGGGAAGATCAGTGCCTATGGAATCTCATCTATTCGGCCGAATACCATACGGGAGTGGGTAGATCGATCCAATATGAATGTGGTAATGATGCAGTACAGCTTATTGGACCGCAGACCTGAAGAGGAGGTTTTAGATCTGCTGGCTGAAAATGAGATCAGTGTGATAACCCGCGGAACACTTGCAAAAGGAATGCTGATCGATAAGCCCGGCAAGGAATACCTGGGATACTCAGCAGAACAGGTAGAAAAGATGAGAGAAGCTGTAAATGAAACCGGTACCCCTATCAAAGCTTCCATTGAACATGTACTGCAACACCCGGCAGTTGCCTCGGCTGTGTTGGGTATACGAACAGAATCACAGCTGGATGAGATCCTGAATACAAGAAATAAATCCGTATCTGAAACAGATATGAAACAACTAGCTGACTTATTAGAACCAAATATTTACGAAAACCACAGATAGACTACAGTTATTCCTTAATTCTGATATCTTTAGGAAAAATCAGACCCCATTTATGAATATTCAATACATCGAAGACAATAATGCACTACAGGATGTGGTAATCGAGATCAGCAAAGCTGATGAGTTTGCCATCGACCTGGAGTTTGACCGCAACCGATACCGCTATGGTTTCAATATGTGCTTGATGCAGGTCTACGATGGCAATGATTGCTATGTGATCGATCCACTGAGTAATGATATTGATATTCAGGGCATATTTCCTGTTATCGAAGATCCAGAAATTCAGAAAGTGGTATTTGCTTTTGGAGAGGACCTGAGACTATTTCACTCCTTGGGCTGTTTTCCAAAAAATCTATACGACCTGGATGCTGCCACGAGTCTATTGAACTTTCAGCCGGCATCACTTACAAAACTGATCAAACAGGTTTTGGATATTGAGGTCAACAGCAGCTCTCAGCAGAGTAACTGGTTTCGTCGGCCCTTATCAGAAGATCAGCTTTACTATGCAGCAGACGATGTTTTATACCTTCTGGAATTTAAAAGAGAACTGACCAAGATCGCTGATGAACAGGGAATACTGGAATGGATCCATCAGGAAAACAAGATCTTCAATCATCTGGATTATAGTGATGAAGACCACAACAATCTGATCAAAGATAAGGATAAAAATGACCTTTCTGTCTATGAATGGCATCTGTACCAGAAACTGATGGAATTTTTTGATGGGGTTGCCAAGTCTTTCAATAAGCCGGTTTATCATTTAGCGAATAAGAAACTGATACAGGAACTTGCTATGGATCCTTCTAAAGCTGAAAATTGGGAAAATACCAAAGGAATTTTCGGAAAGATCAAAAATGCATCTTTTAAATCTGATCTCCAGAATATAATCCAGAAGGCCATTCGTGAAGCGGAGGAAAAGAATTTGTCCAAAAAGCAAAAGGCCTCCTACACCATGAGTAAAGAAAACTACCTTGCCATGCGCCGGGAGCAAAACAGAGTCAATGATCTTAAGGATAAGCTGATGAAACCTATTCAAAATAAGATCGCGGAAGATTTTGGAAAGCACGCCAAATCGTTCATCCTTCCGAACCGACTTGCAAAAGAGATCGTAGCCGGAGAAACAGAGCTGATGCCCGATTATAAGATCACTTTATTGAGGAAATATTCGAAAGAGCTGCAACTGGATCTAAGTGACTTTTTGTGATAAGGTTACTGCTCGTCTAACTGATGCTTGCCATCAGTAGCAACATTTTCAACCGTCCAGGTAATGGCTTCCTCAAATTCATGCTGCCTTACTTCGCAGTTTTCAACCTGACAGAGCCGGCATGAAAATTCCATGCAGTAATCGGTATGAATGAAGATCTCAATACGATTTCCGAATTTTTTAGCGATCAACTCTTCGATCTTATCCAGTTCAACATGAGCCTGCTTCACAGTCAGATACCACGGAAGCGTAAGGTGACAATCCACATGGAGAATTCTGCCGTATTTGATGATGCGAAGATTATGGAGATCGATCCATTTTGGGTCCCGGTTATCCTGTAGAAAATGGATCATTTCTTCCAGAAGGTCCTCATCCGACTCATCCATGATCCCGGCTACAGCCTGCCTCAGGATCTTAACTCCTGTCCTCATAATCAGCAGGGCAAAAAAGATAGCCACTACACCATCCATCCACTCAATGCCGGTAAATCGGATAAAAATCAATCCTGCTATAATACCGATAGTCGTAAAGGTATCCGTTTGAAGGTGTTTTCCGCTTGCTTGTAGGGCCAATGAATCGTTACGTCTGCCAGTCTCGTATGCCCAGTAGCCAAATGTATAATTTATAACTGCAGATATTCCAACAAGCACGATCCCAAGATCCAGACTTCTCAAAGGCTCGGGATCAATGAAGCTTTGAATGGCTTCCATAACAATCAACAAACCCGCAACCGTAATAAGGGCTCCTTCTATCCCCGCAGAAATGAACTCGACCTTTCCATGGCCGTAAGGGTGATTGGAGTCTTTGGGTTTAGCGGAAAGATATAAGCTGTACAATCCGATGAACCCACTGATCACATTTACAATACTTTCAAGCCCATCAGTAAGTACCGCTACCGATCCGGTCAGGTACCAGGCTGCCATTTTGAGTACAAAAAGAACCACCGCCACCAGGACGATAAACTTCTGCACCCGAATATTTTCTTTCCCCTTATTTAGTGTAGTATTATCCAAGTGATCTGATCTTCATGGCCATTTCAAAGACTTCCTGTCCTATTCCCCAAACATGGTTTCGTAGTCTTCAATCGAGGCTTTGATCACCTTACTTGCGTGCTCCACATCATAGATACCTTCTACAAACACATCGTTGGTATCTTTACCCGGGATCAGCTTATACGTGCCAAAATAATGTCTAAGTCTTTCGATCAGGACCGGGGGGAGATCATTCACATCCGTTATATCTGAGTAGTAGGTATCATTGTCTAATACTGAAATGATCTTGTCGTCTGCTTCACCCTGATCCACCATATGCAAACCACCGATAACCCTCGCACTGAGAATTACCTCATTACGATCGATCGGGCGTTCACTAAGTACACAAATATCCAGCGGATCCCTATCCCCTTTTACCTTCTGCTTGGAAAGCTTCCCAACCTCATCACCACAATAGGTCCTGGGGATAAACCCATAAAGAGATGGCGGCAAGGATGAACTTCTTTGTGGGCGATCTACCCGCATATAACCGGTCTTCTTGTCCACCTCATATTTGATTGTATCAAATGGGGTGAGCTCAATGAAGGCATTTACGATCTCAGGAGGATTGGAACCGACTTCTAGTCCATGCCATGGGTGAGGTCTCCATCTAAAAAAAGGATTGGGAAAATTTGCCATAATGATGTGATCTGATTCAGATTTGAGTTACACAATGTAAAAGTATTGGCGGAGAATTGCTTTCGCTTAAAGCTGATTCAATACTAAATTATCTGGCGTAGGTTGGCTCCACCACTTCATAAGTGAAACGATCTTCAAAGGCTCTGCCAAACATATCTGTGACTCTTATATCAATCACGTGAGTGCCAATTGAGATGTTATTCGGTACATTTACTTTCCAAAGGTGATCCGAGTCCACAGGATTGGAAGGTCTTCTGCCCTGCTCCGGCATTTGATCCATCGTATCCCACTTTTGACGAAGATTAGCCACAAAGGGATCCTGCTCAGCTACCCGGTTCATAGTTCTCCAGTTATCATCCCTTCCCTGCAGTTTGTACTCCACTTTAGTATACTCGTTGCCCAGATAATAATTGACGTAAAGCTGAGCTCCATGCCATCGGTTTTGTGGCACCACTTTGGGTCCCCATATACTCATATGATCACTTTTATCTGAGTTGGCCACTTTATAATCGATGGTGTATTCATTACCGCTGATATTCAGTATCGCATAACCGTTCGGCGTTCCATCCCGCATTAGGGTTTCGGGGATGCCGCGCTCATCGAATTCGCCTGACCACCAGTCGCCGCCTGTGGTCCCGACATTATAGTGAACGTGAGGCTCAAGTTGCTGCCACCCCTCATCCACATCAAAGAAATGAAAGCTCTGCAGGTGGGTATGAGCCGAAATCGAGAGGGTGTTTGGATAATCTTTCAGTAACTCGAACAGCCGGCTTCTGTCTTCAATTCGAAACGTCCGGTCAGGTGTATTTGAGGTGAACATTGGAATATGAAGTGCGATCACGATCAGTTTATCGTTCGGAACGTATTTCAGTTCATTTTCGATGAAAGTAAGCTGTTGAGAAGTGAATCCGCCAATATATCCGGAAAGACCATCGGTTCTGGGAAACACCACATCATCCAAGATAATGAAATGAGCCTCACCATGATTGAAGGAATAGCTTGCAGGACCGAAAGTAGCCTCGAAGGTTTCGTCCGCATATTGATCGGTTTCAGCATCAAAATTCATGTCATGATTGCCATATACGTTGAACCATGGAGTGCCGATCTTAGCAACTGACTCGTTGTATGGTTCAAACAGATCCAGGTCATCCCCAACGATATCCCCCAGCGTGATTCCAAACTCATAGCCCTCTGCTCCCTTAAGTTCTGCCACAATATCACGGTCAAAGAAATCCACTTCCTGTCGGTTATATGGCTGTGGATCCCCAAATAGTAACACGCTGAAATCATCAGTTCTTTCAGCTCTATACAGTGGAAAATTCAGACTTGCAGGCAACGGACCGGTTGGTTCAACCCCTTTAAATTCAAGTTCAGGTGAACCTTTTGGTTTGTGGATGTAAAAGAATTGGGGCTGATTCAATCGGTTCAACGGAAACTCATACCCTGCCGGTTTGATCACAAACACCGTGGCATCCTCTTCTTCTATTGATATGGTATACCGGCCATCCTTATTGGTAAGTACTACCTCGGATCCATTGGATACAGGAACATCCGCCAGTGCTGATTCGCCGCGATCCAGCGATCCATTTTGATTTGAATCCTCAAAAACCACACCGCTAGCCGTAAGCTGGGCATATGCGGTCTGAGAAATATTTAAAAAGCCAACGCACAGAAGGAAAATAAAAGATCGAGGAGTCATGAAACAAAGGTTGATTCCGGTTTATTCAAAAACTTAAATAATTGAACAGGAAAAATCTCGCTTTCAGGATTAACCAATTGTTATTAAATAAAACCAGTAGGTAACTCGTCGATCAGGGTTGATCTGCTGTTCTCCATGAAAAAATATTTTGGAACCTCGTTCCAAACCACCCGGTTGGGAATGCCTATTCGGACCTCCGGTCCGCGAGTGACCAAGTACACCTGATGCTTAAAAAATTCTGAGTTTCAATTACTTTACATACCAGAAAAAACAAACCTGTTTAACTGTAAATAACAAATACCCTAAATAATTGCTTAGCAACACGTTACATCCGATAAATATTAATATTTTTGCATTTTTAATTAATAAATGTTTTTATGTCCTATAAATGAAAATGAGGTGACAAGTATATTTAAGGGACATACTTGTCTAGGTATATAAATCAGATTTTCGGAGTTTTAATGTATAAACGGTTTGTGGGTACACCATTGATATTGCTTTTTTGAGTTACTGTATGTGTGTCACAGCCATTCAAAGCACAGCAAGTAAATCACCTCGATAAGAGAGCTATACTACAATCAAGTCCTGAGACAATAGATAGAGGTTACGTTTCAGAACATCAGGTGAGAAAACAACTCTATTCAAGTCGCCAGTAGCCAGCTATACCTCAACTAAAATCAACAATAAAAAGAAAAGCAAATGACTGTATTCAAATATATACTCATATTACTATGTGCAACCGGTTTACTTATCTCATGCACATCAAATAACGAAAGCTCCAGTAATAAAGCCGGCGATAATGAATTTAAAAGTCCGCAGCTGGTAACGATCACTACCGCTGATTTTGTATTCCTGGACGTGCCGGATTCTATTTCTGCAGGGTTGACCACATTCCGTATCAAAAATGAGGGCATGTTTCCCCATAATGCCGGACTGGTTCATATTTCTGAAGGACATACATACGAGGAGTTAATGCAATACATGGAAACAAATATGGGAGGCTATCCTGATTGGGCAACGCTCTGGGGCGGACCATCGGCTCCGGTATCCGGTGAAGGATCAGAGGCTACCCTTGATCTGATTGCGGGCAATTATGCTATTGTCTGCGGAGTACCCGTACCGGCAGCAGAACCTCACTATATGAAAGGTATGACCCGCCCTCTGACCGTTACTGATCCGGGCAATGATAATTCAGAAGCCCCGGAAGCAGATATGGTGATGAATATGGATGACTATACGTTTGGCCTCTCTGACGAAATAACGGCAGGCAGCAAAACGATTAAGGTAGAAAATGCAGCCTCCCAACCTCATGAATTTATCCTGGCAAGGCTTGAGGAAGGAAAGACGCTGGAAGATATGATGAATTGGTTTGGACAGGTGATCAATGGCGAAGCAGGCCCTCTACCCAAAGCTCCGGGTATCTTTTTGAATGGAGTAAGCCCAATGGATAAAGGAGTGACCAACTATGTAACCGTTGATTTTGAGCCGGGAGAATATGCTCTGATCTGTCCGTATCCGGATACGGAAAGCGGAAGACCGCATTTCATGCACGGCATGATGCAGCAGTTTAGTGTTAAATAAATAATTCAAATCTTTAACATTAGATGAAGAATTATGGATCGCAAAACAAAAACTAATACCCAACCCTTTTATTCAAAAGCATACCTTTATTTTGGTTTGGCTTTCCTGATCATGTTATTTGGTTTTTTACCTTCCTACTTTCTAAAATTAGGTGAAACCAGTGCAGCTCACCATTTCCATGGTATTACAGCCAGTTTGTGGATGCTACTTCTTGTAGTTCAGCCTCTGCTATATAGTCAGGATAAAATGAAGTGGCATCACATGCTGGGAAAAACGTCTTTTATTCTTGTTCCTCTACTCATTATAGGTGGGCTTTATATGATCCATATAATGATGAATAAAGGAAATTATCCTCCTTTGGTACCCTATCAGTTGGGCTTTATTGACTTCTCTACGCTAGGTATGTTTGCTTTATTTTATATTCTAGCCATTAAAAATATTCCTGACACTGAGTATCATGCACGGTACATGGCGTGCACTATTTTTGGTCCCCTTCTTCCAGCGATCACCCGTCTTTTATTTTGGATCCCGGCTGTCGGTAGTTTCTCTATATCTCTTAATTTAAGCTATGTTATTGTAGAGGTTGTCTTGCTACTGCTAATTCTGGATGACAAAAGAAGAGGTAAAATAAGGCTGCCTTATCCGTTTATGCTGGGTTTACTGGCAGTTCAACATGTGATCATGAATTATATCGGAGAGTGGGGCTGGTGGCAAGAGATCATGAACAGGTACGGTGAAATAGTACTGTAACTAAGGTTTAAGGATCACTCATGCGTTTTCACTTCAATAATAATTTTCTAGGCTTATAATGAAATCACTTACTGGTAAATCTATCCTGGTAACGGGGACAACCGGCTTTGTCGGTTCCCGCCTTGCTGAATTACTTGCTACAAAAGAAAAAGCAGAGGTCACCGGCGTAGGTAGAAATCTTGATCGCGTTTCTCACCTGAAAAAGAAAGGAGTAACCCTTGAGGCTATGGATATTCTCGATACGGAGGCACTAAAGAGAGTGGTGGAGGGCAAGGATTTCATTTTTCATGCCGCCGCCGTTTTGGATGCTGATCCTGATACTGCGCAATCCGTGAACGTAGATGCAACTGAAACTTTAGTAAGACTTGCCGGAGAGGCCGGAGTATCACGCTTTATTCATGTGAGTACCGTTGGCGTTTATGATATGGCAGAAATAGATGAAGTAGATGAGTCCACACCACTGGCATTGAATCATCCTTCTACCTACCCAAGAACGAAAGCACAAGCTGAAAAACGGGCTATTGATATAGCTGAGAAGTTTGAATTAGAACTTTCAATTATTCGGCCATCGATGATCTACGGTCCCGGCCATGGTATTTGGTCAGAAGGAATGTTCCGGAATATTCTGGAAGGCAAGCCTGTATTCCTGGGAGATGGATCAGCACATTTTAATCCCGTATACATCGACGATGTGGTGGGAGCCTTAATACTGTGCGCAAAGCAACCTAAAGCGGCCGGAGAATCTTTTAATGTATCGGCAGATATAACAACATGGCGTGAGTTTATGAGTCATTACGGGCGATTGTGCGATAAAGAGCCCAAAGGCCTGCCATTGATGATTGCCCGCCTGATGGCCTTCGCAAACAAGATACCGGTATTAGTACCCCATTGATCAGGGATTTATAGAGATGGCGAACTCCTACAAACGCTTCCCTACTCAAAAAGCATCAGAACTTCTTGGTTGGGAGCCTGAAGTAACCCTTGAGGAAGGGCTAAAAAAAACTACTCAATGGCTAAATGAAGAAATTTATGAAGGTTAGATAATATCTCGGATTGGTAACCTGGGCATTAAGAGGGAAGCACCTTGCCATTTTTTAGTTTTTTCAATTTCAATTTCAATTTCAATTAAATATATATTTATGAATACATCATTTTTTCATCCCCGTATTGCTAACGGGTTACTACTATGCGTATCGCTGCTTTTTATTCCACTGTCAACGATTGCCCAAGGAAGTACTGAGGATGGTGAAAAACTCATTACGACATACTTTGAGCAAGTTTGGAATCAGGGAAACCTGGATGTTATTGAACAAGTAACACCTCCTGTATTCATTTTACACTACTTTGGAAAACCTGATACTGCAAGTTATGATGAGCATAAAGCGGTTATCACGTATTGGCGTGGAGCTCTCCCCGACTATACTCTTGTCCTTGAAGATGTTCTTACTGAAGGTAATAAGGTAGCTGCCCGTTTTTCATTTACCGGAACACATAAAGATACCTTGCTTGGTATACCTCCTACGGGTAATACTATCCGTTCAACCGGCATGTGGATGTGCAATGTGGAAAATAACCTTTTGCAGGAATGCTGGGAGGAGTATGATATACAGAGTATAATGAGCCAGCTTCGAACATCAGCATCCGAAAATTGAAAATGATATCTAATCTTTTTGTTGGAAGGACAACTTTTGTTTGTGCAGGATTAATTATCCTGTTTAATGGTTTGTTCACCCCAATGGCTTATGGACAAACCACGAACCTCCCTCGTTAAAGTTAACCGACCTGGGTGAGTACCCATTGGAGTCAGGTGAACAGATTAAAACTGTGTAGTAGGATACCTAACGGTAAGTGAATAGTCAGCATTAAAATCCGGTTATTAAATTTTCCAACTCTGATTTACCTTTTCAAGGTTTGTGGGATATATCCGTGCTCGCAAATAGCTTGCCTCGCAACACATACGGATGAATATATTTAGCCTTTCCCAACCGCAACAGATTCTTTTTTGAATAGATAGGTTCAATGCCGATTTTACTCAGAAGACGCCTGATTCGTTTGATGTTATAGTGTATGCCGCGATCGGCCAGTTCATCTTGCATGCCCAGCACACCCGGGGTTGCATCTTCTGTAAAAAGCTGATCCATGAGCTCCATGAGGTGCAAGTTTTGCAGCGACTCCTCTACCGGTTTGTAATAGAAGCTGCTTCGGGAAACCGCCAGCAGATCAGCCTGCCGGCGAATACTCAATCGGTGGTCTGGGTCCACCAAGGCTTTACGCTGGTTCATAGTCTGTCTTTGGTTAAGCTTTTTTTTAAAAAGTTAATTTCCACTTTCAGCTGCCCAATTTGGCTGCCCAAGCCATCTACGTTTACCACTGGCTCGTCTGCTTCAGCGGTAGCCCCCTCGAAAGCACGATCAGCGTTATCCAAAAACTCACGTTTCCACTTGGACATTTGATTGGGATAGACTTCAAAGTGGGTGGCTAACTCAGCCAGGCTTTGGCGTTCTTTAAGGGCTTCAATAGCTACAGTAGCTTTGAATTTAGCGCTGAACTTTCGTCGTGTACGTTTCATCGGTTTTTGATTATTGGTTTGTAATATACAAACTTAACCAATGGTCCTAATTTTTGGGGAGTATTACAGAAAATCAGGAACAAAATTTTGAAAAGCGTGTATAATGAACGTTGCTCTAATTGATAAAATAGTAAAAATCAATCGGTTGTTATGTTCTCTCATAAAAGATACATAAAATACATGCTTAGCCTTAGGCATAAGGTAATATTAAGGGAGGAACTCAGAAAATCGGGCCTCAATTACTGCATCTCCCTACATGGTGCTATAGAGTTTCCTGAAGAAACTACAGAAGCTCAACTTGAAGAGCTAAGTAAGAACTTGGAGAAATCAGACCTGGAACTGCTTGACAAAAATGATAGTATGCTTATAGATCGTATCATAAATACTGTCGTCGATGTGATCCATTATTCCGACGAATTGCCTAACCTGAGTTTTGATGACATTATTGGTAATAAACAGAGAATGGAAAATGAGTTTATATTAAAAATCTTTTCGGATGTAAAAGGGATGTCGATCATGCAGTTTATCGTTCTTCAAAAAATTGAGCGTGTCAAAGAACTTTTACTGTATGATGAAATACCTCTGGCTGAAATTGCCGAAAAGCTTCGATACAAAAACGAAGACTACTTAATTGCCCAGTTCAAAAACTTTACCGGTCTATCACCTACTTATTATAAAAATTTAAAGAATAAACGCATGCGAATTTTACAGAATGCATAGGATACTCTTCCCGGTTCAGGGAGACTTAATCATATGAAAGCTGCGGTTCATTCCAATTAAGTGATAGTGTAAATTTAACCTCGTATCCAAAACCCCGATTGGGAATACCTGTTCGTACCTCCCGGTCCAAATGCGAACAAGCACACCCTAACAGATTTTTCCTCAGTTGTCTTTCAACTCATCAGCCGTTCGTTTTTCAAGTGCCGGTGCCGGTGTCATGGTTGCCGGATTTTCCGCTACAAGTTTCAACACCTCTTGAACCACGCGTTCCATTTGAGGATCGCGGCCCTCCATCAGCATGTTGGGGTCATCCCAGATAGGGATATCAGGTCTTACGCCTTCTCCTTCCCAGAACCAGTGACCGTCATTGTCATACAATCTTGCTCCCGGTACGGTAATGCCTCCACCGTCAATAAGCTGATGGCCGGTTGCCGGCCCTACTAAAATACCAAGGGTTCTTTCACCCACAATAGGCCCTGCTTCCAGTTCCTGAAATGCCCAGGGGAGTCCATCCCCACCGGAACCTGCCCAGCCGTTGATCAGCATTCCCATAGGACCGGTATTCGTTTTTATTGGCTGGGTGTGATCTTTACCGTGTCGCCAGTGCAGATTGTAAACCACCGGCCGCTGAAGCAGCTCAAGGAAACGATCGGCCAGTTGACCACCGCCATTAAAGCGTTCATCAATGATGAAGCCTTCCTTATCTAACTGCCCATAATACATCCGAACCAACTCAAGCTGTCCCTGACCTGATGTATTCGACATATAAATATATCCCAGTTTCCCATCCGAAAGCTCTTCTACCATTTTTCGGTTATTCTCGATCCATGCCAGATATCGGAGCTGAGTTTCTTCTCCCTGAGTCAGTGTTTTAATAACCACTTTTTCAGCTCCATCAACCTCTCCATTTGAACTGATCATGAGGGAAACTGTTTTTCCATCCAGGTTTGCAAAAGCTGCATAAGGATCTTTTTCTGGATCTAAGTTTCTGCCATTTACGGAATGAATGTAGTCGCCTTCACTTACAGTAATTCCGGGACGATCAAACGGTGACCGTATTTCCGTATCCCATTCAGCCGGTTCTATTATCCGGGCAATTTGATACAACCCATTATTCAACTCCCAGTCGATCCCTAAATATCCTGTACCCTTACTATCAACCGTTTCAGCATCACCGCCGAACGTGTAGGTATGCCCGGCACTCAGCTCAGCTGCTAAATTTGACTGGAGATTTGATATATCCCAACGGGTTCGTGCATCGTCGATAAGGGCTCCGTATTGCTCTTTCAACCCATCCCAGTCTACACCATGCATATTTGGATCATAAAAGAAATCACGATGACGTCTCCAGGTATCGGTAAATATCTGCCTCCACTCCTCTTTAGGTATCAGATCCATAACCAAACCATCGGTAGGTACAGCTTTCTCTATACTCTGTTCAGGTTGAGGTTGAATGATCCCATATTGTCCCTTGCTCAAAACAAGGAAAGCCTTCCCATCAGCCGTTGGAACAGCAACGCTTACATCTTCCATGATGATGACCTCTTCCCTTTTCTCAATATCGTAGGCCATCAACTTTGGAGAGCCTCCTCCTAAACCTGAATTTGGGTAACGAATATAAAAGATCATCCCTTCAGCAAGCTCACCAAATACTTGTCCAATATTACCGGGTTCTACCGGAAGTACGGTGATCCTTTTCTCAAATCCATCAAGATCTATCTCAACATTAACTTCCTCTTTCTCATCTGCTTCTTTCTCTTCAGATGGTTCTCCTTCAGGTGGCACCGGCAATTCGTCATTTTTAGCTTCCAGCAGATATGGGGCATCTTCAGTAAGGCTGACCGCTACTATGTGAGTGGCATTAGGATAAACCCATGTGTTGTCGTAGCTGGAATAAACAGAATCAAAATTGCGATCGGTGGTGTAGTAGAGATATTTTCCATCTTTACTGAACACAGGATTAAATGAAGAATAAAAACCGGTTGTTGCCTGATATAACTCCCCATCTTCTGTATCATAAAGCATGATCGCATATTGGGAATTTTCCAGACCTTTGTGAAAAGTGATCCAGCGGGAATCCGGTGACCATGAGATCGGGTAGTTGTCCCGTCCGCCATGCCCTACATTCCATAATGTATTCCCAACTTCCGTAATATCACCATTTCCCACACTGATGGTGTAGATCGTGTTGGTCTCATCAATGAAGGCAATATGTTCGCTGTTGGGCGACCAATATAATTTATAGCCATATCCCTTATCTCTGTCCGTGAGTTTTCTGTCATTTCCTGATCCATCCGTTGCATGTAAATAGACCTGATACTCTCCACCTTTATCACTCCAGTAGGCTACATGCTTTCCATCCGGTGACCATGATGGATGCCGGTCAAAGGCTCCGCTTGTTCCTGTAAAATTCATTGTATACCCCTCAGTTGCAGGCACATCAAACAGCTCTCCCCTGGCTTCAAATACCACTCTCTTGCCTTCGGGGGAGGCGGTCATGTTTCTTATGTTGTTGATTACCGAGATTTCTCTTGGCATTTCCTTGGAAAGATCACTTACCACATCAATTTCGACTACTTTATAGGATTGTGTTTCAGGATCCATCAGATACAGATCCCCTCCCATTTCAAATACCAGATCCTCTGGTCCGGCAGACAGGAAGGAAATATCAAAATCTTCAAAGTTGGTGACCTGACTCATGCTTTCATCGGTGGTATCATACTCCCAGATATTTAGTCTGAAATTGGAGCCCTGATCTGATAAAAAATAAACCTTATCACCAAACCATGCCGGCTTCCCATCGTTGTATTCATTGTCTGTGACTTTTTTGACTTCTTCGTTATTCATATCATATATCAGGATATCTGAAGCCAACCCACCTTTATATCTCTTAAAGGGATAATTTTCCGTAATCTTGGTGATATAAGCCATTTGATTTCCATCTGGTGAGAAACTTGCGAGTTCTCCATAGGGCAAATCCAATTTTTCCGGCATGCCTCCTTCCTTTGTTACCAAATAAAACTCGTTGGCTGATCTCTGCCCCATTTCACGCCGGGAGGCAAATAACAAGCGCTCACCATCGGGGTGCCACTCCACCATGCGGTCACTGAAAGATGGGTAAGTAACGCGGTGAGGAATCCCTCCTGTTACCGAAACCACATACACATCCTCGTTCCCATTATAACTGGCGGTATAAGCTATTTCTGAACCATCGGGTGAGAATTTTGGCCAGGTTTCTTCGCCCTGTGATCCGGTAAGCTGAACAGCTGTTCCCCCGGTTTTTGGAGCCACCCAGATATCACCTCCATACACAAAGGTGATCTGTGATTCAGATACATCCATATAGCGCATGAGTTTGGCGCTTATCTGTGCAAAGGCTGTACCCGAAATAGCTACAATAGTCAACGTTAAGATCAGTCGTTTCATAATAGTAGTGAAATTAGATTGGAATTAGATCGGTGCTGCTCTTTTAACCCGCTTTTGATACCCATTTATAATATATACTGTAAATATCTGATAATTACTAGTTCAGGTCTCCCTTTTAGCAGACGCTGATAAGGCTACGAAATTGACTGGGTAAGTGTTTCCCCTTAGAACGGAACTGAAAATATCATCCAACAAAAAACCCTGATCGGCTACTCACCGATCAGGGTTATCCTGTTCTCCATGTAAGTTCAGTATTGGTTATTCGTTAATGGGAACTGCTTGCCCCATTAACGAATTAACCAATAGCGATTAACTACAACCGGTGGTAGATCCACAGGTGATGCACTTCATACATGTGCCGTTTCTCACCATGGTCATACTACCGCATTCGGGGCAGGCTTCGCCTGTATAGCCCATCTGTTTTGCTTTGTCGTAGTCACTTTCGTAACTGTCGGATGATTTTACAACCGACTCCTGTGCAGACCGACTTTCGGCTGCTGTCTGTGATGTATCTGCCATTGTTGGTGCAGGCTCAGAATTTTGCTCCGGAGCACGCGCCGTGACATTGTTGCTTGTATCCCTTTCAAACTCTGCGCTGTCAACATCTGGGTTGGCATCGGCAGTGGGACGTAAATTACGGGCTTCGATCTGATCAGCCGGCACGTGTGCCAGGTCTTCACGACCAAGGTAGGTTACCGCCAACTCACGGAAGATGTAATCAATAACTGAGGTACTCATCTTCACGTGTGGGTTTCCGTTAACCATTCCGCTTGGCTCAAATTTGGTGAATACAAAGGCATCCACGAATTCTTCAAGCGGTACACCGTGCTGAAGTCCCAGAGAGATAGAGATCGCAAAGCAGTTCAGCAAGCTTCTGAATGCAGCGCCTTCACGATGCATGTCAATAAATATCTCACCAAGCTGACCGTTCTCGTACTCGCCGGTTCTCAGGTAAACACTTTGTCCGCCGATCTTAACTTTTTGGGTATATCCTTCACGACGGAACGGTAACCTCTGTCGGCGTGCCACATATTTGTGGATGATACGCTCTGCCACTTCGAGCACTTTGTCTTGTGCCATGGTGGTTTCAGCATCTACTGCTTCCGTTTCATCCTCATCTTCGATCTCTTCCAGCACATCAGCCATTGAATTTAGCGGCTGACTTAACTTGGAACCGTCACGATACAAGGCATTTGCCTTAAGCATCATTTCCCAAGAATCCATGTACGCATCCTTCATATCCTCGATAGAGGCTTCATTTGGAAGGTTGATGGTCTTAGAGATCGCGCCGGAAAGGAACGGTTGCGCAGCAGCCATCATACGGATGTGGCCTTTCGCAGAAATAAATCGGGTTCCGATCCTTCCGCAGCGATTTGCACAATCGAATACCGCATAATCTTCTTCTTTCAGATGCGGAGCACCTTCAACAGTCATCGTCCCGCAAACATAATCATTAGCATCCTGAATCTGTTCGTTGCTGAATCCAAGGAAGCGCAGCATGTTGAAATTCATATCATTCAGCTCCTCTTCAGGGATCTCCAGGACATCCTTGCAGAAATCCTCACCAAGTGTCCACTGATTGAAAGCAAACTTGATATCGAAACTTCCCGGTAGTGCCTCGTTGATGGCATCCAGTTTCTCTTTCGTGAATCCTTTTTCCATCAGGGTTTCAGCATTGATGTGAGGACATCCTTCCAAAGAACCGGTGCCTTTGGCATAGTCGATGATCTCCTGAGATTCCTTCTTGGAATAACCAAGATTCTCCAGCGCTTTAGGTACAGCCTGATTGATGATCTTAAAGTATCCGCCACCGGCCAATTTCTTGAATTTCACTAATGCAAAGTCAGGCTCGATTCCGGTTGTATCACAATCCATCACCAAACCAATGGTTCCGGTTGGTGCAAGTACTGTTACCTGTGCATTTCGATATCCGTGTTTTTCACCAAGCTTAAGTGCTTTATCAGAAGCTTTTTTAGCCGATTTCACCAGATAATCAGGACAGATGGAAGCATCAATTCCCATTGGCTTCACGGTCAACCCTTCATATTCTTCCGGATCTGCGTTATAGGCTGCTCTTCGGTGATTACGTATCACTTTGAGCATGTGCTCTTTGTTACGTTCGTATCCGTTAAAAGCTCCCAATTCCTTCGCCATTTCGGCAGAAGTGGCATAAGAGGTCATATGCATGGTAGCTGTTACAGCTCCTGCAACTGCGGCTCCTTCTTCACTGTCATAAGGAAGTCCCTGCACCATAAGTGCAGCACCAATGTTGGCGTAACCAAGCCCAAGCGTACGGAATTCGTACGAAAGCTCTGCAATTTCTTTGGATGGGAACTGAGCCATCAATACGGCGATCTCAAGTACCACCGTCCAGATACGGGAAGCATATTCCAGCGACTCCATATCAAATTCTTTAAACTCGCCATCTCCCTTGAAATACTTCATCAGGTTCAGGGAAGCAAGGTTACAGGCCGTGTTATCGAGGAACATGTATTCTGAGCAAGGATTACTTGCTTTGATCGGACCATCTTCGGGACAAGTGTGCCATTCGTTGATGGTGTCATGATACTGTGTTCCGGGATCTGCACAAGACCAGGCTGCGTAAGCAATGTCATCCCAAAGCTCACGGGCTCTCAAAGTTTTCATTGGTTCTGGATCACGGCCTTCTTCTTCAGCATCCTCCAGTTCAACCCGGCCAAAGAGATGCCAGTCTTTGTCTTCCTTCACGGCTTTCATGAACGAATTCGGTACACGAACGGAGTTGTTTGAATTCTGCCCGCTTACAGTTGAGTAGGCTTCGGAATTCCAGTCAGTATCGTAAGTATCAAATTCCAGATCTGTGAATCCCTGAGCTGCAAGCTGAATGACGCGCTCTATATAATTTAGAGGCACCTGATTTCTCTTAGCTTTGCGGATCTCATCAGCAAGAGCTTTGTTCTTCAGAGGATCACGACTCATGGCACCATTAAAGGTACGACCTTCAATTTCCACCGGAGTGTGACAAAGCTTGATAATATTCTTCAGATGCTTTTGCACACTTTTTGAACCGGCAACAAGAGCTGCCACTTTCTGCTCTTCACGAACTTTCCAGTTGATGTATTCTTCAATATCAGGGTGATCCAGATCAAGCGTTACCATCTTAGCGGCACGACGTGTTGTACCACCTGATTTAATGGCACCGGCAGCACGGTCACCGATCTTCAGGAAACTCATCAGTCCTGAACTTCTTCCGCCACCGCTCAACGGCTCATCAGCTCCACGGATCTGGGAGAAATTACTTCCGGTTCCGGATCCATACTTGAATAAGCGTGCTTCACGAACCCACAGATCCATGATCCCACCTTCGTTCACAAGATCATCATCTACACTCTGAATAAAGCAGGCATGTGGCTGAGGATGAGTGTAAGCATCTTCAGATCGTTTGAGTTCGCCGGACTTGCCATCTACATAATAATGTCCCTGAGCGGGTCCATTAATTCCATACGCCCAGTGCAGTCCGGTATTGAACCACTGTGGACTATTTGGTGCTGCCATTTGATTGGCAAGCATGTAAGCTAATTCGTCATAGAAAACTTTTGCATTTTCTTCGTTGTCAAAATAATCATGTTTCCAGCCCCAATAGGTCCAACAACCCGCCAATCGGTGAAAGACCTGCTTACTGTCAATTTCATGTGTATAGCGCTCCTCTTCCGGCAGCTCCTTCAGTGCTTTCTCATCCGCTTCAGACCTTTGCAACCATTTCGGCACTCCCTTCTCTTTTATCTTCTTCAGTTTCGCAGGTACTCCGGCCTTGCGAAAATATTTCTGAGCGATCACATCAGTGGAAACCTGGCTCCAGCTATCAGGTACTACCACATTTTCCATATGGAATACCTGTGATCCGTCAGGGTTTTTGATCTCAGAGGTTCTGGTTGCAAATTCTATTTCATCAAATGGTGTTTTCCATTTCGACTGTGTGTAGAAGCGATTAAATTTCATTGGGTACTTCGTTACTTATATGTTACAATTATTTCATTTATACCTTCGTAGATGAGAGACAAATTCTGTAATGCTTCCCGATTCCTATCTCCTAAAGAAGTACGGAATAATATAGACGCGAGACCAACACACAGCAAGTAAAAAAACGATTACTTTTCCACAATATCGGGGACTTATCCACATTGTGAATTATTAACTCTGAAAAAGCCCCCTCATACTATTTAATAATATATATTTTATTATAAATTTAATTTTCGAAATATTTAAATTTCGACCATATTGCACAAAAAAAGCCTCTTTAAATTTATAAAAAGGCTTTTTTGAATATTCACCAATCTGATATCAGGACAAAAGTTATCCACACTTGAATTTTAGTATTAATTAATATAAAACTATTTTATAATTATTATATATTTATATTTTTATATTTTTTAGTACATGTTTGTATAAATTAAATTAAGAATTATTAATTAAATACTGACTCTGATTTAAATGATTGAAAATCAATATTTAAAGATCATAGGTTTAGTCTAAAACCTGCTTTGAAGTTTACCCCGGGTGTATTGAACCCATAAACTTCCTGATAGGAAGCGTCCAGTATATTATTCAAAGAGGTAAACATACTGACATTGTATTCAGGCAGATCATAATTCAGCGAAACATTCAAAAGCACATAACTATCCAGCTCCACCGTTTCGTTTTGAAAGGTTGACATATTGAAGAAAAGGTCTTCTCTCTCTCCAATAAATTTACCATTCAGGTCTACGATCAAATCGGAACTTAAATTTTGCTGAATACCCCAGCCAAAGCTGTGGTCAGGTCTACGAATGAGGTTATCAAATTCTTCTCCTTCTCGAGTGATCGCCCCGTCCAGATAATTATAATAAAGGTTTATCCTTGTATCGGGCCATGTGTAGGAGCTAGTTACTTCAAATCCTGAATCGTTCTGTTCGTTTACGTTCACATAACCGATTGAGCTGTCATAAGTAATGAGATCCTCGACGGTTCGAATGAAATAATTCACCCCTCCACTAAATCCTGATGATGAAGAGCGGTACTCCAAGCCGGCATCAAAGGTCAGGCTGGTTTGCGGTTTCAGATCCGGATTAGCTCCAAAAGGTCCGAACAGCTCATTAAGCGTTGGGGCTTTGAAACCTGAGCTCAGAGAAGTTAACACCTTTATCTCTTCATTGATGTTATAAACCGGCGAGATATTAAAGCTCCAGTTGGTTCCGTACTCTGAATGTTTATTCAGCCGTATCCCAAATTCCGTATTTAAACCAAAACCTGAACCGAGATACAGTGTGGCATAAGGGCTCACAATATCGCTTCCTTCATCAATAGCATCAAGCTCAAAGGAAAGGTCCTGATAGTTGAATCCACCGAGTAGCCTAACATTCTCTGTAAATGAATACACACCATAAATATCATTATTCCAGAGTGTCGCTTTGGGATTGAACACGCCAAAAGCATCAGTGAATTTACGTTCTGTGTCCGTCAGCGTACCGGCACCTTTTAATTCAAAATTATTCCTTTTGTAATTGAACCGTAATCCGGTGTTTATCAGGTCTGCTTCATAGGTATTCTCAGCATCAGCAAATGCACCGCCATCATAATCCCCATTATAATTTGAGTAATTCAGAAAGGGAGTTATGGTCAGATCATCAGAAAAATCAAAAGAGAGCTCAGCTGAACCGACATAACGTTCAAAGCCGTCCCTATTAAAATCTTCGCCTTCTGCTTCTGAGATACCTTTCGTAAATGATCTCGACAGGTTGACATTATATGATGCCACATCCCCTGTCCCGTTCACTCCCAGCGACAGTTCGTTTGTGTTGTATGAACCGATGGCCATTTTTGCATTGGCATTAACTAAGCCTTGCTCAGGTTTTTTGGTGATGATATTGATAACCCCGGCAATGGCATCTGAACCATAAAGGGTACTCATACTGCCCTTCACGATCTCAATTCGCTCAACGTTTTCAAGTGATAACAACCGAAGGTCAAAAGCTCCACCCTCACTCGATGGATCCGTCACGGGAAAACCATCTATCAATATTAATGTGTATTGAGTGGCAGCACCCCGCAGATAAACAGATTTGTCTTTGCCGGGACTAGAAACGGCTCCATTGATCATGATACCTGTTTGCCTGTTAAGCAATTCTGAAACAGATAATCCGGGAGCTTTCCGGATCTCAGCCTGAGTAATGGTCGTCACCGGTTTGGTCGTTTCTCTTTCTGATGTTGGTGTTTTGGAAGCTGTTATCACCACTTCACCGAGATCAAGCGTGTCGGCTACTTGTGCATTAATGGTTTGTGATACCGCCAATAGTAGTAATACCGTAGTAAGTAAGTACTTCATGTATACGTGATTGTAAGTTTTGGTTAGTGTTTGGCGGGTAAATAGTTTTAACTATCAACAGGATATGGCTATGCCCGGGACAAGAAATCCCTATACAGTAATCTTTCCTTGTTGACGTGAATAAAACATAGAAATTGATACGGCACATCCTTTTACCCGAAAGATGTACTAAGGTTTAATGAAGGCAGGTCTCCTGGCTTTCCGTTGGCAGCGCCTTCCCGCCCCGACAGTTTATGTCAGCGACAGTGGCAAAGGTAAGGCTGCAGGTGATCTGATGATCAGGGACCATCAAACTCGGATTACAGTTGCGGGAACAGCTCTCGTTTTTCACGAGATTCCCTTTTAACTCAGAACAGATCTGAGACCGATCATTAAGTTGGCATTAAAGTAGGCAACCTTATCAAATATTCAAATGATAAATTCAATGTAACCTGATGGCTCAATAAAATATTACATAATATTCGTTGACTTACTGCCCTATTCTGCCAATAATCCCCCATGTAGAATCTAGTTACCCTCTTTAATTTATATCATCTCATCATCATGAAAAAGCTCAATAAAATCATGCTCTTCACCGGAGGCATACTGGTTGGTTTCTTGTTTGCCTTTACGCTCATTCAGGATAATAACGCACCCATTACTTCTGAGATGATCAAAGACGGAGCCTCCATCATTGGTTTGGAGTTTACCGATGCTGAACGTGATACGATGATCGAAACTCTCTCCGATACCCGTGAAGACCTGCAGGCTATTCGCGATATGAAGCTCAATAACGGAGTTCCCCCTTCACTGAATTTCAATCCGATTCCGGTCGGTAAACGCTTCGATTTTCAACAGCGTGCACAAAAGTGGGATACGCCTCAGAATGTAGAGCTGCCGGATGACAGAAATGAACTGGCTTTCTACACCGTCGAGCAGCTTGCTTCACTCATCAAAGACCGCAAGATCACATCCGTCGAGTTGACCAACTTCTTTTTAGATCGTATTGAAAAGCATGATGAGAAACTTGAAGCTATCATCACGGTAACGAGAGAACGTGCCCTGGAACAAGCAGAACAAATGGATGTGGAACTGGCACAGGGAATTTATCGGGGACCTTTGCATGGAATCCCTTATGGTGCCAAAGATCTGCTCGCCGTTGAAGGTTACAAAACCACATGGGGAGCCGCTCCATATAAAGATCAGGAGATCAATGAAACAGCGACAGTCGTACAAAAACTTGATCAGGCCGGTGCTGTTCTGATCGCTAAAACCACGCTTGGTGCCCTGGCTTATGGAGATATTTGGTATGGAGGAAGAACAAATAATCCCTGGAATATTGAACAGGGATCCAGCGGATCCTCAGCCGGATCGGCTTCAGGAACTGCCGCCGGATTATTCCCTTTTGCGATCGGTACTGAAACTTTAGGATCTCTGGTATCACCATCAACCAGAAATGGAACCACTGCTTTACGACCAACCTATGGTCGCGTTAGCCGAACCGGGGCCATGGCTTTAAGCTGGACTATGGATAAGATAGGACCTATCACCCGAAGTGTGGAAGATGCCGCTTTGGTATTTAACGCTATCTACGGTCCTGATGGTAAGGATCAGACTATTGTTGACCTGCCATTCAACTACGATGCTACCACCGATATTACGGGTCTCAGGATCGGTTACTTAAAGTCCGCTTTTGAACAGGATTACTGGAATAAAGGCAGGGACAGTCTTGTGCTTGAAACGATACGCGCGATGGGAGTTGAATTGATTCCCATCGAATTACCTGAATACGAAGTTGGGCCGCTCCGCATCATTTTAACAGCAGAGGCTGCTGCCGCTTTTGACCAGCTTACACTCACTGATCAGGACGACCTGATGCAGTGGCAATCACCTAATGCCTGGCCAAACACCTTCAGGTCGGCTCACTTTATTCCTGCTACAGAATATATCAACGCTAACCGGGCACGATACGAACTCATCCAAAAAATGGATTCTGTTATGCAGGATGTGGATGTGTATATATCTCCTGCCTTTGGTGGCGGAAATCTGCTTGTAACTAATCTTACCGGTCACCCAAGCGTGGTATTGCCGAACGGCTTTACTGACAACGGTTCACCAACAAGCATTACGTTTGTCGGAGATCTTTTTGATGAAGCCACCTTACTGTCAGTAGCCAAAGCCTATCAGGAAGCCACGGATCACCACGAAAAACACCCACCACTATTTCTGGAATGATCAATTCAGATCTTGGGGTTGCTTAAAATGGCTTATTGACAATGAAGATCCGATCCCTGGCGCTTCAGATCATGGAGTATCTGAGGCCATTTACTTAAATGACCCTAATCAAAATGGTGTAGAACTATACTGGGACCGACCCAAAGACCAATAGCCAATAGCCAATAGCCAATAGCCAATAGCCAAAAAATACAGACGGTGACATTAAAATTTATACTCATCTGCTGGATGATGAGGATCTATTAAACGAGTTGAAGAAATAATTTACTGAATAGTAATCTTCAGCCTCTTATCTTTGAACAAAAAAAAGAACAAGATCTTATCATGCTCAAACTCATCAACTTTCTAATCATTTTCATTTTTGGATTCTCATCTACTGCCGACGAAGCCCTTCGCTGGGGACAAATTGGCCACAGATCAACCGGTCAAATCGCCGAGCAATACCTGACTCCCCAAGCTGCCAAAGAAGTTAAAAGGATATTAGGGAATGAAAGCCTGGCTAAAGTCAGCACCTGGATGGATGAAGTACGCTCAGATAACTCTTATGACTATATGACCACCTGGCACTATGTGACTATTCCGGAAGGTGAAACTTATGAAACGGCTGAAAAAGAAGAAGACGGAGACATCATTTGGGCTCTCAGAAAAGTTGTCAGAGAATTGAAAGAAGGTGGATTAACTCCAAAACAAGAATCTGAAAACCTGAAGATTTTAGTTCATCTTGTTGGAGATATCCATCAGCCACTACACGTTGGCAATGGAACAGACCGCGGTGGCAACGATGTAAAGCTGCAATGGTTCTGGGAAAACTCGAATCTGCACCGTGTGTGGGACAGTGAGATGATCAATGACAAGCAACTTAGTTTTACTGAACTTGCCGATTTCATCAATTATGCAACGGCGGATCAGATCAGGGATTGGCAAAGCGCTTCAGTACTGGATTGGGCCAATGAGTCACAATCCACACTTCCACAAGTTTATGACTATCCTCAAAATAACGAACTTAGTTACGAGTATGCATACAAAAACTGGAGCACCGTTGAGTTAAGGCTCCTCAAAGCCGGTATCCGCATGGCCGGGTTGATCAATGAGATCTATGGATGATAGTGAGAAGTAATTAAGTGATAAAGTAAGCCATGTAAACATTTTCCATCAGGCTTACTTCATCACTCTTCAAATTCAACTTATTTTATCACTTGTTTAGTTTATAATGCTAAATAAAGTTTGGTATTGGGCGGAATAAAGGAGAACTTAGGAGTGCAAATTAATTAAAGGCAACATCGGTATTTATTTATCTAGTACAGTAATATTTCCCTTCTCTAGTTTGTATAACTAACATTTAATTTTCTCGCAGCCGATTTTAAGAAATGAAGTCTGCTCATATTGAGCTTTCAGTACACTGTGCCTGCGAAACAACAATACACATATATTATGGAATACGGTAAAGTAAAATGGTTTGATACTCAAAAAGGTTTTGGTTTTATCAAGCCGGACAATGGTGACAAAGATATCTTTGTACACCGCAACAACATTGAGAACCTTGGTTTTAACGAAGGCATCAATGATGGCGAAGAAGTTGAATTTGCAGTAGAAGAAACTGACAAGGGCCTTAGTGCCACAGAAGTTTACATTCTCGAATAATTCAACGTTCGAAAAACATTTAAAGCCCCGAACATTAAGTTGTTCGGGGTTCTTTATGTACAAACATTTTTCCATACCAATAAAAACATAATTATTGATGGAAACCTAATTGCGAAATACGGTTATCTGATTCCTCCTTCTGACTTCTGACTTCTGATCAAAGTTCAACGCATAAAAAAGGCCACTCAACTGAGCGGCCTTTTATAGTTTTGTACTAAAAGAGAATCAATACTTTGCAGGCATACCTTCTTCAGGTATTGAGTTTTGAATGAACTCACGGATGTCTTCATTTGAAGTAGCGAGGTCTTCTGCCCTTAGATACATCATATGACCGGAACGGTAACCTTTAAACGAAAGCCTGTCTTGAAGTCGGCCACTTGGATCCATATTCCACATCGTGTATTTAGCATCAAAGTAATTGGTCCCGCCATCATAATACCCTGATTGCACCATTACATGTAAGAACGGGTTCTGTGCCATTGCAGAGCGTAGGTCCTCACCTGTGTTATCACCGCTTCTATCCCAAGGATGAACGGGACCAAATGTCCAGTACTGAAGATCGGTCTCATAGCCGAGTACATCTCTCAAATAATGGTTGATAGCCGGGGTAAAAGCATGATTCCATGCAGTTAATGCAGGGTCAAAGTCATATCGTTCTCCACCGTTTTCACGATCGATCCCTCTGTACCTGGAATCGAGTCGCCCAATTGTCAGGCCTTCATCACGTAATAATTCCTTCCAGAAAAAAGACGTGGAAATTCTAAGATTCCAGTCCAAAACGGCTTCTTTCGAAATACCTGAATAGTAGGAGACCCTTTCAGCAATTCGATTCTTTTCAACATCACTGATAAAGCCGCCTTTGGCAAGTGCAGGAATATATTCGTTGATGGTAAAGTCCTCCACTTCAGGAATAATTTCATCAAGATCCTTGTTTTGCAGTGCCGGGGTCAAAGCATCATGATACCAGGCCGTAGCAGCAAAATATGGCAGCGGAGTGGCATCCCCAACCGGACCGTCACGATCAACTCCAAGGCCCGTTGGAGAAACAAGGATCACTCCATTCAAATACATCCAGTGTGAAGATTGCAGTCTGTCAGCCAAACCGGCAACACGCGTGGTACCATAACTTTCACCGATCAGGTATTTAGGTGAAGGCCAGCGGTTTTCTCTTGAAACAAAGGTATCTATCCATTGAGCCAGATATTCAATATCAGCATTGACCCCAAAAAAGGTTTCCCTTTTTGCATCTTCGTGTACCATTCGAGAAAATGCTACATTCACGGGATTAACAAAAACGATATCGGCTACATCAAGAATGGAATGTGGGTTGTCTTCAACACCATAAGGTTGAGTCGGAAACCCTTCATCATCGATCTTAAGTTGCTTAGGCCCGGTATATCCGATGTGCATCCATACTGAAGCTGAACCCGGTCCACCGTTAAAAGAAATCACAAGTGGCCTGCGGGTTTTGTCGCTTACATCAGACCTTTGGTAATAGGTGTAAAAGAGTGAGGCTGTGATCTTACCATCTTCGCTATATACAGGAAGGTTACCCACTGTAGTGGTATATGGAACTTTATTTCCCTTGATCTGAACTTCATGTTCAGTAGTGTTACTCCAGTCAATTTTAGGAGTGCGTTTATTGGATTCTTCTTCCTGAGCAAACGTACCCGTGACTGAAAAAAGCGTAAAAATAAAAGCTGTTGCAACGGCCAGTAAATACTTTTTATTCATGATTCTGTTAATTGATTAAAATTGACCAGTGCCTGTATTTAGCAATTTACAGAATCAATAGTTAGTCAAATTCAGTAAAAGTAATTAACTGTCTTTAAGTGTTCTCAATTGAGGTGCAGCTCATCTTTAAGATCAAACCGGAGGGAAACCGAAACTGTATCTCTATAAACTGTCATTCGGATTCGACTTCCTTCTTTATTTTGAAATATGTTTAAAAGATCATTCAGTGAAAGTTCTTCAGCTCTTTTCCCGTTTATCTTTCTGATTACATCCCCCTCCTGCAGTCCGGCTTTCCTGGCGGGGGAGTCTTTCCGTAAAAATGAGATTTCATAATAAGGCAGGTTTGGTAACGGAGTTGTGACTTCAATACCACTCACGTTATAAGTGAAGTCTTCGTTGTAGTTTTTATTCTTACGCAAATACAACAATCCTTCATGATAATTGAAGATCACTTTGAATCTTCTAAGCAGATCACCTCCAATGCTTCCATTCCGGTCATCAAACCCAAAAGCCCTTCTAACTGATAAACTGTCTGGATATGCTACTACCGGTTCTTCGAACTCAAAGGGTCCGAATTTCAATTTTTGGATCCTGCCTAATTCGCCACTCACATTTCCACTCAAACCAATACCCAATAACGTACCTATAGTGTTTTCAGGCAACACGATCTCATCACTCGTTGGATCGTAGAATGAAAGAGAATTACTGGCTCCGGTATCAAGAAGTAGCTTTAGATCAGAATATTCATCGCTTTTAGTATTCTTGAAAGAGACGTTTGTATAAGGTTTTTCGTTCTCCACGCTGATCGGAATGGTGAACCATTTCCTGTGCCTTGGCAGTCGTTCAAATTTTTCTTTGGCTTTAATAGGATCATATATTTTAAGAAGCTTGGCTCGATAATCGATCTCGACTGCAAAACTATCAAACAGATCGAAACCCAAAATACCATGAACCTCCGTTCCCATGAAAGAAGCTAGCTTGAATACATCATTCTTCAAGATCAATACTTCAACATTTTCACCGGAAATACGCTCTATCTGTACCATGTTTCCCGTTGACCTAAATGCCTCTAACCTTTCACCTTCACCCAACCCAGCGAGCAAAACGGTTTCAGTGTTGTTTAAAAAGATCTCTTTGTTGTAAAGAGACGTGATAATATTTCTGCCGGCGCCCGAATCTACAATAAATTTCATGGGCTCAGAGCCGTTAATTTTAGCTTCTATTACAACCAGATTATTGATCAGTTCAAAGGGTAAAACAAGTCTTTCACTACGGTCACCCATTAACCAAAAAGTAGGTCTGTCTTCTGATTGCGCAGTTAGGGGTTTTGACCCAAATACTGACAATAGCAGCAAAACAGTACCTATAACCGGTAATAAAATATTTCTGTGGATTAACCTCATTGATTCCCTATCTGATAACCAAGCGTCTTTTGCATATTGAAACCAATAATCTTATTCGCTAATTCGAAAATAAAGTTTTGATGGGCCAAACTTCACCTCTCTATAGTGAAAAATCACAATTTATACGTACATATTTGGTATTAATTGTAATAAAGAAGATATTAGGTGTAATGCAAATGTATGGTAAGAATCAGTATTAGTATTTAGTTTAGTATTTGTTTCCCCTCTATAGTTTGTACAACTAACAAAAAATAAGCATCTGTTTAAGCGGATCATCTCACGATATTCCTTCAGATGCACTCAATACAACACAACACAATTATGGAATACGGTAAAATTAAATGGTTTGATGCACAGAAAGGTTTTGGATTCATCGAGCCGGACAATGGTGGAAAAGATATCTTTGTTCACCGCAACAACATTCAAAACCTTGGATTTGAAGAGGGGCTTGCAGACGGTGAAGAAGTAGAATATGATGTTGAAGAAACACCTAAAGGCCTAAGCGCAGTAGAAGTATCGCGTGTTGGCTAATTCTCACCAATGAGAAATTCAAACCCCGCACATATATTATGTGCGGGGTTTTTTTATGCCCATGATTTTTAATACTGAATTTATGTCTTCTGAAACATTTGATATCATATTAATTGGAGCTACCGGATTTACTGGTCGCCGGGGTGTTAAATACTTCAGTGATCATGCTCCCAACTCACTGAAATGGGGAATTGCTGCCCGAAATCCCGAAAAGCTTGAACGTATTGCTAACAAATATGATATCGAATCCGCAAGGTGTTTTAGGGTAGACATAACCAACCCTGACGAAGTAGCAGATATAATTAAAAGAACAAAAATTATTGTAACTACGGCCGGACCATTTTCTTTATACGGCGAAGAGTTGATCAGGCAGTGTGCTGAAAGCGGTACTCATTATCTCGATATAACCGGTGAAGTAGGCTTTATTAGTAAAATGACCCGAAAGTACGAGAGTGCAGCTATTGAAAATGGCTCAATATTGATCCCCTTTTCTGGATTTGACAGTGTCCCGGCAGACATTACTGCCTATCTGCTTAGTAAAGAATTTAATAACCCTGGCAAATTATCGATCAAATCTTACTACAGTATTAGCGGTGGATTTAACGGTGGCACCATTGCCACCATGTTAAACAAATTTGAAACGGGTGAATACAGACAAATGAGCGATCCAAAGTTACTCATTCAAGATCAGCAGCAGAGAGTTCATAAAACAGACGGATCTCAATTTTTTGGATTTGATACCCTCATCAACAAATGGTCTATTCCATTTATTATGGGTGCCATAAATTCTAAAGTGGTTTACAGATCTGCTTCACTATTTAGTAAAGAAAAACAAGAATATGCTGAAAGCATCGGTTATAGTGAGCATTCTGCGCTTGGACGTTGGTACAACCCGATACCATTTTTATTTATGTCTGTTTTTATATTAGCTCTCACTATGTTAGGGCCTTACGGCTGGTTTCGGAGCCTCATCAAAAAGATCATGCCGGCTCCCGGTGAAGGTCCCTCAGAAAAAAGCATTGAAAATGGCTTCTTCAAGCTTGTTGCTTATGCTATTGATGAAGATGGGAACTCCAAAAAGCTAAACATGTCTTATCCCGGAGATCCTGGAAATAAATCAACCATTTTTTTCTTATGTGAATCAGCACTTTTCTTAGCTGAAAACAACGATTCCTATTTGGGCAGAAAGGGCTTCTTAACTCCTGTTTCAGCTTTAGGGCCCGACTTTATTGAACGATTAAAAAATCGGGGACTGAACCTTTCATTCAGTTAATAAATCAATTATAAAAGGCGGTTTTACAATGCTTTACGCGTTGGTAGCATTTTTTTTCAAATAGATTACATTGGGTTTGTTAACATAACTCTAAAGAAATATAAGAGATAGGTTTT
Organism: Gracilimonas sp.; assembly: GCA_034520725.1. Lineage (GTDB taxonomy): Bacteria > Bacteroidota > Rhodothermia > Balneolales > Balneolaceae > Gracilimonas. The sequence continues at coordinate 266,978 of JAXHNH010000001.1, read as the reverse complement.
CAATCAATGAATACAAGATCAGTATTGCTTTTCACTTTGGCAACACTCGTTTTATTTATGTCTTCTTGCAATAATCGGCAAGAGATAACCGAGCACAATGTGGCACGGATCATCAGTACTCTCAGCTCTGATGAGATGAAAGGCCGGCACGCAATGAGTCCCGATATCAAAAAAGCCGCTGATTTCATAGCCAATGAATTTTACGAAATAGGCTTAACTCAGGTTTATGATAATTACCGTCAGAAGTTCACCGTATATTCCATCACACCCTCCCGCTCTTCCGTAACTATAAATGGCCAAAATATTGAAGAGCATCAATACTTTAGTATTACGAATACCGATTCTATAAACTGGTCAGTCGATGACATTTCTTTAAAAAACATTGGCGAAACAGATGATTTTATGGAGACTTTCAATTCATTTAGAGATGATAATGAATCATCCATTATAGCTGTTTCAGAAGGCCATATGGATTGGTTCAACAGATACCGCTCTTACTTCAGGCGCGCAAATCGTACCATGGAGTTCGATCAAAAGCCTAATGACCTCTTTGTATTAGCCAATGGCGCAGTAAACAGTGCAGAAGTAGAGATCGTTAATAATGTGGAAACTTTGGAACTTGAAAACATTGTTGGCAAGATTCCAGGTAAAAATGAAGATGAGATCGTTCTTTTTTCAGCTCACTTTGATCACCTTGGCATTGTAAACCCAGTAGAAGAAGACTCCGTGGCAAATGGAGCAAATGATAACGCCTCAGGAGTGGCGGGTGTCATAGAACTGGCTCGGTATTTTTTCTCAGGCCAAATTCCTGACCGGACTTTATACTTTGTTGGATTCACAGCCGAAGAAACCGGTGGATTTGGTTCCCGTTATTTCTCAGAGCAAATTGACCCGGATAAGATCGTGGCCATGGTTAATATTGAAATGATAGGTAAGCCGGCAGTTGAAGGAGAAAATACGGCCTGGATTACCGGGTTTGATCTAACTTCCTTCGGGCAAATTTTCAAGGAACATTCACCCAATAATTTCAAATTCTACGCAGATCCTTACCCCAATCAAAATTTATTTTACAGATCTGATAATGCCACTTTAGCACGGAAAGGTGTTCCGGCTCATACCATAAGTTCAACACCAATCGATGTTGATCAGGACTATCATCAGGTTTCAGACGAATTCAAGACCATTAATATTTCTCACACAATCAACACCATCCGTGCTATCGCAAAAGTATCCGAATTACTTGCTTCAGGTGAAGCAACTCCAAACCGGATACCTCTTGAATCCATTGATTAAGTTCATCAATAGGTAATTCCCTGCCACTGTTGGGTAATACCGTGTATACTTCCCCCTTTGTAACCAAGTGCGGTAGAATCGATCGGAATAATTTTTCTTCCAGGGAAAGCTCTTTTTATGAGATTACTTGCTTCTGCATCCCTGCTTAAATTGAATTGAGGCACTAACACAGCTCCATTTGCAATATAAAAACCGGCATAGCTTAAGCACCTATTTTTTGAATCACTATTGCCTATGTTTTCAGGCCCAGACTCAGGTAGTTCCAGGGTTTCAACCTCTAAGGGCTCATTGTTTCTCAGCCTCACAGCCTGTAAGGATCTCAAGGTTCTTCTGAAGTATTTCATGATCCGGATGAGACTTATCACTAGTTACCATTGTTAAGACTGTACCCGTATTCAACCACCGGGTAACATTGTGTATCTGCCCATCGCGCCCATCACCGGAGAGACCTCCCTTGAGCCATATAATCTGCTCGGCTCCAAGATACCTGCTAAGTTTATTTTCTATTTCATCTTTTGAAAGATTTGGGGTGCGGTTTCCATTCAGTAAAACCGATTCTGTTGTTATTAGACTACCCTCACCATTTACATCAATGGAACCACCCTCAAGGATCATACCGGGTTCGATACATTTTAATATTGTATTTTTTTGCAACAAACGAAGGTATCGTGTTGTCATCACTCCAGGGTTTGTACTTCTCTCCCCAGGCGTTAAATCCCCAGTTAAGTATGACCTTGCTCCCCTGCTCATCCTTTGCAAAAATAGGTCCGCAATCTCTGGCCCAGATGTCATTTATTTTCTTTTGGTGTATAACAATCCGGTCGAGATCCACAGCTTTTAAGGACAGTCTATTCATGACCCGGTTGCGGGCCTTGAGATTCTCCACAAACAAATGTATTACCTCAAAAAAATGAAGCTCTTCGATAATATTACAAAACATCTCCTCCAACTTCCCCAGCATCTCTTCTGACCAATTATCAGAATTTGAGGGCCAGTGCAATTGGGTAGCTGAATGTTGCTCCCACTCTGCAGGCATAAAAAATCGCTTTTCGATATCCATTAAAAACTTCACTCTTTGGTTTAGAATCTTGATAAAACAAATTACTGAAGAAATACATCTTGTTTCCACCAGCTAAAGATTTCCTTCAACTTTTTGATAATATTATAAAGAATGTTTATATATCCACCGTCCTATAAAATAGTTACAAAACGCTAAATACAAACGGGTCAGTAGATTAAAAGGACAAAGGTTAATTAACTTACAGATGGAAAAAAAAGAAGTCACACAGTTGCTCATGCAATTGAAGTCAGGAGAGCAAGGTGCTTTCGATAAATTATATCCGGTCATTTATGGTGAATTACGCCAATTGGCATACGGGCACATGAATCGTCAGGAAGACGATCACACCCTTTCAAAGACAGATTTGGTGCACGAAACTTATCTGAAAATGATTGACCAAACCTGCATTAATTTTTCAGATAAAAGTCATTTTTTGGCTATTGCTTCAAAATGCATGCGTCAGATCCTTATTGATTATGCAAGAAAAAAATATGCGCTTAAGCGAGGTGGCAAAGATAAAGACCTAACATTTATTGATGAATTGTTTAAAAAACACTATCAGGAAACACAAGATCTGATCAATATTGATGAAGCATTAAAAAAGCTTGAAAAACTCAATGAAAGGCTTTCACAGGTAGTCGAAATGCGCTTCTTTGGAGATATGAGTATCGAGGATACTGCTGAAGCATTAGGGGTTTCAAACAGCACCGTTAAAAGAGACTGGATGAAAGCTCGCGGTTGGCTATATAAAGAACTCAAGGGGAGATTTGAACTAAGTTGACCTATACTGACCTGTTACTGGTCCTATTTTCGTATGTAAAAATTGAGGTCATCAGTTTAAATAAAAAGTAGTTGGCATGGGTGAATTCAGGTGGAATAAAATTGAAGATATCATTGATCAGGTCTTAGACCTGCCTAAGGAACAACGCCTCCCCTATTTGGAAAAAACCTGTACCGACGAAGGCCTTAAAGCTGAAGTTCTTGAAATGCTGCAATCTATCAGCGATTCTGAAGGATGGCTTGAAGGACTTAGAGGCTATCGTCAAAAGGTTTTTGATGAAGACTTTGAATCCATTAGCTCCCTTTCCAGTGACACCCTGATCGGTACTCAGTTTGGCTCATACACCATTACTAAAAAGATCGGCGAAGGTGGAATGGGTGTAATTTTTCTTGCCGAACGCTCCGATGATACCTTCAATCATCAGGTGGCTATCAAGATCATTCGCAATGGAAGAGCCACTGAAGAGAACATCCAGCGCTTTAAGCGGGAACAGCAGATTCTTGCCCGGCTCAATCATCCCGGGATAGCTCAGCTGTATGATGGAGGGGTGACCGATGAAGGATTCCCATACATCATCATGGAGTATGTAGATGGAATTCCAATTACTGAGTATTGTGTAAAACATCAGTGCTCAGTAAGTGAAAAGATCCGGCTCATAAAACAAGTTCTAAAGGCCGTTCAAAATGCCCATGAGAACCTAACTGTACACCGTGATCTGAAGCCCGATAATATACTAATCGACAGTTCCGGAAACGTTAAGATCCTGGATTTCGGCATCTCAAAGCTGCTTGAGGATGAGGACAACCTAATGCTCACTCAAACAGGCTCAAAGATCCTCACACCTCGGTATGCCGCCCCGGAGCAGATCAAAGGTGAGCGTATTACCACGTCAACTGATATGTACTCTCTTGGCGTGGTATTCTATAAACTGCTAACCGGTACCGACCCTTACCAGTTGGATGATAAAACTCGTTATGAAGTCGAACAGACCATCATTCAAGATGAACCAGGTAAGCCCAGTGAAGTAGTTAACGACCCGCAGTTTAAGCGAACACTGAAAGGTGATCTGGATGCTATTCTTTTAAAGTCGATGCGTAAAGAATACGACAAGCGCTATCGTGTGGCCAGTGAATTTATGGAAGACCTAAGGCATTATGAGGCCGGTTTACCTGTGAGTGCACACGAGGGTAATTTCACCTATAAAGCTCAAAAATTTATAAAAAGAAATAAACAGCCTATTCTATATACCGCTGTTACATTTTTAATTCTTATTTCAACAGCACTTTATTATACCGGGCAATTACGGTATGAAGAGAAATCTGGCAAAAACCGAAGCACAGACAGCAAACGAGGTAACTGACTTTCCTGATTGAACTTTTTGAAGCTAATGCTCCTGCAAACAGTAGAGGTAATGAAATCACAGCAATTCAATTATTAAATACAGGTGAAAGAAAGATTGGAGACTTATCAGGTCAACCATTAGTCCAAAATCGATTATTAGAAGTATTAGGCACTATTTATAGTCTTTTGAACAAGCTTGAAAAAGCCGACTCACTTAAATACCAATCTGTACAATTATCGAAAGATTTATACGCAGAATCTGATCCTGAATTACCCAAAGCGTACTTCTCACTGGCACAAACTAAACACGTGATGGGCGATTATGATAAAACCCTTGCATTAGTGGATACAGCTTTGAACTATCAAAATCGGATCTATGAAAAGCCACATGTTGACATCGGTAACAGCTTACGGCTTCGGGCAGAAACTTTAAAGGACAAGGGTAATATTGACAGTGCTTATCAGGTCATACAATCAGCTCACGAAATTTTTACGGAATTGCGTCAGACGGAAAGCAGAGATTACCTAAGAATACTTAAGCAGTATGCTGCCATTCTATCAGAGAGAGGTGAATTTCACGGATCTGTAGATATTTGGAATAAACATATGGATATCAGTAATAAACTTTTTGAACCTTCTTATCCCGATATTCTTTTGGGATTAATAGGAATTTCATTCTCTTACAAAGAGTTAAATGAATTTGCAAAGGCTGAATCCAATTATATAGAAGCTATTGATATGGCCGTCGATTTACACGGTGAAAACCACTTAAACACAGCCGCCGTAATAAATAACCTTGCTGGTTTATACTACTACACTCAAGAATACTCTAAGGCTGATAGTCTTTTTGAACGGTCCTTCATTGTCTTAGAAAACATATTAGGTAGTGATCATCCAAGCGTAGCTTCAGCTTTGTATAACAGAGCAAACCTGAAAAATTAACATAGATGAGTACGATGAGGCTGAAGAAATTTATAAAAGAGTGTTAACCATGGATATCGAAAACCTTGGAAAAAATCATCCTAACGTAGCCTCAGACCATACCGGCATTGCCACACTGCTTAAATATCAGAAAAAATACACAGAGGCTGAAAAGCATTTAAAAGAGTCACTTGATATAAGAAGGAGCGTTTATCAAAATGAAAACCATCCATATATAGCTCAAAATTTAAGAAGTCTGGCTGATATTATGGTTAAAACGAATCGTTTTGAGGTTGCTGATTCCTTGTATCGACAATCTTTGGTAGCATTTATTAACAGTTATGGAAAAGACAATGATGAGGTAAAAAATTCAATAGACAAGTACCTTCATGATGCTAAATTGTGGGGATATCAAAATTCTCCGGATTCTCTTGTCAGTGAATTATCTCAGGACCTCAACGACTGATAATTGGAGATAAAAGTAAGATCATATACGAAAATTCATTTTTAAGGATATTAACCTGCCATCTAATATCCACACCTTAAGTATTCACTCCAATTCTATTACAGTCATTCATATTTAGGTGAAACAGGTATTAGGCATAAGTTATAAAAGCGCTTCCATAAATTTGTATAAATGCCTTCATAATTCATTTTAACGGCTTTCAGGCCTTAAAATTCATAAATCAAATGCTTACCTTTACAGCTCTCAAAAATAATTAAATCGAAAGCATGAGTGTAGATTACAAATCACATCCTAAAAGCCACGTCGGATTAGATTACCTGGGTTTAAATAAAAACGAAAACGTTTACTGGAACCTGACTCCACCTGAACTTTATGAGCAGGCTATCATCAGAGGTGAGGCGATCCTCACCAAAGATCACGCCTTAAGGGTTCTAACCGGTCAGTACACCGGACGGTCCCCACAAGACAAGTACATTGTCGATCAGCCTTCTATACACGATGACATTGACTGGGGTGAGATCAATCAGCCCATTTCAGAAGAGATATTTGATAATCTTTATGAAAAGACCGTTAACTATCTAAAAGATAAAGATCTGTTTGTAAAGGATCTATTTTGCGGAGCTGATGAGAAGAACAGACTGAACGTACGTGTTGTAAGTGAAGCTGCTTACCATGGTTTGTTTTCTCACAACATGTTTATCAGGCCATCTGAAAAAGAGCTCAAAAATCACGAACCTGAATTTACAGTAATGGCTGCCCCACATTTTAAGGCAGACCCGGAAAAGGATGGAACCCGTACAAGTACCTTTATACTTTGTAATTTTGAAAAAAAATTGATCATCATTGGCGGCACACTGTACTCCGGTGAAGTTAAGAAAGGGATATTCTCTGTGATGAACTACCTGCTTCCGAAAAAAGGAGTCATGGCCATGCACTGTTCTGCCAACCATGATAAACATGGTAAGACCGCTGTATTCTTTGGCCTTTCCGGAACCGGTAAAACCACTCTATCTGCTGATCCTGATAAGATCCTGATAGGTGACGATGAACATGGCTGGAGCGATAACGGTGTTTTCAACTTTGAAGGCGGTTGCTATGCTAAGACCATCAACCTGTCCAAAGAAAATGAACCGTTGATCTACGCTACTACTGAAAAGCCGGGCACCATTCTGGAAAACGTTGTTCTTGATGAAAATCGTGAGCCGGATTTTGATGATGTGAGTCTTACACAAAATACACGGTGCTCATATCCGCTTGATTACATTCCCAATGCAAGCGATACCGGTAAGGGCGGTCACCCCGAAAACATCATCTTTCTAACAGCTGATGCTTTTGGTGTACTCCCTCCCATTTCAAAACTGACACCGGAGCAGGCTATGTATCACTTTATCAGCGGATATACAGCTAAAGTTGCAGGAACTGAACGAGGTGTCACAGAGCCTCAGGCTACTTTTTCTGCTTGTTTTGGAGCTCCGTTCATGCCATTACACCCAACAGTGTATGCTGAACTCTTAGCAGAGAAGATCCGTAAACATAACGCAACGGTCTGGCTGGTTAACACCGGTTGGACGAGTGGTGAATATGGTGTCGGTCACCGCATGAAGCTTCCACATACCCGACGCATGCTTAAAGAAGCTATCGAAGGTAATTTGGATGACGCAGAATATGTTGAAGACCCTATCTTTGGACTTTCAATTCCACAACATGTGGAGGGAGTCCCGGACAGCGTTCTGAATCCTCGTGATACCTGGGATAATGCAGATGCGTATGATTCTAAAGCGAAGAAGCTCGCCAAAATGTTCATAGATAACTTTGAGCAGTTTGCAGACGAAGCAAGTGAAGCATTACTTGCTGCAGCACCGAAGATCTGATAACAGGATCTAAGAATTTCAAAGCCCGCTTCTTTCAGAGGCGGGCTTTTTTCATTTAAGCTGATTTCATTCTCCAGCTAAAGCATTCAGTTTTTCCAGATTTTCCTGTACCCGAAGGGCTTTGATAGCTTCGTCAATACCGCCTTTCATGATATTATCCAGATCATATAGCGTAAGATTGATCCTGTGATCTGTGAAGCGGCCTTGGGGAAAGTTATAGGTTCGGATCTTGGCTGATCGGTCACCAGTTGAAACCTGACTTTTTCGCTCGGCCGCTCTCTCCTTCTGTTTTTGCTCCAATTCAATATCATACATCTTGGCACGGAGCATTGTCATGGCTTTTTCTTTGTTCTGATGCTGTGACCTTTCCTCCTGACATTCCACCACAATTCCGGACGGTTCGTGAGTCAAACGTATGGCAGAATCGGTCTTGTTTACGTGCTGCCCCCCGGCTCCACTTGCCCGAAACGTATCAACTCGAATATCAGATGGATTGATGTCGATATCTACATCTTCCACTTCAGGTAGCACAGCAACCGTAGCCGCTGAAGTATGTACCCTGCCCTGACTTTCAGTTTCAGGTACACGCTGCACGCGGTGAACTCCGCTTTCGTACTTCATCTTTCCAAAAACCTCATTCCCTTCCAGTGAAAACACAATTTCCTTATAACCCCCTTTTTCGGAATGATTGATGTTCATGATACTCATCTTCCAGCCCATTTTATCGGCATAGCGGCGATACATCTCGAATAAATCACCGGCAAAAATAGCAGCTTCATCCCCTCCGGTTCCGGCCCTGACCTCAACTATGGCATTTTTGGAATCTTCCGGATCTTTAGGGATCAATTTCATTTTGATCTCCTCTTCAAGCTTATTCAGCTCTTCCTTGATCTCGTCATTTTCCTCCCGGGCCATTTCAGTGATTTCAGCATCCTCATTTTGCTCTATAAGTTCCTTATTGCCTTTCCGCCGGTCAGTGAGATCTTTCCATGTATCATAATCTCCTACCAATTCTTCAAGATCACTTCTTTCTTTGGTAAGAGCCGTATACTTATCCGGATCGTCGAACACACCCGGATCACTCATAGCTGCATTAACTTCTTCGAACCGGGACTTTATCTGCTTTAATTTTTCTTCTATATCCATATTTTGAGCTGATTTTTTCGGATTCGAAATTAAGGAATTGTAGAGTGGATTGATACCCTAATTAGAACCCACTTGAGGTTTCGAAAGGATAAAGCAATAACTCAGAACTCAGAACTCAGAACTCAGAACTCAGAACTCAGAACTCAGAACTCAGATAAACCAAAATATTCTTACCTTAAAACAAAAAAATTTTATGTCCCGAACAACTATTCCCGCAAACCTTACACTTGGATTTTTAGGTGCCGGCCAGCTGGCTCGTATGAGCGCCCTTCAAGCCTTCCGTTTTGGAATTCAGGTTGCCGTATTTTCGGATCGAACCGAAAATGAGCCTGTTCAATTTATGACCCCCTTTTCCACTTCCGGTTCATTTGATTCTGTGAATGACATGATTGAATTTGCCAAAGGCTGTGATGTGATCACCCTTGAAAACGAATTCATCAGCTCTGAGATACTCAAAGAAGTTCAGGAAAAAAGCGGTACTCCTATTTATCCCTCCCCGAAAAGCTTCGCTTTGATCGAAAACAAACTGATCGAAAAGCAGACTTTTGAAGCTGCCGGAATCCCGGTTACTCCCTATCAGCTTATCGAATCCGAGGATGATCTACAGGCTTTTGGAGAAGAATACGGATGGCCTTACCTCCTCAAGTCATCCAAAGGCGGATACGATGGATACGGAAATGAAACCGTTAAGGATCTGGACTTTGCTAAAAAAGCTTATGACAAACTTGGCGGAAACAGCGGTAGGGATATCGTTGCTGAAGCATTCGTTGATTTTTCTAACGAAATTGCCGTTCAGGTGGCTCGAAATGAAACGGGCACTGTTGTCTATCCATGTTGTGAGACCGTTCAGAAAGATCACATATGTGTCGCGGTTCTCTCCCCTGCACCGGTTGATGAACACTTTCGCAAAAGAGCTCAGGAACTGGCAGTGAAGGCAACTGAAGCTATTGATGGAAAAGGTATTTATGCATTCGAGTTCTTCCTTACTAAAGACGGCAAGATTCTTCTTAATGAATCTGCCCCAAGACCTCATAATTCAGGTCATTATACCATTGAAGGCACCGTGGCTTCACAGTTTGAAAATCACGTAAGAGCCGTTTTGGGTTTACCTCTCGGTTCCTCTAAAATGAAAGCTCCTTCTGTTGCAATGATCAATTTACTGGGAACCCATCAAAGACCTGCAAAAACAGATGAGATCGCAGAAGCCTTTGAGAAAGAAGACGGGCATCTTCACGTTTACGGAAAGATTCAAAGTAAAGTGGGTAGAAAAATGGCTCACTATACCCTGCTTGGCGATAATCTCGAAGAAACCTACAAAGCTGCAATGCATGCAACCCGAAATATCGAGATATGAAATTCTGATTTTTGAACTTTGGATGATATCTTTCAACAACTAACTAAAAACAAATTACTAGAATGAGTAAACCAATTGTTGGCGTGGTAATGGGCAGTGACAGTGACTGGCCTACCATGAAAGAGGCAACTGAGATCCTGGATCATTTTGACGTTCCGTACGAAAAAAAAGTGGTATCCGCTCACAGGACCCCAGATCTGATGGCCAAGTACGGCAGAGAAGCAAATGAACGTGGTCTCAAAATCATAATTGCCGGGGCCGGAGGAGCTGCTCATCTTCCTGGCATGCTTGCAAGCCACACAACTTTACCCGTAATTGGTGTACCTATAAAAACGTCTGCCCTTGGTGGTGTTGACAGTCTGTACTCTATCGTTCAAATGCCAAATGGTATTCCTGTTGCAACCGTAGCTATCGGAAAAGCTAAAAATGCTGGACTGTTGGCTTTGAGAATGCTAGGGATGAATGATGATACTATATCCAAAAAGTTGGCGGACTACCATCGCCAAATGGCAGAGGATTCGCTAAAAAAAACTGAGAATCTCAACTAAGTTTTTAGTTGAAAGCCTAAATTTGACCTGTTTTTCTTTGCGATAGAGTTAAAATAGCGTACATTATTTAGTGGGTAATTTGATTCACCATGAATCATCCTTGCTAATTTAATTTTTAAACAGATTTAAAGACTATGAATATTTATATCGGAAACCTGAGTTACGATGTTTCCAGTGAACAACTCAAAGAAGTATTTGAAGCTTACGGTGATGTAAGTTCTGCTAAAGTAATTACTGATCGAAATTCCGGCCGTTCAAAAGGGTTTGGTTTCGTGGAAATGGATAATAAAGCCGAGGCTGAAGCTGCTATCGAACAGTTGGATGGTGCAGAAATTGACGGCCGCCCGGTTAAAGTGAACGAAGCAAAACCGCGCGACTGATATTTCCATTTAGAATTTATACAACAGCCCTTCCATTAATGTAATGTGAAGGGCTTTTTTTTTGCCCTGAATTTTTTGAGTAACAAATTTCAGTTTTTTCAGTAAAAAAGAAGCTAAACGTAAATAAAACGGAGATCGAATATGATAATGACAACAACTCATAGCCTGGACCATAAAGAGATCAAAAAGTATTTAGGGGTTGTAACGGGTGAGGCCATCCTTGGTGCTAACATTTTCAAGGACTTCTTTGCCGGAATCAGAGACATCGTTGGCGGGCGTTCAGGGGCCTATGAAAAAGAGCTGCAATCAGCCCGAAAATTGGCTTTTGAAGAAATGGAGCTTAAAGCAAATTCTGTGGGTGCCACTGCCATTGTCGGCATTGACATAGATTACGAAACCATTGGTGCCAACGGCAGCATGCTTATGGTTACCGTTAGTGGTACAGCCGTTTTAGCAGAATAATTATTAAATGTGCTGTGTGAGATGTGCGTTATGAATGAATTAAAATTTGACGCTCATCGCACACACAGTACAATTCACATTGCACATCACTAGCCAAACATATCCTTCATCTTAGAGAAGAAGTTCTTACCACTGTCATCAGCATTGGACGCATCAAAGTTTTCTGACCCTTTAAACGATTCGATAGCATTCTTCTCAGAATCAGTCAGGTTTTCGGGTATATACACATTCAGGCGAACATACTGATCTCCTTCCACGGAATTATTCAACCCTTTGATACCTCTTCCTCTCATTCTGAGCATTTTACCGGGTTGGGTGCCGGGATCGATCTTCAGCTTAGCCTTCCCTTTCAGGGTTGGCACTTGCACTTCAGTTCCTAAAATGGCATCCGGCAAACTCAGTGTCAGATTGTAATATATGTTGTTTCTTTCTCTCTGAAAATGCTCGTGCTCTTTCTCTTCAATGAGAACTATAAGATCACCAGAGGAACCACCTCTTCTGCCGGCATTACCTTGCCCACGAAGGGTAATATAATTTCCATTTGACACTCCGGATGGGATATTGACCTTAATGGTTTCTTCACCCTTAATGCGGCCTTCACCTGAACACTTCTTACACTTATTCTTGATGATACGACCTTCTCCATTACAGGTAGGGCAAGCCTGAACATTCACCATTTGTCCCAGCATGGTTCGGGTCACCTGCCGAACTTCACCCATTCCATTACAGGTTGAACAGGTTTCGAAATCAGAATTTGTTTCAGCGCCGGTACCGTCACAGGAGTCACACTTGATCTGCTTTTTGATCTTGAGCTTTTTCTCGGCTCCAAAAGCGATCTCTTCGAGGGTAAGAGGCATTCTGATCTTCATATCCGACCCGGGCTGCCCAGGCTCTCTACGGGCACGTGAGCGACCTCTGCGGCCACCACTGCCAAAAGCTTCCTCACCAAAGAACCCACTACCAAAGATATCCCCAAATCTGCTGAAGATATCCTCAAAACCCATATTGTCGAAGTCAACTCCGGCACCACCGCCAAAGCCTCCCTGACCATTCACTCCGGCATGACCAAATTGGTCATAACGGGCACGCTTATCTTTATCTTTTAGGACCTCGTAAGCTTCAGAAGCTTCCTTGAACTTTTTCTCAGCGTCATCGTCTCCTTTGTTACGATCCGGGTGAAACTTCATAGCCCTCTTTCGATATGCCTTTTTTATCTCGGCTTCCGGGGCACTTTTATCAACTCCAAGTATTTCGTAATAATCTCTTTTGGTAGACATATTTTTACTCGCTCACAATTACTTTAGCATGACGTATTGTTCTGTTTCCGATCTTATAGCCACTTTCCAAGACCTGTAGTACGACATCACTGCCGGTTTTATCATCAGGAGCCGGTTGCTTCATCATTGCATCATGTAAATTAACATCAAATGGCACGCCGGCTTCATCGATCCTTTCCACACCGTGCTTTTCAAGTACATTCTTGAATTTCTCAGCAACTAAAGTAACACCTTCCAAAAAACTGTCCTCGATCTCAGACTCTTCAGCTGCCTTAAGGGTCCGTATCAGATCATCAGCTAATGGCATGAAATCTTCCAATGCCCCTGCTTTAGCCTCTTCGAACAATTGAACACGTTCACGTTGTACTCTTTTTCTAATATTATCAAGTTCAGCCGCTTTACGAAGCATTGAGTCTTTGGTATATGCTAACTCAGCCTCAAGTTCCTCTATTCGGCTTTGTTCATCGTCTGTTTCTTTATCTGTAGAATCTTCAACTTCCTCAGGATTCTCAATTTCTTCAGTATCCTGATCAATAGCCTCCTCTTGATCGGCTAATTTTTGTTCAGCTTCTTTTTTCTTGCTCATTGATGATTATCAATTATTATAATTTCTTGTTTTCTGGTACAAAGAGAGCAAATAGCATGCCATTCACCTATTTCAAATCACATAATGTCAAACTTACTCTTTTAACTTTATTAGCCGAACGGATGACATAAAAAAGGCCTCATACCCTGTCGGTATGAGGCCTTTTTATAAATATATTATGCTTGCCTTATCAGCTACCGATCTGACTCACGCAGTCTCCGGCACAAACCTGAACACTTGGCAGGTTCAGTACATCAACTTCTGGTAGTGTTGCACTAAAAAAGATTTCAATAGTTTCCAGGACATCATTAACAAGCAGTGCATTTCCCCGTTGGTTTGGGTGAATTCCATCCGTTGAGAATACTCCGTTTGGACTAAAGTCCGGAGCCAGGGTAACTCCGGAAACACTGACTCCCAAGCTACTGCCGTCCATGCCAAACAGGTCTGCAAAGGTTCCACTTGCAGAATTTGTTCTGTGGAATGCAATTCGGGCTCCGTTGGCATTAGCGCCCTGTACAACCTGCTGCATAATGCCGTTGAATGTTTGTCGTGCTGTTTCGATCTCAACGATCTCATCACTTGTCAAAGTGTACTGATCACCCAAAGGTACTACTACACCAATTTGGGATTGAGGGTTATTTGGATCAGCTAAGGTTCCCAAAACTGAACCGGCACTTAAAAGTACAAGCTCATCGCCAATTTGAGGGATACTTCCCTGCATTGGCCGGGCTTGCTCGTAGGGTGCTAATTGAGCTCTTTCCTGGGCTGTTATTGCTCCAGAATTGTTCAAGCTGATCAAATTTGGGTCCCAGATCTTCAAGGTTATCATCTACAATGAGAATGGGATTGTTACCTGCTGAATATTCAACCTTTCTGAGCGCTGCATCCTCGGCATCATGCTCCAGATTAGCAACGATAGCATCAAGAGCCGCATTAAATCCTGCAAACCCCTGATTCAATGCACCGGCTGTTTGTTCATCAAGCCCGATCCGGTCATAACTGATAGCTCTTAAATAGGGCACAGCCAGAATCGGAGGAATATCAATGACTACACCTTTTAAGCCGGGTACTTGCATCAACGTGCTAATCACGCCCGAGAAACGAGTCTGAAAATCACCCTGACTGGTGAGTATAGCATTATTAGTGGCACCACTGAGTGTATAACCTAACACATCATTGTTACCGATCCACAGTGAGAAAAAGGTAGGTCCGGCACTGACCGCATCTCCAAGAATTGTAGAGGATCCCGGAGAACTTGCAAACCGTGCATAGAATGGACTGAATGCAGGATCACCCGGTGTACCTGTAGCAGGTGTTAGAAGTTGCCCCACTGTAATTCCGGGAACACCAAAGTTATTTAGTTCTGAAGTAGCCCCTTCATAAGGCGTGATTGCATCTCCTCCTACAACCGGAGACGGCCCCGGTATACTGGTATCGAGTTTGAATCTGCCAAGAATGGTGTTTCCCTGAGGGTTTGTAACCGCAGTATTGAAACCATTTACGGAATTAATATCAGGTTGATCGAAATTATCGGTTCCACCTACAACTTCAAATTGCAGGTTCATCATTGCAGCCAATGAATTCTGCTGGCCTGCATTGTAGAGGGCTGCATCCATGAAACCTGCTGTCAGTGAGTTTCCAATAGCAACATAATTGCTTAGGTCAGCATCACCCGCTGTATAGTTTATATTCGGATCATCCGGAAGAGGGTTGTCGTTCAGGCGATCTTCGATCAGACTGCTTTCCTGACCTTCACACCCTGTGAAGACCAAAGCCGCAACTAACAGTAATTTTGATATGTTTTTAATGCGTTTCATAATAATATCTCTTTTTAAATTAGTTCAGGAATTGATCGAATGTCAGCGATATGTAGTAGATAGCGCCCATTTTTGGGTTACCGAACGAAGTTGTATATCGTTCGTTGAGTACGTTACTACCACCAATTTTCACAATCGTGTTCAGATCAGAAAACTTGTAGTTAACCTGTGCATCCAGCGTACCAAATGCGGGAACAACACCTGCGCCAAAAGAAGACTCCCAGAAGAAGGCATCCTGCCATCGGTATGTCAGATTAAAGCCGGTATTCTCAACAAAGCCTCTATTTTCTACCTTAACATTATACTTCCATTCCGGAGTATTGTAGCTTGCACGGAAACCTTGATTGATAAGGTCTTCCTGACTGAGAAGCTTGTTATAGGAGACATTACCGCCAACAGTATATCCTTTTGGCAATGAATACTCCATATTAAGTCCCCAACCGTGTGATTCAACGGTCCCATCAGCGTTCACGTCAAAACCATACTCTTGAGTGGCTACACCTCCATTAATAATAGCATCCTTGCCACCTTCACTGTTTGGATCAAAAGGGGCAGGATCATTCGTCATCCCGTTAGGCACAGCCTGCACAAACTGAATCTCTGCAATAAAATCTGTGTAGGAGCTGTAGTAGTAATAGGCATCCAACAGCATATTATCTGTTAGGAATGCTTTATATCCAACTTCATAAGTAGAGATCTTTTCAGTTTTGATAGCCTCTACTTTAGGAATATCAAGGGCAGCACGGGCATCAGATAAAGTACCGCCTGAATTTACTATATCTTGTGCTTCCCTGACACTTTGAGCCGTATAAACTGTATTGCTGTTGAATCTGTAACGGTCAACCAAAGCCTGATTACTACCGATCAGCAAACGACTGACAACATCCAGGTTTATAAATTGATCTTGTGTGGTAGGGACCCGAAAACCTGTCTGATAAGACGCTCTAAAATTATGTCTATCAGCTAAAGTTATAGTAGTAGAAAAACGTGGTGAGAACTGCCCTTCAAAATATTCATTCTTATCATATCGAAGTGAGGCCTGAAAATTCAGGTTATCATCCAAAAATGACTTATTGGCCTGAACGTAGGCACCGAACTCATTGATATTGAATTCTTCCTGAGAGGCTGGATCTTTGTAAGCAAACAAGGTACCCTCGGAATTCAGGTCATATAAACGGTAGTTACCACCGGCGAGTACGCTCAGACCTTTCACATTTAGATAATCTGTGAAGTTATACATCCCCTCAACGTGGTACATGTCAGTTTTATCCAGAAACAGAGCTCCACCTCCGGCAATTGACAGGGCTCTCAGAGAATCCACGGCCTGATTGAATCCGGGTGTTCCGGGTAAGAAATTTTGCTGATTGGCACTTGCCACGGCATCTGCCTGAGCATGCGCCTGATCTATTGTGGCGCCCTGTGTTCTGGCACCGGCAAAGGTTTGGAAATAGGGTGTGATGTAGGAAAGCTGGTTAACACGTGTTGCCACTGTATTTGCAGCATAAGTATCACCGGCATCTTCCTGAGTAGTATAGCTTCTTATGAAAAAGTTGGGATTTCGAAGTTCTAATTTTGCTGTCCAGATATTGAAATCATCAAGTACGAAACGGTCGTTGGCAGTGTATACCGTGCTACCATAACCGACGTTGTACTGCCCCAAGATTTCATAGCTATCATTGATACGATAATGAAGTGCGGTACCAAGTTTCAAACTTTCTGTTGTGTTATCCACAAATTCAGATTCGCGGAAGCCGGGAGCTGAGAAATTACCTTCCGGGCCATCCGGTATCAACGTTCTTATGGCTGCGATCTGGGCACCCTGCGCTCCGCCACCGGCAATAACGCCATCAGCAATAGACCCAAGATTCAGAACATCATCACCGTAAATATTTACACCATTGAAAACTCTCCGGTCATTTCTTGGATAATCACCTCTTTCCACGATACCACTTTGGTCACGATAATCCTGAGCAACAAAATCCTGAGCTTTTAAATAAGAAGCTGTGACCTTAAAAGCGAATTTGTTATCAAACACATTGGCGTATCTGAAATCGTAGCTCTGATATAACGACGCGTCTTCAACTTCACTGTCAATATGGTTCACACCTTGTTTAACACTGAAAGAAAGTCCCTCATATTCGAATGGGCTCTTACTGTTCATCAAAAGAATACCGTTCAAGGCATTAGGGCCGTAAAGAGCAGAGGCTGCACCCGGAATAAGTTCAACACTTTCAAGATCAAGTTCCGAAATACCGACAATGTTACCGACAGCAAAGTTAAGGCCTGGAGCCTGATTGTCAATTCCATCGATCAGCTGTACAAAACGTGTGTTACCATTGGCTCCAAAACCACGAGTGTTGATGGATTTGAATGTCATACTTTGAGAACTGAAATCAACACCCTGCAAATTTGAGATCGCATCATAAAAAGAAGGAGAAGCAGCGGTCTGAATATCCAATACATCCATCTTCTCAATGGATACCGGTGACTTCATTATGCTTTCCTCAACTCTTGAAGCTGAAATAACTACATCACCACCTGAGATCGTCTCTTCCTCCAATACAATCTCCAGATCATCAACAACCGATTCAGTTATTTCAACCCTTTTAGATTGAAAACCAACTATAGAAACAATCAGTGTGAGAGGCGGGTCCTGCTGAACGGTAAGACTAAAAGTTCCATCAGGCTGAGTGGCTGTACCAACCACCTTTCCTTCAACTCTTATATTCACACCTGCTAAAGGCTCACCTTCAACATCTGTAACAATACCTGAAATTACTGTTTCATCTTCAATGTTTGCTGCATACCCAACACCGGTACACAAGCAAAGAGTTAGTACTACACATATTGTAAGTACTCGCTGAATCATGTTGCTCATATTATTGATCCTTTAAGTTATAATTAAGAAAGACCCTCGATATATACGATATCAATCAGTTTGTTTTACGCATTTTCGACTAGATAATTTTGATTTTTAGCCGTATTACGTATCATAGTCCAAATAAAAGTCTGTTTTAAGCATAAATGCAAGCGCTTCCACTTATTTTATTTAGGGTTGAATCCTGTGCTTGCCTAATACTTCAATATTATTATTACAAACACCCAAATCATATTCTAATGTCTCTAGACGAATATTTTTCGCTCAAAAAATTACCTTTCTTTCTGTTTCTGATTCTTCTAACTGCTTGTAACTCAAAAATTGATACCACAGAATCAGACATTTCTGCGCCCATACGCTATCTCGCACTGGGAGATTCATACACAATTGGAACAGGGATCGAGGAAGATAATAACTATCCTCATCAACTTACAGATTCTTTGACTGCAAGAGGTTACACCATCGACACCACCGCCGTAATAGCAACCAACGGATGGACAACAACTGATCTCAAAAATGGGATAAATGAAGTTCAACCTGATTCCGGTTACGACCTCGTCTCATTGCTGATTGGAGTAAACAATCAATATCAGGGATTGGATATCGAGTTATACAAAACCGAATTCAATGAATTACTGGATCAGGCAATAACCTTTGCGAGTGGCGATACTTCAAAAGTGATGGTAATCTCAGTACCGAACTACGGGGTCACTCCTTTTGGTCAGTCACGAAACCCCGTAGTGATACGACAGGAGATCGACATCTATAATAATCTGGCTAAACAATTTGCTGCAGATTTCGGGATTCCCTTTATTAATATAACAGAGATATTTGAACTGGCTGAAAATGACCCGACTCTTATAGCTACAGATGATCTTCATCCCTCCGCAAAAATGTATGCAATGTGGGTGGAAAAAATACTGCCAACAGTAATCAAAATTGTACAGGATCATGAATGAGTTTACACTTAACAAAATTAAGGGTTCAAAAGATTCTTTAACGGGAAGACTAACGTTTACCCAGACAAAGGAATTTAAAATAGGTATGGTCATCTATTTTATTTTTTACATGGGCGCTACTTTAGCTGACGATTTCGGATATGATTGGTTTGTAATTCCAGGCTTTATTTTAGCTTTTATATCATTTGGTTTGGCATATATTCCATTTTCTTACAGTCGAAATTTTGGTAAAGTTATCCTTCAGGATGATGGGATAAAGCTTAAGCCCAAAAAGGATCGGAATGATTTTCCTGATTCCCCTATCGATTTGACTGAAATTACTGAACTTAAGATTAACATCATTCAGTCCTTTCGTTGGTGGTCGTCTTATGTGATCATGCAATTTATAGTGAAGCAAGAAAACGATGAAGCTAGTTTTGGTTTGACTATAAAAAATCGTGGAGAGGAAAACCGATATCTGAAGATCCTCGATAGGTGGTATAAAGCTGGATATCCTGTCAAAGAGTATCATTTGGGACAACGGATTTTCAAACTTAACGAAGGAAAAAATTATGCAGACATACAAAGAATTAAACAAGAATATGGACTAGATTGGCAATAAACCGAATGATACAAAGTCACCGGATATACTCTTTTCCTAAACCTTCTTCAAATTTAATAATAGATTTTACTGGGTCATGAATCAATTCGATCTTTTAAAGCCATCTTTTAGAAAGGATGAACCTTCCTATAAACCTTATTATCCTGAAACGATCGAATACCGGGTTGGAATGGGCGTTGCAATTGCTGTACTGTTTAGCATTTACACCCTCGAGTATTTAGATCTTAACCTTCCTTCCTGGGGTGATTTCCTGTTGGGAGTTATAATAATATTGGGCTATGGCTTTGCATTTATTTCACTGTTCCTAAGCCGCCATGCAGGCAAGGTGACCATTTCTCCACAGAGAATTGCATTAAAGCCTAAAAAGAATCCTGAAAAATATCCGTCTTCTCCTATCTATATTGACAAAGAGACTGAGATCAATATTTACCTGATGAAGTCACTTAACTTTGGGATGCATAGAACCCTCCTTCATATTCAGGTTATCAACGGAAAGAAAGAGTCTGATTTCGGAATACTCCTTAAAAACAAACACAAACACCAACAATATTATGACGTACTAGAAAGTTGGTACAAGGCAGGTTTCAATGTAAATGAATTTGACCAGCTCGGAAGTCGGGTTTTTAAACTAAATGAAGGAAAAAATTATGAAGACGTACAAAGGATCAAACGGCAATATGGATTGGAATGGAAATAAACTGGGGAAGATCACACTAACGGTAAGTTTGCTTATTTTCGGAATAAGCTGCACTACACTGGCTCAAAAGCCTGTTTCGGAACGAACTATCACAATCAATATGAGCGCATCAGAATTACTGCCTGCGGATCTCATCATATTTAACGTAACCATAAACGCTGAAGCCGAAACACCTCAGGAAGCCTACGAATTGCACAAGGAAAAAGAATCCGTGTTAGCCGGATTGCTTAAGGAACTAAATATAACAGAAGAAAATATTGACTTCGAACCGATACGAATGAACCGCCGACAGGTCAACGGTAATCGCTACAATAATCAGGAACCGCAGTATGTAACCAGCACAAATCAATCGGTGAGTATAACCTTCAATGATTTCGACATATATGAGCGTATTCAGCTTACACTGATCGAAAACAATTTTGACACCTTCAATGGGCAATTTTCCTCTACCAAAATAGCTGGTGGGAAGGAAAAAGCCCTGATCTCAGCCATTAAAGCTTCAAAAGAACGAGCAGAATTGATCGCTGAAACTTCCGGTATTGAAGTAGGAGATATCTATACCATCAATTACTCAGATCATCAGGTCAGCGTTCCCAGAAAAGTGAATTCCATGGAAATGATGTCAATGTCAGCTGATGCAACTATGATGGATTTTGCTCAGACCGTAGAGGTTCGTTCCAACATCAACATTAGCTATTTCATCAAATAAAGTCAGTTAACGGTGTAATGTCTAATTGGAGATATAAAAAACCATTATACCTATAACAATTAATCAAATTAAGGCTTAGCTGCGTTAACGGCTTCAAAGAAGGCAGTCGCTTTCTGAAGTTTATCTTCACCGTTGATTTCATTATACCAGTATTGTTCAACCACTTTATCACCGGTTTGCATAAGTAGTTGCATGGTTCCCTGGGATTTATGCTCAGCGATCACCCAATTCGAAATAATGTTATAATTAAGACGGTCGTTGGCACCGAAAGTCTGACTGCGGTCAAATTCAAAGAGCACGTCTTCTTTCACTTTTGTATCAGGGAATCCTTTCATTTCTGTAAAATCGACTCCCGGATTGTCTCCTCTTCTGATAAATGCCTCTAGCGCAATTGGGCGTTCATTAACAGGTAATTGTTTCATAGCCTGCAGACCAAGCACAGCAGAAGCTTTGTGATGCCCGTGGAATTCATCGAAGGGTAACATCAAGAACAGAAAATCATAATCTCCTTCTTTCAGGATCTGAACCAGCCTTTCGTGCACCCAATCAGTATTCCACTTTTCTAAAGTCTCTTGCACATCTTCAGTGTAGTAGAAATCAGGCTGATCAAAGAAAAAGTAATTCCTGATCCCAACAATTTCACCACCGGCCATCAATTCCTGCTTCCGAATTCCGGGCAGATATTGGCGCCCTATCTCTTCTTTATCCAGCTCCTTATTATAGACATAATTCCCAAGTGTGGAATAGGTATATCCACCCTCTCCGTTGGTCATAAGCGCCAGATCAACTTTTCCTCCCAACAACTTGGTGGTTTTAAAAATGGTAGCGGAAAATAAGGCATCATCGTCAGGATGAGCAGTCACCAACAGTACTTTGGGTTGATAATTCAGCAGCGAATCTTGTGCAAGAATGGTTGGTCCTGAAAGGAGCAAAACCATCAGAATTAAACATCTTTTCATCATGAGGTCTTGTGTTTCAATTCAATATTGAGTTTAAAGTACGGTTGAAAATTTGTTTTAAAAAGGTTGAGATAACAAGCTTGAAATAGTAAAACATTTAAAGTCGAGGTTCCAGTTTTTTCCAAATTGTCTCAGCGATCACCTTATGACCTTTTGGTGTTGGATGGATTCCATCGCCCTGCATAAAGTCCTCGTTACCACCAATTTTGTCTAGTATCAGCGGGATTAACGGGAGGTCGTTTACTTCAGCCAATTCCGGATACATGCTCTCAAATTGTTTTGTGTACTCCTGACCCAGATTAGGAGGTACCTGCATTCCGGCAAGTATAATCTGCACGTCCGGATATTTTGCCTTAACCTTCTCAATGATCTGCTGCAGATTATCTTTCGTGGAACTCAACTCAATACCCCTTAGCCCGTCATTGCCCCCCAACTCAAGCACAAATACGTCGACTTTTCGTTGCAGCACCCAATCGATTCGTCTTAATCCCCCGGCCGAGGTTTCTCCACTAAGACCACCATTTATTACTTCATAGTTCATTCCGGCAGAATCAACTTTTTGCTGTATTAGTGCAGGAAAGGCCTGACTTTTATCAACACCAAGACCGGCTGTGATACTGTCTCCAAAAAATAAGATGCTATTTTGATCAGAGCTCTGAGCCTGAACAGAAGAAAAAGCAGGTAGAATAATGATGAAAATAAAGATTGATAATGATCTCATGTATTGCTCTGATAACAATTTAGGTTAAAGGTCGTATTATTTATGAAACTTTAAAGGAATGTTTCTTCATTAAACCGTTGTTTGGGTCGGTATCATTCAAAAAAACAAAGACGTGTCAAATATACTCGAAGTTCATCAGCTATACCGAAAATTCCAAAGTGGAACCAAGACCTTAACGGTCGTAAACGATATTAATTTTTCAATTCCGGAAGGGATATCCTGTGCCATTGTTGGTCCTTCGGGCTCAGGTAAAACAACCCTGCTTGGTTTGTGTGCCGGCTTGGACCGCCCCACCTCTGGTACGGTCTCACTAAACGGAATTCCACTCAATCCTTTAAATGAGGATGAAAGAGCTAAGGTCCGTAACCAACATGTTGGATTTGTGTTTCAAACCTTTCAGTTGGTTCCCACATTAACAGCTATTGAGAACGTCATGGTTCCACTTGAATTGCGAGGAGAGGCTACCAAAGGTGTCCGCGAAAGAGCCCGGGAATTACTGGAAAGTGTTGGCCTGGGTGACCGTACGCATCACTACCCTACTCAACTATCAGGAGGTGAACAACAGCGTGTGGCAATAGCGCGGGCGTTCATTAATAACCCTAAGATCCTGTTTGCGGATGAACCGACCGGTAACCTGGATACTGAGACCGGCGAATACATAGAAAATTTGATCTTTGAGTTGAATGAAACACAAGGCACAACTCTTGTCTTGGTTACTCACGATCTGGAACTCGCGAAAAAATGTGACCGGATCATAAGTCTTCAAGAAATGGACAAATCAATAAAGACACCCATGCTGAAATTGAAACTGAAAGTGCGCCTAATTAGATCTCATGAGTAACCGAAAGTCTTTGCTTTGGACATTTAAAATGGCGTGGCGTGATTCAAGATCGCATCGCTCCAAGCTATTTCTTTTTATGGCTGCAATTATTGTAGGAGTTGCAGCTCAGGTTGCGATCACATCCTTCAGATCAAACCTGAACAGCAGTATTGAGAATCAGGCCAAAGAATTACTTGGGGCTGACCTTGAGGTGGAACGCAACGCTCCATTTCAGGAAGAACTGCAGGCCGTACTCGATTCACTGGGAGGGAATGTTTCAACAGCACTTGAATTCAACTCAATGGCTTTTTTCCCGGAGAACGGGAACACAAGGCTCTCACAGATAACTGCCATAGAAGGATATTTTCCTTTCTATGGAGACCTGATCACTGAACCATCCTCTGCAGCACAAACTTTTCAGACAAATGGAGGTGCATTGGTAGACGAACCCGTCATGAGACTTTTCGATCTGCAGCCCGGTGATTCCGTTAAAATCGGACAAGTTACCTATGAAATTGAGGGAACACTGATCGAAATACCCGGACAACCTGTGGCCGCCTCCTTTTTTGGACCCAGGATCTTCATACCAAAAGAAAATGTAGAAGCTACCGGCCTTCTTCAAAGAGGGAGCCGGCTTGAATATGTATCCTGGCATAAATTCCCGGTTGGTACAGACATGGCTTATGTGGATGATCGGCTCGATAAATTGCAAGACGAACAGGGCCTCCGATTTAGCTATGACACAGTTGAAGAACGCGAGGAAGAAGTCGGTGAAGCCATCTTATATTTATCCAATTTCTTAAATCTTATAGGATTTATTGCCCTACTACTTGGCGGCATTGGGGTAGCCAGTTCTATTTTTGTATACATCAGGCAAAAAATTAATACCGTGGCAGTACTGCGCTGCGTGGGTGTATCTTCAAATCAGGCCCTACTCATTTACCTGATACAAGCTGCTTCTATGGGCTTAGTGGGCTCTATGTTGGGAGCTATGATTGGATCTGGTATTCAGATGTATTTACCCGTTCTTGTTCAGGATTTTCTTCCGGTAGATATAGAACTTTATATATCATGGACTTCCATTGCTATCGGTATTGGAACCGGATTAGTCATATCTATCCTCTTTGCACTATTCCCACTTTTAGCCGTGAAGAAGATTTCCCCACTATATTCTATCAGAAGCATTCAGATCAACCTGTCTCAATTACTGTCGAATAACACCAAGATAACCCTGTCAGCTGTTTTATTGGTATTTGTAACCACCTATGCCTGGTTTATGATCGGTGAAATATTACCCTCCCTGGCATTCACTGGCGGTTTAGTGGCCTGCCTTCTCCTACTAACCGGCTTTGCTAAGTTGATCATGAAGGGTTCACGGAAGTTTTTACGCGCCGGTTTTTCATATGAACTTAGACAGGGATTGGCAAATCTCTACCGACCTAACAATCAGACCACAACCCTGTTACTCACTTTTGGTCTGGGCGTAACTATGATCAGTTCCCTGTATCTGACACAGGATATGCTGCTTGATCAAATCGATTTTGGTGGACAGGAAGACCTGCCAAACCTCGCCTTGTATGATATTCAGTATGATCAAAATGATGGAGTGAACGAGGTTATAAGATCAAACGGGCACGAGATCCTCCAAAACGTACCGATCGTGACAATGAGGATACAATCCATTAACGGAATGACTCCCGAAGAATTACGAGACGACAGCACGACCAATCCCCGGGGCTGGGCATTGAACCGTGAGTACCGATCCACCTATCGTGATTCGTTACTGCCGACCGAATCCATAGTTGAGGGCAAATGGATCGGTCAAGCAGAAGGCTTTGATCAGATCGTACCCATTTCAGTTGAGGTTGATCAAATGGAAGACCTCGATACATCCATTGGTGATACCCTTACCTGGGATGTTCAGGGTATTCCAATACAGACTTATATTGCCAGCACAAGAAGCGTAAAATGGGATCAACCCTCTCCAAACTTTTTTGTGGTATTCCCTGCCGGTGTCCTTGATAATGCCCCGCAATTTTTCGCCACAACTATTAAAACTGACGGACGGGATTCATCTCTTGAACTTCAACAAGAACTGGTCCAGGCTTATCCGAATGTTTCAGCTATAGATGTGGGACTTGTGTTTGAAACCGTTCAAAATTTTCTGGATAAAGTGACCTTTGTAATTCAATTCATTGGACTATTCAGCATTATCACAGGTTTGATCGTATTAGCCGGTTCAGCAGCAACTTCACGTTTTCAGAGAATCAGGGAAGCCGTGCTTTTAAGAACACTGGGAGCCTCAAAAAGACAGGTAATCAAAATTCAGATCATAGAGTATGCCTTGCTTGGGATCATGGCCTCAATGACCGGATTGATTCTCTCACTGGGCGCAAGTTACCTGATAGGATATTTTTACTTTGAGATCAATTTTGTTCCGGATTTCTTTATTATTGGAATAGAGGTAATCATTCTTACCGCTCTGGTGTTGCTTATTGGTCTGTTAAACACGCGAGGAATGCATAACAAACCCCCGTTAGAAGTTCTTAGAGCTGAAGTAGCATAAATATTAAAGTACTATCTAGCGGAACATTTTTATGTTATCTTGTTTTATAATAATGAATTCTAAATAAAAGAGAGATTTTTTCATGAAAACAAGAAGTTTAAAATATATTCTGGTCGGGTTAATGCTAGTCCTTCCATTTTCTGCTTGTCAGAACTGGAGTAAAACAGCCAAGGGAACAACTATTGGGGCAGGAGCCGGTGCCTTGGCAGGAGCAGTGATCGGTAAAGCTGCCGGAAACACAACCACGGGTGCTATCATCGGGGCCGTGGTGGGTGGCGCAACAGGTGCCGCAATCGGTAACTACATGGATCGTCAGGCAAGAGAAATGGAACAAGAACTTGAAAATGCCACAGTTGAACGCGTTGGCGAAGGTATCAAGATAACCTTTGATTCCGGAATACTTTTCGGTTTTGATTCATTTGAACTTAAAGATCAGTCAAAAGAAAATATCGCTAAACTTTCAGAGATCCTCACTAAATATGAAGACACAAACATCATGTTTGGTGGGCACACTGATAGCCGTGGTTCAGAAGAATATAATCAGCAGCTCTCAGAAAAGCGTGCCCGTTCAGTAGCTGAATATGCCGCTTTTACAGGCGTTGATGCTGAGAGAATGACCATTGTTGGTTATGGAGAAAACCAACCTGTTGCCACAAATGATACGGATGCAGGACGTCAGGAAAATCGCAGGGTCGAGATCGCTATCTGGGCTAACGATGAACTAAAAAAAGCTGCAGAAGAAGGCCGTATAGGTAACTAATTTGATTTTAATACCTGATTTTAAGTCCTGCATGATACCATGCAGGACTTTTTTTATTTATACTTACCGTACAATCATGTCATCAGATATCTCACATTATGGTAAAAAAGATCTCTAAAAAATTACCTCTTCCCCATTTTCTTCGTCATAAAAAACATTCCAAAAAACCTGGGCAGGCTCCGGGTACCTTACACTTTACCGGTGAAAAGAGACTCGAAAATATACAGATCAATCTTTGTGATTACGATGTTGAGCAGCTTGGAGAATATGACATCACCGAAATTGAAGAAAGTAAACCCTATCTGGAATCTCCCTCCAAAACATGGATCAATGTGTTGGGGCTTCATGATGTCGAAAAATTAAAACACATTTGGGGTTATTTTGCACTTCATCCACTTATTCAGGAAGACATACTCAATACCAATCAAAGAGCCAAGATAGAAGAGTATCCGGATCAGGTTTTTTTCGTACTCCGAATGATGAGCATCTTAGAAGAAACGGGAGAACTGAATGTTGAGCAGGTAAGTATCGTATTGTATAAAGACAGTGTTCTGTCTTTTCAGGAAGATGATTACCCGATCTTTGAACCTGTATTACATCGCTTGCGAAATAACGCACCCCGTTTGCGTAAAGAAGGCCCTGATTACCTTGCTTATGCTTTACTTGATACCGTAGTGGACCATTATTTTAAAGTGATGGAAAGATTAGGCGATGAGATCGAAATGCTTGAGGAGCAAATACTTTCCAACATGGTTGACGATATCCCTGAACAGATCCATGCTTTAAGACGAAAGGTCCTCTATTTTAGAAAAGCAATCTGGCCACTAAGAGATAGCCTGAATAATCTGCTTCGGGAAGAGTCCCCGTTAATTAAAGAGGATAACAAGATCTACTTCCGTGATGTACACGATCATTTGGTTCAAATCATCGATGGAATAGAAAATTACAGGGACATGATACTCGGTATGTTAGATATGTACATGTCTCAGGTTAGTAACAAGATGAACGAAGTAATGAAGGTGCTAACGATCATTGCCACTATTTTCATCCCTCTCACATTCGTAGCCGGAATTTACGGAATGAACTTTGAGTATATGCCTGAACTTTCAGTTAAATGGGCATACCCCGCTGTGTGGGTGGTTATGATACTAATCACTATAGGGATGCTCTTTTATTTCAGGAAAAAGAAATGGTTTTAATAAAAGTGACCTTCTAGAATAAGATCTTCAATCCAACCTGTATTCTCAGATCTTGTGAGGTGGTTCCGAATGTTGTGGATTGAACCTGATCATCAAAATCGACATAATTGTATAGCTCAGACCTGTCATCTTTTTTCAGGTAATGTCCGGATACATCGATCAGAAAGCCGTCACTGAGTTTAAGATCAAAACCTGCGGAATAAACCTTAGTATCCTCCGGAGCTAATTTACTTATGGCAGGCCTGTATGAATAAGCAGCTCTGATTCCCGCTCGATCATTCATTTTCTTTCCCACCCCGATCTTAAAATTTGTTATCGACTCATAAGTCTCTTCCATAAAATCATTCAACCCTTCTTGTTGAGCTCTGATATCCACTTCTTCAACAAGCCTGAGGTCTCTGTCTGTTATAAAATCTATTTCCATATTCTGATAGTCTATGTATTCAGCAGAGGCAGAAACTGAAAAGCCAGCAAAATCGAGTAATGCAGCTCCAATCTTAAGTTCACCCGGTTGCTCAATTCTGTACCTGAAACTGCCATCGCTGGCTACATCATAAAAGAAAGGATCAGAGCCGTCATCCAGTGTGGTTTCAATAGATGAGTAATAATTTTCAGAAACCCGGATGGTAGCTGGCAGCATATAACTTGCGC
Organism: Gracilimonas sp.; assembly: GCA_034520725.1. Lineage (GTDB taxonomy): Bacteria > Bacteroidota > Rhodothermia > Balneolales > Balneolaceae > Gracilimonas. The sequence continues at coordinate 238,155 of JAXHNH010000001.1, read as the reverse complement.
CAATATTTAAACCTGAAAACAGCTTATATACAAGACCTGCACGGTACTTACCTCCATGCACATCCACATCCACTTCATCATGCACAAGAATATTGTCGATATCGCTGCCATCGATAAATGTGCCGTCGTAATCATTTTGTGAGTCATACTCGAGGAAATCACGCCTGTAGGTATATTCTCCGGTAAAGTAGCTGGCGGAAAATCCGAAAAATAGATCCTTTCTGAACTCTGTGGCAGCAAAGAACGAATATTCACCTAAATACGTATCATACCTGATATCGGCTTCCTGATCGATACCCGGGAAGGTTCCGGGTGGAAATCCGATCCTGAAAATTGATTCCAGATAGGTGGAATCCACATCACCCCAGTCAATGGCATAGGTTTGAAAAGCTAATTCATTGTATTCACTGTCAGGGTCAAGAAATGAATCGGTTATTGTATTATCGTTATTTCTACCGGAAACACGAAATGCATTATTAGTTGAAGTGGTGCGATTATAACCCCCGCCAATGACAAAACTACCCTGCCTTGTTGGGAAATTGTAGACAAATCCAAGATCGCCAAGTTTAGTGACAGACCGCTCAGTATCTATATCATTATTCAGATAAATATTCTCAGTTTGCGTATTGTGGTTGTATAGGCTGAATGTAAACTGATTGTCTTTCAATAAGGCAACGGATGCAGGATTATCCAAATAACTTCCAAACCCATATCCATATGCTACGGATGGCATAAAAGAAGATGGGTTACCGTTCATATTTTGGTTGGTGAATTCTAGTGCCAGATTAGGATAGCTTGTCGGACTCAGACCGTTTTGTGCCAAAACATTACCGGTTAGAAATACCAAGGATATTAAGAGTAGATTAATTCTCTTCATTGAGTAGCCTGTCTTTAATTATACCGTCTAATAAACTACTTGAGTAGCTTAGTTACCACCACGAGATCGTTTACTTGATCCTGAGCTCTTAGATGAACTTTTTGAACTACTTCTAGAGTTTGTACTTCTGCTTACACTTTTAGTTTTTGAACTTCGGCTAACATTGCTGCTTCTTGATGAAGAATTATTGATCGCCTTGCGTACGGTTCGGCCAAAAATCGATGAACTTTTGTTTGATCTGACACTTCTGTTTCCAAGCTTCACATCAACAGAATTTCTATTTTGAGCCGATCTAAAAGTACTTCTATTAAGTAATGAACTTCGGTTTGTATTAACTCTTCTACTGTTCTCTACTCTCTTAACAGGAACAGAATAAATGGAGCGATTAATTCCGGAAGTAGATGATCTGTTTATATCATTCCTATTATCATTGGAACTCAGGTTACCTGATCCTCTGCTTCTTGATGAACTGTTACCGGATGAAGTACGTGATCTTTTTACGCTGCTTCCCTTTCCATTATTGGATCTTGACCGCCCAACTGAAGTTCCTGAACTGTTGTTATTAGAACCAGACCTGTTAATATTACTTCCGGATCCTCTTGATCTGCTTGACCCACTGCTGGATGTTCCTCTTGACCGACCTACGTTCCCTGAACTTCTTCCAACTGAACCGGACCGGCCTGTACTTCTCACCCTTGAACCACTATTAATGCCTCGGGTTCTGATTGAGGACCCTCTGGTTCTTGGAGTATAATCAGATTTTGATCTGCTTCTGTAAGAATCTCTATTGACCAAACCACTATTTCTAGGGCCTTTTCGATAAAGTTCTGCACTTCTTCTATAACGGTTTGTTTTGTTATAGTTGTTGTAGATCACAAGGGTATTGTAGTAAGGGTTACTATAGTATCCCCCATATCCGTAATTAGAGTAATATCCATAATATGAATAAGGACGGTACATATACATTGGAAAACCTGATCCGGTATAGTACCAGTAACCGGTAGGACTATACATATCATATCTCCAATTTGTATTGAAAAAAGCAAAATATGTGGCAAATCCTGCACCGCTCAAATATAGAGGTCTGTTAAATCTTCTTTGGTAGTTACGATGCCAGCTACTAAACGCCCATGGTTTATAACCATAAAAGTATGAGTTACTTGCATATCTCTCAGTGGCTCTGTCATATCCACCATCAAAGCCATCCTCGTAACCATTTCCATATCCATCTTCATACCCTTTCCAGTATACGTTATCGGCATAATTGTCTTTATACCAGTTCTCTGTTTCATAGTCTTTATAGTAGATACCTGCTTCTTCTAACTCAGCATAATCTTCATCATAGTAATCAGCACTGTAGGCCTGACGTGCCTCATTCTCTCTGTATTCATCGTATCTATAAGACCTTACTGCATCAGGATTTTCCCTTCCGTCTTCAAAATTATCCCAGGCATAATAATCTGAATAGCGATCATCTTCAGCTGATGATCTTTCATATGCTGGAAACTGGGTGTAGCATCCTGTAAGAAGTATTGGAATAACTAGAAGAGATAATCGATTGAATAAATCAGAAGCTTTCATGGGTCTCACCTTTAAAGTGATTATTAATTTCTTAACTGAATATGTAACATTTCAAAGAAAAAATAAGTCACATGATAATGTTAGTCTATATTTCACCTCTCAGTGACTTCGTAATAACTTCCGCCTTTGAATTGACATGAAGTTTCTTGTATATATTCCGAATATGTGCTCTCACTGTATCTATAGAGATATCGAAACGGTCTGCAATAAGTTTATAACTTAGTCCATCCACTAAGCCGTTCACGATATCCTGTTCACGGTTAGTGAGCATACTATCTTCATTTTTTTTGGGAGCTTCTTCATTGAAATGAGAGATCACCTTTCTCGCGATTTGTGGAGACATTGGTGCCCCGCCCTTCATCAGGTTTTCAATGGATTCCTTGATCTCAGGCAGTGACGTATGCTTTAATAAATAACCGGAAGCACCAGCCTTAAGCGAATCAAAGATCTTATGAGAATCATGATAGATAGTTAGCATTATGATCTCAATTTCAGGGTATTTTCCTTTAATAACTTCCATTCCCTTAATGCCTGACATTCCCGGAAGTTGGATATCCATCAATATCACTTCCGGATGTTTGTGCTCTTCAAGATAATCCAGCATCTCTTCAACAGAATCTACCGCAACCGGACATTCCATGCCTTTCTGCATGTCTAAGTATCTCTGAATCAGGTCTCTTATTTTTTTGTTGTCTTCAACTATTCCAATAATGGCCATAATGTTACCTTTAATTCGGCTTAAGCTTCCCTTTTATAGTTATTGCAAAACCGTTTTCTGTATTAATACTAAAATCAGCTCCAATTCTTTTCGCTCGCATTTCCATGTTACGGAGTCCGTGCCCGGTTTTTTTAGCTCCCCTTCCGGTGGTTCCGTTATCTAATATATAGAATTCAAAGCTTCCATTTTGGTTTTCCATTTTCATGACAACCCTGTCTCCGTTGGAGTACTTAGCGATATTATTCACAGCTTCTTTAAATATCAGGTAAATATTCTCTTTCACCGATACAGGTAGTTTATTATCCATATTCAGATTGTCAAAATCATACCATACATCCATATTCTTTTTTTCCAGGGTATTCAAAACATAATCCTGCATACGATCGGTCAGGTCGCCCAAAGTGTCATTTCTGGCATCGATCGACCAAACAATATCATCCAGACTTGAAACTATTTTCCTACATTGTTCTCCAATCTGAGCCAGTGATTTCTTGATCTCTCCCTGTATATCTCCGGCCAGTAAAAAATCTGACTGAAGAGCAATCTCTGTTAAACTGGCACCCACATCATCATGAAGGTCACTAGCTATACGAACACGCATTCGTTCTATATCGATCATTTTTCTTGCCCTATAGTAGTTGTAGAACAAATAGATAATCCCGACGATTATGGATCCGATCAGTATCCAAAACCACCATTGCATCCAAAATGGGGCTGAGATCGAAAATTTAAGCTCCTCCACCTCAGGACTCCATGCCCCGTTTATATTCCTGCCGTGAACTTTGAAGGTATATTCACCCGGTGGTAAAGAAGGATATTTAACACTTCTGGAAGTTGTTCTTTGCCACTCAGGGTCAATACCCCTCAAACGATATTCGTAAAGGATCTGATTTGGGGCGGAGAAATTTATCCCTGTATAACTGATCTCAACGTAATTTTCACGGTGAGATAATTCAAATTCTCTGTCAGGTTGGTAATCCCTTCCCGATGCATTAACACCTATAATGTGTACTTTCGGAGGAACCTGACTAGCTGAATAACGATCCGGGTCAAACCGACTTAATCCTTCAACAGTACCAAACCACAGTGCTCCTCCACTATCTTCAAACACAGCCCCCAGATTTAGCTCGTTTGTGATCAACCCGAGTTCTTTATTTAGGATCTTAAAACTCAGACTTCTATTTCTGTCATTTGAACTGAAATATGCATCATTATCAAAACGAATAACTCCGGCTGTTGAACCGATCCAATAAAAACCATCTGAATTTTTATGTATGAAATAGGATACGTCATCGGGCAGACCATCTTCCACAGTAATACTTTGAAATTTCAGACCATCGAACCAGGCTATCCCTCCAAAGGTTGCAGCCCAGATGGTACCATCGTCATCACGCATTAAATTCATGACTGCATTATTAGGCAATCCTTCCTGAATCGAAAAGCTTTGAAATTCACCCTCAAGATATCTGGTAACACCTCCATAAGTAGCGATCCAGATCGATCCGTCATCACCTTCTACTGAATCCAAGACCCGGTTACTGATGATCCCATCTTCGGCCGAAATCTGTTTGAATTCACCGTTTTGATAATGAACAATACCATCATCATATGTACTTATCCAAAAGCTGCCATCAGAAGCTTCCATCACATTCCGAACCTTTCTGAATGGAAATTCCTCGTCCTTGAATACCTTCAAGTCTCCATTTGATACCTTGGCCAACCCCTCTCTCATACCAATCCAAATATCCCCTTTTGAGTCGTTGAACAGTGTATAGACCTGATTATCAGGCAGAGATGAATTCCATTGATACGGAGTTAAGATTCCATCCTCATATATCGTGATACCTCCGCCGTAAGTGGCTATCCATATTCTTCCGTTTTCGTCTTCTGTAAAAGAAGTCACAAGATTATTTGTCAGGCCAAGTTCAGTATCATAATTTGCAAAGTAATCGCCAATGAAGAAATTCACCCCGCCACCAAATGTCCCAAACCACACATTCTCTTCATTATCAATTAAGCTGGAGTAAATAATCTCATTCGAGATACCGGATTCACCATCAAAATTCTTGAAATTTTCACCATCAAAATGGCTAATACCCCCTTCCGTACCAATCCACAACTCACCTTTCTCAGTAATTGAAATACTCCTGATCAGGTTATTTATTAATCCATCCTGAATATCAAAGGTTTCAAATTCTTCTCCATCATACTTTACTAAACCGCCACGGGTCCCGATCCAGACAATTCCATTTTGATCGATCTTCACATCCCGGATCCTGTTTGCCGGCAGCCCCTGTTCTGTACCATAGGTTCTGAAGTTTCCATTTTCAAGTACCGTAAGACCATCTCTAGTTGCAAACCAAAGGGTGCCATCCTCGCTTTCTGTAATAGCTCTAACCCTATTGTCACCTAGTCCATTTGAAGTAGTGTATTGTGCAATTTGAATTCCATCAGAATAATGCCAAACCCCATTTCCATCAGTGCCAAACCACAAATCTCCAAGCATATCCTGATAAATACTTATCACTGTACTATTCCTAAGGGCATTGTAATCAGGATCGGTATAAATACTGTCATCCTTTACAAAATTAACGCCTTCTTCTGAACCGATCCAGATTCTGCCCTGATCATCTTTTAACAGGGACCGCAAGCGACTACTATTCAATCCCTGTTCTTCAAAATAATTTTGGAAATTAATGCCATTGTACCGGTTCAACCCAAAACCTGTTGCCAGCCAGATATATCCATCGTCATCCTGTGCAATATCGTACACTACAGATTCACTTAAGCCCTGTTCAATAGAAAACGCCCTGAAAGGATAACGCTGGGCCTGCACTGATTCTATAGAGCAGAAAACAAATAAGAGTAAGAGGGCTGCCTGTTTCATATCAGTAAATGTAACGCAAACAAATCAGCATTAGTAGGTCCAAAAATGATATAAATAAAAAAGCCCCACACATGAAATCATATGCAGGGCTTATCTCACGATAATTAAATGTCTTATTAGCCTAAATAGGCTCGCAGAGCAGCACTTCGATTGTGATGTCTCAATTTTCTAAGTGCTTTTTCCTTGATCTGACGAACACGCTCACGTGTCAGGTCAAAACGTTCTCCTATCTCTTCTAGAGTAAGAGAATGCTCACGGCCTATACCGAAATAAAGTCTTATCACTTCGGCTTCACGCGTGGTCAGTTTAGAAAGTGCTCTTTCGATCTCCACTTTCAGAGATTCACCCATCAGATCAAAATCCGGATTTGGGATCTCCTCGTTTTCAAGCACATCGAGCAGTCTGTTATCTTCACCTTGAGCAAAAGGTGCATCCATAGAAAGGTGACGACCAGAGATCTTAAGGGTATCAGCAACCTCACCTACAGTCATTTCCAAACTTTCAGCAAGTTCGTGAGCTGATGGTACACGTTCGTACTCTTGCTCTAACTTGGAAAGTTCTTTACCGATCTTGTTAAGAGCACCTACCCTGTTAAGCGGCAAACGAACAATACGAGATTGCTCAGCCAGCGCCTGCAGAATAGACTGACGGATCCACCAAACAGCATATGAAATAAACTTAAATCCACGGGTTTCATCGAAACGCTTGGCTGCTTTGATCAGCCCAAGGTTACCTTCGTTAATGAGGTCGCCTAAAGAAAGTCCCTGATTCTGATACTGTTTTGCTACAGAAACAACGAAACGAAGATTTGCCTTCGTAAGATCTTCAAGTGCTCTTTGACTCCCTTTCTGAATTTCTTTGGCCAGACGAACTTCGTCGTCCGGTGTAATTAATTTCTCTTTTCCAATTTCGTGCAGATAGCGATCTAATGACTCTGACTCACGAGTAGAGATTCCAGAACTTTTTGCCACTGTATATATATGGTTTAATGAATGTTAGAGTAAGCAGGTGCGTAAACAACTATTGTTTAATCTTAGGTAAACACGTGTTTAGAGCATAAATATTGCGCCTGCATCTTAATAAAATTTACAATTAGACAATATAAGCAATATTTACTTCAACTTTAAATACGCATTGTCAGCTTTTTATGGATCATTAATGACACCCATATTCTATTTTATAAAAGATTTCCCCGGAAAATCATTCGGTAGTGAGAAAAAGGACGCTACGCTTTTTGCAATATTTGAGAAGGTTTCACCTGTACCCAGATTTTCCTTATTTGCCTTACCTTTTGGAAATACCAGCAATGGCACAAACTCTCTTGAGTGATCCGTACTTTCTGAACATGGGTCATTGCCATGATCACCTGTAATGATTAGAAGATCACCTTCCCTGACCTTTGAAACAATAGCAGGTACTGCCTTATCAAATTCTTCAAGACTTCCGGCATACCCCTCCGGATCCAGACGGTGCCCAAATAACTGATCCGTGTCGATCAGGTTCACAAATACAAAACTATTATCCAGATCATCAGACATCAAATTCAGCAACTCAGTTATTCCCTGAGCATTACTTTTTGTGGGGTGAGATTCAGTAAAACCTACACCAGCAAAAAGATCGGCAACTTTCCCTACGGAATGAATTTTAACCCCTGCATCCTGTAGTTTTTTAACCAAATTGTTTTCGGGGGGAAACGAGGAATAATCATGTCTTTGATCTGAAATGCGTTCAAAATTACCAGGCTTTCCTTTGAAAGGCCGGGCTATGACCCGCCCCACCTCATGTTCACCTACACAAATTTTATGCCTTGCGATCTCACACCATTCGTATAGTTTTTTAACAGGGACCACATCGGTATGGCAGGCCACCTGAAAGACACTGTCAGCCGATGTGTAAACTATGGGTTCTCCTGTTCTTAGATGTTCCGCACCATAATCACGGATTACATCGGTTCCTGAGTATGGTTTGTTACACAAGACCTTTTCCACCCCAATTTCTTCACAAAATGCCTCTAACATATAATCAGGGAATCCATCAGGATAGGTTGGGAAAGGTTGGTCTAACTGAATACCGGAAATTTCCCAGTGTCCGGTGGTAGAATCTTTACCGGCAGAAACTTCTCTGAGTTTTCCATAAGCAGCCAATGGTTTCTCATTTTCCGGAACTGAAGCAAGTGGAATGATATTTCCGAGACCCATTTTTTGGAGGTTTGGCAGCTTCACCCCTGTTTGCTCAGAAACGTGGCCAAGTGTATTTGCATCAGAATCACCATACTCATCAGCGTCTTCCTGAGCTCCTACTCCCAGACCATCAATAATGATCAAATAAATATTCCCCATTACGCCTCTACGACTTCAGATTCACTGTCGTTCATTACTTTATTCAAAGCTTTTTTAGCCCGGTCAACAGCCTGATAGGTATTTACTGTATCAGCTGTTAGTTTTGTGTAGCCGGCTTTAAACTCTGCTCTGATCGAGCCACCAATGGACAGATCCAGTCCATACTCCATTTTTGCCTTCACCTTGTCGACCCACGCAGCCACAGCGTCTTCATCATCACTTTGAATAACAAATGTATACACATAATCTGAGTTATAGCCCATATAACCCGGAATTCCATAACTTGACGGATTAAGAGCTGAAACAAAATCTGTCTGAATTTTTTGGAGATCCTCAAGACGGTATTTTGTTCGCAAACCGGATACATCATCAGGAGAAATGAAGCCGACCCAGGTATTATCCATGCTGCCTTTTTTAATTCGATCTAGCTCATGGTTTAAACTTAGTTCCCACAGCTCAGGCATATAAGCTCCGAAATTTTGTGTAAATAATTCTTCGGCGATATCTGATTTTTTAACCGATGTTTGAATACTTAGTGAAGCTATCCTTACCAGGTTGATCAATTTATGTTTAGTGGATTCTTTAAAAGTCAACGGGTCATTATCGTAACATATCACCACACCCTGTCTTCGATCATTGATCATGACCGGGATAGCAAGTGATGCCCCATCAGTTCTTGTTTCTGAAGATGAGATCCTGCGCGGATTGTTGTTAAAATGCATCGTGAAAACAGGCTCACCCTTTTCGAGGGCATCATAGGCAACGCTTTTTTCCTGAAGCTGTAAACCCAATTTTGGTGGATTCTTAGCCTTAACTGCTCTGAGTACAAGATTCCAGGATGCCATTCCGGGTACTAAAAGCACAGCACCACCACCGGGAATATTATTCTGAATCTCATTCAACATATTCTCGAGGATCTCCACGCTATGCTGCCTGTAATCAAGTTTCCTAACTGACTTCTCGTATTTTTCCCATTCCTCCTGACCTTCATGCAGATCCACTACTTCAAGGTAGGTATCCAAAACATTCACCAAGGCATTGTTATACGAAACAACCCTCTCATGGATCAATTCCTGATCGATCTCCTTTTCACTTTCAAGAACTGTTAAGGCAACGGTTTCGCCTTTGTTTATAAAAGGAACGATGAGGATGCTTTTAGCCTGTACAAAATCAAAATAATGCATCAGTTTGGCTTTAGATATATCTTCTCCAACTACCAACTGGATGATATCCTCGGCATCCTGAAATTCATTCAGAAAATGGTTCTCAAAGTTTACCCTGTCTTTAAACATTACATTTGGCAAGCGAGTGCTGTTGGTTTCCCACACAAATTGTTCCCTTGAGCGGTTCACCCAACACATATGAGCCAGCTCTACCCCGGTTGAGGTTCTCAGCAAATGCACCAAATCCTGAATGATCTGCTTGAACTCTCTGAGTGCTTTATCCTGTCGATCTAATGACATTTTTTAATTTATTTCTAAATATGCAATTATAATTAAGTGTAGGAAATTCTATCCCCACTTTCCTCTTCATCACCAATATTAAGATTCAGCTATATCTTCTTTGCCATTTCCTCGGCTTCTTCCACCATTTTTCTGAAGGAGTTGAGACCCTTATTCCAGAAGTCAGGCTGTGTAATATCAAGGCCCATTTTAGCAACCAGATCTTCCGGCCATTCTGATCCTCCGGCACTCAACAGTTCAAGATATTTATCCGAAAAGCCGTCAGGCCGCTGAGTGTACTCTTCATAAAGAGCCAACACCAAGAGTTCCCCAAATGCATAGGCATACACGTAACCCGGTGTGTGCAGGAAGTGAGGTATGTAACTCCACCAGATTCCATACTCTTCAGTTAATGAAACTGAATCACCATACAAAGCCTTCTGTTGCTCCATCCATAATTCTGAAAATCGCTCGGTAGTGAGTTCACCTTCTTCACGACGCGCTGTATGAATGGCATGCTCAAACCGGTTCATTGAGATCTGACGGAACACCGTGGCTATGGTATCATCAATTTTACCAATCAGGAGTGCCAGTTTTTCTTTCGGATCATCCAGTTCCTTCATCAGTTTCTGGAAGACCAGCATTTCTCCAAAAACAGAAGCCGTTTCCGCAGTGGTTAGTGGTGTTGAGGACTGCAGTACTCCTTGCTGGCGCGACAAATACTGATGCACACCGTGACCGAGCTCATGAGCAAGCGTTTGAACATCACGGATCTTTCCATCAAAGTTCATGAAAACGTAAGGGTGAGCTGAGGGTACCGTTCCCGCAGAATAAGCTCCTCCTCTTTTACCAGGCTTGATCGCTGCATCGATCCAGTTCTTTTCAAAGAATTCGTTAGTGATCTCACCCATTTGAGGATGAAATTTCGAATAAGAATCGAGCACCATTTTACGGGCAGAATCCCATTTAATAGTTGCCTCATTCTTAAGCATAGGAGCATATCGGTCATAGTCCTTCATCTTATCCAGACCAAGAAGCTTTTTCTTAAGCTTATAATAGCGCTGCACCAATTCATACTGACCGGTCACTGATTCAATAAGCGCATCAACTGTTTCACGATCGGTTTGATTGGCAAGATTTCTGGAATCGATCCAGCTCTCGTATTTGCGAAGATTGTCGTTGGTAGATTTATCTGCCAGTATCGTATTGAATATGAAAGTAAGCTGGCGACTCAGGTCCTTGAATTTTTTGGTCAGTGAAGCGTGTGCTCTAACCCGCAGATCTCTGTCACTTTCATGAAGTTTACTAAGCACTTCCTGTTCACTGAGTTCTTTTCCATCCAGTTCAAACTTAGCGGCGCCAAGCGTTTCATCAAAAAATCGAACCCAGGCACTTCGTCCGGTCACTGATTTAGCCGACATAATCTTTTCCTGCCCTTCTTCAAGAACATGATCCTTATATCGGCGGGAGCTTTCGAGATAGTGCTTATACTTTTTAAGCTCTTCACTATCAATGAGTTTTTGTGCATCCTCTTCAGGAATATTTAACCACTCAACATCGAGAAACACCAGTTTTTGAGAAATTTCAGAGGAAAGCTCATTCGTTTCAGCAACCAGTTTTCCGTAATCTGAATTTCCGGTATCTGTTGACCACTGTAAATAAGCAAAGGAACCAATTTTGCCTGAGGTATCCAGCATTTTCTCATACTCCTCCAGCATTTGACAGAACTCAGCCGGTGATAACTTCGCGATCTTACCACGGTATTTTTTTGAAAAATTGTCAGCTTTCTTCAGAATAGACTTTTTGTCTTCAACCAGCTTTGGGTCATCATTGGATGTGTAAAGGTCAGACAGATCCCAGTTTACATTTTCAGCGCCGGTCTTTTTGTTCTCAGTGGTTTCGCTCATTCCTTAATTATTTAGCAGTAAGTGGGTTTTTCATGGTAAACTATAAACCATGAATATAGGGCTAGAAAAATGCGAATTAAAGCTAATTAATTATCGAGCGACTACAGAATCTGAATGAATTTATCGGAATCGGAATGGAGGTTATATTCTTCTCATTTTATTACCTCCGGAATCAAAAACAATTGAGAAACCAAATGAAGCTAGCATGCTTTCATATTCCATGCTATACCCGCCATTTATATAGGCACGAAAATTAAGGTTCTTAGCTATTTTTATCGGGGTTTGAATAACAGACCTCACTCCGAACCAGGGAACATAGAACGTTTGATCAAAAGAAAAACTCTCTCCCTCCGATAATTGGAACCCATCACTTCTGTAAAAAACGCCCAAATTAATTCCACCATTTTCCTGATCCTTAATTTTTTTCTGCAGAATAATCTCAGTATTTCCTGAATATACTTTTTTGCTTAATGTTAAAAAGTAATCATCAATCAATCTTACAGTTCCATCCACCTGCCAAAACATCAAGAGCGGAACTGTACTTCCGAGTGAGATCTTATCTGTGTAGGATACCGAAAATGATGGCATAGGAAGAGCGTACAGATACTCTTTATTGATTGTATTAAGTGAATCTGTCTTTAAACTCTCAGAAGGAAAAATATAAGAAACACCCTCACTTATGGTGCCACTGATCTTATCGCTGAATGAATCGACTTCAACAGCGTCATATTCGGAAAATACGAGACCTTCTGAAACCGGCATATTTGTCGCACAACCTGCATAAAATAATGTGCTTAGTATTGTAATAAAATGATACTTGCGATGCATCCTAAACACTGCAGGCTTATTATTATGAATAAGTTCCAGTTTATACCGTCTTCCAAGCTTTAAGTTATAATATTATTATTAATCATCAAGAAGCCTGACTTCAATATTGCTCGGATATTCTGAGGTATGATAAATCCTTTGGGTCACTTTTATAAAATCACTTTCAGAAGCTTCAAAAATATTAGGAACATACTTTTGAGGATTCAGATCAAACAAAGGAAACCATGAACTTTGAATTTGGACCTGGATCTTATGTCCTTTTTTAAAGGTATGGTATACATCCTGCAGCGGCAGATCTACATAGGTCACTTTATTTGATTCAAAAGCTTCGGGTTTCTCATAACTATTTCTAAACCTTCCGCGAATGGCTTCGCTTCGCACGAGTTGATGGTAATTATCAAGTTCTACCCCTTCAGGAGTCTGTTCTACTTCCTCCACACTGGGTGGATAAATATCTATCAGTTTTACAAAGAAATCCGATGCCGTTCCGGTTGTTGAAACATAAAGATTGGCCAACATATCACCTGCGAGTGTCACATCTTCTTTGAGCACTTCCGTCTCAAACGTTATCACATCGGGTCTCCTTGCTGCAAATCGCTGATCGGACGTCATGTAAGCTCTCGGAATAAATACCAGCTCATCTTCTTCAGTATATGGAACCGGATGTTCAGGGTCACTCACATACTCAGTATAATCGTCTGATAATTCTTTTGGCTTATTATCTCCCAGGGAACCATTACTACTAAAATACCATGCTGTTTTTTGGGAATTTATTGGTGGCCACTCGGAGAAAGTACTCCACTCGCCCAAACCGGTATCGTACATGTAAGCTTCAGGCAATTCTTCATGCTCAGAACCTTTCAGATATTTCATAAAGAAAGGATACTCGATCTCCTTTCTGTAGAACTCTGAAATTCCTTCACCAAAATAGATCTCCCCCACACTTTGATGTGGGTTTGGGCTGGCCCATTGACCATGACTCCATGGACCCATAACCAAAATATTTTTAGTATCCGGATTCTTATCCTCAATGGATCTATATGTATTTAATGGTCCATAAAGATCTTCAGCATCAAACCAGCCGCCAACAGTCATAACCGGGTGATCAATTTCGTTAAGATGAGGAAGAATGTTTCGGCTTTGCCAGAATTCATCGTAGTTGGGGTGTTCAGATAGTTCTTTCCAGAAGAAGTTACTTTCACCATAGTATTCATTTGATTCACTTAGCGGCGTTAATTCAGAGTACAGTAGATACATATCGTTAGTAAACACTTGTGGAAAGTCATACCAAGCGGTATCAGTTGGACCATCATGTTGAATGCCAAATAAATTGGTCACGTACCAATACCCCATTGTATAGGCTCCATGGTGGTGGAAATCATCAAAAAAGAAATCTGCGATAGGAGCCTGGGGTGAAGAAGCTGCCAAGGCAGGGTGAGCATTAGGTAATGCAGCCGTTGTATAAAAACCCGGATAGGAAATTCCCCACTGCCCCACTTTCCCATTGTTGTTCGGAATGTTATTAATGAGCCACTCTATGGTATCATACGTATCAGAACTTTCATCAACCATACTTTCATCCGATCTATTCGGTGTCATGGTCGTGTATTGCCCCTCTGACATCCACCTCCCTCTCACATCCTGGCAGACTATTATAAATCCCGCTGCCTGTAGATCCGGATTTCGAATGATCTGCTCAGGGATATCCTCTTCACCATATGGGGCACAACTGTAAGGTGTTCTTGTCATTAAAATGGGATACTCCCGGGATTCATCTATAGGTGCGTATACTGTAGTGTAAAGCTTTACGCCATCACGCATTTCAATATAATGCTGAGACTTTTCGTAGTCTGTGCTTTTCAGACCGGTTTGCTGAGCGAACGCTTGTGAAGCACTCAAAATAAAAATCAGTACAAAGCCAATCACTCTTAGATTACCTGTAAATTTTCTCATGACATTCCTCTTTAATTTTTGGGTATTTGACCGAATCAGTTTAAACAGACAAGAACCCGATTTTCCCTTGAATTCTTCATCAGATGGTGTCTGTAAACTTAATGAATTATAGTGTTATAGGATACGGTATTCAATGCTTTAAATCAGGAGTCAACTGTATCAATACATGTTATAACAGGAGCTGTGAAAGAGAAATCTAAGACTATAAGTTTTATCGTTTTTTAAATATGTAATCCTTAATTTTAGGGTTAAATTCTAACACCGGTTATCGGTTGAGAATGATTCATATTCAAGGAATTTACATTAGCACAACAAATCGCTGTCAAAATACCGCACGAGGTTAAACAGACCATTGAAATCACTTGAAGCCGTCTTCGGCCCTAATTCCGCACTTGTAGAAGAACTATACGACCAATATCAAAACGATCCGTCCTCGGTTCCAGCGCATTGGAAGCGTTATTTTGATGAACTGGAAGGTAAACCGGTTGATCAAACTGAGGCTGAAGACCTTCAACCAACTCCTTCTCAAAGTCAGTCTGAACCGGTTCAGCAAAAACAAAAGGAAGCACCTCAAAAGAAGAGTCAGCAAAAAACTTCTAAAAAAGAGCCTGAAGCTCCAAAAAATGCTGAGCTTGAGAAGATCAAAGGTGTGGCGACCAAGATCGTCGAGAATATGGACGAATCGATTGAAGTGCCTACGGCTACCTCGCTTCGTGTGCTCCCTGTAAAAATGATGATTGAAGATCGCGCGATCATCAACCGGCATCTGCTGCAGCGCAATGAACCCAAAGCCTCTTTCACTCATTTTATTGCATGGGCTGTCATTCGTGCGCTCAAAGAATTTCCAAACCTGAACAGCTCATATTTGTACAAGGATGATAATCACTATCGTGTGATACCGGATTCCGTGAATCTGGGTGTGGCCGTTGACCTTGAAAGTAGAGACGGTTCCCGAAATCTGGTTGTACCAAACATCAAGGGCGTTGACAAAATGAATTTCAATGAGTTTCTGCATGCATATGCAAAACTCATCGAAAAAGCCCGAAATGGTAATCTTGAGATCGAAGATTTTCAGAGAACTACCATCAGTATTACCAATCCGGGAACCATAGGTACTGTTTCATCTGTACCCCGCCTAATGAAAACTCAAGGCGCCATCATTGCAACCGGTGCCATCGACTATCCGGCTGAATACCGGGCTATGTCCAAAGAGATCCTGAATCAGCTGGGGGTTAGCAAAGTGATGACGGTTACCTCTACCTACGATCACCGCATCATACAGGGTGCTGAGTCAGGTATGTTCCTGAAGAAGATAGATGATCTGTTAAGCGGACAAGAAGATTTTTATGATCGGATCTTTTCTGATCTCGACATTCCTTATGAGCCACTGCCTTACGGACAAGATAATTACAGTGGGCCGTTTTCTAATGGACAAAACACACTGGAACATGATCAGCGTGTGGTTGGTGTATACCGGCTCATAAACATGTATCGCATGCGTGGGCATGTACTTGCAGACCTTGATCCACTTGGAAAAGAACCCGGTAAGAATCCGGAACTTGATCTCGATTACTACGGATTATCATTGTGGGATCTTGATCGCGAATTCTATTGTGGTGGTTTAGGTGGCAAAGAGCGCGCTACCCTGCGTGAGATCCTTAATCTGCTTCGCGATACTTACTGTGGAAACATAGGTGTAGAATACATGCATCTGCTGGATCTGGAGGAACGCAAATGGTTGCGTGAGGCCATGGAATCTACCGGCAACAATGCACAACTATCAAAAGATGACAAACGGGAGATATTACACAAACTCAATCAGGCTATGGCCTTTGAGGAATTCCTGCACAAGAAATACATTGGCCACAAACGATTTTCATTAGAGGGAGCCGATACTCTCATTCCCATGATCCACTTTATGCTGGAAAAAGCGGGTGAACACGGTGTCGAGAAATTTTTCCTGGGAATGGCTCACCGTGGGCGTTTGAACATGCTGGTAAACATCATGAACAAACCGTACCACAAAGTGTTTGCTGAGTTTGAAGGAAATATAGACCCCGATTCTATTCAGGGTTCCGGTGATGTTAAATATCACCTGGGCGCTCAAGGAATTCACAAGGCAGTCAATGGTTCTGAGATTGAGCTGCAGCTTATGCCCAACCCATCTCACCTTGAGGCCGTTAATCCGGTGGTTGAAGGAGCCGTTCGGGCCATGCAGGATCATCATGAAAAAGAGGATCCCCAAAAAAGAGTGGTACCAGTACTTATGCACGGCGATGCCGCCTTTTCTGGACAGGGTGTTGTTACTGAAACACTAAATATGTCCCAACTTGAAGGTTATAATACAGGTGGAACCGTCCACATCATCATCAATAATCAGATAGGATTTACAACCCTTCCTAAAGATGGGCGCTCTACAGAGTACGCATCCGACATTGCCAAAACCATACTGGCTCCGATCTTCCATGTAAACGGAGATACTCCGGAAGCTGCGGTTCATGCTATTCAAATGGCACTCGATTACCGTCAAAAGTTCGGTAAGGATGTAGTTATTGACCTGATCGGATACCGTAAGCATGGGCACAATGAAGGTGATGAACCCGCCTTTACCCAACCAGGCATGTACAAAGAAATCAATGATCATTCTCCTGTTCGTGATGTCTACACTGAACATTTGGTTAAAAACGATGAGCTCACAAAAGAAGAAACACAGCAGATCTTCGATGAATTCGATCAGTTGTTGCAGGAAGCTTTTGAAGATGCCAAACAGGCACCAAATCTTGAGGTAACAGATAATTTGATAGATCGTACGGAGACGCCACAGGATAAATGGACAGCCTATCCTGATACGACGCACTCTGCTGATGATCTTAAGGAAATTGCGGTGAAACTGAATACCGTTCCAAAGGATTTCGATGCTAACCCTAAATTGCTTAAGCAGCTGGCTAAACGTGCCGAGATCGTTAATAAGAATGAGAAAAAAATCGATTGGGGTTTTGCTGAACTTCTTGCTTTCGGTTCACTCCTTAAAACCGGAACATCGATAAGGCTGACTGGACAGGATGTAGAACGAGGAACCTTTTCTCATCGCCATTCCGTACTGCACGGTACACAAACCAATCAGAAATTCATTCCGCTTAATAATCTATCCGAAGACCAAGCAAAATTCCATGTTTATAATAGTTTACTGAGTGAATTTGCAGCTCTTGGATTCGAGTTCGGATACAGTGCCGAAAAACTGGATGCATTGGTCATATGGGAAGCCCAATTTGGTGACTTTGCCAATGGAGCACAGGTTATTATCGACCAATTCGTAAGTTCAAGCAAGGCGAAGTGGGGTCAACGATCAAATCTTGTTATGAACCTCCCACACGGATATGAAGGTCAGGGCCCTGAGCACTCTTCTGCCAGACTAGAACGATATCTGCAGCTTTGCGCTGAAGATAATATGCAAGTGTTGAATGTTACTACACCGGCTCAATATTATCACATGTTACGCCGTCAGGCTCTTTCGGAAGTAAAACGACCTGCTATACTGATGACACCTAAAAGTTTACTTCGTCACCCTATGGCGACCTCAAGCCGCGATGAATTGGCTGAGGGTAAATTCAAGCCATTTATCTTAGACAAGGACTTCAGTGATTCAAAAGATCTTGAGCGATTAGTGATCTGTTCCGGTAAGGTTTACTACGATCTATTAAAGTACCGACAAGAAAATGAAATCAACAATGTTGCTATAGCACGCCTCGAGCAATTCTATCCTTTTGCTGATGAGGAGATCGAAGAAGAACTTAAAGATCTCACTTCCATTAAGGATATTGTTTGGTGCCAGGAAGAACCTAAGAATATGGGTGCATGGACATTTGTAGCACCTCGATTCATAGAACTGTTGCAAGATGGCCAAAAATTACGTTACGTAGGTCGTCAGGCATCTGCTTCACCCGCAGCCGGACAGAAGAAAATTCATCAGGCTGAACAAAACAGATTGGTTAAAGATGCTATGAAACGTATAATCACAAAACTCTCATTACAATGTCAGTCTCAAGACTTGAGTATTAGCATTGCTTATGTCATTAGTGGCTTGCTCAAAGTGCCTGATTCTGGATATTCACGAAGATCATACCGGCACTCTAAGAGGCCAGCCTGCTGTTGATGGTATTGGATTACTGTGAACCGCGTTATTTGCGGGCGGCAAGTCTTTTTTCCGAGTTTTCATAGAAAATTGCAATTCAGTTGAGGTAAGAACTGATTTTGTGATCACCGGTAAAGTAACCGTTCGAGGATGGGGAGCAATATTTCCCGAGGCTATATTGATAAAACCTCAAAGAATTCCTGACAATCTGAAACCATAGTGAAATCAATCCAGATGTCAAAATACCAGGCATGGACTGAGTAAATAATCACGGAATGATAGGACCTAAAGCTCGTACTTAAATTTGTATAAGTGTTTTCTATCCTCAACAGTGATCTTCATCTCTCCTTTCAATCCTTCAAGCTCACCGGCCCCAGAATCAGGCACTACCTCAAGGATTAGACGCTCTCGCACCATCATTCATTGTTCCAAAATGCTGTAAGACAAAACTTCCCTTTTTACCATCTAATTTTCCAATAACCTGTTCAATAGACACATATCCGGCAGATCCTTTTACGGAAGTGAAAGCACTCAGCATCTCACCTTTACTTTCGGGCCTGAAGTTTACCATGAAAAGTTTTATCAAACGACCTGCGGCCTAAAGTTACCCCATTCTATCCTTCGGCATATCCTTCAACTTCATTTAGCTTTACCTCGAATTCGCCAGATATCTTCATGATGATTTACCCGTTTTAAATTGTTCAATGAGTTTTACCCCTATCCATGCCATTGGCAGGTAGGCAACAGCCAGATCTAAAATATTGAACCAGATAGGAGCCGGCAGTGCGATCACATTGGCTATGCCTCCGATAAGAAAGAAAGCACCTACACCCATGCCCCATCGCATATTATCCTTTGCCGCGATCAAAGCTGTTATAAAGGCTCCAAACAGGGTTCCTAACGCATGTGCTAAAAACGGCATCAAAAAATGTCGGGGCTGAAACAGATGCAATGACTCCTGTAGGCCTTCCATAGTGGTTACAATGGCTCCATCAGGTGGTGGTATGATCGAACCGGATATCATGATGATACCCATGTTGACAAAACCACCAACGACAAGCCCGATTATTAGGGCGAGTATATTTCTTGCAAAAGGTCTCATAGAGATCGACTGAAATGGTTAAAGGACGCCAGATTATAATTAAATTCAAATGCAGTTTAAAAGAAAATACTTTGCCGTAGATAGTAAGAACATTTGATTGACAATCATTACAGCTTGTATCGTTTAGTCCTTATATTTGAGGCTTGAAATTTTTCATGAATCTTATTTGATGTTCAATCCTACTGAAGCTGACGAGAGAACCTACCTACAGCAAATTATTGACAAACTGGAAGATGCTTATCTGAGCGTTGATAAAAACGTAACCAAGACCGCACAGGATCTAAAGGATCAGAAAAGCTATCTCTATGAAAATAAAACCGGGATGGACGCTGCCGAAAAAGCGGCCATCAAGCAGTCGGTGAATATGCAGGCTATTTCCGGGGAAGCTGCCGTAGCTTTCAAGGAACGACTTCGAAAGTTGATCAAAACCCCTTATTTCGGTCGTATTGATTTTAAAGATTTTAGCCTGAATGAAGTTGATCCCATTTACGTGGGGATCCATTCCTTCTTTGATGAAGAAGAGAATGAAAACCTGATCCATGATTGGCGGGCACCGGTTTCCAGTATGTTTTATGATTTTGAGCCGGGTCAGGCTTCCTTTGAAGCCCCGACCGGAACCCGCGAAGGTGAGATCGAGCGCAAGCGACAATTTCGTATCATTGATGGCGAAATGGAGATGATGCTGGAGTCGGATCTCTATATACGGGATGATGTTCTCCAAAAAGAACTGAGTCGTTCTGCTGACGACAAGATGAAAAACATCGTAGCTACTATTCAGCGCGATCAAAATGCCATCATCCGAAATGAAACTTCACCGGTACTTATCATACAAGGGGTAGCCGGATCGGGAAAGACCTCTATTGCCCTTCACCGGATCGCTTTTCTGCTGTATCGGTTTAAGGACGAGCTCAGTTCAAAAGACATCATGATCATCTCCCCCAACAAAGTGTTTTCGGATTACATCTCAAACGTGCTTCCGGAACTTGGCGAAGATACCATCCCCGAAATGGAAATGGAGGAATTGGCCAAGCGTGTGCTGCCTTCCAAGTATAAATTCAAGACCTTTTTTGATCAGGTGAATGAATTGCTCGAAAATCATGAGGAGGATTTCATCAAGCGAATTGAATTCAAGGCGACTTCTGAATTTTCTGGACAAATTGAATTCCTATGCCAATGAGATGAAGCGCAACCGCTTCCAGGCGGAAGATGTCAAAATCCGCTTCAAAACCATTTCAGAACGATATCTGCGACAGCGATTCAATGCCAATTCCCAGATCCCACTGATGAAACGCCATCGTGCCATTGCCACGGATGTGATCAATAAAGCAAAGCGGGATTTTAAGTACACCCTCAAAAAGGAGGAGAAAAAAGAGATTCGCTCCAAGATCGAAAAAATGATGGGCAGCAGTAATCTCCGGGTGCTTTATGAGCAGTTTTACGACTGGCTTGAAAAACCCGAAATGTTTCAATATTCCACCCGCTCAACCTACGAATATTCGGATCTTTTTCCACTTATGTACCTGAAGATGCAGCTTGAAGGAGTGGATTCAATCAACAAGGTAAAACACCTGATCGTAGATGAAATGCAGGATTATACCGCTGTTCAATATGCCGTACTGGCTAAACTGTTTCCCTGTAATAAAACCATTTTGGGAGATGCCAATCAAAATGTGAATCCATACAGCTCAACTTCAGCAAAAGATATTGCAGATGTATTCTCAGAGCACGAATCTGTGAAGCTGATCAAAAGCTATCGGTCTACATTGGAGATCACCGAATTTACCCAACGCATTTCTCCAAAAACGGAAGTGGAAGCTGTGGAACGTCATGGTGAAGAACCGGAGATCCTCTCATTTGATAAAACCACTGATGAACATAAGGCCATCCTACAAATGGTACGGGAATTTCAAGAATCCAAACACAACACGCTTGGAATTTTATGCAGAACACAGAAGCAAGCAAAAAAGTTAAATAGGCATCTGCAAAAGCACGAAGATAATATTCACCTTCTTACTCCGGGAAGTTCAGCTCTTCAATCCGGGATCTTAATTACCAGTGCACATCTCGCAAAGGGACTCGAATTCGATCGGGTTATTGTGCCCTATACTGACGATGAAAACTACCAAACTGAGGTGGACCGAAGCATGTTATACATCGCCTGCACCCGTGCGATGCATCAACTTAAATTAACTCACACAGGAGCATTTACTCCTTTGGTTGAATAATGGCCATAAAAAAACCACCCTCTTTTTTAAGCTTTACCTAAGAGAGTGGTTTTTGAGGTTACAATGAGTGAGTAAGATCAAGCTTCTTTAGGTACAAAAGAGACCCATTCCTCCATTCTTTTTAGAAAATCGAATAGAACAGCACCTGATAAATCATTTTGGCTTAATACCAACTCTTCCCAAAGATGGATTACACGGTTTTCAATATCACTGCCACCAATAGCTTTTTCATAACCTTTACAATTCAAGGTTTGTAGGTTTAGGTTTACTGTAGTGGCTGAAATATTAACATTAACACAAACGGGTTTATTCTGAATGCGGTTACGATTAATTATTCGACTTATCCATTCTGTATTGATTTCTTGCAGTGGTTTTTCTTCACCACAAATGTTTACTGTAATCATAGATATTAATGAGTGAGGAGTTTTCTTTAGTGTTCTTAAAGATACAAAGTCGGATTTTAACTATGTATCTTAAAACGAGAATAATTCAACATTTTGAATCATTAATTAAACTTTTACACTGATTATGAGGGAAGATGAAATGCAGCACATGACAAATATAATCTTCACTATGATCAAGAGCATTAATTCTGAAATTGAAGAATTGACTAAGCCGGCAAATCCTGATAAAGCTATTGGTCGTTTATCTCGCATGGATGCCATCAATAATAAAAGCACCAATGAATCTGCTTTGAGGGAGCAAAAAGATCGCCTTCAGAAGCTAAACCGGGCACTTGAAAAAATTGAGGAAGACAATTTTGGAAAATGTGTTAAGTGTGGAAATGTTATTTCAATTGGTCGGTTGGAATATATGCCCTGGACATCGAAGTGTATAAACTGTGCCTGACTAAAAAATACCCTCTCCAGCCAGCTATGCACTGTAGGTGCGGTATGTTTTCAATAGAGGCTACGAAGCTATAAACCAAAACATATCGCTCCGATGGAGCGAGGGCATTATTTGAGTACCTGTTTTTTACAAACATACTGTCCCTATCGGGACGGGGTTTTGACTAGCAATCCCCCAAAACAAAAAAACCCCGCACAACTTAATGCACGGGGTTTAAATCTTATCAGAGATTTATGAGGGTATGATGATTTACATCATTCCGCCCATGCCTCCCATTCCTGGCATTCCGCCACCCATGCCGCCTGGCATGCCTCCGCCGTTGTCATCATCGTCGCCTTTAGAAGGTTTCTCAGAGATAACAGCTTCGGTGGTCAGCATCAATCCGGATACAGAAGCAGCGTTTTGCAAGGCTGTTCTGGTAACTTTAGTTGGATCGATAACACCGGCTTTGATCAGGTCTTCATACACTTCGGTACGAGCGTTGTAACCAAATGCATCTTTACCTTCCAATACTTTCTGAACAACGATGGCACCTTCAGCGCCTGCATTGTTTGCAATGGTACGTAGTGGAGATTCAAGTGCCTTACGGACAATTTGGATACCCACATTTTCGTCGGGTAAATCACCCTTGATCTTATCAAGAGCCTTAATAGTACGAATCAGGGCAACGCCACCACCTGGTACAATGCCTTCTTCAACAGCTGCTCGGGTTGCATGCAATGCATCTTCAACGCGGGCTTTCTTCTCTTTCATTTCAACTTCAGAAGATGCACCAATATAAAGTACAGCAACTCCGCCGCTTAATTTAGCAAGGCGTTCCTGAAGTTTCTCACGGTCGTAATCAGAAGTAGTGTTCTCAATTTGAGACTTCAGCTGATTTACTCTCGCTTTGATGTCGTCATCTTTTCCGTTTCCATCAACAATAGTTGTGTTATCTTTGTCGATAGTAATGCGGGATGCACGGCCTAAGAAATCAAGCGTTGCGTTTTCAAGTTTGTAACCACGCTCTTCGGAAATAACAGTACCACCTGTCAGGATGGCGAGGTCTTCCAGCATGGCTTTTCTTCTGTCGCCAAAGCCGGGAGCTTTAACAGCGGCAATTTTCAGAGAACCGCGAAGTTTGTTAACTACCAATGTAGCTAATGCTTCGCCTTCAATATCTTCAGCTATGATCAATAGCGGATTTCCATTTTGTACTACTTTCTCGAGAATCGGAAGCAGGTCCTTCATCGCAGAGATCTTCTTGTCGAAGATCAGGATGTAAGGATCTTCCATTTCGGTGATCATCTTTTCAGAATCGGTCACGAAATAAGGAGAAAGATAACCACGGTCGAACTGCATACCTTCTACGGTTTCAAGGTAAGTTTCAGTTCCTTTGGCTTCCTCAACCGTGATCACACCGTCTTTACCAACTTTTTCCATTGCATCGGCAATCAAGTTACCAATGGTTTCATCGTTGTTGGCAGAAATGGTTCCGATCTGAGCGATCTCTTTACGATCGTCAATATCTCGGCTCATTTTCTTCAGATCCTCAACGATCACTTTAACGGCTTTCTCTATACCGGATTTCAAATCCATTGGATTTGCACCGGCGGTAACATTCTTCAGGCCTTCGCTTAAAATAGCCTGAGCAAGAACAGTAGCAGTAGTAGTTCCGTCACCGGCATTATCGCTGGTTCTGGAGGCTACTTCTTTAACCATCTGAGCGCCCATATTCTGGACTTTGTCAGACAATTCAATTTCTTTTGCAACGGTCACACCATCTTTAGTTACCGTAGGTGAGCCGAATGATTTTTCTATAACAACATTGCGTCCACGAGGGCCTAGGGTTACTTTAACCGCGTTGGCCAGCTTATCGACCCCTTTCTTCAGGGCGTCGCGTGCTTCAACATCGTAATGAACTAACTTAGCAGACATAATTATTTATAATTTTTTGTTAATGATTTAATTTCTTGGAAAAGCAGGGTTTTACGATACAATACCCATGATGTCAGATTCGCGCATGATCAGGTACTCTTCTCCGTCAAGAGTAACTTCAGTACCTGCATATTTTCCATAGAGCACTTTGTCTCCTTTCTTCACGCTCATCTCAATTTTAGTGCCGTTTTCTACTTTGCCGGCACCAACCGCTACCACTGTACCTTGTTGCGGTTTTTCTTTAGCCGTATCGGGAATGATAATTCCGGAGCTGGTTTTTTCTTCTGCAGGCTCAGCCTGTACCAACACGCGGTCGCCTAAAGGTTTAATCTTAGCCATTTTTATGACTCCTGTTAGTTTTAGTTTTGGTTTAAATTCTTTGGGCTATGCCCTTTGTTTATTTCGTTTTTCTTAATGCAACTTCCGTACCAAAACAAAACAACGATCTGAATAGATGCCTAATAAGGCAGAATTGACTTTTTTAACTGAATAAAGTGAGGAGATTCAGGAAAGCCTGTCAGTCTGTTCCAATAGCTCTGACAACTTTGCATAGGTTTCCGGAGACCAATGATCTGCCCGGTCGTCATAGTTGAAACCATCCGGTAGCTTATCACCTAAAATCGGTTTCAGGGAATTGCTAAGTTTTTTTCTTCGCTGATTGAAAGCTGTTCTGACCACTGTTTTTAAGGTTTCATCAGAAAAGGGAAGATCCGGTTTATCGAATTTCAATTTAATGACAGAGCTGTTAACCTTTGGCGGCGGACTGAAGGAACCCGGGGCAACATCAAACTGGATCTCCGGCGTACAAAACAACTGGGTTTGAACACTCATGATCCCATACTCTTTTGATGAAGGATTTGCTACCAGGCGTTCTGCAACCTCCTTTTGCATCATCAAAACGGCTTCAGTAAAGTGCTTTCTGTTTTCAAGAAGATCGAACAATATCGGCGAGGTTATGTAATACGGTAAGTTACCCACCACAACATTTTTCTTATTCGGATCAACGATCTCATTCCAATTAACCTTAAGCACATCTTTCTGGTGGATCGTGATGTTATTAACCTCGTTCTTCAACACCTCAACAGCTCGTTTATCCAACTCTATCACGTGAAGATCAGAAATACTCTTTGCCATCCATTTGGTAAGTGCACCTGTCCCGGGACCGATCTCTATGACTCTGTCTCCATCCTCCGCATCAACAGATTTTAGAATTTTAAATATGACATTATTGTCAGTAAGGAAATGTTGGCCCAGACTTTTCTTTGTCCTAAAAGACATCTTTTGTGGATTCAGTTAGCAGTTAGCAGTTAGCAGTTAGCAGTTAGCAGTTAGCAGTTAGCAGTTAGCAGTTAGCAGTTAGCAGTTAGCAGTTAGCAGTTAGCAGTTAGCAGTTAGCAGTTAGCAGTTAGCAGTTAGCAGTTAGCAGTTAGCAGTTAGCAAACATGGTGGTATTATACTCAACTGTCAAATATTATTTAAAATACTTCCAATACAATGATCACTGTTCATTGTATACTGATCACTGCTAACTGTATCTTTGATTACTGAGAACAGCACTGTTTACTGCAAAAAGATTTGTAAATTAGGGTTGGGTTATTAACCTTTGAATGAATTTTAAAACAAGCTGTTTAATGAGCTTACTTGAAAAACTTGGACTGGGTCAGAAGCGAAAAGAACTGGCTCCACTTATAGGCGACAAAAAGAAAAAAGAACAAGAAAAATACTCCCTAAAGAGGAATCCCTACTTAAGGGCATTTATTGTTCTGCTTTTTATTGGTATCAGTGCCTTTTCTCTACCTAAAAACCCTGTTAGCTCAGGTCTCAATTATACATTGAATCAGCCCTGGCGTAATGCAGACCTGACCGCCCCCTTCACATTTTCCATTCAGAAAACAGCTTCTGAACTTGAAGAGGAACGGAAAGAGATAAGAGAAAGCACGGCACCGATTTTTCGGCTCGATTCAAACACACCGATCTCAATTCAAACCCGGCTGGATTCAATATATCGCCAAATGCAGCCTGTATTGGATGCCTATCATGAATGGCAAGTCGCAATAGAAACTACCCCGGAAACGGCAGAGGTTGACAGCACTAATTTCGCTGAACTTCTTGAAGAGTCAGGTCTTGATCTGACCACTAATTCCTGGCAGGTCTTATTTGAAAGTTACCATAATGTTCAGGCTTCTGATCTGGCTCCCTCTCAGTTTATAGGTGTATCCGTTAAACAACAGCTTGAATTGCTCATTGATCAACTGATCGATCAGGGCATCATTGACCGAAATAAAAGTACTCTCAATACTGATAACATTACGATCAGAAATCTGCGTGAAAGTACAGAACAATCTATTGACCTGGCACGGATCAGAGACCTGAGAGAGGCAAATGAATTTGTTCAATTCAGGTTGAACCGGATGTTCAATGAAGATCAGGCACGCCTTGCTATGGAAATATATAATAAGGTGATCAGCCCCAATATTAAGTATAGTCAGGAAGATACTCAGGCACGGCTGGAAGGGGCACTATCTGAGATCTCTGAAACCAAAGGCGCGATGACTCAGGGACAAGTAATAATACGTCGTGGGGACCTTGTAAATGCTGAGCGCGCCAACATCCTGAGAAGCCTGGCAGAAGCTCGTTCAGAAAATGCCACCAACGCTGAAAAATGGGTTCGTTTTGCCGGTCAGCTGGTGATCATTATTGCAGTGACATTGGTATTCTTCATGTACATCTATTTATATCGAAGGAAAATCACTTCAGACAACAGTCTGTTCTTTCTGGTATTCCTGA
The DNA here is from genome assembly GCA_034520725.1 of Gracilimonas sp. Lineage (GTDB taxonomy): Bacteria > Bacteroidota > Rhodothermia > Balneolales > Balneolaceae > Gracilimonas. Next base: position 210,611 of record JAXHNH010000001.1, on the reverse strand, counting down.
CACTGGGCCTCGTATCATTTGCAGCCGGTTTGATAAACTTTCTTGATATAGCTGACCCCTACATTATACCGGTAGCGATCGCTCCTATAGTACTTACTATTATTTTTGATTCCAGAGTCGGATTGGTGTCCTCTATCATGTTAGCGAGTTTGCTTGGGCTCATAAATGATAATAGCTTTGAATATATTGTTGCCACATTTACTGCCTGTAGTCTTGGAGTATTTTCAGTCCGCGATATCAAAGACCGTTCTCAGTTTTTCTTCACAACACCGGGTATCGTATTCATAACCTATGTTGTTGTTATCGGCTCATTCAATGTAGCTGCATTAAGTGGATGGGATATGTACCTGTCAGACCTTATGTATATTGCCATCAGTGCAGTTTTCATCCTATTCACTTATCCTATCATTCTCATCTTTGAAAAGATCTTTGGTATAACCACAGATTTCACACTTATTGAGTTAGGCGACACGAATCAACCTCTGCTGAAGGACCTGATGAATAAAGCACCGGGCACCTTCCATCATAGCCTCCAGGTAGCTAATCTGTCTGAAGCTGCCGCATCAGCAATCGGTGCCAATTCGCTGCTCTGCCGTGTCGGTTCCCTGTACCACGATATCGGAAAAATGGTGAAGCCAGATTATTTCATTGAAAATCAGACCAAAGGAACAAACGATCACGACAAATTAAAGCCTCAGATGAGTGCCATGGTCATCAAGGCACACGTAAGTGAAGGTGTTAAAATGGCGGAAGAACATGATCTCCCGAGCAATATCATAGACTTTATCAAAACTCATCATGGCACATCTGTTATCCGTTATTTCTATGAAAAAGCAAAGGAAGATGAAAACCTGAAGAATATGCTTCAGGAAGATCAATTCCGATATGAAGGACCATTACCTGCGACGAAAGAAACAGGAATCCTACTTTTAGCGGATGGTATTGAAGCAGCCTCACGAGCCATGAAGAATCCAACGTACAGCAAGCTGGAAAACTTGGTCAATCGCATGGTAGATGACAGAGTTTCTGAGGGACAGCTAAGCCACAGTCCATTAACGTTCAGACACTTACAGGTTATAAAAGAAACGTTTCTGAATATCCTTGTGGGAGTTTATCATAGCCGGGTTGAATACCCTGAAGACGAAGCGAAGTAAAAAAGCAAGAATGAAAGCAAAGAAGACTAAAGCGGCTGACAGCTGAGAGTAGACTCTGAAACTGAATCTCAGGATTCAGAAAGACGAAACAAACAAACGAGTAGCTGTGGCTTTCAAGCAGGAACTGGATCTATACCTTACAGTTCGTCAAGCTAGAAAAGGGTTTGAGTAAAAATTCTGTGGTCTCCTACAAAAATGACCTTGAGCGATATTTCATCTTTCTGGCCAGTGAAAAAAAGATCAGGGATCTATCGGGCGTAACCCTCAGCCATATTGAAGACTTTCTTAATTTTTTGGTGGATGAAGAATTGCTTTCCGCAAGTTCTTTGGCTCGAAATATCTCAAGCATCAGAGGGTTCCACGAATTTGCCGTTGTTGAAGGTATCACCAAAGCCAATCCGGCTGAACTTGTTGAGCTACCCAAGAAAGCCTCAAAATTACCTGAAGTACTGGATCGTGATGAGATCGAAGCCATACTTGAGACCCCCGACCTCACCTCTCCTGCCGGTATTCGCGACAAAGCCATACTGGAAACGCTATATGGAACCGGGATGCGGGTCAGTGAGCTTACGGGACTTGAACAAGACCGACTGATATTTGAGATCGGCTTCATCAGGGTGATCGGAAAAGGGAATAAAGAACGATTGGTGCCGGTTGGAGAAATAGCTCAGGATGCCATATCACATTATACCGAACATGTTCGTCCCCAATTCTTCAATCCGGATAAAGCCCATAAGGCCAAAAACAAGGTCTTTCTGAGTGTACGAGGCAGTGCCCTATCCAGAATGAGTATCTGGAATATCGTTCAAAAAGCTGCTGAAAAAGCAGAGATCAAAAAAAATGTTTACCCCCACATATTTCGGCATTCTTTTGCTACTCATTTGCTGGAAGGTGGCGCTGACCTAAGGGCTGTTCAGGAAATGCTGGGGCATTCATCTATACTGACTACAGAGATCTATACACACGTTGATCGCTCGTTTTTGCATCAGGTTCACAAGGAATTTCACCCCAGAGCTTGATCTTTAACTAAATAAACGGTCTACACATTCGTTCTGCAAAAGGTACAAACATCTCCTATTTTAGCCTCGAATTAAAAATCATCTACCTATGAACATCAAACGCTCTTTCTCTCTTTATATAACCCTCATTGTATTTACCACTTCACTCTCTGCTCAGGTCTTTGAATCCAAGACGTTCGAGAATGGCATGGTAGTTACTGCCGACAGATATGCCTCTGAGATTGGTAATCAGATTTTAAAACAGGGTGGAAATGCCGTTGATGCAGCGGTTGCTGTGCAATTTGCTTTGGCTGTTACTCTCCCACGTGCCGGTAATATTGGCGGAGGTGGTTTTATGGTAATTCACTTGGCGGATGGCGAAACAGCTACACTGGATTTCAGGGAGAAGGCACCGGAAAAGGCAACCCGTAATATGTATGTCAGAAATGGTGAGTTTAAATCTGAACTCAGTTGGGAAGGTATCTTAGCTGTTGGAATTCCGGGCACTGTGGATGGCATGATAAAAGCATTGGAGCGATACGGGAAAATGCCGCTGGATATGGTCATTCAACCTGCCATTAAGTTAGCAAGAGAAGGTTATGTGCTCTCTTATTCTCACAGCCAGTCATTGAATAATCACCGTGATACCTTCAGAAAATATCAGTCATCTGCAGGTTATTTCACAACCGGTGATACTACTTTATTCAAAGAAGGTGACCTTTTTGTGCAACAAGATCTTGCAAATACCCTTGAGAGAATAGCACGTTTTGGCCGTGAAGGATTTTATGCAGGCCCTGTTGCTGATGCCATCGTTAATGAAATGAAGCGTTATAAAGGACTAATCACCTACAATGACCTTTACAATTATGAAAGCAAATGGAGAGATCCAATTGAAGTTGAATTCAGAGATTACAAACTTCACATCATGCCACCACCAAGCAGTGGAAGCATTGCGATTGCCCAGATCCTGAAAATGATCAATGATTATCCGCTGGAGGAAATGGGTCATAATTCTGCAGAGTATGTTCACCTTGTGAGTGAAGCTATGCGCCGGGCTTTTGCAGATCGTTCTTATTATTTGGGTGATCCTGATTTTGTGGATGTACCCATGCAGCAATTGATGAGTGAAGAATACAATACTGAAAGAATGGCAAGCTTTTCTCCTGAAAAAGCGACACCATCCTCTTCTCTTACTCACGGAGAAATTGCCGGATATACCGAGCCTGATGAAACCACACATTTTTCGGTTGTAGACAGTGAAGGGAATGCCGTAGCTGTAACTACCACGTTGAACGGTTCTTTCGGAAGCCACGTATCGGTGAGTGGTGCAGGATTTTTACTTAATAATGAAATGGATGATTTTTCAGCTCAGCCGGGAGAGCCTAATGCTTACGGTTTGATCGGAGCTGAAGCCAACGCTATTGAGCCGGGGAAAAGAATGCTCAGCAGCATGTCACCCGCTATTGTTTCTAAAAACGGAGAAGTGAATATGGTGATCGGGGCAGCGGGTGGCCCAAGGATCATAACTGCCACACTGCAAAGTTTCCTGAATCGTACTCTTTTCGGCATGCGATCTCAACAGGCAACTGCTTTTCCACGGTTCCACCACCAATGGTTTCCAGATGTGTTGTTCATAGATGATTTTGGTCTGAGCCCTGACACCCAAAAGCTGCTTGAAGAAAAAGGTCATTCCATATTCCCCATGCCCGGTATAGGTCGTGCACATAATATATTTGTTGAACCCGATGGCTCCCTTTCAAGTGGCGTTGACCCGCGTGGTGACGGATATTCAGCCGGGCACTGATGCTATTTCAAATTGAAATTAAACTTGTTAGGGGAGCTTAAGATAGCTTTATTAACATGAGTTTTAAGACAAATTTACCCACTCACATTACATGAAACCTGCTTACGAATCAATTTCCTGGCAAGACGACCACCTTGTAATATTAGATCAGACACAATTGCCTCTGCGTGAGATCTATTCAGATATAAATACCATCGGTCAGGTTTGGGAGGCGATAAAAAAACTCAAAATAAGAGGAGCTCCCGCCATAGGTATCGCGGCTGCATATGGACTGTACCTTGGTGTAAAAGACCTTGACTCCAGAAATTTCACTAGCTTCAATGTAGAACTGGATCGCTGGATCGAATATCTGGAGTCATCCCGCCCTACCGCTGTCAATCTCACCTGGGCTATGGAACGCATCAAGCAAACGATCTTTGCAAATAAGGATAAAGATCTTGACGAGATCAAAGAGATTATTCTTGATACTGCAAAAACTATCCATGCTGAAAACAAACGTGCTTCCAAGAAAATTGGTGAGAACGGCTTAAAATCGGTGAAGAAAGGGTTCAAAATTCTAACCCATTGCAATACCGGAGCGTTGGCTACCGGTGCTTATGGGACAGCTTTCTCTGTTATTTTGCACGCCCATGAGGCTAATAAAGATATTCACGTTTGGGTTGATGAAACCCGACCACTTTTGCAGGGTGCCCGACTCACTGCCTGGGAGCTGGATAAAACAGAGATACCTTTTAAATTGGTCATAGACTCGGCAGCCGGTGCATTAATGAATACAGGTCAGGTTGATATGGTGATCGTTGGTGCGGACAGAGTTGTTGCCAATGGAGATACAGCGAATAAAATTGGTACGTACTCCCTTGCAGTTTTAGCCCACGAAAATAACATTCCGTTTTATGTTGCCCTACCCGTTTCATCTTTTGACCTTAATACTGAGTCAGGTAAAGAAATTGAGATCGAAGAGCGAGATGAAGATGAGGTCACCCAATTCGGCAACACTCCTATTACACCTAAGAAAACTGGTGCCTACAACCCTGCTTTCGATTTAACTCCTCATAAATATATAACCGGATTTATTACCGAGAAGGGAATCATTGAGCCTGATTTTCAGAAAAATATCAGGATGCTTTTTGATTAGTTTTAGATGATGATGATGCCTTTTGTTTCTCGACGGATGTTTCTGAATCGTATGCAGTTGATTCTATTTCAGGATCAGAATCGAATTCAGTGGATTCCCTACCCCTATATATGTTGGCCGTAATCCCCGCCGAATTTCCTAAAATGATCCCTACTCCCACGTAAAGATAAAGGTTCATCCCTATTAACCAGCTTAATCCAAATCCTAACGCTGCTCCGAGAAGTGTAGCTAAAAGCCAAATAAAAAAGCTTTTCATTTTACTTATTCCCTATCGGGATTTTTAAAATGAAGGTGGTAATATTAGTTGAAAAATAATCAAGTTCGGCGTTCAGCTGTTTACTGAATGCACGGATTATACGCATACCAATACCGCTTGAAGCCTTATTCTCAAAATTAGAAGGCAAACCTGCACCGTTGTTAGATACTTTGAGTGTAACGTCTTCCTTGTCACTGGTGATTTCAATGACCACACTGCCTTTCTCTCCCGATTTAAAACCGTGATTACAAGCATTCATTACCAACTCATTTGTAATCAAAGAGAACGGTATGGCTCGATCCATGTCAAGCGTTATACCCTCCTGCGCGTTAACAGTAAATTGAATATCCTTTTTGTCTTTCCTGAGTGACTGTTCAGTTCGGTTACTCAGTTTGATCGCAAAGTTCTTAAGATCAACCTGACTGGCACTCTTGGTTTGAGACATGGATTCGTGAACAATAGTCAAAGACCGAATTAGGGAGTGTGAATCTTTGAGGATCTGCTCATTCGTCTTATAGGTATCACTCTTAAGCTGCAGTTCCAATACAGCTAAGACCATGGTGAGGTTTGTCCTGACCCTGTTGTGAATTTCGTTCAATAACACGTCCCTTTCGTCAAGTGCTACATTGAGTTTAACTTCATTTTCACGGAGTTCCTGAGTTTGAGAATCAACTTCCGATTGAAGGTTCTTATTCCAGCTGCCCACCAGATAAATACTACCTATCCCAATAAAAAATACCAGTGAAATAGAAATCCAGGTGACAATCTCAAAAGATTCATTCACACTGATGACGCTCGAATAGATGTCAGAACTTATGGGAATACCGGAGTTTGCGATCTCATTTTCGATCGATTGTGAACCTAGTAACTTGGCTGATATGATAAACATGACCAATACCAGAACGATCGTTGTAATGGTTGAATAGATCCAAGTCAGGGATACCTCGGCCTTTTCAGGTACATTGAATTTCTTTTGCCTGAATCTGTATACTGCCGGAGTGAATAGATATAGAATGGGCCCGCCAATTATTACAGATTGGAGAAAGAGACTCACCCACCAGCTTTTCCAGATAATGAGGGTTTCAAAGAGTGGAAGATTGTAAAATCGGCTCCACACAAAAGCCCCTAATGAACAAGCAAGAGCTGCAAACAGGGAGACCACGATATAAAAAGTAAAGCTTTTCAGATCTCTGAGACTCAGGTCAAACGACACACAAAAATATGAGAGTGCAAATATGGAAAGACCAAGAGTAAATGAGAAAGAGTATAAAATTGACCAATACCATGTCATTGAAGCAGTAAAAGCAAGAACAAACGTAGACACGAATACTGGGATAAAGCCCCATTCAAACCCTACCCAAAACATCAAAAGCATGCCTATTAGCATAGGAATCTGAATCAAGAAAACCTGCCCGATCTTATCTTGATTCAGTATATCTGAAAAGCCAAAATAATTCTCAACGACAAATACCGAAGAGATACTGATCGCGATCATAACGATCCATAATCCCAGTAACCCCAAAAATTTCAAGCTGGTTATCCCCTGCTCACCCAGAATATAATCCATGGTAAGCGGTTGATACGCTTTGCTGGCGGTTACTCCACTTTGATCATTACCCTCCATTGGCACTCCAAATTAATAAGCGTTAACTGCATCATACATAAGCATTTAATATGCTCTTATTTTTACAAAAGAAAAATATACAATTATCAAAGGTCAAACTCATATTTATTGATTCACTTGTATAAATATATTTTTATATGATATCAGATCTTTAATTTAGGTTTATAGCCTTTAATATAACCTCGGTTCTAACATCACCATGAGATGCATTCCATATCAATTGACCATCTTTGAGTATAATAACCTGAGGTGACTCATGTCTCACTTTAAAGTATTCTGAAATTTCGTGAGAAAGCTGTCTTTGGCTGATCACATCAATAATGTATAGATCAAGTTTCTGTAGTTTTTCTTCAGGAAAGTTCTGAAGGTTCTTTAAAGCGAAGTAACTGGTCGCACAACGTGTACTGTGCTTATATATCAATTGAAATTTACTGTGTGATGCATCATTAAGTTTTTTCACATCTGAAAAGGTGGACAACCTCCTCCACTGAAGATAATCCTCATCAACTGTATTATTATTGAAAATACTTTTTATACTATCAAAAATGCTCATCTTTGAATAGTAATAGTTTTAATCATTTGAAGTCTAATCTTTTTATGGTTACAACTTCTTTTTTTATTTCCACTTTTACGAATCATTTTACCGCGATTTTCATTTAATTATATGAATGAAGTCAACAAACAACTTAAAAATAAGGAGTTTATGAATACTCAGATAAAAGCCCACTGGCTAGGGCACTCAGCTTTTAAGCTGATAAGCCAAAGTGGTAAGATCATCTATATTGATCCATTTTTAAAAGATAATCCGTCTACACCTGATGAACTTAAAGAAGTTAAAGAAGCGGATTACATTTTACTCACCCATGGTCATGAAGATCACGTAGGTGACACCGTAGAGATCGCAAAGAATACAGGAGCCAAGGTTATTGGCATTCTGGAATTAGTTGGGATTTTACAGGAAGAAGGTCTTCCCGAAGATCAGGCTGTTGGTTTCAATAAAGGTGGAACCGTCCATTTTGAGGATTTCTCTGTAACTCTAGTTTCAGCCAATCACAGTTCCTCATACAAAGGTAAATATGCGGGTGACCCGGGTGGATTAGTGATCTCTTTTGAAGACGATATTTGTGTTTACCACATGGGAGACACTAACATATTCGCTGATCTGGAACTGTACGGTGAATTATACCGACCACACGTTGTACTGGCACCAACAGGAGATCATTTCACTATGGGACCTGAAGAAGCAGCTTATGCTGTAGAATTGATTGGCTGTGAAATTGCAGTACCAATTCACTATGGAACATGGCCACCGATCGACAGTGATCCAAATGAATTCAAGGAGATCCTTGAGGGCATAACAGATACAGAAGTATTGATCCCTGAGAAAGGAGAAAACTTTTTAGTCTGAACCTGATATTTTAGATTCAAGCCACAGGTCAAATTTGGTCTGTGGCTTTTTTATTTTTAAAAGGATCTTATGACAATTGCATTTTGGTTCACTATGTAATTTGAGGCGCATAGTTTATTGTTGCTAACCACGAAAGGATTTAATGAACATGGATATCACAAAGTACTCCGAACAATTTAAGATCAGGGCAAATGAAGTTGACAGGCACGGCAATTCAACATTGCCGGCTTTATGTTCTCTTTTTCAGGAAGTGGCGGGAAATCACGCTCTGAAACTCAATTTTGACATCACTCAGTTACTGGAACAAAACCTGACCTGGGTATTACATCGTATGGATATTGAAATACATCGATTTCCAAAATGGAGAGAAGAGATCACTATTGAAACCTGGCCGGCTGCAGGTGATGCTTTAAGAGCTTATCGAGATTACAGGATCTTAGATAAAGATGGTAATACTTTGGGTGTCTGTTTGAGTTATTGGATGATGATTAATATAAAAACCAGACGACCTTCACGTATGCCGAAAGAAGTTTTAAATATGCGGCTCAAAGATATCGATCATGTTTTAAAACCAAAAAATAATCGTCCAAGGCCTTTTACAGAATCTAATAATCCGCGATCATTTCAGGTTCGCAACTCAGATCTTGATATGAATGACCACGTAAACAATGCCCGTTATGTTGAGTGGATCATGGAGCATTACACAAATAACATCTCTTCTTCCGTAAATGCTATTGACATTCAGTTTCTAAGAGAAAGTCTGGCAGGTGATGAGATCACATCCGATTATTTAGAAAAAGAAAGGGATACTTACTTCCACCAACTAAAAAACCAGAACGGTGAAGTCCTGGTTTTAGCTGTATGTAAAAATAAAGTATGATCAGTTTTCCCAATCGGGAGCAAAATCCGGATCAACTAATCGGGTTGATTTTTCCAGATCATCAATCGCGTAAAAGTCATCATCTTCAAGAGCAAAATCATAGATATCGATGTTCTCCTTAAGATGCTCTTCCGTGGATGCTTTTGGAATTGCTACTACCTGTTCCTGTTCGATCAACCATCTAAGGGCTATCTGAGCCGGTGACTTCCCGTATTTCTCGCCTAATTCCTTTAACAGGGGGGCATCCATAACTTTGCCCTGTGCCAGTGGTGAATAAGCTGTAAACAAGAGGTCATGCTCAGCTGCATAATCAAGCAGATCAAGTTGACCTAAAAAAGGATGATATTCCACCTGATTACAATAAATAGGAGCTGCAAGTTCTTCGTTAAGTTCCTTGAGTTTAGACAACGGATAGTTGGCCACACCAATATTCAAGGCTTTGCCCTGATCTCGTAGTGACAGAAAAGCTTCCATAGTCTTTTCAATATCCACTTCAGGATTTGGCCAGTGAACCAAAAGTAGGTCAACGTAGGGAGTATCTAGTTCCTTTAGTGAGTTTTCAGCTACCTTCAGTACATCTTTTTTATCAAGATGTGTATGCCAGATCTTAGTCGTGAGAAAGATCTCATTCCGGTCAACATGTGACCTCTTTATTGCCTGGCCAACTTCTCTTTCATTTTTATAGCTTTGTGCGGTATCAATGTGTCTGTAGCCAAGATTGAGAGCCAATTTAATAATGTTCTCGCCCTCTCTGCCAATTAATCGATGTGTTCCTAATCCGATCTCCGGTACTTCCACACCTTGAATTGTTTTAAAATGCATGATAGATATTGAGTAGTAACCTCTATTATTTAATGTTAGTTATAGTTATTTAAGGTAACTGTTATAACTCCAAATATGTTCATTATTTAACTAATGTCATCTTTCGAGTCATAACTTTATCACCCACTTCTAACTGATAAATGTACATACCGCTTGGCTTATCGGTAGCATCCCATTCAAATTGTTGTCGGCCGGAAGAAAGTCTTCCCTCAAATAAAACCGCTACAGGTTGGCCAACAATATTAAATATCGACAATTTGACTTCCTGTGATTCTGGGAGATAAAATGAAATGGTCGTTACAGGGTTAAAGGGATTTGGATAATTCTGATTCAACTCTATCTCTTTGGGTACATCCGAAAAGATCTCTTCTGCCTGTTGTTTGGCTGCTTCCGGAATGAGCTGAATCTCAAAGCGCTCGGAATTTTGATTTTCGTTGGTATTATTGAACGAATGATCGAAGGTCAATGAGAAATCACTTCTCAGGTCATATTCTTTATCATTATATGTATCGATCAATTTTATACTCCATTCTGAAGGTATTTTTTCCCATTCGTCTATGGACAAAGTATAAGAATCATTAGTGGAGCTACCAAAACTGACCGGCAGCGAAACTACTAGTTCAGTATTCCCTGGAATTGAAACAGAATTATAAAAATCTTCACTCTGCTTAACTGAAAATATTAATGATGTGTGTTCTTCCGGCAGTAATTCAGGGTATGCATTGAGATCGGTTTTATTATTGGTCCCATTTTCAGGATCAATAAAAAGATCGACATTCCGCTGTTTTGAATCGGCTTTTAAATTTAACTTAAGAAATCCAATGTCACCTGAGAGCTGTTCTTCACTTTCCCCGCTCAGTTCTCTGCTGGCTGTAATAAGATCATCCCTATCCATTTCAATAAGAGCTGTTTCCATTTCTTTCTCAAGTTTGATCCAGAAATATGAATCGGCGGTGACAACATCGGTTTGGTTCAAAGCTTCAAAATTGAGAGAACCATCAGAATCTTTGTCAACTTGAAACACTTCTACTGAGTTGGTGGATCCAAGATTTTCACGGATCATTTCAATCAGGGTACCGACCACTAAATTTTCTTCTAATGGATTCTCTAGCAAGTTTAAACCCTCGGCCCCTTCTATCGATCCATTATTGTCTAGATCTATGGCACTTAAACTAAAAGTTATTGGACTATTTACATTTTCCTTAGTTCTGAACTGAGTTTCGATATCATTCAAACTTTCTAATTCATTTTCTTCAAAAAATCCAAGTACCGGCAACTCCACATTTTTATCCTCAATGCTGTTTAAAGTCATAAATGCTTTAGATCGATCATCCCAGGCATATAAACTCGTGTGATTTGGCAAAGCTGAAGCTGCATCAGAACTCAATTTGCTAATTTTCCATCCTGTGGTGATTTGTTTTGCAGAACTTATTTCACTGTTGGTGATTGCCATTCCTGATTGTTCACTTTCAGCATTATTTTGTGACCTATCAGCTGCAATAGCACTGTTCTGTATTGTTCTTGATCTTCTATACCCAACCTGATGTACGATCTTACCGTTGTAATTTTTCAGGCTCAATACTCCCCCATCCCCGTTAAGTAGCTGCCTGTTCAAACCTTTTAGGTTATAAGATTTTGCAAGATCCTTGCCAACCTGTTCTTGGGTCGCATCATATAATCTGATCTTTTTGTAAGCTCCCAAAACTACAGAACTGTCAATTCTCAGTCTTGAATTATCAGTTGCCACAATCCAGCCTTTTAGAGAGACTTCAGTATTTTCAAGGTTACTGACCTCAATAAAACCTCCCTGATCGGTTGTGTTAGACACATTAGTAATCACAAGACTGGGAACCCTGTTGTCCTCAATTGCGACACTGTGAGAAATAAAATCTCCCATTGAACCGCCGGTCAGGTTCCTTAAGTAAAAAATGGCCCCTTCACGTCCTTCAAAACTTTCATCCTCAGCAATAGGCAAAGGGATCTCGGTGGTGTAGGTGCCAACCAATCCGGTAAAATTCAAGGTTTTGGTTTTAAATTCAGAAAAGTCGAGTGAATCTGCAGAACTGTATGTTTCCTCAAATTCAACATCAACTGATACGCGTGAACCGTCGTGTTCATAAATCGTTACCTCAAGTGTCGCTGTACTATCGCCTTCTGTGAATGAAGATGAGGTATTTTTAAACATTACAACGGGTGGTGTAAGCACATTAAAAGAAGTTCCGAATGAAAGAAATGGCCGATCGCTGCTGTTCCAGCTTTCTGAATCACCCAAAAAACCCAAAAGCATATTCTGCGTACCGCTTGCTCCGTTTCTTATGAAATACTGGTGATTCTGTTTCTCTCCTAACTGAACAAAGGTATTTTCTGTCTCATTTAAAACAGGCGGTATTTCAGTAGCCAGAGTTTCTGAATCCACATTACCAACACCAAAACTCAAACCATATATAAAACGATAGACATTTTCTTCTTTTTGAAATACATAAAACTGATTTTGAGAACGCAGAAAAGGCAATCTCCCACTAAAATCAAAAGTTTCGCTCTTATTTCCGTCAACGTGGATATTTGATCCTGCCTGAACGGAACGTTTGAAATAAAGAGTAGCCTCGGTTCCTGTTAATAAACCGGCAGATGGATCCCATTTACCAGCCGATAGGTTGATCACAGTTCCTTTTTCGATATCGATAAGCGGAATCAGGTCAACAGAATTATTGGATGCATTCACAGATACCACAGCCACATCGCCCGGTAAAAGTACAGACTGGGCGTTAACCTGAACTCCCCAAAGAGAGATCAGTATCAATAGGGCGATATGTAAGTATTTAACTAAGTTTTCAGATAGTAACTTTGCGGCCATACGCACTGTGGTTACTTTAAAGTATGTCTATGTAATTAACATATTTTCAGGCATAAACACATGTAAAATTTGCTGAAATTTCAGATTCTAATCCTCGAGGTGTGCTTCACCTAAAAGACCCTCTGTTGAGGCTACTGCAACCGCTACAGCAGCATCTCCTGTGATGTTGACCATGGTCCTGAACATATCTAAAATTCGATCTACCCCTAAGATAAGAGCGATTCCTGCGGTTGGAACCTGAACAGATTCAAGGACTATCACCAACATAATGATACCGGCACCCGGCACTCCGGCCGCACCAATTGAGGCAGCTGTTGCTGTCACTACTATCGTTAATTGCTGAACAATTGTAAGGTCCATACCCAACGCCTGAGCAATAAATACCGCAGCTACTGCCTGATAAAGGCTCGTTCCATCCATATTGACCGTGGCACCGATCGGAAGTACAAAACTGGCCACTTCATCTTCCACTCCAAGGTTCTTTTCAACACGTTCCATGGTTACAGGCAGCGTAGCCGCACTTGAGCTGGTACTGAAACCCAATAGCATTGCCGGCTGTATGGCCCGAAAGAAGGTACTCAGCTTCATATTACTGGTTGCCTTGAATAGAGTTGCATAAACAATAAATACGTGAAGGGTTAGTCCGATCACTACAGCCAGACAGTACCAGCCCAAAGCGTATAGCAATTCCATGGCTTTACCAAGGTCATCCCCCGCAAGGTCTATCAACAGCGATGCCATTAATGCAAATACCCCATAGGGAGCCGTGAGCATAATAAGTTCCACGATCTTGATGATAACATCGTTGAAGGCATCAAAAAAGCTTGTAAGTGTTTCAGCCTTTTTTCCTCCGATCTTAATGATGCCAATACCAAGCAGGATGGCCACAAAAACAACTTGCAGCATATTGGAGTTATCGGATGCGGCACTGAAAAAGTTTTCGGGAACAATATTTACAAAGAAATCAAGTGGACCACGTTCCATGACCTCCATAGCTGCTTCATCTCTTCCTTCAAGAGATTCACTGTATGTTGCTTGTAATTGCTCACGTGTCTCAACAGGCAGTGATTTTCCCGGCTTCATAATATTGACTGTGGCTAAACCAATACTTATAGCAAATACAGTGGTAATAGCATAAATGCTCACGGTCTTAACTCCCATCCGAGACAACTTAGCTGTATCGTTCAGGCTAGTTATACCTGTTACCAAAGACACCAACACAAGAGGTACGGCAATCAGCACCAGCAGTTTTATAAATATTGTTCCTATTGGCTTTATAAAGTCTTGTGTGAATTCATTCAATCCGGCAAAATTTGCAACCAGTCCCCAGATCAACCCAAGAATTAAACCGATAATGATTTGCCAGTGTAACTTTCTATACCATTTCATATGCCAATAATTAAAATTATGATGAAACTTAAGATCGCTGCGATCCCGGCTGAGATCCAGTTTACAATGTTGTTGCTTACGTAAAACTTTTCAATCCCAAATATCTGGAATCCGAAAAAATCAATTTGTTGATATTGATAGCGGGCGCCAATGTAAGAATCCACAAGACAACCTAAAAATCCCAATGAAGATATAATTGTTACCTCAAGCAGATTTCCATCTTCACTTAGCAGCCAATACATCAATCCTATAAATGCAGCACCCAATAGTCCCCCTATGGTCCCATGAAAACTAACTGCGCCGTCGGTGCCGGGTTCAACTTTTTCCCAGTTTGTTATGAGTCTTGTTTTGGACCTGAACCTCCTGTAGCCTATCTCAGTGGCCCAGGTGTCAGAAGTTGTAGCTGCCAAAGAAGCTGAAGCTGCCACTAAATACATCGACTGCCCGGATAGGAACCATATCACCAAACCCAGACAAAACCAGAATCCATTTGCCCAGACCTGTTTACTATCTCTGCGGAATTTTTTTTGAAGAAACCCCTCCTCTGAAACCTGATCTTTTGAAAGAATAGAGCCAGAAATGAAAAAAGCGAGTACCAATCCCGCCCCTAAAAAGCCGCCTAAACCATAGGCAATAGTGCCAAAAATAGTTGCAGAGACAGCTCCATCTATAGTTAGCCAGTTTATCAGAAAGGCCGTAAATGTGAATAGAAAAGAAAGTAAGAGACCGACTAATATCTGTTTGTGAGTAA
This sequence comes from Gracilimonas sp., assembly GCA_034520725.1. Taxonomy (GTDB): domain Bacteria; phylum Bacteroidota; class Rhodothermia; order Balneolales; family Balneolaceae; genus Gracilimonas. The sequence continues at coordinate 195,536 of JAXHNH010000001.1, read as the reverse complement.
CAGCTCCGCTAAAAACAATGAATACAACAATTATTGAGAGCGAAAAAAAGATATTTACCCATCGGTCTAACACAGGATCAACCGGTGCTTGTAGCCGTATCTTTGTCCCTATCATGTTTCATGATCGCAAAGATCACCAATACAAATCCGGCCATGATCACAATCGGAGAAACGAACAATGATATAAATCCATTAACCTCATTCTCCAGATACATAGCCGTGAACCCACCAATTATCAGCAGTATTGCAAAACCGATCATTTTATAGTTGTAGGCAGAAAAAAACATAGGTTGATCGTCTGTTTTTTTACCTTTTCGTTTTGGCATATTCTTTTGCTTAAATTGGTTCAAATTGCTTCAGTGGTCGCCCGACAAAGTTATTTAATAATCTGATAAACCCAAAAGCTCAAAACAGCAAATGCAGGTAATTCTTGCCTCTCAAAGTCCCCGACGAAAAAAATTACTAGAACAGATAGGTCTTAAATTCCAAGTTTCACCAAGTGATGTTTCTGAGGAAACTGATCAGAATGATCCGATCCTTCTTGTTGAAGAACTGGCTCAAAAAAAAGCTGTTGATGTTTCAGAAAGCTATAACAACTCATTAGTAATCGGTTCAGATACCATCGTGGTTCACAATAACAAGATTCTTGGGAAACCTGAAAATGAACAGCACGCTGTTGAGATGATCAAGAACCTTAGCGGAACCACTCATGTTGTATATACCGGGGTTGAATTTGTCAAAACGAACGAGAATGGTCGGATAACAAATCAGCTTTCATTCCATGAGCAGACCAAAGTCACGTTCAGCGCGTTGGATGAGTCCGACATTTTAGCGTATGTTAAAGGTGGAAGCCCAATGGATAAAGCCGGTGCCTACGGAATTCAAGATGACATGGGAGCTCTTTTTGTAGAAAAGATCGAAGGTGACTATTACAATGTTGTAGGGTTTCCTTTGAACCGATTTTACAGAGAATTGAAACGATTCTCTCCCAACATCAAACTCTACGATCAGTAAATGAAAAATTATAAATATTATATATTAGCGCTGATCCTTGTACCGTTTGGGACAAACTTACAGGCACAGAACAACAGTGATTATCAACTAGCTGTGCAGCTCTTACAACAACAGGAATATTCTGACGCCTTGCCAATTCTTGAAGAACTGCATGCCTCCAATCCTGATATTTATGTGTATGCCGAACGACTAATTGACTGTTTGATCCAAATCAAGGAATATGAACAGGGATTACAGATCGCCCGAAAATTTGAGGGTCGGCTGAATTTTGATGCACAAGTTAAATTGAAGATCGGTGAGCTCAATCATTATTTAGGGAATGAGGAAAAAGCACTGGAAATTTGGAAGACAAACATTTCTAATAACCAAAACCAGCTGCAGTTATACATCAATACCGCCAGAAAGATGGTAGACCGCAGGGAATATCTTGAGGCTGTGGATGTCTATAAAAGTGCCAGAAACCAATTTCAGAACAACCGCATATTTTTTGGCGATGTAGCCAATGCCTATATGCAGGCAGGTGAATATGAGTTAGCGATCAATGAATGGCTGGCATTGCTGGAAGACTCCCCCAATCAAATCACCTTCATTCAAAGAAGTTTGTTGCGTTACAACGATCCTATTCTATACGACATCACCATTGTTGAACTAAACGACAGGCTTTCGGATATCACCGTTACAAACCCTTTGTACCGAGTCTACTACGAACTTCAGATCTGGTTGCTGCAGGAAAATAAACTCTACAGAAGAGCTTTGGCAGCTGCAAAAGAATATGAAAATCGCTCTAATAGCTATAATTACTCGGTATTCAACCTTGGTCGTCAGCTTGTAGAGAACAATGAATTTGAGCTCGCCATCGACGCTTTCCGGTTCTATACCGATAATACCTTTGGCGAATTGAAGTGGCGAAGTCTGGAAGAACTTTCAGTAACGTACTCCAAATGGGCGAAATACCTGAATGATTTCAGCCTGGACCTGCAAACCAATAGCGATAGCCTTTACAACCTGTCGATGACCATGCTGGATTCGATTGAGGCCGAAACGAGCAGCTATAGCAGAATAAGTAACGTACACCTGAAAAAGGCTGAACTGGCTTTGGATCATATATTTGATCTCGGTATAGCTGAATCTTCTCTCGAAAAGTTAAAATCTACGTCCGGTGCCGGTGAGAAGCCTGAGATCCCTTATCTTGAAGGCAGAATCCACATTAGTAATCAGGAATTTCCACAAGCCAGAATACAATTGACTCGCTCTAATAAGATGGCTGAGATTGGCGAGATTGCTGAAAAAACGCGCTACTTCCTGGCATTAACAGACTTTTATGCCGGTGATTTTGAATTTGCCACTATTCAGCTAAAATCCCTCGGCCGCAATAACACCTCTTATTATGCCAACGATGCTCTGAAATTGCGTCTTTGGTTACAAGACGGGCTATCTATTGACAGTACAGGTTCCAACCTTAAAACTTTCTCTGAAGCCGTATTCCTGGAGAATAATGGGCAGACTAAAAAAGGTGCAGAAATATTTTCCCGGATCATCAATGATCCGGAGTTTTTTGCTTTGAAGGATGATGCCATACTTTTTTTGGTTCAATCGTCCCACATCTCAACTGAAGAAAAATATTTGGTCCTTGATAAGTACTTATCCACCGGCTCTGACTCTCCAATAAAAGAAAAACTGTTGTGGGAAAAAGCTACTCTGGCAGAACGAATGGCAGCTACTTCCGATACCAGAGTTCAGAGTGCTGATGAAATATATGAGGAGTTGATCCTGACTTATCCTAATGGATTTTACGCTCCATACGCCCGTGAACGGCTGAATGAAATTTCAAATTTTAAAAATTCCTGAATGACCATGAAGATCAAGCTCGTTTCACTTATTCTGTTTTGTGTCACTCCGTTCATGTTTGTTCAGGCTCAGCAGCAAGTACTCATTTCAATGGATGCTTCACAAACCAACCACCTCAAAGCTTATGGTGTGGTCTTTAATCATATTACTGACGGGTATAGTGCTCAATGGCTGCTCAATTATCGTGGGGGAAGTTTTCTAGTTCAGTCTGAAAATGACATCATTCGAAAAAGCCGTCTGCGCAATGTCTCCTTTGAGACCATAAGTTCGTCTGAAGCAAACCGTATTATCACAGAAGTTGAAAGTAATAGCAGCAACACTGCCGTTGTACCCTTAGAAAAAGCGCCGAAGATCGCGGTTTATACCCCCGACCAAGCCCTGCCCTGGGATGACGCTGTAACCCTTGCCCTTACCTACGCCGAAGTAGAGTACGACAAGATCTATGACGTGGAAGTATTGGAGGGAAAGCTGGATGAATACGATTGGCTGCACCTCCACCATGAAGATTTCACAGGTCAGTATGGGAAATTCTGGGCAAGCTATAAAGGTATGCCATGGTATATTGCTCAGGTGAAGCAAATGGAAGACATGGCAGCCGAATTGGGTTTTTCATCGGTCAGTGAGCAAAAGAAAGAAGTTGCCCGAACTATTAAAAGATATGTCGGCAATGGTGGATTTCTATTTGCGATGTGCTCCGGTACCGATACTTTTGATATTGCCCTGGCTGCTGAGGGAGTCGATATTGCCCCCGAACAGTTTGATGGAGACCCGGCCGACCCAAATGCCCAACAGAAACTCGATTTCAGCAAAACTTTTGCATTTGAAAATTTTCAGCTTAAAACCAATCCATCTGAATACGAGCATGCTGATATTGACGTCCCCGTTTCTATCAATCGGGTTGACCAATCCCTAGATTTCTTCACACTCTTTGAATTTTCAGCCAAATGGGATCCGGTTCCAACCATGCTTACCCAAAATCACGTGAGTAGTGTACGGGGGTTTTATGGTCAAACCACCGCTTTCCAAAAAGACAAAGTGAAATCATCCGTCGTCATTCTTGGGGAAGCTCCCGGACGTAATCAGGTCAAATACCTCCACGGTAATTATGGAAACGGAACTTATACTTTCTATGCCGGACATGACCCTGAGGATTACACCCATCGCGTAAATGATCCTCCAACAGACCTGGCTCTTCATCCCAACAGTCCCGGTTACCGATTGATCCTGAATAACATTCTGTTCCCAGCTGCTCAGAAAAAGAAGAAAAAAACTTAACAGGAATTCAAAATTAAAAATGAAAGATTAGTACTTTCCATTTTTAATTTTTCACCTTGAATTTTGAATTCATTTATGAAGCCTAGCCGGAAATTTGAAGATCTTGTTGAACTCGTAGCTATTCTCAGAAAAGAGTGCCCCTGGGATCGAAAGCAAACACACGAATCCATCAAGGATAATCTGATAGAAGAAGCTTATGAAGCCATTGAAGCACTGGATAATAACGACTTCGAGGAGTTCAAAAAGGAGATCGGTGACCTGTTGCTCCACGTGGTTTTTCATTCCAAGATGGCCAGTGAAACAGAGACTTTTGATATCGGGGATGTGATCTATACGTTAATGGAAAAGCTCATCCGACGCCACCCCCATGTTTTTGGCGATACCGAGGTTGATGGCGAAGAGCAGGTTTCCGAGAACTGGGAGAATATCAAGCTAAAGGAAGGAAAGAAATCGACTTTAGATGGATTACCGGCTCACCTGCCAGCACTGATACGTGCACAACGCATGCAGGAAAAAGCCGCTAACGTGGGCTTCGACTGGCCGGAATGGAAACTGGCCTGGGAAAAGCTGGATGAAGAACTGCAGGAATTTAGGCAGGCGCTTGAAAATGGAGATCAGGATGAGCTTTCAGACGAATTCGGAGATATCCTTTTTTCTCTGGTAAATGTAAGCCGGTATTTTGAATTGAATGCTGAAGACAGCCTTCGCAAAACCAATAATAAGTTCGAGCATCGCTTCAGATATATTGAAGATAAACTCAAAGAAGACGATAAAGCTTTAAAAGATGCCACTCTTGAAGAAATGGATATCTACTGGAACGAAGCCAAAGCCAAATAAGGCTTTAGGCTCCAATCAGGCCGCACTTCATATATTCTTCAAATTAACCTGCTTCATTACAATAGTTTAAAACTTTTTGACTTAAAATTGTGCGTCGGTTTTACTATATTCGATGCCCTTCTCAAAAAGAGAACAGGAAAAATTTGTACCGGCTTTAAACGTTCTGGAAGTGAAATTCGTTAACAGCGTTAAGTTGGATCTTATCGAGTACTACATCTTTAACAACAAAATTGGAGTAACAATGTCAGAAGGCATTCACACAGGCTTTGACGAGCAACAATATCCGCATATTAACAGAGGTCTAGATGGAATCGTAGCTTTTTCCACAACAAAGAGTTTCATCGATGGACAGAAAGGTGAATTGATATATTCCGGTTATCTCATAGATACACTGGCTGAGAATGCAACTTTTGAGGAAGTTTGCTTCTTGCTTTGGAATGATCGTCTTCCGAATTCCAAAGAACTTGAGAGCCTCAAGAAATTATTGATCGAAAATCGTGAGCTTCCTCAGCCGATACTGGATTACATCAATGCTACGGATAAAGAGGCTGAGCCAATGGCTGTCCTTAGAACTGCCGTTTCCATGCTGGCCGATTTTGATGACACTAAGGGAAAATACGATTCAACTCTCTTTGAAGGTCAGGCAATAGCCATTACTGCGAAGATTCCAAGCATCATCGCTGCATTCGATCGCGTACGCCACGATAAAGATGTTGTAGCACCTCTGAAGGAAGGAAGCACCGCCTTTAATTTTCTTTATATGTTAAACGGTGAGAAGCCGGGTGAGCAAGCTGAAAAAACCATGGATCTTTGCCTGATCCTGCACGCCGAACACGGTATGAATGCATCAACCTTTACGGCACGTACGATCGGAGCTACACAATCAGATATGTACTCAGCAATCACAGGAGCCATCGGTGCACTTAAGGGTCCACTTCATGGCGGTGCCAACACGGCCGTAATGAACACATTACTTGAACTGGATAAAGACCCGGATACGGCGGATGCTGTTGAATTCACCAAGAAAAAATTGGCTAATAAAGAGAAAATTTCCGGATTTGGTCACAGGGTTTATAAAACTTTTGATCCCCGAGCCCGATTGCTTCAAAAGATGTCAAAAGACCTTTCCGAAGAAACCGGACATGAAGAATTATATGAATGGTCAATGGACATGCTGAACACCATGAAGAGTGAGAAGGATATCGATCCAAATGTTGATTTCTTCTCAGCTACCGTGTATTACTCTATCGGAATTCAGCCTGATCTTTTCACCTGTATCTTCACCATGAGCCGCGTATCTGGTTGGACAGGTCATTACATGGAACAGGCAGCCAACAACCGCCTGATCCGTCCACGTGCGCTTTACGTTGGTGAGAAGCACCTTGACTGGGTGCCCGTGAAAGAACGGTAATTAATAGATAATTTTTTATTGTTATTTAGGGTAAACAAGATAAGGCCCTGTTATATTAAACTCGCTCCGATGCTCTGCGTCGGAGCGTTTTTATGAGGAAGAACCTATTACCAACCTGCCAATATACGTTCCAACGCGGAGCGTGTGGAACGAGTTGAAACTCATAACATACGCTTATCCTCGTTCCGAACTTCAAGTTTGGAATGCATACAGGAACCTCTGGTTCCAAAAAGTCTAAACGGCCAGATAGGCGATCTACTTCACCACCAAATTCACGATACGTCCGGGCACAAAGATCTCTTTAACCAGGTTTCCTTCTTCAAGGTATTTGGCTACGTTCTCTTCTTCCTTTGCCAGACCAAGAACATAGTCCTTATCCTTGGCTTTGGCAGCATCCACTTCAATATCGGCACGGACTTTCCCATTTACCTGAACCGGATAGGTAACCGTATCGTCTTTGAGGTATTCCTCATTGAATTGCGGCCATTCGGTATAGGCTATAGTTTTTTCCTCACCAAGCAAGGTCCATAATTCTTCCGTGATGTGTGGCGCAAAAGGATTCAGGATCTGAATGAATTCTTTAGCCACCGAAAGTGGTATCTCTTTCCAGGTATTGGCTTCATTCACAAATATCATGAGGGCTGAAATTCCCGTGTTGAACCGAAGGTTTTCAATGTCTTCCGTTACTTTCTTAATGGCTTCATGCAGCGGCTTCAGGTGCTCTTTGGTCGCTTCGATGTCTTTTACCTTGTCTGAGATCTCACCTGAATCTTCATCCACCAATAATCTCCAAACACGATTCAGGAACCGGTTCACACCTTCCACGCCTTTTGTGCTCCATGGTTTAACCTGCTCTAATGGACCCATAAACATTTCATAAAGGCGAAGTGAATCTGCCCCATATTGCTCTATGATATGATCCGGATTGATCACATTTCCGCGACTCTTAGACATCTTGTGAGCCCGGGCTTCTATGCTGGTATCGGTACCTTTGAGTACAAACCCTTCCCCTTTTTTCTCAACCTGTTCATTGGTTAACTTTTTACCATCGGGACCGGTGAATTCCATTTCGCCAAGGATCATCCCTTGATTGACCAGCTTTTGAAATGGCTCTTTAGTTGAAACCACTCCGATATCGTACAGCACCTTATGCCAGAATCGGGCATACAATAAATGAAGCACAGCATGTTCAGCTCCACCCACATACAGATCCACCGGCATCCAATATTTTTCATAATCGGGATCTACGGGACCACCATCAAATTCGGGACTGATATAACGCAGATAGTACCAGCAGGAACCTGCCCATTGAGGCATAGTATTTGTTTCACGCCTGGCTGGTTTACCGGTTTCAGGGTCGGTTGTATTTACCCAATCTGTGGCATTAGCCAATGGCGGTTCGCCATCTCCGGTTGGCTGATATTTATCCACTTCGGGAAGAGTTACCGGTAATTCGGATTCCGGCAGTGCTTTATGCTCTCCATCCACATGTATGATCGGGAACGGTTCACCCCAATAACGCTGACGAGAGAACAGCCAGTCACGTAGCTTATAATTCACGGATTTTTTTCCGGCTCCTTTCTCTTCCAGCCATGCAATGATCTTCTTCTTGGCGGCCTCGATCTCCATTCCATTCAGGAAGTCACTATTAATAGCCGGACCTTCCCCTGTATAAGCTTTCCCTTCAAAATCTTCAGGGGGCTCAACAGTGCGAACAATTTCCAGATCGAATTTCTCAGCAAATTCCCAATCCCGCTCATCCTGCCCCGGTACTGCCATGATGGCTCCGGTTCCATAACTCGCCAATACATAGTCCGCGATCCATATCGGGATCTTCTTATCATTGGCCGGATTAACAGCATAGGCTCCGGTGAATGCTCCGGTTTTATCTTTATTCAGCTCCTGCCTCTCCAGGTCAGATTTCTTTGCAGCCTCTTCTTTATAATCATTAATAGCATTTTTTTGCTCTTCCTTAGTGATCTTATCTACCAAGTGATGCTCAGGGGCCAAAACCATGTAGGTGGCTCCAAAAATGGTATCGGGTCGGGTAGTGAAAACACGAAGTTTTTCATCGTATCCATCAATTTCAAAATCGATCTCTGCGCCAATAGATTTCCCAATCCAATTGCGCTGCATGTCTTTTAGTGACTCAGACCAGTCCAGATCATCCAGACCTTCAAGCAGCTCTTCAGCATATTCGGTGATCTTAAGTACCCACTGTCGCATTGGTTTACGGACTACAGGATATCCGCCTACCTCACTCTTCCCATCTACTACTTCCTCATTCGCCAATACGGTTCCCAGCTCGGGACACCAGTTCACGGCTACTTCATCTTCATAAGCCAGACCTTTTTTGTAAAGTTGAAGGAAGATCCACTGCGTCCATTTGTAGTAATCCGGATCGGTTGTGTTCACTTCACGATCCCAATCATAACTGAAACCAATAGCCTGAAGCTGCTCACGGAATTTGTTGATATTATTTTCTGTAGTTGTCCGCGGATGCGTTCCTGTCTTCACTGCGTACTGTTCTGCAGGCAATCCAAAGGCATCCCAGCCAATCGGGTGCAATACATTGAAACCATTCATGCGCTTGTACCGGGAAATGATATCCGTGGCGGTGTAGCCTTCAGGGTGACCAACATGCAGCCCTGCCCCACTGGGATAAGGGAACATGTCCAATACATAGTACTTGGGCTTAGATGTATCGGTTGGGGTTTTGAAGGTCTTGTTTTCGAGCCAGTACTTTTGCCATTTGGACTCGATCTTTTCCGGTTTGTAGGAATGCATTGATGAATGTTTGAGAGTTTCTTCTATTGCGAGCCCCAAAGATAAGCCATTATTGAAACCATTGAAATGGTTTTTCCGGATCATTTATTTCATGACACCCACGGATGAACTGTAGGCTGTGGTTATTATTAAACCAGACACAAACCGTAACCCGAAATAACGGATTAATCGTTTTTGGAGAAATACCTGACACTGGGTAAGCCCTCAAAATCCGAATCAAGGGTCCATAATTCGGCATCGAATTTTTGGGCAATAGCATAGATCATGGAGTCAGCCATAGGTAGCTTTTTCTCAGCATTGATCAGTGCCGCCGTCAATGCAATTTCCTGATCAACTGAAATCTCTTTTCCATTAGCCATAAGAGCAATCCCGTCAATTGCTTTTGATTTTCCTAATTCCCGATTCAACACTTTGTATACTTCATAGAAGCAAATAGAAGGAACCAGCAACTGTTCATCATTTTCGATGACGGGCTCGAAAACATCCGCATGTTTATCATCTGTAAAAAATTCCAGCCATCCTGATGAGTCCAATACATTCAAACCCGATCCTCCTCTCTTTCGAATGAGGCATTGATACCCTTTGCAAAACCTCTTAATGATTTAGCTTCAGGCACAGGTACTATCTCGATTTTTCCATCAATCGGTATCATTCGAACTCTCTGTCCTGCTTTTAGATTCAATGACTTTCTAACTTTGGCTGGAATAACAACCTGAAATTTTGGAGATATTTTTACGGTTTCCATATTGTTTTACGTTTTATTGATCGATCAAATATACGTAAAATTATCAAAATTATCCCTAAATTTCGCTTTTTGTGATCCTCTTTGGCTCTTAAACCATAACTCTAGGAATCAACCTTAGGAGTAAGCTCCAGTAACGAGGTATTTCGGTTTTAACCGCATTCTTAAGGTTGTTAAGTCCTATTCAAAAATAGCCTCACCAACATCCACCCCATCCGGTTTCCAATAGAGTGGCGGTCTTTGAGCTGGTTTCCAATGGCTCGGTATTCAACCCCTTAATATCTCGCCCACAGGTATAAACGGTCTGAACTTTTTGACCGAACAAGGTTCTAAGGTCTCTTACTTTTTCCTCATCCCCTTGTACCCAATTCACCGTAAAATCTGTTTCAGGTAATTCATCCGTTTCCTGAATCAAAAAATCCTCCAACCACAACTGATTGCGTTGAATACCCTCGTTATAGGCAAATTGATACTTCAGTTCGGGCGCCGGATTTTGATGTTGTGGGTTGTTTTTCCAGAATGATCTGACAGTCTGCTCCAGTTCTTCTAATACCTTTTCCAAACCAAAGGGCGCTACCACCACCGCTACCGAGCGACATCCTTTTCCTCCATACCTCAGCATGGCTTCGACCAGTTCTTCCCTAATCTTTTCATTCCATTCACTCAGATAAGCTATCGAGAACTTGGCCGTTCGGATGATGTAGTCTGCCTCGGACTTTGCTGCTTTCAATTTTTGGATCTTGTCTATAACATCGGGAACCGATTCTTCAGAGCCGGCAAACACGACTTTATCTGCTTTCAGGTTTCTATATGAATTAAGATCCGTGGAAAAGTGAATTTCCTGGTATATGCCTGATCGTTGGATCTCCTCAAGGAACGAAGCCATTAGATAGGGATCCTTTCGAGAGAGTTTACCATAATAATCGGCGCCGGAAAGGACTACACCAATAGCTGTTTGAAATCCCACCAACGGTAAATTACCGGCATGCAAGCATAGTACTTTTTTGCCATTGGCATTTTTTTTATCACTTAACCCTGATCTTTTAACCCATTCCTGAATATCCCCGTTTTCTACATTATCCCGCAGTACGGCCAGCTGATGCTGAACATCCTGTTCACTGAATAATCCTTCTGTAACGGTCTTTTCGATCGCTTTCTGCAGAAATGGGCTTTCAGGATCGAGCCATTTTTTTAAAATGGTTACTATTTTAACCTCTGATTTCACTAACTATAAAAATTACATTGATTGGATTTTAAATCGTGAATAAGGTACAAGTTTTGTTCTAACTTCACTGCAAGCCGGAGCTTGCAAGACTGCGTTTCGAAGATAGACCTTCTTAACGAGTGCTAAATCTGTGATTCTAATCCTGTTCGATCAAAAAATTACAGCCTCTTAAGTTCTGTGGATTCCACCGACCCAATACCTGGAATTTTTCATCATCTCTTTGAATGCCTTTATCCCCTGTCAGAATAAAGGAACAGGAATGAATATTAGCCAGATCTATCACCCCAATCAGTCCTTCTTCCCCGACCGGCATTTCCTTCATGGGGGCTTTGGGATCCCGTATAGTCACTTTCATCCATGGTACACATTCGAACCAGAGACTGCCCTGAGCATACGCCTGAGACAGTAATTCTGTCATCCCATATTCGGAATGGATCTGGGATTGTGGAAGACCAAAGCCTTCAGCCAGCTTCTCATGTAATTGCTCTTTTGTGATCTCCCGGCGATGGGTTTTCATCCCTCCCGTTTCAAGTATTACGGCATCTTCAGGTAACTGGATCGGTTGTTGTTCGATGATATCCATCAACCCAAATGCTGCGCCGAACAACAACAGCTTTTTGCCTGTGCCTTCGATCTCTGCAAGCTCTTTTTCATTCAAAGTCTTTCCCAGCTTCAGAAATTTACTTAACCCTGACTCCTCTCTTTCGATCAACGCATTCAACATCCAGATCAATGAGGAATGTGGATTGGAGTTGTAGCCCGGTGTGTATGCCCAGATCACATAATCATCCAGATCATAGAATTGCTGCATTCCCCGGATAATGGATTGTCGATAGATTTCAGGGTCTAATACAACGTGCCTGCTTCGATCCATGCCCGATGTTCCACTGCTATAAAATTTTAAATTTTGAATTTTAAATTTTGAATTATTCAAAGCAGTGATAACTTCTGTGTTTTTGAATGCTTGAATTGGCAGTAGTGGGATGTCAGATATGCCTGTAGGTTTTTTAATATTCAGGGCTTGGCAGAAGCGTTTGTAAACCGGATTGTTTTGGCTTTGAAATTCGAATACCTGACGTGCTTTTTCCTCAAAGCTCATAATCTTCTTTAAATATGTGATCGGGTGAGATCATCTTGATCCGGTTTCGATCTTGAATAATTCGCCCCTGGTCAAAATAAAAATCGACCCGGACTGGACGTGTATATCTATCGGTTGTACATTTTTTTCAAATTCGAATTCCTGTATTTCACCATTTTCCTGTTCATATACTACTCTGTTTTCATATGCCAGCCACATGCCTTGTTCATTTACATAAAATGCTTTTATGTTTTCAACCGGATAGAATCCGGAATAGCCACCATTGGGAGAAAGCCTGTGAATAGATTCGGTTGACTTGTCCAGAATAAGGATCTCTGCTGAAGTGACCTGCAGGTCATCTACTGATCTGATATCAGAGCTGATACGAAATTCATCTTCAAAATTATAGTCCATATCGAAACGACGGATCAACCGGGATTCATTATCCCAAAAATAAATTTCACCTAAATCACTCACTGATAATTGATTCGGATGGTATCTGCGTGAATTTACAAAAGAGGAACGTTCGCTTATACTGCTCAGAAACTGTCCGCGCCGGTCAAATACCTGTATCCTCCGGTTGTTTTGGTCCGTTATAAAGATCTTGAGACCATTGGTGGCATCCACGTCAACCGGCTTACTGAATTGATAATCGCCACTACCCCTGCCGCCAATGGTATCCAGTAATTTCCCTGTATGATCCAACTTGAGCAATCTATCCTTGCCTTGTTCAACAATGTAGATAGCATTCGGGGTAACGGACATGGAAGTAGCTATATCCAGGTTTGAATATATATCCTGGAGTGTTTGTGCGGATAGTGTCCCTGAGAAACTTAGCAGGATGATCGGGAAGAATACCCAACGTAAAACTTTTTTCGTTCCAATGCAGAGCGTGTCGAACCAGGTAGGCAGGAAATGGAACATCCAACATCGAACATCGGATATCGAATAAAGATCAGAACTCGCTCCGATCGCTCTGCGTCGGAGCGGAAAAGCTCGGTCATTCGATATTCTGTATTCAATATTCACAAATCAATATTCTATTCCTTTCTGTCTTGGATATCCCGTGTTCAATATTCAGTATTTCAACCCCTTGGCCCCAATATCCGAGCGGTAGTAGGCTTTATCAAAGTGCACTTTCCCGACTTCTTTGTAAGTATTCCTGATAGCCGTTTCAAGGTCAGAACCCGATCCTACAATATTCAACACACGACCACCATTGGTGATCAGCTTCCCATTCTGTTCCTTCGTTCCGGCATGAATAATGATCGCATTATCAACATTTTCCAGGCCGGTGATCTCTTTTCCTTTTTCATAGGATTCAGGATATCCACCTGATGCCAGCACCACACAGCACCGTACTTCATCATCAAACTGAATATCAGTCTCTGCAAGTTTTCCTTCCGTAGTGGCTACAATGATCTCGAGCAGATCAGACTGCATACGTGGTAGTATCACCTGACATTCGGGATCTCCAAAGCGACAGTTATATTCCACTACTTTTGGCCCCTCATTCGTGATCATCAGACCACAGTACAGGATCCCAGAATATGGATTACCTTCCTCTTTCATCCCTGAAATGGTCGGCTCGATGATCTCATTTTCAACACGCTTGAGGACTTCATCGGTCACCACTGGGGTCGGAGAATAAGCTCCCATTCCACCGGTATTCAGGCCGGTATCCCCCTCACCTATGCGCTTATGATCCTGTGCATTACCGATCACTTTCCATGATGAGCCATCGGAAATAGCAAACACGGAGGCTTCCTCACCAACCATGAATTCCTCTATGACCAAGCGACTTGCGGCTTTTTTAAGGGAATCACTGTTCTTCAATTCATCCAGCACCTGCAAAGCTTCATCCTCGGTTTCTGGAATAAAAACTCCCTTTCCACCGGCAAGTCCATCCGCTTTGAGTACAACCGGATATTTTCCCTGTTCTTTGATGTATTCAGCGGCATCATCAAAATTATCCTGATCGAATACCCGATAACCTGCCGTTGGTATGTTGTGGCGCTCCATGAATTCCTTGGCGAATTCTTTACTTCCTTCCAGCATAGCCGCCTGTAGCTTGGGGCCAAACACAGCGTGCCCTTTGGCTTCCAGAACATTGGCTATTCCATCCACCAATGGCTGCTCGGGACCAACCACGGTTATATCGATCTTATTGTTCTGTATAAAATCCCATACGGCATCCAGATCCGAGACATTCAGGGTCACATTTTCACCGGCCATGGCGGTTCCCGGATTACCCGGTGCTATGAATAGTTTAGCTAATTTAGGGGATTTGGAAATAGCTCGAGCAAGCGCATGTTCGCGTCCACCACTACCGATCAGGAGTACATTGTATTTCATGGCTCAGGCCAGGTCTTCAGCTATGGTTATGATCTCAGAGAAACTATCAGCATCCAGCGAAGCACCTCCGATAAGTCCGCCATCAACATCCATTTGACCTAGCAGCTCATTGGCATTTCCGGGCTTCATACTGCCACCGTACAAAATGTTGATCTGCTCTGCTGTATCTTCATCATATAGTTCTGCAAGTACAGAACGAATATGTTCGTGCATTTCCTGTGCCTGTTCAGGGGAGGCTGTCTCGCCGGTTCCTATCGCCCAGATAGGTTCATATGCGATCACAACATCCAATATGTCTTTTTCAGAAATATCGTGTAGAGCTGCCGTTATCTGATTTTTAACCAATCCAAAATGCTTATCCGATTTACGCTGATCCAAGCTTTCACCAACACAAACGATCGGCGCCAGTTTATGCTCTATAGCCTTATGAACACGCTTGTTTACAGTCGTATCGGTTTCACCAAAATACTGTCGGCGCTCAGAGTGACCAACGATCACGTAATTACAACCACTTTCAGCCAGCATGCTTCCACTGATCTCTCCGGTAAAAGCCCCATTCTCCTCGAAGTGCAGATTTTGGGCACCCACCTGAATATCGGTATCATAGAGGTACTTTACGGCCATTCCAATGGATACGAAAGGCGGACAAACCAATACGTCCACGTTTTCATTGATTTCTGATTTCTTCTCTTTTAGACCTTCCAACAATTCAGCGGCATCATATGGACCGCAATTCATTTTCCAGTTACCGGCTATAAGTAGTCTTCGCATGATGTGAGTTTTAAAGTTAACTAGGTGAGTTAGAATTATTGAATGCACGATTCAGTCCCTGTATGACCTCGGAAAATTCATTTCTCTCATATTTCCTTATCACTACCCCATCCTTGTCGATAAGGATTCGGGTAGGAACTTGAATCACATTGAATTTCTGTATGACATCCTGAACATCAAAAGAGCCAAGCTTAGCAACCGGCCAGGCTTTTCGCCGTTCATCAAAAAAGGCATTTACTGTTACTTCACTCTGATCCAGAGGGATCGTAAATACTTTAAGTCCGTAATTCTTGTAGATCTCACTGATGACCATCGTTCGGTCGTAGTCGTTCTGATATTCATAGTTAGCAAGAGGTGAGATCTCGATTATATATGTACTCCCTTTAAGCCTCTCGTTATTAACCGTATCTCCTTCCATGGTCACAAAAGAAAAATCAGGGGCTGTTACACCGGGAGCCAGATAATTAAGGTCATAGCGGATACGTCGGATCCATTTTTTAGACGAAGGACTGTCAGAATAATCCTGTTCATAATTGTCCAGAAGATCTCTTGCCTCTCTTATCCTTGAACTGTCGAAGTACATTTGAATTTTATCTCTGACTATAAATTCTGTGACTTCCTCACTCTCGGATATCTTAATTAGTGAATCCAGATACCCTGAAGCTGCGTCAAATCCTTTGCTTTGTGCGATGTAGGGTTTACCCAGTTGCAAGGCTACTGAAAACATGTAATCTGCCGGTAATACTTCATCGATGCGGGTCAACATGGCATCCGGATCCCAGTTACCCAGCAACTCAGCTGATTTCTCGGCTGCGAGATAAGAGGCCATTGTTGTTTCGTGGGCCTCATAAACCTGCCAATATAATTCCGACCATTTCTGTGTCTCGTCCAATATCTGAGAATCAGGCACCGCTCCACTCATGATGAAAGCCCCAACTCTTTGGAAACTACGGTCTACACGTTCAAGAGTCCGCATGGCTTCATGTTCTTTGGAATCCAGAGTTAAAGTTTCACGGACGTTGGGAAGTTGAGCATTCACCCTTAAAGTGTCATTTTCAGCTAATATCACCCGCATAGTGGCAATTACATTGTTATTCCGACTGATAATCATCGGATAATAATTCTTGTTTGGGAAACTGGCCACACCTTCAAATGCACCGGACTGATCCGTCAATGTATGAAACAATGTATCGATGGGAGCATTAGTGGAATCCCTTTTCACGATGGTCACACCGATCCCTGAGAAATCTCCGCTGTTGTCAATAGAATCAGCTACCGTGATAGTACCGGTAACCACGGTCTTTTGAACCTCAGATCTGTTTGAACACGCAACAGTTAGTAGCAATACAGTTAATGCAGCTAATAGCGTAATTTTTTTCATAAGAGTAGAAAGACCGAGTAATCAGTCGTTTAGCTTTTTATTGATTAGATCTTTAACCAGTTTCGGATTTGCTTTACCCTGTGAGGCTTTCATAGCCTGACCAATAAAAAATCCGATAAGTTGTTTTTTTCCTTCCTTAAAGCGCTGTACTTCATCCGGGTTATTTTCGATAATTTCATCTACGATAGGCTCGAGGAATCCGGAATCAGAAACCTGTATCAGGTTCATTTCTTTTGCCAGTTCCTCCGGGTCATTATCCTTATTGAGCATCTCATTGAAGATATCCTGCATGGCAGAAGAGTTGATCTTGTCATCCTCTTTCAACATCACCAGCTTCGATACCCTTTCGGCTGATACCGGGAATTCCCGTATATCAATGCTTTTTTCGTTCAATACCCTTAACACTTCGCTGAGAACAATATTGGATGCTGATTTAGGGTTACCCAAAAATTCCACAACGTCTTCGTAGTAATCTGCCAGATATCTGCTGTCTGTAATAGTGACCGCATCATCTATGCTCATACCGTAGTCTTCAATAAACCGTTTGCGGCGTACATCCGCAAGTTCCGGCAGTTCTTCTCTGATATCGCTCAACATTTTTTCAGTGACCCTGATCGGGGGAAGATCCGGTTCAGGGAAATACCGATAATCATGAGCTTCTTCTTTCGAGCGCATTGGGCGACTCTGCATTTTTGAGGTATCCCATAGTCGGGTCTGTTGAACCACTTCACCACCATCTTCGATCAGTTCGATCTGTCGGTAGATCTCATAGTGAATTGCTTGCTCTACATTTCGGAACGAGTTCATGTTCTTAAGCTCAGTCCGCGTGCCGAGTTCTTTTTGTCCACGAGGACGTACAGAAACGTTGGCATCGCAGCGCAGGCTACCCTCTTCCATATTACCATCACAGATCTCCAGATACTGAACGATCTGTTTGATCTTAGACAAATAGGCATAAGCCTCCTGAGGCGTTCGCAGATCGGGTTCCGAAACGATCTCGATCAGCGGGGTGCCGGCACGGTTGAGGTCCACCAAGGTATTGTATGGATCCTGATCGTGAATGGATTTACCTGCATCCTCTTCCATATGAATTCGGGTAACACCGATTCGTTTATCATACTCTTCCAGCTCAATGTCCACGAATCCGCCGAAACAGATCGGGGTGTCAAACTGTGAGATCTGATATCCTTTAGGAAGATCAGGATAAAAATAGTTTTTTCGGGCAAAGATGGATTTTTCAGCTACATCACATTTGGTAGCCAATCCCATTTTAATGATATACCGCACCAGGTTTTCATTCACCACAGGAAGCGTGCCCGGATGACCCAGACAAAGTGGTGTAACCTGTGTGTTTGGTGCAGCCCCATATTCCGGTTTAACCGGTGCAAAAGCCTTACTTTCGGTAAGTAACTGTGCATGAACTTCGAGGCCAATCACAGCCTCATATTTCTCGTGATCAATCGTGCTCATTCAGATCCGTTTCGGTCAAGATTTACTGAGCTTGGAAGATATTAAAGTTGCGTGACAGTTCGGAATGTTTCTTTAGTAAAGGTTCAAGGTTTTAGAAGCGATGTACAAGTGTTTGGAGTCCTTGTTTCCAATGTTTTTATCCGGTAGAGTTCTGATTTTGGATATCTCAGGTGAAATGATTTAACTGATAAGCAGGTTTAATTTTGACTAACCTAATCATATAAAATCATGAAAACACCAATACTGACCACCATCATCGCAATATTAGCGTTTTCGGCAACTTCAGTGTTCTCTCAGGATTATGCCATTGAACAACTTGAAAATTCACCCCGGCATCATGAGTGGGTGACCATTGAGTCTAATGATAGAACCCTACATAATTTTGTAGCCTATCCTGAATCATCGGAACCGGCTCCCGTTGTGATCGTGATCCATGAAAACCGTGGTTTAAATGACTGGGCAAGAAGTTTTACCGATCAGCTTGCTGAAAAGGGATTTATCGCCATAGCACCGGACCTGATATCGAATACTGTTGAAGGCATAGAGAAGACAAGTGATTTCGAGAATTCTGATGCGGCCCGCCAAGCCATTTATGGGCTTGACCCCGATCATGTGACTACCGATCTCATGAATGTGCTCGAATATGCCAAAACCATCTCAGCCGGTAATGGTCAGATCGCTGTTGCAGGCTTTTGTTGGGGTGGATCTCAATCCTTTCGCTTTGCCACTAATGCCGGAGATATGATCGATGCCGCCTATGTATTTTACGGAACCGGTCCGGATGAAGCTGAAGCCTATAACTCTATTCAGGTCCCGGTGTATGGATTTTATGGTGGAAATGACGAGCGGGTGAATTCCACTATCGAAGAATCCAAAGAGGCCATGGATCAGTATAATAAAACTTACGAGTATGAGATCTATGAGGGCGCCGGACATGCTTACATGCGCCAGGGAGATGACCCGAATGCTGCTTCAGGCGACCCAAACGTCAAAGCCCGAAATGCCTCCTGGGAACGACTGGTAAAATTGTTGGATAATCTTTGATAGATCTAAATTAAAATGATGATTTAGCTCTAAAATCTTCTTAAGTTTGGAGCCTTGATTCCAATGCCCGAGTGGCGGAATTGGTAGACGCGTGCGCTTCAGGTGCGTATGTCTTCGGACGTGGAGGTTCAAGTCCTCTCTCGGGTACAAAAGGCTCAGTAAAGCATTGTTTTTACTGAGCCTTTTTATTTGGTAAAACATAGGTACAACAAAGCCCTAAAATTCAAATATTTTCAGCTTTCCAGTTTGTGCGTGGATGGTAATGTCTATAATGATCTATCTAAACTCAATATTCTACATTATTATCGAAACAGAACTTCTGGAAATGAACGGAGGATATATCTGTGAATTCCATTAACAAGTATCAGTCGTTCATAATAGCATTCGCAGTTATTGCAGGTTTAGTGGCCGGACAATTGAATATTGTGGCCTCAGTAGCCGAATATGTGATCGTCCCCTTCTTGATGCTTATGCTATACGGGCTATTTCTTAACATCCCAATCAAAGATCTGCTGAAAAGCTTTTCCAATGTGAAATTTTTCTCAGCAAACCTGGCCATCAATTTTGTGTGGACACCCCTGTTCGCCTGGGGCTTAGGCTCTCTGTTTCTTCAGGACTATCTGAGTCTCTGGATAGGATTTGTCATGCTGATGGTAACCCCTTGCACGGATTGGTATCTGATCTTTACGGGTATTGCAAAAGGGAATACGACTCTTAGTGCTTCCGTACTTCCTCTAAACTTAATTTTGCAGGTGATCTTATTACCGGTGTTCTTACTTCTCTTCTTTGGACAATCAGGTTCTGTGAATCCGACGTTTTTATTTGAAAGTATTGGGCTTGTTCTGTTCGTGCCTTTTGTAGCGGCACAAGCCACGAAATACCTACTCGACATGTTTGGGCAGTCAGCATTGCTTGAAATCAAACTGCTGCCATTTTTTGAATTGTCTCAGGTCATTTTCTTAGGATTGGCAATCATGGCTATGTTTGCTTCTCAGGGTGATTACCTGCTTCAAAATGTTGAAACTGTGCTCATTCTGCTGATTCCCTTACTGATATTCTTTGTAGTGAATTTCCTGGTAAGCCGCTTTGCAAGTTATCTGCTCCAATTTGATTATGAGGATTCTGCCAGTTTGAACCTGACGACACTTGCCAGGAATTCTCCCATTGCATTAGCTATAGCACTGACAGCCTTTCCGGATAGTCCACTGGTAGCATTGGCATTAATCATTGGGCCTCTTATTGAATTGCCAGTCTTAGCCCTAGTATCGCAAGTATTACTCAAAATCAGAGATGACAGATTTACACACTGAGCAAGAAAATAATTGCAGGATTTTGTAAATGTTTACCTGTTATTAAATGTTATGATCAACAACTCAGTATAATTCAAAATTAATGATGGAGCGAACAATGCATTTAATTAAACACATTTTGCCATTAGTACTTTTATTTACAGCCTGCACAGGCCAGAGTCAAAAGCAAGAACAGACCTCATCTGAAGGAACTCAGGAGCAGGCCGAGCAAACCCAAAGTCAGGAAATTCGAACAATTGATATTATCGGTATTGATCAGATGAAATATGTTGTCAAGGAAGAAGGTGAAATGATCGGTACAGCAAATACAATGGAAGCCTCAAACGGTGAGACTTATTTATTACTTGAAAGCATCGATGCTTCACCGGGCGAACAATTGCGTATTCGGCTAAAGACTGTAAGTAATCTTCCGGCTGCGGGTATGGCGCACAATTGGATTCTGTTAAAAATGGGAGTTGATCCCGCTACTTTCGCACAAGAAGCGCTTGCTGCCAAAGCAAATGATTATATACCAGAAAGCAGAACCAATGATATAATTGCCGAAACGGGGCTGGCTGCTGCCGGTGAAACAGTGGAAGTCACATTTACTGTACCTCAAGAAACCGGTAATTATGACTATCTGTGCTCATTTCCAGGGCATTTTGCAGCAGGTATGAAAGGGGTCCTGAATGTTCAGTGAGCCTTAAGATTGAGATAGATTTAAAAAATCAGACTTAAAAGAGATCTGTAGCAATTTGGCCGGAGGTTAGCTTGCCATTACTCTGACTAAATTGCTCGGATTTCGAATCCAAGCTTACCCAAATAACGATTCAAAGCTTAAAATTAAGTAAGTGAAAGATTTGGGATGCGATGCTGGGATATCAGTGTAACCATCCGGTTATTAAAAAACAAAGTGAGAAAAGTGTAATGGAATGAGGATACTTAACCTTTTATAGGAGAAAAAGTAGATGTCGATACCTTACAGATTTGAATGAGAGCCTTTTTCATTTTTCTGGAATCTGAGCTTGAGTCGGAATCCGTTGGCAGTATCGATCTCGAATTTTGCATCCAGCTGTTCAATCAGTGTTTTGATGAGCGTTACGCCTAGCGTTTTGGATTCCTCGAATTTCTGAAGAACGAACCCTGCCCCATCATCCCGATATTCAACCTCAATGATCCCGTCCTTTTCGGTCACATCAATATGGATGGTTCCTTTTTCTTTCCCGGCAAAAGCATGCTTAAAAGAATTGGTGATAAGCTCATTCATTAGCAGTCCCAATGGAATGGCCTGATTGATGTTTATCTCTTTGGTCTCAATTCGGTCAATGATCTCAACTTTTTGACCCGATGATGTGAACATTTCCCGTATACGTTCGATCAATTTCTCCCCATATTCTTCAAATGAGACCTGTATGAAACTATCCGTGTTGTATAGCAATTCATGAACCGAGGCAATGGAATAGATCCGGTTCTGAGTTTCCCTTAAGATCACATTCAGGCCTTCATCTTCGATTCCTGCCTTCTGCAATTCTATTAGTCCGGTTATGATCGCAAGATTATTTTTAACCCTGTGATGAACCTCTGCCAATAACACTTCTTTCTCGTCCAGGGAATTTTCAAGTCTTAGCTGATATTCCTTTTCACGGGTGATATCCTCCAGGGTAACCAGCATCTGCTTTTCGTTATCCGAATCCATCACCATTTGTCCAACATTTAAACGCAGATAGATATCTTTCCCATCTTTCCTTGTTCTCACAACTTCCTTGTTTTTGATGTTCCCATCAATTTCCCTTTGCTCCATCAGATCCTGAAATTCGGCCTTAGTTTCTTCTGATACATGCGGCAGAAACCGACCTAATACTTCTTCCCTTTTCCAACCCAGAAGCTTTTCAGCTGCCCGATTCCAGAAGTCAGTTATAACCCCCTTCCGGTTGATGGAATAAATGGCCATGGGTGAGTTTTCTATCAGAGCCCTGATCTTCTGGTTGGCTGATTTTGCATTGAGGCGAGCAGCATTGGCAGTCAGTACATAAAACATTAGAAACCCGGTAATGAGACTGAGGATCAAGCCAAGAATTAAATTCAGTATCAAGCCACTCTGAGCATTGTTACTTGCCGATGAGTGATTGGAGATCACCGTGATGGTCCAGTTACCTGAGTTTATCTGTCCGGAATTGAAACTGATCGTGTTCTGAAAAGACCCATTATCAGAATAATGCTGTTCACGACCAAACTCATAGAATGTCTTTCCAAATTCGTCCTCAAGCCTCACATAGTACTGATCCAGTCCCTGCATGATCGCATTAAAACGATCTTTGAAATTAAGAGCTGCAGTAATACTCCCCCTGAAATCATTCTGATAATAGACCGGTGCATCCACCAGAAAAGCATTTGGCCCCTGTACTAACTCTAGCCAATGTGTAAGATTGATCAATGAGTCATCTCTTGCAGCCTCCCAGTCAGAGCGCCGGTAGTCCAGTTCAGAGATATCCAGTCCAATAGCATTTTTATTTCCCATCTCCGGCTCAATCCTTCGGATCACCATATCCCTGTCGATCCACTCTACCAGCAGAAAAGCCGGATCCTGTTCTATTGTCAGGGAGGCATCAAATTCCCAATAATCAAAATATCCGCCATCTGTAACTTCGATCCTTCTTTTTAGATTTTGCAAGGTTTCGACGGATTCAAATACCCTGTTCTGGAATTGTTTTGTGATAAGCTGCCCGGTATCCTGAACGGTCTTTGCCCGCGACTTTCGCTGTTCCTGCTCGTTCGAGTACCATAACAGTACAACCCCCGTGCTAAACAAAGCGCCAACCAATACTGAAAGTAGTAATCTGTATTTTAGATCTGAGACATCCAAAGCATACCCCCATTTAGTGATGCCCTACAATAGCATTCTGATTTCTATTTTACCAACAATAATTTACCCGTTTCTATCCGTTCCTTCTACTATTATACGGTAAATATATACACCACTTGACCAATCATCCGCCTGAACACGTTGTACATACCGTCCGCGACTTTGTTCACCATCAACAACGGTTTCAACCAGTTTGCCGAGCATATCAAAGATCTCAAGTTTTACATAGGAATTCTGAGGAAGTTTGTATGGAATATTCGTAGAGGCATTGAATGGATTTGGATAGTTGTTTTCCAGTTCAACCGTTCTGTTCTCTTCTAATGCATCGCCATTCAAAGGGATCAGAATGGGGTTTGGCATATTCACTCCATTATGGGTAATACGGATCACACCTGAATTATTTCCAGGGTTCCTGGGACGATATGTTACCAGGATCTCCTGACTTTCACCCGGTTCAATATTCAGAAATATAGAGCCGCTACTGTTATCCAATGAAAAGGCATTGGTTCCTGAAGTTAACTCAACCCGACCCACAAGCGCATTTTCTGAATTTATATTGTTACTGATCACGATGGTGGTATCGAGTCGGATATTGACGTTAGTGACTCCGAAATAGATCTCAGAATCGTCCACTTCAACAATGGACTCTGCACCCAGCAGCGCAAAGCAACCACCACCCAGTGGCCATCCCATATCTGCAAAAATTCCACACATTACAGGACCCGGAGAGTGAATGGCAAAAGCGTTATCGATCTGAGGACGCATCAGGGCATCTTCAGTATTCGTGAAGGTTGCCAGATCCAGATGTGAGTAACTGGAGCCTCCATTCCACGTCTGTGGGGCATACATTGGAACCGGCAGATTTTCATAGGCATCATTGGCCTGATCGCCGATAAAGAACAAACCACCACTGTTTCCTGTTACAGCATTATACAGGGAATTAGATGGATTAGGATAGACACTTTCATTAATCACAGATCGACTAAATCCATCTTCAATAAACGTATCATATATAAATGGACGTACTGGATCACCCAGCCCCCACTCTGCGATCTCAGTATCTGGATCGCCACTCATGGAGCCTGTAAAACCAAGTCCGTGTCCGATCTCGTGGATAACTACGGTCACAAAATCGATTAATCCCCCCGAAGTATTAGCGTCTGTTTCATAATACCATGAGCCGAAAGAGGAGTTCATATTGACGCACGATATCATATTCAACGCCATGTATATTACCGGCCAGCAGGTCTTCCCCTTCTATAGCACTTGCCTGTGCAATCGGATACCAAACATTATTGATCGGATAAATTAGCGTTGGCCCTGCACTTCCAAGGGTATTACCTTCCAAAGCTGTCCAGTTGGCTTCTATCTTGATCGGTATCTCAGAATCAATATGAGACTCCCAGATGGTCATTGCGTACTCAAATGCGGTGCGAGCTTCCTGAGGCCAGCCACCTACATAATCAACCTGAATTGAGGCCGTCTTTGCGCGAAAATCTCCCTTTTTACGAAATTCTTCCACACTTTTGTAGTAGAAAACATCCCTGTAAGTCGGTTCAAAGGTACAGATCTGCTCCTGATCTGGAGCAAGCCTGGCAAGTACGCCGGGATCGGTGGCCGGAATATTATTTTGAGCCTGAACCGGCCCAAGTGCCAGCAGGATAAGCATTGGAAGTATCAATAATCTAACTATAGCTCTATGCATAATGTAATAAATAAGGTATCCTGCCGTCTGCAAGCAAACGACGTAGGAATAAAAGGTTCAGTAAAAATTATTTTAAATGAGACTCCCTCAATTCTCTGTAATAATCTAACAACTCAAGGGCATCTTTTCTGTCAATTAAACTAAAACTTATTTCGTTTCCCTGCCACACTTGTCCTAATCTCCAAAGATCGGCATCTGCCACCTTTAAAATACGCGGATACCCCCCTACTGATTGTGCATCATTCATTAAAATAATTGGCTGCCCACCGGGTGGTAACTGAACAATTCCCGGAATAACCGGAGCTGAGCTGAAATTTGAGTTTTCAACTTTTATAGCCTTGTCGCTTTGCAACCTGATGCCCATACGATTACTTGAACTTGAAATACCAAATCTGCTTTTGAGCATATATTCTTGCTGTTCTTTGCTGAGCCGGTTCCACTCAGGTCCTTCGATCACCCTGATCTTCTGATGCTGACTGAAGTGCGGGATCAATTTTTTAGGAACCGTCCTACCTGTATCATTTACTGAAGAAACATCCACTTCTATGCGATCTCCGCTTTTAAGTTCCCTGCCTTCAAATCCCCCCAGTCCTGCTGCCCGATAGGTTGAGTGACTACCTGAGATTTTATTTAACGACCACTCACCTGCTATTGCCAGATACACCCGTGCACCTTTGGTTACCCTGCCAATGTTGAGTCGCTCGCCCTTACCTGCCCTTAAGGTTTTGTTCTGTTGAACCGATCGGTCACCGATCATAATATTGGCCGCCCCCCCGGTGATCCCTACTACGGTATCTTCAGAGAACTCAAATTCACCATTCCCGAGCGTTATTTCCAGCAGTGGACTTTTCCTATCATTCCCAACCAGCCAGTTGGCCAGTTCAGCACAGTGAGCGTCCATCGTACCACTGACCGGAACCCCAATTTTCCGCAATCCTTTTCTCCCCGGTATATCCTGAATAGTAGTTAGTAACCCCGGTTTTATAACTTTAAGAGAAGTGATCATGAATCTGAATCCATTTTTAAGCCTGTGAAATCTTCTTCACTGATCGGTTCAAAAATAACCGTATCTCCCAGATTAACGGATACCGGCGGGTCATTATCACCGTCAAAGAAGCTAAGGGGTGTTCTACCCAGAATCTGCCAGCCCCCGGGGCTTTCCAGGGAATAGATCCCGGTTTGATCTCCTGCAATTCCCACAGCTCCCTCAGGTACTTTGGTTCGCGGTTCATTCTTTCGGGGGCAGCTAATT
Organism: Gracilimonas sp.; assembly: GCA_034520725.1. Classification (GTDB taxonomy): domain Bacteria; phylum Bacteroidota; class Rhodothermia; order Balneolales; family Balneolaceae; genus Gracilimonas. The sequence goes on along the minus strand of JAXHNH010000001.1, from coordinate 169,189 downwards.
CTTTGGTCCAACCCTTGCAGGTAAAGAAACCCTGGAATGAATCCCATCATGGCAACGGTATACTGTTGGGCAGTGTGGAGCCGGATGATCTCATCACGTTGTAGTCCGGTATGCGATTCGAGTTCATCCCAATCCAATCCAAGTTCATAACACACCGGAACACGGATCGTCTTGTGGCTCGGGTTATAGTTTCCGGCGTTCTCAAAGATCTCTTCGAGCTGATCAATTACAGGTTCCATATCATGAACCGGTTCCTCAAACAGTAACCCAATGCTTTTATAGGTCGGGATCACATCTGTAAGGCCATCCATGCCTGCGTCTTCTATAAGACTGCAAACTTTGTGGATCGCTGAAAGCTCAGGATCCTCCATATCAGGTTCCAGTACAAGCGCAGCTTCCCCTAAGGTACTGAGATTCCAATCGGTGTTATCAATTTGCAGTGATCTCGATGCCATGGTCTTTCAGAAAGTCGTGAATGTCTTTGGCTAGTTCAGTTGCCCCTTCCGTATCGCTGTGCAGGCATAGTGTGTCGGCTGAGATAGGCAGCTCAAGGCCGTCATAGGAGGTTACGTGTCCTTCAAGGAAGCCCTGTAACTGTTTCAAGACCAATTCCGTATCTGTCAGTACCGCACCATCCAGTTTTCTGGATCTTAGGGAGAGATCGTCCTCATAGCTGCGATCGGCAAATACCTCGTTCTGTACGGTCAGTCCGGCATTTTCTGCCACCTCTTTCAGCACCGAACCCTCCGGAGCATATAAGATCATATCTTTTTTTACCTGAACCACAGCTTTAACTACACCAACGGCCGTTTCTTCATCCGTGGAAGCGAAATTATAAAGTGCTCCATGTGGCTTTACATGATGTAATTCAGCCCCCAGAGCTTCCGTCATTCCTTTCAGAGCCGATATTTGATACAGCACACAGGCCTTCAGTTCTTCCACCGTCAGGTTCATGACTCGTCGCCCAAAGCCCTGCAGATCCGGATATGACGGATGAGCTCCAATGGCTACATCATGCTTTTGTGCCAGTTGAATGGTTTTTGATATAGCGACCGGATCTCCTGAATGAAATCCACAGGCTATGTTGCAGCTTGTGATATATGGCATGATGGCTGAATCTCTGGTTTCATCATACATTCCATAAAATTCACCGAGATCGCAGTTAAGGTCTAATTTCGTAATCATGATCACAATATATTTAGAACAGAATTCAAGCTTCTGAAACCTACAAGTAATGCCACCAAAATAACAACCACCCCAAAAATATTCTGCCACAGGTTGTTACGGCTGCTTCCCAAAAGCAAAGGTTTATTCATAATATAAAGCAGAAATATTGCAATGACCGGCAGGGTTATCCCGTTTGCTACCTGCGCAAATTCAATCAACTTTACGGGATTGTAGCTGACCGATGAAAACATGACTCCTGTAAAAAGAACCAGCATCCAAACGATTCGGAATTTGGTGTCCTTTAGATTGCCGTTCCAACCTAACAATCCTTTAGTGGCATAGGCAGCTGCAAGCGGTGCCGTTACGGCCGATGTTATACCCGCAGCAAATAGCCCAACCCCCATAAATGTTTTTGCCCAGCTACCCAGTAAAGGTTCCAGCTGACTGGCCATGTCTGCCGCATTCTTAACTTCCTCTAAACTTCCATTTGCCGCGCCCGCACTCGTGATCACAATACAAATGGAGATCAGCCCCCCTAAAATAATGCCTACCGCATTTTCTATGCGCATATCCGACAACTGTGTAAAACTTGAATAACGCTCCTGAACTGTTGAGGCATGCAGAAACAGATTGTAGGGTACCACCGTGGTACCGATCAGGGCTATGACCGTCAGGAATTCATCAGCTGATGCTTGTGGAATGAACATGCCTTTTAAAATAGCCGTTACATCCGGATCGATGACGATGGCGGTGGTCACAAAAACAATGCTCATAATCCCAACCAATACGGTCATCACATTTACAATGCGCTTGAAATTTCCTGAAAACAGCAGCAAAAATGCCACCGCTCCTATCAAAACCGAGGTCAGTTTCAGGGTAAATCCATTAATCGTGAGATCGAGTCCTATGAAGAATTCCTCCCACCCCAGCACGGCGCCTGAGATATTGCCACCCTCATAGGCAATGTTACCAATTACAATAGCACTCATCACCAACAGAATACCTGTGATCTTCAACACCGGGTGACCAAGTTGTTCACGGATCGCCTCACCAAATCCTTTACGGGTTACGATACCCAGGCGACCGGTCATTTCTTGTAAGGTGATGGTGGCAATGATCGAGAAGACCAGTGCCCAGAGTAACATGTATCCCGACCTCACCCCGGCCAAAGTACAAACGGTTACGGTTCCGGGGCCAATGAATGCTGCTGCCACTAAGGTACTGGGACCAAAGTATTTTTTTAATGGATTATTCATGCTTGAGTATATAGTATGTAACAGCTAAAATCCCAAACACATATATTGCAAAAACATTAAAAAATGTGATGGCTAAACTGAAAACAAAAAAGAATGATGATAGCGTCAGTAAGTACCTACAAACTATTGAGGATACTGACCCGAGGGCGGATTGTCAGAAAATTTATGATCTGATGGCTGAGATCACCGGAGAAGAAGACAGCATATGGGGAGACAGTATTGTTGGCTTCAGGAGTTATCATTATAAATATGACAGAGGGAGGGAAGGCGATTGGTTTATTACGGGATTTTCGAACCGCAAACAACAGATCTCGCTTTATATTATGTCGGGATTTGAACGGTAAGAGGAACTCATGGACCAGTTTGGTAAACATAAAACCGGAAAATCTTGTTTGTATGTAAAAAGGCTGAATCATATCAATCTGAATATTCTGGAAGATCTGATCCGAACCTCAGTGGAATTCATGAATAAAAAGTATAATTAGAAAAGAAATGGCACAAGGAACAGAGAGAAATCAAATTAAAGCAGGATTGAATGTGGGGATCGTCCTGAAAAGGGATCAGCGGTCCGGAAAGATCACTTACGGCACTGTTAAGGATATTCTGACCAACAGTGCCACTCACCCGCATGGCATCAAGGTCCGACTCGAGGATGGACAAATTGGCCGGGTGAAAGAGATCGTATGACCATTTCTGATTTCAATACAACCACCCTTCAACTTGAAGATGATTACGAAGGAAGAGTGATAGCCACGTTGATCCGGTCACCCCAGAATGTTTTGGGTAACAGACCTGTGCTATATTTACATGGATTCAACGATTACTTTTTTCAGACCCATGTTGCAGAGCAGTTCAATAAAAACGGTTATAATTTTTATGCCCTGGATCTCAGAAAATATGGACGTTCACTTCTCTCACATCAGCACCCTAACTACTGCCGTTCAATCACGGAATATTTTGAGGAGATCAACCGGTCAGTCGAGATCATTCAGGAAAAGTATGATCAGAAGATCGTATTGATGGGGCATTCTACAGGTGGGCTCATTGCTTCTGTATATCTTAATATTGGTAAATACAGGGATCAGTTTGATCAACTTATTCTAAACTCACCCTTTCTGGATTTTAACATCAACCTGATTCAAAGGATCTTTTTGCTTCCACTAGCCGGTATAGTTTCAACAATATCTCCATATGCTGCGCGAAAAAAGCCGTTATCGCACCTATATGGTGCCAGTATATCTCGGTCTGAACATGGTGAATGGGATTATAACAAAGATTGGAAACCCATGAATGGTTTTCCGGCTTACTTTAAGTGGATCTATGCTATAAATCGTGCTCAAAAAAAACTTCGGAAGTATTCAAGCATTAAAATACCCATTCTAATTCTTCACTGCAGAGAGATCATCCAGACCCGATAAATGGAAGGATATCCTTAAACGTTCTGACATGGTGCTGGACGTTAAGCATATTCGAAAATATGGGGTAAGATTAGGCCCGGAAGTTTCTATGTTAGCGATCGAAGGTGCCATACATGACGTCTTTTTATCTCAGGAAAAAGTTCGTGTACAGGCTTGCAATAAAACCTTTGAATGGCTTGAAAATACAAGACCTGATACTTCGGAATGAATTTCATAAAGGGGCTTTCATCAATTCATTGAAAGAAAGATCAGAATTAGCTCCTTACTTTGACTAAACAATCAGTTACATGAGTTTTTCACGAACAGGATGTAGCTCTTTGACCCACTGATTCACTACAAATTCATTATCCCGGATCCAGTTTTGAACTGCCCTTTGTTCATTATTCGGGAAAGTTTGCAACTCATCCATCAGGGCTCCCAACTGTTCGTTTGTAAGCTTAAATCGCTCAAAAAACGTTACTACTCTTGAATGCTCTTCTGAAAATCCTTCCCTGGCCAGGGTATGAATTTGTTCAGTTTCTCCGAACACATTTTCCGGATCTTCAAGAAACCTGAGTTCGTATCGATTTGCAATCCAGTGTGGAGTCCATCCTGTGACCACAATAGGCACTCTCCTTTTTATAGCATTACTCAGAGTATCCGTCATGATCTGTTCACTTCCCTCCAAAAGGTCTGCAGACAATTCATAGTTCTCAATAGCTGTCTTTGTTGCTTCCATTACACCGGCACCGCTTCCTATACCAATGATCTGATCCACCACATTGTCCAGATCTCCTATTGTTTGTGCTTCAACATAGTCCGGCACCATTAAACCCGTTCGAACGGTCTCAACATTAACGCCAAGGTTTTCAAGATCTGCGCCATAGGTATCCATATAGGTTTTGTGAGTTTCCGGTAACCATGCATCCACAAATAGATCATATTGACCACTTTCAATCTCGCGAAATACAGACTCGATGTCAGTCATCTTCGTTTCAACTTCATACCCTAACTCTGATTCCAGAATTTCAGCAGCCAGATAGGTCATAGCCACTCCCTCTGACCAATCAGCATAAACCAATCTGAGTTCCTTCTTTTCCTCCTCCTCCGACATACTACCACAGGCAGTCACAACCCCTGTGATTAATACTAAACAAGCCAGAAAAAATCTCCCAAAATAACGTCTCATTATTTCTCCTTTGTAGTGATAAAACAATTCATTATACCCTTAATATAGTGGAAACACAGCGAATGTAAAGTAAAGAACTTTTATTACCGTTATAGCAATTTGAGATCTTTGTAAGTAGTTAACAAATGTTTCAAATGGTGATTCGGTTAGATACCGAAAACTAGATTAAATTTTATCCAATGCTTAGATTTGCTGCAACCCTTATAACCATTCTTATTTTTACAGTATCATCAGCTTTTACCCAGCTCTATAACGATCCTGATATTTTTGAGACTGATAATGGAGATCTGAAGATCCATCCGGTCCTTCATGGCAGCGTGATCTTTGAATGAAAGGATATTGATGTACGCCTCAAGAACTGGTATCCGGAGCAGTAAACTTCACATCTTTTGGTTATAAATCATACCTTCAATCAAAAAATTATAGGTATGAATTGCACTCTTTGTTCAGCAGAACTCAAACCGTTTTACTTTTACGAAAAGGAAGATCGCAACTACCTTCGTTGTCCGGATTGTAAAGCGGTATTGATGGACAAAAAGGATTACCCTACCCCGGATGAGGAGATCGTCAGGTATGAAAGCCACAACAATGATGTGGAAGATCCCCGCTATCAGAAATTTGTATCACCCCTGGTCCAGAAAATACTGAGTCAATTCAACAAGGACCATTCCGGATTAGATTTTGGAGCCGGAACCGGACCGGTGATAACCAAGATGTTAACAGATAAAGGCTACAATATCATCACTTACGATCCTTTCTTTGATGACAATAAATCCATATTCAAGCAGAAATTTGATTACATCGTTAGTTGCGAGGTAATCGAGCACTTCCATGAACCTCACAAAGAGTTTGGGCGACTCAAAAATATGTTAAATCCCGGTGGAGCCCTATTCCTTAAAACGGATGTCTATACCGAGGACAGAGATTTCCATGCCTGGTACTATAAGAGCGACGAGACTCATGTATTCTTCTATCATCCGGATACTTTCAAATGGATACAGAGAGAATTCTCATTCAGTGATCTCAGTATTGATGGAAGGCATATAACTCTTTATTCATAAATTATTTATTTCTATAAGCTATTGCCCTATAGACAATTAGATAATTTTTTATCACATTAGTCTGTGAAACTAACCCTGGGGCTTTTCGTAAATATTTCGGGTTACAAAAGCTTCACTAACTAAAACTTCACAAGCTATGAGGAAACTGTTAAAAATCGCAGTAATCGTCTGCCTTGCATTGATCGCCTTCGTATCTGTTGCTATGGTTTACGTTTCTACTGCATTACCTAATGTTGGTCCGGCTCCGGACCTGAAAGTTGAACTGACCAAGGAACGTATTGACCGTGGTAAATACCTTGCACATAACGTAATGGTATGCATGCACTGCCATACTCCGCAGGAAAAAACTAAGTTTGCTCATCCAATTAAGCCTGATATGCTTGGAGCAGGTGGCAACTTGTTTGGTGCCGACAAAGAAGGTTTACCTGGTAACTACTACTCTACCAACCTGACACCATCAAATCTTGGGAAATGGACGGATGGCGAGATCTACCGTGCAGTCACAAAAGGTGTCAACAAGAAGGGAAGAGCACTGTTCCCTATTATGCCTTATCCCAACTATGCCAAAATGGATCCTGAGGATATTTATGCGGTCATAGCCTATCTCCGTACCCTGAAACCTATTGAAAATGAAGTATCTGAATCAGAATCTTTTTTTCCAATGAATTTCATTATAAATACAATGCCGACAGAAGTTGAACCTGGATCTGCTCCAGATAAGAACGATCCTGTTTCCTGGGGAAAATATCTGGTAAATGCTGCCAGTTGTATGGATTGTCACACTCAAAAAAATAAAGGCACAAATATCCCCGGAATGGAAATGGCAGGTGGAATGGAATTCTTTATGGAAGATGGAAGTGTCATCAGGTCAGCTAATGTATCACCGGATATGGAAACCGGCATCGGTACCTGGACTGAAGAGATGTTTGTTTCAAGATTTAAGACCTATGCAGACTCTTCGTTCGAATTTAGTGAAATTCCAAAAGGGGAATTCAACACCGTAATGCCCTGGAAAGATTATGGCCAAATGAGTGAAGAAGAATTAAAGGCTATATTTGCTTATCTGAGGGAAGTGAGGCCGGTTAAAAATTTGGTAATCAATTTTACTCCGCCTTCAGAATAATATTCTGGTAAGAACCGGTTCAATTTATTTGAACCGGTATTTCTTTAATTACCCAGCAGATTAAAACTACTCACATAAAAGTTCGGATCTACCGTCAGGCTGTTTTTATTCAAAGATTCAATTTCCATACGCTGCCATGAAGTGGTTGGATTAAGTCGCATCTCCTTTCCATTCACCGTGATATCAACCGGAAGATCAAAGCCTTTTACAGCATTACCCCAACGATACGTCAGATTTCCACCTCGGAATGCATATTCCAAAGTAGGTATTCGGGTATCACGCAGGTACTGATCAAATACTCGGGACAGATCCCTTCTAAAACTATTGCTGATAAAATCCTCTATCTGAGTTGAGTGCACGGTTTGATGATAGAATTCACGGTTCAAACCACGCAGGGTTTCTCGCCATAAGTGAGTCATCATCAGCAACCTGCCGAAGTGTATGAAGCAGGTTTCCACCTTTGTTGTACATATCACCGGATCCACGATGATATACGCCGTGTGTTCCCATTAAAGGTCGGTCGTTGTTGATGCCAAGTCTGAGTCCCTGCACATACTCATTGGCTGCCTGCGTTCCGAAATGATAATCCAGATACAGGCTTTCGGAATAATTGGTGAAGCCTTCGTGAACCCACATATCCGCCACGTCAGCATAGGTAATATTGTTGGCGAACCACTCATGACCGGTTTCATGAATTATGATAAAATCGAACTTCATTCCCCAGCCGGAGCCACTTAGATCTCGCCCACGATACCCATTCTGATATCCGTTCCCATATGTCACAGAACTTTGGTGTTCCATTCCCAGATAGGGTGCTTCAACCAGCTTATAACCATCCTCATAAAAAGGATACGGCCCGAACCAATATTCAAACGCGTCCATCATCGGTATAACTTGTTTGAACTGCTGCCGTGCTTTTTCCTCATTTTCCCGCAGCACGTAATAATCAAGGGTTAAGGTCCCATTCTCACCATCATAGGTTTCCCCAAAATGGACATAATCCCCAATATTGATATTCACGCCGTAGTTATTGATCGGATTACTCACAAACCAGTTCCAGGTTTTGGTGCCGTTTCTGTTTTCGTCCACTCGTTCTAACCTGCCATTCGAAACATCCATCAGGTCACCCGGAGTAGTGATGCTGATCCTCATGCTGTCAGGCTCGTCATAAGGATGATCTTTATTGGGCCACCACACACTGGAACCGATCCCCTGATTGGACGTTGCTATAAAAGGTTTTCCATTACCGTCTTGAGTCCATGTAAAACCACCATCCCAGGGTGGATTCTCAGCAACCACCGGCTTACCCGAATATTCAACCAATATCTCATTTACATCTCCTGTAACCTGTCTTTTATTCAACTTCACAAAAAAAGCATTCCCCTCTCTTATAAAATTCAGGTTTTCTCCGTTCTGCTTAATACTTAAGATCTCAAGTGGTTCCTGTAGATCGATCTGCATGGTTTGAGCCGGCTCAAGAACCGTGTATTGGATGAGATTTTCCCCGCTGATGGTGCTATCTGCAATGTGAACTTCAACTTCCAGGTGGTAATAATTCAGATCCCACCACGCCCTTTCTTCCGTAATACTACCCCTAAGTGTATCCTGTCGACTAAAATTTTCCTGACCATAGACTTCAACTAACCCCCATATCGGTAAAGTCAATAGGATAACAATGGCAATATTAAACTTAATGGTCGTAACTTTGTTTTGGCTGTTGAACGTATAATAAATTATATATGAAAACAGATCGTTGATATATCTAAACATCTGCATAAGTAGTTTTAATTAAACATTTATGAAAAATATAAACTTTATAAGCCTGTACTACTTCGTTATATTTTAAGCGAAGTAAAATTTAAGAGAATAATTTAAAACACATAATTCAAAGTGAAATAGCAACCGCATTTCACAGTGTTCTCCTCCTTCATCTCTTGCGGAGAGTTTTCAAGTTTTAAGTCAAGAGCAACTGTAACCCTCAAATGTCACAGAATAACAATGAAAAAACTTACACTCTTCATTACCTCACTCTTTATGCTGATCCCTGCTTATCTATTTGCGCAGGATGATGAATCATCGCTAAGCGTGGGTGGTGCTGTTCGCTACAATGTAATTTTGACCGATTATGAAGATGGCACAATAGACAATAACGATGGCCAGTTTACCTGGGATACATGGAGAATAAATGTAAATGCTGAAAGAAATGGTGTAAAACTTAATTTTGAATACAGATTCTACCCTACCTTCAATACCCATTTTGTAAAACAAGGCTGGTTAGGCTACGATTTTGACGATAAAAATAATATCCAGATCGGAGTTACTCAGGTACCATTCGGTAATCTTCAATACAACTCGCATAACTGGTGGTTCCAGGGGCCTTATTACGTAGGCTTGGAGGATGATCATGATATGGGTCTTAAATATACTCACACAGCTGATAACTGGGATGTTATGGCAGCATACTTCTTTCAGCCAGAACCCGCAGGTCCGGCAGCAGGATCAGCATCATTTGGTTTTGGTGGATCAGGACGTTATTCCTATGACATTGTACCTACCGGTAATCAATCCAATTATGAACGCAATCAATTAAACCTGAGAACCACACGAACTTTCGATATCACAAACGGCGACATACAGCTTGGCCTGAGTGGTGAAGTTGGTCAGATCTGGAATCAGGTCTTAGATGAAACAAGCAGTCGCTACGCTTTTGCTGCCCATACTGATATCAATTATGGTAACTGGAACTTCAAGGGGCAGTTCACCAACTATGGAATGGATGCCCAAAATGATAATGGACAATCTATTGATGCCGTACAAATGGGCGCATATGGTTCTCCTTACCCTGTAGCAACTGAAATGAGCATGTATTCTGCCGGACTGAGTTACAGCCATGATGTAGATTGGGGACCGATAACCAATCTGAATTTCTACAACGATTATACGTATTTTCAGAAAAACATTGACGGCTTCAACGACGCCCATCAAAACGTGATCGGGTTCTTGCTTTCCGCCGGAAACGTATATACTTATTTTGATATAGCCAGAGGCAGCAACCATCCGTGGTTGACAGAAAGCTTCGGGCAGGGATTAGGCCAAGGTATAAATGATGCACGCTGGAACACACGCTTAAACATCAATATTGGGTACTACTTCTAAATATATTTTAGGGTCCGTGATATAACGGGCCCTTCTTTTTAAGGTCTTACAAAAACTATACGTAGCCTTACAACGCCAATAGAAGTTGCAATTGAAATTTCAACACAATATCTGATATGGCCGCAATTACCGTTAAGAATTTATTTAAGATCTTTGGGAAGAATCCCGAGAAAGCACTTCCGCTCATTGAAGAGGGTAAATCAAAAGATGAGATACTGAGTGAAACAGGCAATACCATTGGGATCAATGATGCCAGTTTCGAGGTCAATGAGAAAGAAATGTTTGTAATAATGGGGCTTTCCGGAAGTGGAAAGTCAACCGTGTTACGCTGCCTCAACCGCCTTATAGAACCTACACGTGGTACTATTATGATCGGCGATGAGGATATCACAAAAATGGACAAAGACCGCTTGCTGGAACTGAGGCGGAAACAAATGTCCATGGTCTTTCAGAATTTTGGTCTTTTTCCTCACCGTACCGTAGCCAATAATGTAGAATACGGGCTCGAAATAAGCGGAATGGATAAAGATGAACGAAAAGAGAAAGCATATGATGCATTAAAGGTTGTTGGGCTCGAAGGATACGAAGAGCAGAAACCGGATGAATTGAGTGGTGGTATGCAACAGCGAGTTGGACTGGCACGAGCCTTGGCAAATGATCCTGAGATCTTGTTGATGGATGAGGCTTTCAGTGCCCTTGATCCCCTGATCAGAGCAGACATGCAGGATGAACTGCTTGAACTGCAGGCTAAAGTTCATAAAACAGTCGTCTTTATCACGCACGACCTGGATGAAGCCCTGAAAATAGGCGACCGTATTGCTATCATGAAAGACGGATATGTAGTTCAGGTAGGTACTCCCGAAGAAATTTTGACAAATCCTGCTAACGATTATGTGAAAGCCTTTGTGCAAAATGTTGATCGCACAAAAGTGATCACAGCTCAGGCTATTATGCGGAAAGCACCTACGGTTCAGATACCAAAAGACGGACCTTCAGTGGCTATTCGTAACATGGAGAAAGTTGGTGTTTCGACAACCTATATAGTTGACGAAAATCGACACCTTAAAGGCATTGTAACGATCGATGACACCATAGAACTTAAAGACAGGGATAGCAAAGATCTGAAAGAAATCCTCAATAAAGACATAGAAGTTGCAGGACCTGATACTCCTATAAATGCGCTTTTAACTAAATCACTTCAATCCAAATACCCAATAGCTGTCGTGGATGAAAACAGTAAATTACTCGGTATCGTAGACCGGGCAACGATTTTGGCCGAACTTAATGAGAACGGCTCCGACCAATCTGAAGCAGACAACGAGAAATTCAAAATATCCAGTACATAATCATGATAGATATTCCAGTTGGAGAATTTTTTGAATTCATTATTACTTGGCTCACTAATAATCTGGGTGGGTTCTTTGATGTAATTACTGTTACAGTCAAAACCTTTTTAACAGGTGTTGAGAATATTTTGTTGTTCCCACATCCTGCTGTAATGATCGTTTTGCTGGCAGCACTTGCCTGGTATATATCCGGGAAGGGTGTTGGCATCTTTACCGTATTAGGTTTGATACTTGTGGAAGGCATGGATATGTGGGATGGTACCATGGAAACCTTAGCACTTATTATCACCGCGGTATTCATCGCTTTATTGATTGGAATTCCCACAGGTATATGGGCTTCAAAAAATAAAACTGTTGAAAATGTGGTAAGGCCTATATTGGACTTTATGCAGACTATGCCGGCATTTGTTTATCTGATCCCCGCCGTATTGTTTTTTGGTCTGGGGGAAGTACCCGGCATTATAGCAACTTTAATCTTTGCGATGCCGCCGGCAGTAAGGCTCACAAATCTGGGTATTAGACAAGTGCCTGAAGAGATCCGCGAGGCTGCATTAGCTTTTGGATCCGATAACAAGCAGATGCTTTTTAAAGTTGAACTTCCGGTTGCCATGCCTACCATACTTGCGGGTGTTAACCAAACCATTATGCTGGCACTTTCTATGGTTGTAATCGCCGCCCTGATTGGTGCAGGCGGACTTGGCCAACCTGTGGTGGAAGGTTTGCAGCGGCTTGATATCGGTTTAGGCTTTGAAGGTGGCCTGGCTATTGTGATACTTGCCGTATTCCTGGATCGCGTAACACAGTCTTTAGGAACCAAATCAAATTGATACTGAATTTTGTACCAACAATTTTAAATCATAAATCAAACAAAAAATGAACATTATGAAAGCTAACAATAGATATTTGAATCTGCTTTCGAAGCTTGGTGTATTTATACTTGCCATCAGCTTTTTAAGCGGATGCGCACAAAACCAGGATAACCAAAAAACAGCTGATCTGGTCTACGTTAACTGGGCTGAAGGCATAGCATATACAAATCTTGCTAAAGTTATACTTGAAGACAAAATGGGTTATGAAGTTGAGATAACCTCCGCCGGTGTTGGTCCCGCTTACACTGCAGTTGCTCAGGGTGACTCTGATGCCTTCATGGAGACTTGGTTACCTGTCCTTCATGCCGATTATTACGAACAATTTAAGGATCAGATCACTGATCTCGGTACCGTTTACGAGGGCACCCAAAGTGGCCTTGTTGTGCCAACCTATGTTGACATCGATAGCATATCACAGTTAAATGGTGTAGCCGATCGTTTTAATGGTGAGATCACAGGTATTGATGCCGGAGCCGGTATTATGAGTACCACTAAAAATGTGATCGAAGAATACAATCTGGATCTTGAACTGGTACAATCCAGTGGACCGGCTATGACCTCGGCACTTCAAAGCGCCTACAACGATGAAGAATGGATCGTGGTAACCGGTTGGAAACCTCACTGGATGTTCGGCCGATTTGACCTCAAGTTTCTCAAACAAGATCCTGACAAGGAGATTTGGGGAACCGGTCAGATACATATAATGGGCAGGAAAAATCTGGAAAATGACAAGCCGGAACTGGCTCAATTTCTATCCAACATGTATCTCACAGACGAAGAGTTGGCTGACCTGATGGTTGCTATTGAAACCTCAGATGGAAATGCTGAGACAGTTGCCAGAAACTGGTTAAATGAAAATGAAGACGTTATTGAAGACTGGATCCCTGAAAACAGCGAAGAAACTTCTATGTGATCCTTTAGATCTAAACTGACTTTTGAAAGGAAATGCGTTAGCTCGTGTTTCCTTTTTTATTTTAAAAAGTAAGTCTGACTTGTAAACCCACAGAATTTCTGATATTTCCCCTTACCTCATTTAAGCCGCTGCTGATGCTTTATCGGGCTTTCGATTACCGTTATTATCTATTTAAACCATGTATCCACGAAAATGACAATAAATAACAAGTTTTAGTAGATGCTACTCTAAAGGCAAAAAGGCCAATTCATTTTCATATCAGAATACTTAAAGTTTTAAAAAATTGAAACAAAATGCTCAGTTTTCCCTCTTCTGTAGAAGAGAGAAGCACCTACTCGTCAGATTTTACTAGGTAGCTAAAAGTAAGGGTTATAAAATTGGGTACAGAATCAGTGAAGAAATACATGGGGACTAAGGTAATATTGGATGCCTATCGGCAGTCTTTGATAGATCATCAATATCCACACGACATTCAAAGAGCCATTAACTACATACACACTCATTGTTTTGATGAGAGGCTAAATATCAACCTGCTTAAAGAAGTGTGCAAACAAGCCGCAAAAGTTTTTCTGCCAGATTTAAACGATTTACTGGGTAAATATCCGAAAGGATATATTTTACATCACCGAATAAAAGCGGGTAAGATTGTTGCTAAACGGGAAACTTTTGAGGAATCTATTACCCTAATTGCCCTTGAGCTTGGTTTTCGTTCAAACTCATCATTTTGCAAAGCATTTAGAAACGAGGTTGCTTCATCACCCTCAGAGTGGAGAAGAAAGAATAAAAGTTTTAATATTTTTCAGAACAAATTTTCAGAAACTTAATTCAAGCAAAAGAAAACCAAGCTATTTAGAATGTTATTGGTATCTAAATACTAACAAAAATAGCGAGGTTCGTATGAAAATTCTTAATACATCAAAAATTAAGAGTGTTATAGTAGCAATGGGTTGTTTTGCATTCAGTATGGGATTGTTTGTTTTACCTCAATCCAATCTAACTGCCCAAACATCCACTACAGAAAACATCAGTCTATCTGAGGTAGAAAGCCCTTGTGGCAAGGATGGTGTTGATGAAATCATTCATGGAGAACGCAAAGGTTTTCTAGGATGCTGGGGTAGCGACACAACTTGTAAAACCAAATGTAAATAGCAACATCAAAGCTCTTTCATGGATCTGCATGAAAGAGCTTTTTTTATAATATGAAAGCATTATGAGGGTACTAATAATAATATGGGTATGTCTAATTGTACAAACAGCTAATGGGCAAAACCTTAAGAAAACACTCGTCTATCAGGATAATATTTACAGCCCATCTGCTATCTTTGCGCTAAATGAAGATACCATTCTTACCGTTGAGTTAAGCAACAAGGAGGCGGTATTAAGCATGCATGACTTAAAGAGTAAGAGCATGATCGCTTCACACCCTGCCGGCAGAGGTCCTGGCGAACTATCGCAGACTGGAGCAAAACGTTTCTCAAGAATCAATAATGATTTAATTTTATTGTGGGATAAAAGCCAACGAAAGGGAATAGTATATGACCACAACCTGACTTATATAACGGATATCAGTTAACGATCGCTCCAATCAGCTCTGCCATTATCCTTAATGATTCATTAGCCATTGTCAGAAAGTTCTATGATATGCAAACACTGACTGAAATTCGCCATTTCAAAAACTTTCGAAATCATTGATGATATTTTGTTGAAAATTGATACGATATATTACTGAGTCTGTTACCGATCTCACGTAATCCAATGGTTGATCAGGGTCCGATGTTCTCCGGGACCGCACAATGCTGCATTGGATTTAACCATCCACCCTTGTACTATCAATTTCTTCCAACGGCACGATTGATACTCTTAAAACACCCACATCCTTCATATTACCTACAGTCGAATATGATAACGGCTATTCAGCACCTGATCATGCAATCTCCCCTGAAGGAACTCTAAGCATCGCTACAGACGATAATTATGTATATGTTTTATTTTCAGGAAAAAAGTTTGAGGTTAAACCATTTATGATGGCTGTAAAAACTATTACAGGCAAAATTGCTGATGAGTTTGAAAAGTCAGACAATACCACTGAATTACAGATATTTGACAAAAAAACGGGGAGTTACATCAGAGTATTGAGCTTCCTGAAATGGCAAAAGAAATCGATGTATATGGCAATTACCTTTACGCTCTTTCATACGTAGATGGCTTTTATCAAATTATTAAGTATAAGCTCGCACTATGAAATACCTTAAAATTATATTAGCCTTTTACTTCCTCATTTCATCAATCAATAGATTGGTCTCCGAAGAGGACTTTACATTTATTTTAGCTGATTCTAATTCCTACTTACTTGTTAAATGGGTTTTGGTTCTTGTGGAAATTCTTATAGCAGTTTCTATTTTCACTGGCAGTCAGTCAAAATCTGGTGTTATTTGGGCTTTGTACTAATAACGCCAATATTAATTCTATCACTCATCAATACTATTTCAGGCTCCGATTTAAATTGCCAAATAGGTTACCTTGAAACAAGTCCACCACTTTTGCTGTTACAAAATGCAATAGTTTTCACGTTGTTGATGTTTTATACTATAAGTATTCGAAAGGATTAACCCACTTTGGTTTAATCTTTTTAAATAAAATTACGTCTCACAATATGCTCTTGAAAGTCAGTTTAAATCAGACGTAGCTCACCTTTAAAAAAGTAACCTTAACTGAATACCTAATGAATTTCTGACATTACCCCTTACCTCATTCAACCCACTGCTGATTGTTTGACGGTCTTCAAAAATAGTAATTCCATATTTGAACCAGATATCCATAAATGAAGTGGCATCGTATTTCAGAGAAACATAGGCCCGCTGCCCCTGATCATAGAGTACCGTATTGGACATAACATACAAAAGATCACTCTCAAACTGATAGACCCGGGTACTGAAACTGTCTGTATCAAACAGGGTAACTCTTCCATCAATACGCAATCTTCGGATCGGTTCAATTCTCAGATCCTGATAGATCAGAAAGCCTGTCTCCCAATCCTCCCCGGCTTCTTTGTTTCTTACGACCTCCACCCTGGATCGCATTCTAACTGAAGGACTAACCTGATACTCAAAATTGGCCCGGATACTGGAGCGCTTATCTTCCCCCAGCCTGATCTCTTCATTCCCAATCTGATTGGGTGTGATATATTCCTCATCCTTTATTTCACTCCTAACTAAAACGTACACATTTATTTTTCTGTTAAAATCGATCTCACCAAGAGCTAATACATCAAATCCACCTGTTGATTGTGAGGTTCCAAAACGCGGAGCTGCAAACTGATACTGATCAAAATATCCGCTTAGTGTCACCTTTTGATTTAGAATATGCCTAAGCCCGACATAAAAACCTTCTTCATTCTGAGGCCCGGATGACTGCTCACCAAATCCACTGGCAATGAACGACTGAAAATCCTTTTGATAATTACGGTATGCCAGGGCTAACTCTGTATTGTTTCCAAGTGGTGTTTCAATACCGGCAATACCACCGTATCCACCATTTTCGCTACGGGCGAATTCACCAAAAAGGAAACTGCTCCCGATCAAACCTCTGTAATCGATACCAAACACAGAATGCTCTCTCCCCTCATAATCAAATGCACTACTTAAAAACGTACCTTTAGTGATGTAACTGCTGAATCGGTTATAGTATCCGGTAACCCCGACAAGCCCAAAGGGAGAATCTGCTCTAAGTCTGCCACCTGTCGTCATTTGATAGATATTATTTTTTCGAGCCAATTCATTATCTGTTCTGTGAAACCCTGTGGAACTAGGGAATCGGGTCGTATCCACACCGGTTACGGAAGCTGTTCGTGGTCGCTCAGAATAAAATCCGGTCAACTCAATTTTATTTCCGTAGGAAGCAGCCGCACCACGAAAAAAATCCGTTTCCTGAGCGGAAGTGTATGGTTTTATTCCTCTTTCATTCTTCGAGATCGTTCCAACGACTTCTCTGCCTTTACCAAAAGCCCCACCACTCCAAAGCACTAAACCCTGACCAAAACTGAGACTGTAATCGCCCACTACCAATTCATTTAGTTTTCCATTATCCACAAGCGCAATATGTCCGGATGTAAAATCAAAATCGGTAACACCATTCAATGGCTCCCCGGCATCTTTTTCCTGCGTCAGATTCATAGAAAGATGGTTGGTATTCATGCGGATGCGGTGGTAATATTTCATGGGCGAACCGAGATACCCTCCCAGACTATCGGAACGAATGTATCCCTCACTTTCCTGCAGATCTTGCTGATACCTTGAAAAAACCTCTATTCTTCTATTTGCCATCCAATACTTCGGTCTCAAATACATGTCCCGAAATCGTTCACCCGATCTCCCTATAGTAACATACGGTTGTATTCTTCTAAGGGTGGCGGGGCCTATTCCTGACACTTCAAGCAACTCGTCTTTGCTCTCAAATGGCTTAGAGTCGCGGTAATCGAGAATAGAGCGAGCGATCTTTAGATTTATTCCGGGGATCTGAAGCAGGTCATCAAGCTTTCCTCTGTTTATGTTTACAGGATTGGAAGCAAGATCTTCCAAAAACTGAGTAAGTTGCTCACCTGTCAGATTTGTCTCTTCGGGATCCAACTCTTCAAAAGCTTTCTCGAGCTGTTCCTCAACGCCTGTGGAATCCTGTCCGTAAACAGTTAATGGGACTAAACCGCCTAACACTGTCAGTCCAACAGATATGATGACTATAAGATATCTCATCTAAAATTTAAGCATAAGATCGAGGCCGGGACTAAAACCCAGAAACTCATGTTTTTGTACCGCAAAATTGATTCCCCACATTTCCTGACTGTACCCAAATCCTCCTGAATAACTAAGAGGCTCAGTCGTGATTCCAACTCTGCCTAATAACCCTTCAAAGATCTTGACCTCTAGTCCACCCCGGTATGAGACCGGAAACCGCACGTCTTTGGCGACATCGAAGGCAAACAATGCTATCTCATTGAAACTATAGGTAAATCCTATAATAATATCTCTAGGTAGTTCCTCGTAAATTTCCTGATATTCGGGCTTATTGACATTCGTTGAACGGGCTCCAACCCAAAGATCATCCGTCAATTCTGCTGCTATTCCCACATCCACACCCAGGGCTCCGCCCGAACCATAACTTCCTCCAAATGAAATGTGATTATAGTTCCCGGCAACGGCAAAGTGAAGCATCTGCCACTCATTTTTATAGGCTAGGCGAACTCTCATTTCGTTGTACAAATTGTCACCATACCTATGAAATCCAATTCCAGCCACACCGAATTTTGTGGGAAGAGTTGCAACCGCAGCCATATCGGTGAGCTCCGAAAATCCATAGTTTCTCAATCCGTAAAAGCCCACGGTGGTACTCTCATGGTTCATCATGGCGGGATTTGCAAAGATCGCCCAATCATATTCATGATTTGCCATGGTGGCTTGACCCATACCAAGACCTTTAGCCCCCATGATAAGTTGACCATGAACAGGAACCGAGAACAGCGCTAAAATTATCCCGAAAGTTGCTTTATATAGTATATGTTGTATTCGTATCATTGAGTAACAATAAATACTGCGTTATGAATACCCCTCTCTTTTTGAATAATGTAATAAAGACGATCCTTTTTTGCGGAGTATTTTTTGTCTTTTTCACAAATGAAGCAATTTCCCAGGAATTAAATTGCACGGTAGAGGTCAATACGGATCGCCTGGAAGGCTCTTCATTTCAATATCTTGACAACCTGAAGCCGGATATTGAAAACTATTTAAACGAATATAATTGGACTGAAACAGATTTTCAGGAACACGAACGCATAGAATGTTTGATGCAGATCGTGATTGTAAGTGGCACTTCCAATTATCTCTTTAGTGCCGAAACGGTTATTCAGGTTCAACGACCCATTTATAACACCACTAACAAGACCAACACTTTACTACTGAGTGATAACGGCTGGCAATTCAGCTACCCCGAAGGCCGAACCATGATACATGACGAGCTGCAATTTGACAACCTCACCGGCTTTCTGGATTTCTACAGCTACATCATACTTGGCTATGACTTTGATACCTTTTCAGAATTGGGTGGATCTGAGTATTTCGTACGGGCACAAAATATTCTGAATTTAGCTCAAACCACTAATGCTGCGGGCTGGAGCCGAAACTCGAATAATCAGCGAAACAGAAATACGCTGGTCAGTGACCTCACCTCCGGTAGTTATAATGATTTACGAAGAGCTTACTACAGCTATCACCGACTCGGTTTGGATAAGTTTATTGACACACCGGAACAGGCAAGGCAACAAATTTTAACAACCCTCAGGAATATTCAGACTGCTAAACGGCGATCTACAAGTAACTGGCTATACGATATCTTTTTTGATGCAAAGGCCCGGGAAATCGCCGGAGTCTTTCAATCTGCAGCCCGTGATATTCGTCTGGAAGCCTACAACATTTTACGACAAACCGATCAGGGACACTTAAGTGAATACGAAAGCCTTCAGAACTAAGATATTTGTATCTTGGTTTTGTATATTGGGCGCCCAAAAAAGCGGTTCCATAACTGAAATTTTCAAGCTGAAATTACAATAGAATGAAATTTTACGTATGTATAAAGATGGTGCCCGACGTGTACGCACCATTACAGATCAAAGATGGACAATTAATTCAGGATGCAGACCGGATGGTATTGAATGCCTACGATGCTTCTGCCGTTGAAGAAGCCCTTGTTCTAAAGGAAAAACACGGTGGTGAAGTTGAAGTGGTTTGTATCGGAGCCTCTAAAGCTTCTGAAACCATCAGAAAGGCTTTAGCCATGGGTGCCGATAAGGCCACTCATATTGTAACTTCCGGAGATGAAAACTATGATTCCGGATCATATGCTCGTGTACTTGCAAAATTCTTTGAAGACAAAGAGTATGATGTACTTTCACTTGGAAAACAATCTCAGGATACGGACGCCGGTTTAACCGGGAGCATGTTGGCAGAGCTACTGGACCTTCCATATACAACTAACGCTGTTGGCCTTGAAGCTGAAGACGGCAAACTGATCGTAAAACGTCAGGGTGACACCGGTCAGGAAATGATCGAACTTCCGACACCATGTGCCGTTACCTGCTCAAATGATATGAACGAACCGCGTATTCCAAACCTCAAAGGAATTATGGCTTCAAAGCGTAAGCCAATGGAGCAAGTTGAAATATCTTCACTCGGCATAAACGAAGACGAGCTCAAAGCAAATACAAGGGTTCTTGGTTACGAAGAGAAACCTGAACGTGAAGCCGGTAAAAAGTACGAGGGTGAACCGGAAGAAGTCGCCCGTGAAGTAGCACAGCTGCTGGATACCGAAGCAAACGTAATTTAGGCTTCAGCCGTCAGCTCTCAGCTGATAGCTTCAACCCCCCAATAAGAAATTTAGTCAGAAATCACACAATCATGAGCACTATACTTACCCACATCGCCATTGCAGACGGCAAAATTAAACGTTCATCATTAGAGGTACTTTCACATTGTAAGCAACTCGCTGATCAGGGCGGACATACCGTTGAAGCCGTTGTTGTTGACGCCAATGCTTCTTCATTTGTTGAGGGTATTCAGAAATATGGAGCGTCAAAAGTATATGTTGTTGAGGACCCGGTCTTCAAAAATCACATGAATACTCCACTGTTGAAAGCACTCGCTAAAGTTATGGAATCAGCTAACCCTTCAGTTTTCGCTTTCGCTTCAACAGAAGGGACCAAAGATATTTTGGGAGCTTTGGCAGCTAACCAAAATGCTGCAGTGCTGCCGGATGTTTCCTCATTCGAACTTATAGATGGTGGCATTAAAGCCAAACGACCTGTAATGGCAGCCAAAATCATTGCAAGTACAGAAGCCAAGGGTGATACCATTCTCGTTTCAGTTCGATCCGGATCATACGATCTTGCTGAAAATGAAACGTCTGCTGAAACTGTGAACATTGATTTCAGTATGGACGACAACGATCTTAAAGCCACTCTTAAGGAAATTATTTCTGCATCCGGTGACACCATTGACCTCAATGAAGCTGAGTCGATCGTTGCTGCAGGTCGCGGCGTGAAAGATGAGGAAGGTCAAAAGCTGATCTCTGAACTGGCTGAATTGCTTAATGCTGGTATTGGTGCCTCAAGAGCGCTGACTGAAGCCGGTGTTTACGATCCAAGTTTACAGATCGGACAAACAGGTAAAGTGGTTTCTCCTCAGCTTTACATTGCCGTGGGAATCTCGGGTGCTATTCAGCACGTGGCTGGAATGACCAACTCCAAGGTAATCGTGGCTATCAACAAAGACCCTGATGCCCCTATCTTTGAGATCGCAGACTATGGTATTGTTGGAGACTTATACAAAGTACTCCCTCCCTTCATCGATGAATTGAAAAAAGTGAAAAGTTAAAAGTGAAAAGGCAAAACCTTTCACATTTCCCTTTTCACTTTTCACCCAAATAAAACACTATGGACGAAAAGTTTGATTGTATCGTAATTGGTGGTGGTGTAGCGGGATTGGCAGCAGCCATGACCCTTGCACGAAATAACATGAAATTTCTTCTCATTGAGCGGGGTGAATTTGCCGGTTCAAAGAATGTGTCCGGTGGTGTTTTATGGGGCAGTGACCTCGCAAAACTCGTTCCGAATTACTGGGAAGAAGAAGACGGTGGATGGGAGCGATTTATCAATCATCGCCGGCTTACCCTCATGGACGAGCAGTCAGCTTTCACACTTGATTTCAAATCTTCTCACTTCAATGAAACGCCGTACAACGGTGTCGTAGTTCTTCGCGCGAAGTTTGACAACTGGTTATCCGGTAAAGTTCAGGAAGCCATCGATGCGTCCGACTTCGCCATGGATTCCTTTATCGCTACCAACATCAAGGTGGATGAAGTGCTGATGGAGAATGATAAAGCTGTTGGCATCAAAACCGGCGAAGACGAATTCCATGCCGATTCAGTGATCATTGCTGAAGGCGTGAATAATTTACTTACGCGTCAGGTTGGTTTACAGGATGATTATGTGCCGGCCGATCACATGCTAACCGGCATCAAAGAGATCATCCGTTTCGATCAGGAAGTGTTGGAGCAAAAATTTCAGCTGAATGGCCTAAGCGGTATGAGCAACGAGTTCGTAGGCTGGGCAACCGATGGCATCGAAGGTGGAGGATTCCTTTATACCAACCGCGATACCATTTCTCTGGGATTGGTACTCGGCATCAAGGACATGCGGGAGAAAAAGAAAAGTCCGCATGATGTACTAAACCATTTTAAAACCCACCCCGCCATTGCTGATATCATTAAGGACGGAGAAGTGGTAGAATACTCTGCCCATGTCGTTTCGTCAGGCGATAAACGAGCCATGCCGAAAGAACTATACAAAGACGGAATCTTGCTGGCCGGAGAATCTGCTAATTTATTGATGAATGCCGGTAAGGCCATTCAGGGAATGGATTATGCTATGCGTTCCGGAATTCTGGCTGCTGAAACCATTGTGAAAGCCAAAGAAAAAGGAGATTTCAGCTCGGCTACTTTGAAAGAGTATCGAAAAGTTATGGACGAAAGTTATGTTATGAAAGACATCAACGGATTCCAGGATGCCGTCCATCTCCTTCACACAGAAACCATGCAGCAAAAAGTGCCGAATTTGATCTGCGATTTTGGCCGACAGTTCTTCTCCATCAAGAATGAGCCCACACCGAAATCTAAAGATATGCTGAAGGGAGCTGTGAAAAGACATGCCTCCTACTGGGAATTAGCAAAACTAGGCTTTAAGGCCGGAAAATCATTATAAGCTTTCAGCTATCAGGCTTCAGCTTTCAGTTATTGAACAAACTGAAAGCTGAGAGCTGACGGCTGACCGCTAAAACTCAAGACACTATGAAAAACCTTAAACTCACAGAACGCCTCGGACTGGTAAGCTACCGAAACCAATCCAAATCGGATATCAAACCGCACATTATTGTGGATACCGATATTTGCAATTCCACCTGTCCACATAAGTGTACCACCTGGGTTTGTCCGGCTAATTGCTATACCATGGATGAAAACAATCAGGTGCATTTTCAGGTAGAGGACTGCATTGAATGTGGAACCTGCATGTATGCCTGCGATCAGGGGGCTGTGGACTGGAATTTTCCGGATCCTGAGATCGGCCGTGGTGTCACCTGGAACTTCGGATAATATCTAATTTCTATCCTTTCTACTGAAACAAGTCTCTTATAATTTCCGTAATTAGATGCATTAGGGCATTAAAAAAAGGAAATACTATGAGTTCATTAAGGTTTACGCCTACTTACTTTTTGTAATAGGCGTTCTACTTCCCTTTTCAAATTTATCCGCAAAAGATTATTCCATTCCTGATATTCGCATTGATGTTCAGGTGAATGCCGATGGAACAGTCACAGTAACTGAACATCGTACTTATGTTTATGACGGAAGCTATACCTGGGCAAACTATCGGCTTCCCAAAATTGATTATTCTGCCATTCGTAATATTTCCGTTTCTGAAAATGGGGATCCGTTTATCAATCTGAACACTGAAGAACCCGGTTCTTTCTTGGTTGAAGAGTCCGAAGAAGCCTTCAACATTAAATGGTTTTATAGGGCAGAAGACGAAACGCGGACTTTCAGTATAAGTTATACAATTGAAGGTGCTGTTGTGGTAGGACCCGAGTGGAGTGAATTCTTCTGGACCTATGCGGCCTCAGGACGGGAAAAATCAACGGATACATTCGAGATAATGCTTCAGCTGCCTGCGGCAGTTCCACCTTCAGACCTTCATCACTGGGTTCGGGAACCTGCCTGGGCTATCGATGCAACGACTTTTGAAAATGGGTTTCAGTTCAAAGGAACAGATATTAGCCGAAGTCAGGCCGTCACTATCCGTACCCTGTTCCCATCTTCAGTTTTTAATTCTCAGGTAGACATTACCGATCCTGTATTTTCACTGGATACGGCTGAACAAGAAGAATTCGATCTCAGAGAACAACGAAGGATTGCAGCTGAGGAAGATGCCAAAGCTCAGATACTTGCCTGGGAGGTACTAACAATCATTAGCGGGCTCAGTATTCTCATTTTTATTTATTTCTACCGCAAATATGGGAGCCGCCACAAAGTCAATTTATCCTCAAACCAAAGCATCTTACTCCCCGGCAGAGAAAAACCGGCTGCTATCGGGTGGCTGATCCATAACCGCACGGTGACTCATGGTCTAATAATGGCAACCCTACTTGACCTTGCCAGGCAAGGATATCTCAGCTTAAAAGAAAATGAAGCTGATGATGACGGATGGCTGGCTTCTAAAGAATCCTACTTCACGCTTCACCCAACCGAATCAACTCCCGTTGGTACACTTACTGAATACGAGCAAAATCTTTTGAACTTCGTCTTGAGCCGAATTAACGAAGAAGGAAATAAGCTGGAGGACATTTTTAAATTTAGTGATTCAGACGTATCAAAATGGTTCTATAAATGGAAAGATGAATTAAAAGACCACTGTGAAGCCAGAGAATGGATCGACCCTGAAAGTTATAAGGGAATGTACTGGAATCTGGGGCTTCAAACACTGTTATTGGCCGCGAGTACAGTTGGCCTGTTTCTAATTCATCCGCTTATGTCTATAGCAATGGGTGTTTCATTTGTCATGCTAATCCTCTCGCTTGTTATTGTGCGGCGGACCCCTAAAGGTGAAGAATTATACAGGCGCTGGAAAAACTATATAAAGGCACTGCAAAATGCCAAAGAGCACTCTATTTCTGAAGATCTACTGGGGCTCCATTTCATCTATTCTATCGCTTTTGGTGTTGGGAAACAACACATCGAAACGATGTTCGAGCAAAATCCGCAGGCTGCCACAACCCTGTATTGGATCGTGATTCTTCCCGGAAGCGGCTCTTCTCCGGCTAATGTTGCGACCTCATTTAGCAATCTAGCCGCAACGGCAACCTCTTCAGCAAGTGGAGGAAGTTTTGGAGGAGGAGCTACGGCTGGAACAGCTGGAGGTGGAGCTTCAGGTGGGGCAGGATAAAATTTTATTTTTTGGATTAAAATTGAAACCTGTTTGGAACATATACTGCTCGTTACTGTTTAAATTATTGAATCCCAAACAAACGATATTGAAATGAGTAGTTTATTCAAGAGATCAAAAATATTTTCTTTCCTAACGCTTCTATTAACTGCATTTGTATTTACTGCCTGCAGTACTAATGAAGAGGGTGGCATGGGTACACTTAAAGTATCACTGACTGATGCCCCTGCAAATTATGAACAAGTCAACATAGAAGTCCTTCAGGTACTTGTAAACAAAGACGGTGAGGCTGACGACACCACCGGCAATGGCTGGGAAGCTATTATGAGTGATTCCATGGTTGTTAACCTGTTGGATTATCAAAACGGCGCCATACTTGAACTTGGAGAAATAGAGCTCGAAGCAGGAAGATACAATCAGATCCGCCTGTTACTCGGAAATGATAATAACGTAGTTGTTGATGGTGAAACCATCCCATTGAAAACACCAAGCGCCCAGCAGTCCGGTTATAAGCTAAACGTTCAGGCAGATGTTGAGGCCGGTCAGGTATTTGAACTCGTCATCGACTTTGATGCCTCTCGATCTATTGTACAAACCGGAAATGGCGGCTACATTCTGAAGCCGGTCCTCAGAACCGTTAATACTTACAGGAACAAGGCAGCATTTCCGGAACCGTGCTTCCTATAGAGGCTGAACCTTTTGTATACGCCATCATGGGTGAAGATACCGTTGGAACCCAACCGGATGATGAAGGCTTCTTTCGATTGGTTGGCCTTGATGAAGGAACCTATAACGTATTTTTTGAACCAACTTCAGAAGCATACGCTGACTCACTTATTGAAGACATTGCCTTAGAAGATGGAGAACAATTCACCTTCGAAGAAACCATACAACTGGAAGCTTCCGGAAACTAGAGTTTCCAAATCGCAGTAGGTACAGAATGATCTTAAGCCCGTCAATAACCTAGACGGGCTTTTCTTTTGTTCATTATTCCTTTCCAATATTTACCACAGGTTTAATAATTTTATCTATTTTCGACTTCACTGATAATCTGATAAATATCCATAACTATGCAAAGCCGGGAGTTTTACAACTCACTCAACGTGGTTACAACCTTTAGAGATGTTTCCAGGCCGGAGCTATATACTTCATTGCCCGGGGACTGGTACCTGGCCATTGCTGATGTACGGGGTTCTACAGATGCCATTCGGTTGGGAAAGTACAAAGAGGTTAATATGGCCGGAGCCTCCATTATTGCGGCCCTAAACAACTTCTATTCCAATAAAGACCTCCTGCCCTACCTCTTCGGCGGAGACGGCTCCATGCTCGTTCTCCCAAACAAAGGCATCGAGGAAGTCAAAGGAATTCTAGCGTTTTGTAAACAGGCAGTAAAGAATGCTTATGATCTGGAAATGTCGGTTGGTGTAGTTTCTATTAAAGAACTGCGGGAAAAAAATCACAATGTTGGTGTGGCCCGACTAAAACTATCAGAATTTATTGATCAGGCTATTTTTTGGGGTAGCGGTGTTACCTATGCTGAAGACCTTGTTAAAGAAAAAAACCGACTTGAAGGTGTAAAGCCCATCGAAGCTGATTTCTCGGGACTGGAATGCCGGTGGAATCAGGTAGCCAGTGATAAGGATGAAGTAGCCGCTTATCTCATACAGGCTGATGGTGCAACCGATGATATTCAGGTTCAGATCTATGAGCAATGTTTCGCCAAGATCGAGGAGATCTACGGGAATGAGGAAGATTATCACCCATTAAGGGAAGAATCTCTATCCATGACAGTCAATCCTTCTCTGCTTGGAGTTGAATGGAAACTCCGAACACAGCCTCCCACTCTTTTCAGAAAGGTCAGCTACTTCACCAATATGATCTTTCAGCTTATTACAGGTGTTTATCTAATGAGATTCAGGAAAAAAACTTCCCAAACAAACTGGGGGGATTACAAACCTGATCTTGTACGCCATGCTGATTATAAAAAGTTTGGAGATGGACTGAGATTCGTTGCATCCGGAACCGTGGAGCAACGCATGAAGATGACCGAATTTTTGGAGAGCATGTTTCAACAGGAAAAGCTGGCCTATGGCATTCACCCCTCATTCGCGGCTATGGTTACCTGCTACGTTCAGAATTACCAAAGCAATCATATTCACTTTGTGGATGGTTCAAATGGCGGTTACGCCAAAGCCTCTCAGGATCTTAAATTGAGAAGAAAGAAACTGGACTCTCTCGGGGGTTAGTAATCAGGTATCTGTTCCCATTAGTTTCAAAGACTTTTTAATACACCGCTTCCAGTGGCTATAATCGCATAATAAAATTGTTCTCTCGAGATCATGATTTTATCTGCTTTTGATTTATAAAGTGGTTCTGTGCATTTTTTATGGTTTCCCTGACAGCATCGGGTAATAGGGTATCCTCATAGTTTGGAGCGATATTTTGCATTCCAGATATTATTCGTCCGGCATGCCCCATACGTTCGTGGGGAAGACAGAAATAGTCGTACACTCCATTCTCCTCTAATTTTAAAAACCATGTTTGTCCGGCTGTGAGCATACCGGAATCAAAAGAGTGGCTGTATTTGGAATTCGGAGCGGACGCCTGTTATCAGGGTGATAAGCAGTTACCGTGTGTAACCCATCAATAACTTCAAATCGAATAACATCCCCGGGTTCAACCTGGATGATAACCGGATCAAAGCGAGCGTCTTCTGCTGTTCCCAATATTTTTACGGTAAGGGTGTCTGCAGGATGGGCTTCCGTTAATAAAGGAATTGATAGCAGAATCAGAAATAAAATGTGGGCTCGAATTTTCATCATATATAGAATATTAAACCTGCGATCATCTGCAAAATCTGTGTCATCCGTGTTCTATTCGTTAGCCTATATTAGCCAAAGGTTGAATTCGATTCGCCGCTACATGTTTTTCAACATGGCCTCTATAACTGAAGCCGCTTCATCCATTGGTTGACTTAAGCCCTCTACTCTTTTAGCCACGTTTCCTTCTGCATCCAAAACCGTTACAAGATTTGAGTGGGCAAAATTTCCGCTACTGTCTTTCTGATATTTGACGCCCAGCATCATGGCAAGCATTCGGATATCTGTTTGTTTTCCGGTCACAAAATGCCAGGCCGGGATGTCCAACTGCTCATCTTTTGCGTAATTGGAAAGCACCTCCGGTGTATCATTATCAGTATCAAATGAAATAGCCAATACACTAACGCTTTGTTTGTATTCCTCACTCAGTGAGCTGTAAAGTCTCCAGGTATCCTGAATCAGGATCGGACACACCTGTGTACAATTGCCATAGAACATGACCACGATCACGGGATTACCGGTGAAGTTTGATAACTGTACTTTTTCGTTACGGTGTGTTGTCAATTCGGCATTCAAGTGATATAAAGAATGATCCGATTGAACCTCTCCCGCTTTCAGTGCATCCTGTTTATGTTGGTGATGCATATCTTGTGCAAATACCTCACCTGAGCTATAAATCATGAAAATCGATATTAAAATTAAAAGTGATCTCATAGTGTAGCCTCATCTGTTGTTTGATTTGATCTTTCCGGTGTATCATAGGCACACCTGAATCCTAACATGCCGGTGGTGATTTTTGGGTTGAAACTCATTCTTGTGATGTATCGGATGGACGCTGCGTAGCTGTAAATACTGTTGAGGGTTTGCATTCTTCCAACAGTTCCACAATCGAGTGAGAGCTCATCTGCAATGATTGGTTTGAAATCTGCAACCCATTCCATCACAAGGCCAAATTGATCTTTGACTCCCGCAGTTGTCTCTATTCCGGTAGAACCAACTTCAGGCAAATTGTTAACATCAATTCCTGAATACCAACTAACAAGCTTACTGCTGAACCTATTCATTTCTGATACATCGTCTATGCCAAGCAGTTGGGCCGAGTATTCCCATTCATTAAGGGTTGGAAGCCTACCTCCCTGCGCTGAACAGTATGCACTTGCCGCATACCACGAAACCCTTGTAACCGGTCGGTTCTCACCCGTTGATTCATAATCAGGCTTAAGATCAGAGATCCAGTTTCTCAGATACCCATCGTAGGTAAATATTGGAGGAATCTCAGAACGTCTCCAGTCAGGATTCGATCTCAGAAATTCAACATACTGCTCGTTGGTAACAACGGTTTCATCCATATAAAATGCTTCTACCTGAATGGGTTCACCTTTTACTTCAGGAAGTACTGAATGAAATGACCCCGCTGGAACCAATACTCTTGCTGTTTGTGAAGATGCGACTTCAGGCATGAAGGCTGCGAATACAAAGATCAACATGGAGGAAAAAACTGATATATTCGTTCGGGATCTCATTATTCTATTGATTTATTTGATAACACCGTCGGAGCGAATGCGATCCGCCCTTACGGTATTCTCACTTTTAGTCTGTGGACATCTCGCAACGACCTGCGTCATCCGTGTTTTCTATATCGCTTATTTCTTACGTGGACCTGCTTTCAGGGTACCAGTTGCACCTTTTTCAGCATCCACAAACTCATGGTCTATCAGTATGTATTTACCTTCTTCAGGAACGATCATATCCATGGTTGCTGAACCGGATGCACCAAGAAGTACGGTCTGCATTCCGCGCATTTCGTTGAATGGGTGTCCTTCCAGCCATACTCTGTCAAAGATTCCACCAATTACGTGAAAACTTGATGTCCCGCTTGGTCCATTATTACTAAAGTGAAAACGAACTCGTTCGCCTGCATTGGCCTTCAATGGTTGGTCGTGCAGAATAGTTTGGTGACCATTGAATACTACGTGTGATGGATTGTTATTATATGCTCCATCAAAATCGAATTGATACAGATCTCCTTGCCCTTTCATTAGATAATACTCGCTTTGTACGATCACATATTCATGATCCACTTCGTAGTCATCTGTATATCCTTCTTTTGGAGACACAACAACAACTCCGTGCTGACCCATTGCAGTGTGCATCAACACACTTGGGGTTCCACAGTGATAGATGTAAGTACCCGGATAGTTGGCGATCCAGTCAAACTTTATGGTTTCGCCGGGCCCAATAGTTCTCCACTTATCGTCTTTAGCTACCGTACCTGCATGGAAATCCATAGAGTGAGGCATTGGCATTATAGCTTCAGAATTTTTCTGATACGGATTTTCTGCTACCTGATTCATGAATGGTGATCCGCCTTTAGCAGGATCGGTGATGGTGACTTCTTCATCCGAACGATTTTTCATTACAAATGTAATTCGATCTCCTTCACGTACATGAAGTACCGGCCCAGGTACGGTTCCACCAAAGGTCCATGCCTGATAGCGAACGCCTTCAGCCACTTCAATTTCCTGTACGATGATATCGATGCGAACTTCATGATGCTTATTGCCTTCATAATCAAGGGTTGCCAGATTTGGCAGTTGAGTTACATACTCGCCTACAACGGGAGGTCCGTTATAGTCTTCGGTATAAACTTCAGCTTCAGGCATCCCAAAGGTCATACCATCAATTTTGTACTCTTCTGTCTGTGCGAACAGTGATGTACTCATACCGAAAATCAGTACAGCTATTACAAGTGTGAGGTTAGTTAAGGTGCGTTTCATAGGTTTGGTTGGTTAGGTTATATTGAAGTATTAAGAGTATTTTGTCTTAATATAGACCGTTTAAATTTTGTTTGACTACATAATACAGGCCTATTGTGAATATTAGATAAATTTTCAGGGAGTAATTTCTTTCTTAATTCTTGATCCGGTGTCTGACGATTTATTCTCCCCATTTCGTCAAGCTATAAATAACTTTCCACTTGCCAATCTTTTACTTAATTCCTTTTTATTTTTACCTGTTACCCGATCGAAATGTTCAATACAAGCTATCACTTTAATCATTCTGCAAATTTCTTATACTCTACTCATTCATTAACCAAAAGCGATCATGAGTAACAGCTCCATCTTTTCCCTGACCAATATAGATTTCAGCTACCCAAGTGAAAACATTTTTGAGGATTTCAATCTTACAATTCAACCCGGAGAAAAGATCGTGATCAAAGGCGAATCCGGTTCCGGAAAAACGACCTTATTCAGACTGTTACTTGGCTTTGAAACGCCGGATAATGGAACGATTTCCTTCAAAGGGTCAGATTATTCAATGAAGATTACCCACCGCCTGAGGAAGGAAGTAACATGGCTCCCTCAGGACCTGAACCTTGGTTCCGGAAAAACGTCTGACCTAATTGATTTCATTTTTGAATTTCAGGCAAACAAGGATGACAAACCTGAAAGACCTGAGATCGTTGAGACTCTTGAGAAGATGGGCCTATCCGGAGATACTATGGAAAGCACCTTCAGCGACCTATCAACAGGACAAAGACAGCGAGTTGGTCTTGCTACATGCTTTCTTTTAAAAAGGGATGTTATTCTTCTGGATGAACCGACATCAGCCCTGGATCTTGAATCGAAGAAGAAAATAGCTGAATTGCTTTTAAAAAATGACCGAACCGTCGTCTCCACCTCACACGACCCATGGTGGGTAGATCGGTGCGACCGGGTTATTGATTTAAACAACGGATCATAAATACAAAATCATGGATATTCTAGACCTTAGCTGGTGGCAACTCGGGATCGGCTTTTTTATCCTCATCATTCCTGCATGGATTTTATGGCGATACAAAACAGGGCTCAATAAAAGGCTTGGTATAGCGACTGTTCGCATGACCCTGCAGCTGTTATTTGTTGGTTACTATCTGGAATACCTCTTTGAACTGGATAATGCCTGGCTGAATGCAGCCTGGATCATGGTCATGGTTCTTGTTGCCGATTTTGCCACCATTGACCGAAGTGAACTGAACCGAAAGCGATCACTGGTCATCCCTATTTTTCTCGCCACATTTTTTGGCATTATTGTGATCGATATGTTCTTTCTGGAAGCGGTCATTCAGTTACCTAAATTTTTATCTGCCCAATACACTATTCCCATTACTGGTATGGTTCTTGGGAATTGCCTCAGAAGTAACGTGATCGGGATCAATGCCTTTTACCACAGCCTGAATGAGCACAAAGAGCGGTACCGATTCTACCTTTGCTGCGGAGCTACACGAAATGAAGCTGTTTTTCCGTTTTTCAGGGATGCCCTGAAGAAATCTGCCAATCCTACCCTGGCTTCCATGGCAACCATTGGATTAGTGTCTCTTCCTGGCATGATGACCGGTCAGATACTCAGCGGAAGCTCACCACTAATCGCTATCAAGTATCAGATCATGATCATGCTGGCCATCTTTTCAGGGACCGTTCTGTCCGTGTATCTTGGGATCCGACTGAGCAATCAATTCGTTTTCAATGAAAATGACGTTTTGGATGATACTATTCTAAAAAAATAGCTCTTTGTCAGTTTTTTTCCAGAAATCTAGCAAGGTTAATCTCATCAGGTATATCCGAACCGTCTAGAATGTGATTTGCCAGTAATTCACCCACATAATGAGAGAATAAAAATCCCTTGGAGTTCATCCCGGTATACACATACAAATTGGAGACTTCAGGATGCCCACCGATAACCGGAAGTCGGTTTTGTGTCGTGACTCTTACCCCTGCCATCTGGGCGACTTTCTTTACTTTGCCTGTCAATTTGGGAAGCATCAGATCGAGCTTTTTAAGGAGCTGATCATAGCTTTTTTCGCTGGTGCTCAGATCCTCGAAATTATGCTCGTATGTTGAACCGACGGTGAGTTCTCTTTCCCCTCTTCGAATACTATACCCTCTTGCAGAAATAGCATGATCCCAGTTCAATCGTTCTTCCGCTTCAAAATGGACGATCTGTCCCTTTACAAAATCCAGTGGCAGAAACGACCAATCAACTTCGTCCTTGATTTTGTACCCGATCGCCATGATCACTTTAGCGGCTGTGACCTGCTCGTCTGACTCAAAGCTTATGGTAAAAAGATCACTACTTAGATCATATTCGTGAGTTGCATTTTCATACCTGCAGTCAACACCTTTTAACCTGAGGTATTTACGATAGGCGTTCTGATAGTTGTCGACGAATACTGTATATCCGCTTTTCACATGAATACCACCGTGATTCTGTGCAACATGAGGATTCATTTCCCTGATCTGATCCTCTTCAAGCCATTCGATCCAGCCTTCCGGCCAGTCGTATTTAGTTAAGGCATCCCTGAAATTCTCTGCCAGCTTCTCACTAATTGCCGGCCTGATGACCCCGGTTTCGGAGATCAAATCGTTTCTTCCGGTTACCTCACTTATTTCATCGATCTGCTTCTTTAAGGCATCATAGCATTTTTCAGCCTGCCAGGTCAGTTTTGCCCGCCTGCCGGTTGCAGGATTGACCAGGGCACCCGGAGGTCCCGGAGCATCTTCAGAGGCATTTGGGTCTATAACTAAAACCTGCTGCCCTCTTTTCATCAATTCATTGGCAATGGCTGTTCCGGCAATTCCGGCACCAAATACAGCTACATCAAAATCGGGCATAAAAGATTGTCTGTGATTTTCGGATTACATTAAAACGAGTTGAAAGATACCGGTTCCTTCAGACAACTTTTAATCCCCGATCACAACTTATATAAGTGATCTTTCCAGCAGATCAAGCAAAATCTTCTACTGGCACCTGATAAGCATGCAAAGGATTATCACCAGCATGATCGTGGTCTTTATTATATGCCTCAACTTCTTTAAGGATCGTTTTCACAGTTTTCTCATCCTGAAATGAAAAGAATAGCGTGGAGTAAATTCCCTGATCACCCTGAGAAAACCAGCTTCTTATATCGGGCTGATGTCTTTCAGTTCTGAAGCCGTACATCTCGGTCTCACTGTAAACAGGTACGTTATTTCGCACCATCAGCTCTCTGACTTCATTCGCATATTCGGCGATGCTAAGTATTATGAGTAATTTCATGATAATTTTGTTTTTAGTAATGTTTAAAAGTCAGGAACAGAACGAAAGAGTCTCGTCTTAAAAAACCCTTCCATCCATATCCTGCAGTTCAGATCTTACCTGATGATCTCTTCACGGCTAAGTCGGTTCTTCACCATAAAATAAATGAGAGGAACCGTAACCAGTGTCAGTGCTGTGGAAGCAATGGCTCCACCCATCAATGAAATAGCCAGTCCCTGAAAGATCGGGTCAAATAAGATCACGATCGCACCGATAACAACCGTACCGGCTGTCAACAATATAGGCATGGTTCGCACGGCGCCGGCTTCAACTACGGCATCCTGAAGACTGTTACCCTGCCGCAAACTGATCTGAATGAAATCGATCAGCAGCACGGAGTTTCTCACCATGATACCCGCAAGAGCGATCAGACCGATCATCGAGGTTGCGGTAAAGAACGCACCTGTGAACCAGTGACCGAGCAGAATTCCTATCAGTGACAATGGAATTGCGATCATCATGATGATCGGTACGCCAAAGTCCTGAAACCAGCCTACGATCAGGATATAGATGATCAGCAGTACCACGCCAAAGGCAATACCCAGATCCCGGAATACTTCCAGGGTGATCTGCCACTCACCATCCCATTTCACAGTTATATTTTCACTATTGAACGGCTGACCGGAAAATTGCTGTGCCAGCGTATAACCTTCAGGAACATCAAGTCCATCAATATCTTCTCCGGCATCAATTATGGCATAAACAGGACTCTCGATCTCACCCGCAACTTCCGCCGTCACATATACCACACGTCGCTGATTCTTGCGGTGAATGCTTTTTTCAAGTGTTTTTTCTTCTTCCACTACCAGATCGGTGATCGGGATCATGGCACCGGTTTGTGACTGAACATGCAGGCCACCGAGTTTCTGAATACCGGCCCGGTCATTTTCATCCAGTTTCAGAGTGATTGGCACAGGTGAGGATTCACGTTCGTCATACAGCGTACTCACCGGATGCTGCCCAAGGATCATACCCAGTGCTTCGGTTACCTGATTTGGCATGACACCGCTCATCCCGGCTTTTTGGCGATCAACGTTGAAATAATATTTGGTTTGATCAGCTTCCACCATCCAATCTGCATCCACAATACCGGGTGTTTCTGAGAATATAGCTTTGATATCCTCACCGATATTTCGCTGCATTTCCAGGTCCGGCCCGTATACTTCGGCAACCAATGTTGACATCACGGGCGGTCCCGGTGGAACTTCCACGACCTTTACATTGGCTCCGTATTTTTCGCCAACTTTCTGAACCATCGGTCGCATTCGTTTAGCAATATCATGGCTTTGGTCTGAACGAAGACTCTTATCGACCAGGTTGACCTGAATATCAGCAACATTAGAACTCTGGCGAAGATCATAACTTCTCACCAATCCGTTAAAATTGATGGGAGCATTAGTTCCTGAATAGATCTGATAGTCATATACCTCAGGGACATCAAGTAATGTTAGCCCTACTTCCTGAGCCACGGCTTCAGTACGCTCAAGGGTTGCTCCCTCAGGCATATCAATGATAAGCTGTATTTCATTTTTGTTATCAAAGGGAAGCATTTTCACTTCAACCGACCGGGTATAGAACAGAACCAAGGTTCCAAACAGCACGATCGTCGTACCGATCAAGAATCCCCAGCGTTTAGCCGAGCTTTCCATGAGGGGACGCATAGTCTTAGCA
Organism: Gracilimonas sp.; assembly: GCA_034520725.1. Classification (GTDB taxonomy): domain Bacteria; phylum Bacteroidota; class Rhodothermia; order Balneolales; family Balneolaceae; genus Gracilimonas. Next base: position 133,071 of record JAXHNH010000001.1, on the reverse strand, counting down.
TAGAGTTTATAAATGACCGTGTCTTCCAACTTGTAACGCTTACCGGAACTGTTAATAGCCTGTACTCGTGAGGCCCTAAGCAAACGATAACCAAGCCACGGTGTTACGATCAACGAAATGATTAATGAGAAAATCATGGCAACGGTAGCACCAATTGCGATAGGACTCATGTAGGGCCCCATCAGTCCGGATACAAAGGCCATGGGGATCACAGCAGCAATTACGGTAAAAGTTGCCAGAATGGTTGGATTTCCAACCTCGTTGATCGCATAGATAGCGGCTTGTTTGAATGGCAGGTTCCGCATCTTAAAGTGCCTGTGCATATTCTCTGCCACAATGATAGAGTTATCCACCACAATACCCGTTACAAAGACCAGGGCAAACAAGGTGATCCGGTTTAGGGTGTAATCATACATGTAATAGAAGAACAAGGTGAGGGCAAAAGTGATCGGTACTGAAATGAAAACAACCAATGCCCCTCTCCAACCCATAGCCAGAAATACCACAAAGGAAACGGACAACACGGCAACCAGTAAGTGGATCATCAGCGTGTTCACTTTCTCAGTGGCTGTTTTGCCATAGTTACGTGTGTTCTCAACGTGAATGTCGGAGGTAATGACTGTGCCTTGCAGATCTTCCACCATGCGGTCGATATCGGTGGCAATGGTCATAGCATCAGCACCCTGTCGCTTGGCCACGGAAATAGTCACTGCGGGATAAGCTCCACCGGCTGAAAACCCCTTATCTTTTGCAGCAACGGGTCCCGGTGAATACGAAACATAACTTGCCGGTTCCCCCGGTCCATCTTTGATCTCAGCCACATCGCGGAGTAAGATTGGATCACCCGCCCGTACATCGATCACGAGTCCGGCCACATCATCCGCAGTTTCCAGAAAACTGCCGGTCTGCACCAAAAATTCTTCATCACCTGAGTTAAAGGAACCTGATTTGAATTCGCGGTTTGCTACCTGAATAGTCTGTGCAATTCTCAGAGGATCCACTGATAAAGCTGCCATTTTATCTTTATCTAGAACAACCTGTACCGTTCTGGACCGTCCGCCGTGTATCTTGGTCTCGGCGACATTTGTAATAGACTTGATCTCATTATCCAAGACCTGAGCCACCCTTCGCAGCTGATAATCATCCTGTGTTTCACTCCACAATGTTAATGTAACAATGGGTACATCATTAATGGACCTAGTCTTGATCATTGGCATAGTTACCGCTTCCGGCTTTTTATCCATAAACCTCATGATCTCATTGTAAAGCCGAACCAGACTTTCCTCTACATCCTGCCCCACAAAAAATCGGGCTGAGACCATAGCCATTTCCGGCATGGACGTTGAATACACATACTCAACCCCGGAAATGTTGGAAAGTACTTTTTCCAAAGGAATGGCAATTTTATTCTCAACTTCCTGAGGTGAGGCACCGGGATAACCAACAAAAATATCGGCCATTGGTACATCAATTTGTGGCTCTTCTTCGCTTGGGGTGAGCCAAACTCCATATACTCCAATTGCTAAAAAGGCGATCATCAAAAGCAACGTCAGCTTCGAATCAATAAAAGCCTGCGCAATTTTACCTGCTAATCCGGTATTCATTTTATTCTATATCCTTGGAAATTCTTGTTTAATTGTATTACTGATCGTTTCACTGAATGTTTAGAGTCAATCCCTGACGAATATTTTCATCGGCTTCTGCGATATATCGCTCACCTGCAGTAAGTCCTGAAAGGACCTCAACCTGATCGCCTGAACTTTGACCGAGCCTTACCCATCTCAAAACAGCTTTATCATCATCAGTGAGGGTATAAATTCCGGTAAGCTGACCTCTTGTTATCAAAGCTACTTTAGGTACATACAATGCTTCGTCTGAACCGAGATTCATGCCGATCTGTGCGAACATCCCGGTTTTTAAATGGGTTGAGAGTTCATCATCATTGAGTTTTGCTTCTACAGCGAATTGCCGACTCATTGGGTCTCCTGCTTCACTTACCGCTATCAATGTGGCGGAAGCATCGTAAATTCCGGCAGATTCAATATTTACTTTCACTTCACTACCTTCAGTTATCTTACCGATCCATTGCTCCGAAACATTAGCCGTGATCTTAATTGCCCCTGGATCTGCAACAGCCACCAAAGGATGTCCCGGTGCAGCCATATCGCCTTCAGAAACAAATCTCCTGGCTACCACGCCATCAAAAGGTGCACGAATGGTAGTGTAGGCTAGCATTTCATTGACTTCATTCATGCGTGCATTTAATGCATCCATGTTCGCTTTGGCGATCTCATACATAGTTGAAATATCATCCAGCTCTTTGGAAGTTGCACTTTCTTCCGCATACAGATTCTTAATGCGGTTGTAGTTCTTTTCCGTGTTTTCAAGATTGGCTTTGGCCTGAACCATGTTGGCCTCAAGCTGTGATTTTTGTGCCAGGATCTGATCATCTTTGATCCGGATCAGTACATCGCCTTTATTTACTTTCTCTCCTACTTCAACGAGCACTTCTGTCACGGTTCCCATTACAATAGTACTCAGGCTCGCCTGATTATCACTCTCTACCATACCCGGAAAGCTTTGGGTTGAAGCAGACATAGATGTAGATGCTGTTTGCACTTTGACATCCACTGTCTGACTTGATTCAATCGTCTCAGTATCTGAACCGCATCCGGTAACTACTGTTATCATGAATGTAAGAGCGAGCAGTGCCGAAAGGGATTTCATACGGTCTTTAATTAGATAATTCATTGTTATTAATGTTTGGCTGTTAATTTTTAAAATCTTGTTCGAGCAGCATTTCAAGAGCTGCGATACTCATGTTGTATTGGTACAGTGCCATCACCTGTTTCAGTTTTGCTTCCGCTAATTTCGTTTCGGCTTCAAGCAGGTCGGTTGTTCTTTCCATGCCTTCCACATAGCGATTCGTTCTGATCTTTACATCCTCAGTTGATTGCTCAATGGCTTGTTCTGTTAATGTGATCTGCTTGGTTGCATGATCAATAGAGCGAACGGCTTGGCGTACTTTATTCTCCTGATCAATGCGGTGACTTTCCTGCATGCTCTGAGCTTTTCGGTAATCGGCTTTTGCCTCCATAACCTTTCCAACCTTGCTGAATCCTGAGAAAATGTCCCATCTAAGATTTGCCCCTATCATGTATGAGGAAGCATCAAATCCTACAAAATCATTATCATTGAATTCGTAGCTTCCAAATAAATTTATCTTAGGAATGAAGCTGAATTCTGAAGCTCTGACCATTTTTTTTGCCGCTTGCACCCGATATTCAATGGCCCTCGTCTGGGCATTATTCACCTCAAAACCTGATGTTGCGATCGAAACTTCAGGCACCAGTTCATAATTCAGTTCATCTGTTGGGCTGATGGTTACAGCTCCATCCAAGCCAAGTAGCAGGGCAAGGTCTTCCTGAACCTTGTCCAAAGCATTCTGTGTCTGCAGCTTTCGACTTTCCATGTCAAGCTCATAGACCTTTGCAGCCAGGTAATCCTCCTTGCTGATCAATCCCTCTTCAAAATAATTTTGAGCCTGACGTCGGTGTTCACCGGCTGTTTTTAGAGCGGCATCCAATACATCTATTTGTTCTATATGCAATATCAGGTTGTAATATTGCTGGCGAACCTGAAATCGCACATGATTCTTTCTTCCCGCGAGTTGTTCGTTTGCAGAGTTAAGTTGACTTTTCACCGCACTTCGCTGAAGGAACATATCCGGATTGATCAGTGGCTGTCGGACCTCAAACTTCGCACTGTAATTCTCGTATGCATCCGGGTCATTTAACAAGACAGGATTGAAATCCTGCTGAGACACTACTTCCTGTTTCAATTTAAAGCCAAATACGTTGAGCGGATCATCCGTTGAAATGGCGTTATATTCAAAGGAAATCTGAGGCAGAAATACTGCATTGGTCTGTTGAAATTGAGCCCGGCTTTTGTCAACATCATAGCCTGCTTGTTCGATATCGTAATTCTGATCGAGTGCTATTTCTGTTGCTTCCTCAAGTGATAGAGAAAGTCGGTTGGCTACTTCTGAATTATGTTGTGCATTCAGGTTGAAAGGCATCATTAAAGCCCCTAAAAGCAGACATACTCCAAGTACATATAACTTTTCATTATTCATTTTAAACTATTGTTTATTGGTTATTTATATAATTTTATGATTAGACCCTGCAAGTCTTTCCCTCTTTAAAACCCAGATCGAATTTTCGGATTATTTTGCCTGCAAGACACCATCCTGTATAAGTCGACTGCATTAGATTTAGTCCCACAAATAAGGTGAGTAAAAGCCAGTATGTTGATACAAAATGTGCCAGAATCAAACTTAAAGTGACCATAAAGCCCGCAAAAAAACGTATCGTCCTTGAGAATTTGTCCATTTTTATATTTTTGAAATTATTTTTGAAGTCCGTTTAAAAATTCTTGATAAACCATGATTTCTCAGTCAGTACTTTCTCCCAGTGCCTGATAATTCCTGATTTTTTCAACTCAAGGTCGTTCTTGTAGAAATTCCCTTTTACTTTTTGAGCTTTGTCATCTCCCAGATCAAGTATGTAATCACCCTTTCCTTCAAAGGACTTATTAGCTGATTTACCATAAATATCTCTGGCTATATTATGTGCTACGATATCTCCCTGATGCTGCGCAAGAACTCCTGATTTCGGAAGGCTCTGTCCATCTTCTGTATCAATTGATATGATATCACCAATGGCATATACATTCGGGAACTTCGTTTCCAGCGATTTCTCATTAACTTTGATCCACCCTGAATCCCCTGCCAAATCCGTCTTCCCTATAACAGACGGACATTTATGGTCCGGAGTGAATGTAAGCAGGTCAAACTCGACTTCTTTTCGCTCCTCAGAATCTGTTTTAAATGAAAGTGTATTTTCTGAGCCGGCAATCAGTTGATGGTTCGGCATATATTTTATACCCCTTGATTCCATGAGCTGTTTTACATTATCAGATATCTCTTTACCGGCAAAAGGCATCGGTTTAGATTCCGGTGTATATAGTGTGATCTCTGATCTTCCTCTAACCCCTTTTTCCTGCAGATAACTATCTATAAGCATTGCGGCTTCATAAGGCGCCACGGGTGATTTATAGGGAAGTGAAGAAACTGTAATGGCAATTTTACCGCCCTCAAAGTCTTCCAGCTTATCATAAAAAGAAGACGCTCCTTCAATGGTATAGAAATTATGGCCTACCTCATCAAGATGATGCTCCGAAGATTGTTCCACTCCAAGGGAAATGATCATATAATCACCCTCGTACTTCTCTCCATTTATTGTAACAACCCTGTTTTCCGGATCCACAGACTCGATCTCACCAAAAATAAATTCGATACCGCCAACTTCAGCTTCTTTTGTTTCCCGATACACCTGTTCTTCTTCTCTTTTACCGACCATGAGCCAGGTGAGTGAAGGAGCAAAAACATTCTGCTCATTCCTCTCAAAAACCAGGATCCGTGCCAGGTTTATCCCATCTTCATTGCCAATTTTTCTATTGAGTTCCTTGGCTGCATTAATTCCGCCAATTCCTCCGCCTAATACCAAAATTGTTTTGTCCATTGTTCTGTTATTTATTTGTTTGAATTTCTTTTACTGCTCTATGGGCAAGCCATTTTCCTTCCATTCAGGAAAACTATATTCCAGTCTTTTAGCCATAAACCCATTCATATTCAAAAACCGAACTGCTTCATCTGCCATAAGGCATAACGGTCCCCTGCAATAGGCCACGATCTCCTTTTCTGTCGGTACCTCGTCTAATCGCTCACCTAATTCCATTTGTGGAATAGAAACCGCATCCCTAATATGCCCAAGCTCATACTCTTCGCTGGGACGCACATCGATCAGATAAACCTCATTCTTTTCCATTTTCTTAAGAAGTTCATCCCGTGATATCATTTTCAGACCTTCTTTTTTACTTCTGTAATCTTCCAGTAAATTTGAGATCTCAGAATTTCTAGTGAACCCAATATTTCGAAGAGAGCTCCAAACAACGTACACCTCCCTACTTGCTAAACGGTAATAATTATACTTACCTCTTCTTTCGGTTTCCACTAATCCGGATTTTTTCAATACCTGTAAATGCTGAGAAGCATTGGCTACCGGCTGATCTATTTGTTCTGCAATGTATTCCACAGGAACTGCACCCTGTGCAATCAAGTCAAGGATCTCGAGCCGGATTGGATTTGACAATGCCTTTGTGACCACAGCCAACTGCTTGTATAATTTCTTTTTAAATTCCCGTGTCTTCATTTACTTTCTTTTTTTGATGCATTTAAGAATACACACTCTTCAACCTTCATTCAATGAAATTATTGAATGAATTTTTCACAGCATATATAAATCTTAATTAACTGTAAATAATTGACTTAAGAATACCCCTACTGGATAAGCTTTAGTTGGTTTTGTGATATATGTCACAAAACTAATGGGGGTGTATGAGCGAGTGGCAATAAAACTAAAATAAAGAGAATATTTCAGTTTTCATTTTGAAAATAGGCCCGGGTCAGAAATTTAGATATAACCTATTTGTTGCTTTTGATCTCAGTGATAAGGGCGTCATAACCTGCTTTATGCATTTCCTTCTGAATCACCTTCTGAGTTTTTTCTGAATCACATAATGCGATCATAGCACCGCCTCCGCCACCACCGGTGAGCTTGGCTCCAAGGGCTCCATTTTGTCGGGCGATCTCAATCAATTCCTCCACCTCAGGACAGGACACACCCAAAATATTCAGAAAACCGTGATTCATGTTCATGATCATGCCCAGTTCATCGAGATCACGCTGCTCAATGGCTTCTTTTGATGCAATGGCAAGTTCATCCATTTGTTTGAAGATCTGCTTATACCACTTCGGATATTTTTCAGATTGCTCTCGCACCTGTTTTACCATTTTAGAGGTCATGCTTTCAACCCCACTTAATCCGATAACTATTGGAATAGATTCATTCAGGATGATGGTTTGCATATCTGGTGGCGTGCCTTTCTGATAGGTGATCAGATTTCCGTAGGTAGACACAGTGTTATCGATTCCAGAAGCACCACCATGTACGATATCCTCAGATTGAAATGAAAGCTGCCGCACATCATCGTCTCCCAAACCGAGATCAAAATGTTCATTCAAGGCACGAATGATGGCCACAGCTAGCGCTGCCGATCCGCCCATACCCATAGCGCGCGGTACTTCCGGGAATACTTCGATATTCATGCTTTTTTCACGCAGGTCCAGGTGATCCAGGATCATTTCAAGCGACTTGTAAATGGAATATTTGTGATCAGCGCCAAACTCTATGGTTTGTTCTACTCCCCACCTTGGGATCAATAACCTTACTCCTTTGTCATGATCCCAGACCTTCGCTTTCATTTTTAGGGTGATTGGTGCTGCTACCGCATGGGTTCCGTGAACCACAGAGTGCTCACCGGTCAGTATGATCTTACCGAATCCAAAAGACATATCCTTGTCTTCGTCCTTAGCAGGTGCAGAAACTGCTCCGATCATCTTCTCTTTTTGAAGATCCTCTATGATCTCCTTGGCTTTCCAAACCTTGATCTCACCACTTTCAACCAACCGTTCAAGTACTTCCTCAAATAGATCAGCAGGGGCGCCGGCTGTACTGGCCACACTTCTGGCATGCAAGGTCATGTGACCACGCTGAATACCTTCAGTTCCCAAAGACCGTAAAGCAGAGAAGTTTTGTGCCAGCCCTACAGCACCCATCACTTCTGCCAATTCAGTGGCAGATTCAATACCCAAAATTCGATGAGCTATGCCTACGGCTTTGTTGGATTTGAGTGACCCCCCTACGGTTCCCACCTTCAGTGGAATATCAATGGTACCAACAAGGTCTCCTTTATCGTTTTTGAACCAGTTGGTCAGTGAAGTGTATCTCCCACTTCTGGATGCATAAGCATGAGCCGCTGCTTCAATAGCTCTCCAGTCATTACCGGTAGCAATGGCAAGCGGATCGATCCCGTTCATGATGCCTTTATTGTGTGTTGAAGCACGATATGGGTCGATAGCCGCAAATTCTGCAGCCCGAATGATACCATCACGAACCTCACTGCCTGATGAATCATTGAAATTAAGGTACTCAGTTGGGATCTCACATTTTGCCCGAACCATAGCACGGTCAGTCAGATTAGATAAAATTCGCAGATAGACTTTGGAGCCTGACATCTTCTCAATAAGAGGTGCAACTCCTTCACACATACTGTTCACAAGGTTTGCTCCCATGGCGTCTCGCGTATCTACCAGTAAATGAACCACAACCATGCTTCCCGGATGCCGGTCCTGCTGATGGATCATTACTTCCAGATCTACGGCACCGCCACCGCGTTTAACCATATTCGGATGAAGGCTGTTGGCCAGATTCAGGATCTCCTTTTTTTCCTGAAGAATGGTATGGCGAACTTTCATGGGGTGACGTACATCCACCAGTTGGATCTGTCCGATAAGGATCGGGGCATCAGATTCAACCTCAAATCCACCCGCATTTCTTACAACCTTGGCGGCAGAACTGACAGCAGCCAGAATAGACGGCTCCTCAACAACCATCGGCACGATGTACGGCTTATTGTTGATCAAAAAGTTGAGCCCCAATCCCATTGGCAGACCAAACACACCGATCACGTTTTCGATCATCTTGTCGGCATCATCCTGCGTAAGTAAATGCATTTGCTCGCGCAGGGCAATATAATCTTCCTGACTCAGGATCTCATTTTCTCTGAGAATATCCAGCCTGTTTTCAACACTGTATTTATAAAACTTTGGTATCCGGGATTTGTCGTTGTTGCTCATCTGTAAATAATTTATCCGAAACAGTTCGTACTACTGGTGCTCAAAAAGGTAAGAATTCAATCAAACAGGGTTTAATTACCCAATTTCTTTATGTTCGGAGATCTGAACCCCTTTGTTCTGAACTTCAAGATTCATAAGGTCAAACATGCTGTCCTCAATTGTATTTCTGATTCTATTCATGCAGTCAGGGCTGCTACAAAAAGCAATTCCAATATCTCCCCCGCCGGCTCCTGATGGCTTATACGTGCCACCCTGCGCCTTCACTATAGAATGAATCTCTTCATGAACATCCGACACTATCTCAGTATCACTATTCTTTCCAAGTTGACGTTCACACTCAAGGAAATCAGAAATTATGTTCAGAAAACCTTCTGTATCATTTCCTGAAAATGCTTTTACCCCTTCATAAGACAGCATATTCATAGTTCCAAGAAGCTTATCATATGCCTTTGGCTGTTCATTTTTATAGGTATGAACCTTACGGACAAAATTCCGCGTTGAAACCGCATAGCCCGCCCAAATACAAGCCATGTACAAATTATCAGGGCGTTTGATCTTTTGAATATTACCGTTCAGCTGCTCCGGATCTTCGGGCATTGTATAACTGATAATACCACCGGTGGTACTGGCTGCAATGTCAACGCCGCTACCCATTTTGCCCTGTGCAAATCGGTGCGCAAGAAATGCTTCCCGATATAGGTCTTCTTTTGAAATATTTTTACCGATATACTTCATCAAACCTGATAAAAGGGATACGGTTAGTGCAGCACTGCTACCAAGACCAAATTTATTACCTGTAACTCTGTGGTAGAAAGATGTTGTATCAATACTGATTGAAGCCCCCGGTATCTTGCCGGCCTTCTGACTCACATATTTCAATATAGCCAGCACAAAATGCAGCTGTTCCTGAGTCTTGGAGTCAACATTGGTCCTGAAGTGTGCATCTCCATACTGATCCAGAATAAACTGTATCTCAGGTATATTCAGATTAGGAGTACGAACCTGAAAAGTGCTGTTGTACAAAGATTCAATACGCACCTCACAGTGTCGGTTGACTGCAGCTACAAGAGCCGGAGCCTGTTCAAGCACCGCGTACTCGCCCAAGAGTATTAATTTTCCAGGAGATTTAACGTTAATAGTCGTTTCTTCCATCATTTGGTCATTTCGTTCACCGAATCCGATATATATGCACCCGGCCCCGGTTTTGCTTCAATTATAGATTTTACGCCTTCAATGTCAGATAAAGCATTTTTAACCGTATCCACTGATTCAGGCAAGCAAAGAATCTTTACTTGAGGCCCCGCATCAATGGTTACGTATGCTTGTATTCCATTTTTCCGTAAAATCCACACTCTTTGAATCGTTTCTGTGGTCGCAGCATTCCAATAAAGTATAGGAGGTTTTGCTGCCATGGCTAAACCATGCATTTTAAAGCAACTATGCTCCGTTAATTCCCCGATTTTCTCAAAATCTTTTACAGCCAGGGCCCGTTTCATATCATCAAGATCTTTGGGTTGTGAGCTGACCCAGCTTTCATAATAGGGTGCAGTGTTTGCCGTTCGCATCATTCCTTCTGTTGAACCGAGGTCTTTTTTCTCATCTGATGTTACAGCAATAAGTAAACGGACATCCAGAAATTTTTCATCATACAAAGCGATTGCGTAATCTTCACTCCCATCATCTTTTGTACCTAGCTTCATCTCACTAAATCCACCATAAATAGACCGGGCCGCTGAGCCGGATCCCATTCGGGCCAATCGAGACAGCTCTTCTTTTGTAGGAGAAAGTTCAAGCCCTTCGGTGGCAGCAAGCGCTAAAGCCGCAAAACCAGATGCTGATGAGGCAAGTCCGGCTCCAGTTGGGAAATTATTCTCACTTTTGATTCTGGCTTGAGGCCTGTTTTTACTCCCGGCGACAACATCTAAGAAATCCGATACACGCTTTAATGGCTGACCTTTAGCCTGAAGATCGTTTAACAGAAGCTGATCTGCATCCAGATCTTCCAGGAACTGAAGGCTGGTTTTAGTAAAAAGAGCATCAAGGGTGAGGGAGATTGAACCCACTGCCGGCAGATTATACTCCACCGAGCGCTTGCCCCAATATTTGATGAGTGCAATGTTAGAATGGGCAACAGCCGTAACCGGATCAGAACTAAATTTTTTGATGACTGAGAGAGTTTTAGTTACACAAAAAATGGTTGCGCTCTTAATAAACAATCAAAGTTAAGCTTTTTAGTTAAGCATCGGTAGAATTTCTACAAAAGTTTTTGTCAATCAATCAAATTTATATCATTCTCTATTTACACGGTTCAACCAATTATTAGTAATTACAGCATTTGGTTCTCAATAATTTGATCTTTGTTTAATGAGCATATACAATATCACCCAACAAATAGAAGAAAGCGTATGGATGAAAAAAGACTTGCTGAAACGGTTCGTCTGGCCTGTATTAAGGCAGCTAAAGAAGGGTTCATGGATGCCTCAATGAGTGGATTATGTACTGAAGGCGCCATGGAAGCAGCTATCAGTGCTATGGAATCTCTGGATCTTGAAGAATTGGTAACAAACCAAAGTTCCTAGCGGGACGCTTGAACAAGTCTGAGTATGAAGCTTGAACCATTCAGGAGATGGATTGTGTCTAGTATATAATAAACTGTAACAGCGTATCGCATACGCCTTATCTTTTACAGGATTTTGTTTTAATAAATGAATATCGACACGAAATGAAACAACCCATAACAGGATTTCACAAAGATGAGGAAGACGATTGGGTAGCCGACCTGAAATGTGGCCACACCCAACACGTTCGGCACAACCCTCCCTGGCAACTCAGGCCCTGGGTCACTTCAGAAGAAGGACGAAGATCCAGACTTGGCACTACTCTAAATTGTAAAGAGTGTGACTACGAAAATTTGTAACTTTGAGGCCTCTTAAAAATCTAAATCAAACAGGGATCTTAAAATGAGTGGCTCTACCTTTTTCCGGACGGTTATTTGCGGTTTCATAGCAACTTTTGCCATGGCTATGGTTGCATTTTTTCAAAGTGGGATCGGACTTCCGGTCATTGATGTCGGGCATATTCTCACAGAAAGCTTCAATGAGATACACGGCACAGGAGCCTATCATATTATTTTTGGCAACCTGGCTTTTAACATCGGAGGTGTGATGCTGGCTCTCATTTGGGTGGTATATCTTCAGCACCGAATTCCGGGCAACTGGTTTGTTCAGGGCCTGATTTATGGCGTGATAATTTCCATTCTTGCAGGCCTCGTTGTTTCACCTTTTGTCTCAGCCGCCGCCGGTGAATCATTTGGAATCTTTTATTCAAATACCTGGGTACCCGGAAAATTCATTTTTGCCGGATTGTTAATGCATGTGGCCTATGGACTTGTTCTGACCCAATCTCTAAAGGTTGCTGACGTAGGTGAAATGAATGGTTAATTTTCGTTTCCTGTTATAAATTCTTACCAATTGCTAATGTAGAAATGCAAGATTTTGCCTTCCTACATTAGATAATTTGAATTCTTTCTCACTCAATTCTTAAAATTATATTTCACCATGATCTTTATCGATAATGAGGAAATTACAAAACCTCAGGTCAACCTTGCACTCGAAGAATATGCATTAAGAAATTTTGGTGAATCGGAAGATTACCTGCTTTTTTATGTCAATGAACCTTCTATCATCATAGGAAGAAATCAGAATACGCTTGAGGAGATCAATGATGAATACGTTCGTAATAATAGCATTCACGTTGTAAGAAGAATGTCAGGTGGCGGAGCCGTATATCATGACCTTGGAAATTTGAATTTCAGCTTTATTACCAAATACAAGCAGGAGAATCTAAATAACTTCCTAAAGTTTAATGAGCCGGTGATCCGGATCCTAAAAGAAATGGGTGTGCCTGCTGAAATGAGCGGACGAAATGACATTCTGGCTGACGGTAAAAAGATCTCAGGCAATGCACAGTTTTCAACCGGTAAAAGAATGTTCAGTCATGGAACCCTATTGTTCAACAGTGATTTGGGAGAAGTAGCCAATGCCCTGAATGTTAAGATGAGTAAGATCCAGTCTAAGGGACATAAATCGGTCCGTAGCCGGGTTTCCAATATCATCGAGTTTCTTAATACGAGTGAGATGGAATTATCGGATTTTAAACAACGAATACTGGATGGATTGTATCAGGACCGGGAAAATTTCGAAACCTATAAGCTGACTGAAGATGAATGGAAATCGGTTCACGAATTAAAGGAAGAAAAATATGGTAACTGGGATTGGAATTACGGTAAATCCCCTAAATTCAATATTCAAAGAACCAAGAGATTCCCCATTGGCGAGATCGATCTTCGCCTTGATGTTCAAAAAGGACACATCAAGAATTTAAAGATCTACGGAGATTTCTTCGGCAAAGAAGGGGTTCATGAGGTCGAAACTATGCTTCAAGGCGTTAGATATGAACCGGAAGATATTGCAGCCTCTATCGCAAAAGTGGATGTAAAAGATTACTTCGGTAACGTTGAACAACAGGAATTCCTTGATCTCATCTACGGAGATGATGACTAACTATATAAATATCTAAGCTATATGACACCCGAGTACAAGCGCCCTGTTTACCTCTGGCTGTGGTCAGGAGTGATCTTAATTACCCTCATGGTTGTGATAGGCGGAATTACCCGCTTAACTGATTCAGGCCTATCCATGAGCGACTGGAGTCTTATTATGGGCTCCGTTCCACCCATGAATGAAGTGGAATGGAATAAAGCTTTTGAAAGGTATAAAGAATTCCCTCAGTACCAGAAATTGAACGCCGGTATGGCACTGGATGAGTTTAAGACCATCTTCTTTTGGGAATATCTCCACAGAATGATCGGCCGTGTGGTCGGAATGATTTTCATCGTACCTTTTATCTGGTTTTGGGTCAAAGGTTATTTTGACAGACGTCTACTGAAGCGATTGCTGGTGCTTCTTTTTCTTGGAGCTTCACAGGGTGCAATGGGTTGGATCATGGTTCAAAGTGGCTTAGTGGACGTACCCTATGTGAGTCATTACAGGCTGGCTATTCACTTTTCTCTGGCACTTATCCTCTTTGCCTATTGTTTATGGCTGGCCTTGGATGTAAAGTACCATAGCAGTCTTAAAAAGGGTGAGGCCGATACCATTCCCTTCAAAAAATGGATGTACACCATTGGTGTTTTGCTTTGGCTGCAGATCATTTACGGTGCCTTCACCGCAGGACTTGATGCCGGGTTCATGTATAACAACTTCCCAAAAATGGGAGGTGAATGGTTACCACCAACCTTTGCAATGCTTGATCCCTTCATAAGAAACCTGGTTGAAAATCCGGGAACCGTACAATGGATACATCGTCTTAACGGAACGATCTTGTTGGTTGTGGTTGCTGCCTTTTGGTGGAAAATGTATAAGGCAGATCGCACCTCAGACCTGATGAAGCCTGCAACCGCTCTGCTGGCTATACTTGTACTGCAATATCTGCTTGGTATCTTTACTGTGATCTATAGCGTACCAATTTCACTTGGTGTACTGCATCAGGCTGTGGCTGTCATTTTCTGGGGTGTATTACTGGCGCTTTGGCATAAGATGAAATATCGAGACCACTACACGGAATTTACCTGATCCCAAATAGAAAAGCTCCTCATCATTTTAGATTGAGGAGCTTCATAAGTTAGTCTGTTTTTCTGAATCGATTCTTACTGTGACAGGTATCCACCATCCACAGCATAGTAATTACCGGTTACAAAAGAGGCTTTATCTGATGCCAACCAAAGTATGATCTCAGCCACTTCTTCCGGTTCACCCAATCTACCTATCGGATGCATACCTTTTAAGATTTCAAGTGTATCATCATCCAATATATTCAGCAGTGGAGTTTTTATATAACCCGGCCCAACTGAATTAACTCTGATACCGTCCTTTGCATATTCGATCGCAGCTGTTTTGGTTAAACCAACTACCCCATGTTTGGCCGCAACATAGGCCGGCGAGTTGGCTGTTCCAACCTGACCAAGAATTGAAGCAATATTTACAATACTGCCCCCTTTGTTTTTAAGCATTTCGACGATCTGATACTTGGTTCCGTAGAATACTCCACTCAGATTCAGGTTGATCACGTTATCCCAGCCATCAATTGGATAATCGGCAGTTTTCGATAATGGACCACCAATACCTGCATTGTTAACGGCTACATCAAGCTTGCCAAAAGCATCCACCGTTTTGTTAACGAGATCTTCATGATCCTTGGCTTTTGAAGCATCTGCTTTTACAAAGATCGCTTCTCCTCCGGTTTTCTTGATTGCATCAACAACTTTTTTGCCGTTTTCTACATCAATATCAGAAACAACAACTTTGGCTCCTTCTTTCGCAAAAAGCATTGCCGTTGATTCACCAATTCCTTTCGCTGCACCTGTTATAATTGCAACTTTACCTTCTAATACGCCCATGATTTTCTCTCCATTAGTTTATAAAATATATTTTTAAATAAAGATAAAATGTGAATATGTAATGAATATGAGCTATTGTAAGCTATTTTTTCATCACTATACTGACGATATAGTCAGGAAGCATCCTATGCCGTTCTTCTATAAATGCATTATAATTTTCTTCATCTTTATCCAGTATAGCTTTAAAAACCGGTCGACCAATAAATGGAAATATCATCAACGACATGATGTTTACCATGATCTGTTCTGCAGGCAAGTCTACTGTATTCCCTTTTTTCCGCTCTTCTTTTATCTGTTGTAAAAACGGCTGAACTTTCTCTCCTATGTGACCTAACATAAAATTCTGAAGTCTGTTCGGATCTTTGTTCATCTCATGCAGTACAAATAAAGGAATATCGGGATTTGCCTTAATGATCTGCATATATTTATCTGCAAAACTCCTTAATTTTTGCTCCAATGGAAGATCTTCATTCAACAATTCAGTGATCTTTGGTATCATTTTTATGACCGAGAGCTGATATACCTTCTCAAATAATTTTGCCTTAGAGCGATAGTAATAGTGAAGCATCGATTTGTTGATCTCAGCTTTATCGGCTATTTCCTGCATGCGTGCTCCTTCCAGCCCTTTTGCCTGAAATATCTCTCTTGCTGCTTCAAATATTTTTAGTTCGGTAGATGATTGGTCCGTCGTCTTGTCTTCCATCAAATCTGCTTCTAAAATTTTAATCTCTGATGACTAAACATACAAAAGTCTCGCACAATAACTAACCATTTGGTTAGTTTATTTGATTAACGTATTAAATTTTACTCAATTATTAATCAAATTAACAATCTTATATAACTGTTTATGCTGTTCTTAAAAAAAATTGCACTCTTAATTCTAAATTCAACCAAATGGTTGAATCATATAATTAATAGCCTTAAACTGTTCTCATTCTTACATCGTAAAACTATCTATATGAAACTTTTTAAAGTACTTTTATTGGTACCGGCTCTTTTGATCTCCTGTAACTCCAGTGAAGAAGAAACAGTTACGACACCTGAGCAAACAGCTCAAAAAACTGAGGTCAGCAACATGGAATTCATAACCATCAACCTTGAAGATCGCCCGCAATTTGTAGCGTTAAGCGGACGCCTAAAGGCAGATAATCGGCTAATGATTTTTCCGGAAATTCAGGGAAAGATTCTCCCCTCTAACAAACCTTTCAGGGAAGGCATTACTTATGAACGGGGAGAAACCATTTTGAAATTTGACAGTGAAGAGGTTCAGCTTCAGCTTCAGGCATCAAAGAGCAGTTTCATGACCCTGGTTGCACGGGTTTTACCCGACGTCAAAATGGATTTTCCTGAATCCTTTCCGAAATTGGATTCTTGGTATTCATCCATACATCCGGAAGAAAACCTACCGGAATTACCTGATATTGATGTACCTCAACTTCAGCAATTTCTCAGTTCTCGGGGAATTTTCGATACCTACTACCAAATTAAAAGCGCAGAATCCAAACTTCAAAAATTTACTATAAAGGCCCCATTTTCAGGCGTACTTTCTATGGCCAATGCAGAACCCGGACAGGCTGTAGGACCACAATTTCACCTTGGCACTTTAGTTGACCCAACATCCTTTATCCTTGAAGCCTCAGTAGATCAGCAACAAATCGATCTTATCGAAATTGAAAGTAAGATCGAAGTATTCGATCAAGATCGAAAAAGGTCGTGGACAGCCAAAGTCCATCGCATTAACCCTTCCGTAGATCCAAGAACACAAATGATTTCCATATACCTACATGTTGAAGGAGATGATTTAAGAGAAGGTATGTACCTGGAAGGCACCTTTCAATCCAAAGAAAAAGCATCACTTGCCCGCATACCAAAATCGTCATTATTAAGAACCGGACATGTATATGTTGCAGTTGATCAATTGATCCGGCAAAAGCCGGTTCAGGTTATCGATATAGAAAAAGAATACATATGGGTTAACGGTTTGAAAAACGGGGACCGGATCATTGCAAATTCTGACCTTGCTTATAGCGGACTCAATTTACAATAGGACAACATCATGAAGAGACTTATAGATTTTTTTGTACGATATCCTGTCATGGTAAATCTTGGGCTGATCCTTACGTTGTTGGTCGGATTCATCAGTTTCAGTCAGGTCAGATATACACTTAACCCACCCGAAGCCCCAAAAGAAATCTACATAAATATTATTTATCGGGGTGCATCACCACAGGAAATTGAGGAAAGAGCGATTTCCCGTATCGAAGATAATTTAAGAGGTATTTCCGGGATGGATCGATTCACCTCCTATTCAAAAGAAAACAATGGAAGGATCACCGTTGAAATATTCGAATGGGCCAACATTGACGAAGTTATGACGGATGTAGAGAATGCCGTAAATCAGATCAGTGACTTCCCAACTGACATGGATCGCCCCGTAATATTTAAACAGGAGATGTTGAATCCAACCATCACTTTAGCTTTAACGGGTGACATCCCGCTACAACAGAAAAAAGATTATGCTGAGCAAATAAGAGATGAATTCATGATCGGAAAAGGTTTTTCGAACGTGAATTTATACGGATTCTCTGAAGAGGAGATCGTGATCGAGCTCGATGACGAACAAATGGATCGCTACGGGCTGACCTTCAAACAGATAGCCGAAGCCATAAGATCGAACAATATTGATATGACCGGTGGCGAGCTGAAACTGGATCACGCAAACTGGCAGATACGTACCAAGAATAAATCGAATTTAGCCTTAGAGGTCGCTGAGATCACTGTTCGATCAGGTCCGGAAGGCCAAAGGGTGCTACTTAAGGATATTGCAACTGTTAAAGAACAGTTTAATGACCGCTCCTATGAAAGATATTTAAATGGAAAACAATCCGTCGTCCTTCAAATTTTGACTACCAATGATGAAAACCTAGTTAATGTAGCCGATCAGGCAAAAGCTTTCATGGATAACTTCAATCAATTGCATGAAGGCGTTGAACTTATCGTCATTGAAGATATTTCTGAATTTGTGAATGAACGTGCGGCCTCCCTATGGGAAAATGGTATGGCCGGATTGGTCCTTGTCTTGGTGATCTTAACTCTATTTCTCGACAAGCGAATTGCTTTCTGGGTATCTTTAACAATCCCCCTTTCCCTGCTTGGGACCTTTATTTTTGCCCTGCTTGGCTATGATCTAACTATAAACGTGGTCTCAATATTCGGTTTTATTCTGGTTCTTGGTATGCTTGTGGATACGGGAGTTGTAGTTGCTGAAAATATCTATCGGCATTATGCTGAATTTGGGAAACGTCCTATCGAAGCCACCCGAGACGGAGCCGCCGAAGTTGCAACTCCTATGATAATATCGTTATTCACAACGGCTATCGCTTTCAGCATTTTCTTTTTCTTACCGGGTAAACCTGGCGCATTTTTCTCAGAGGTATCTTTTGTGGTCACAAGTGCTCTGCTAGCTGCGCTGATCATTACCTTTTTATTTCTTCCGGCTAAAATGACACGATCAAAAGTGCTTACTAAAGAGAATAAACAAACGCGATTTGAGACCTTTTTCACTGACAGTCTCACAAAATTCAGAGACAAATGGTTTATGCCATTAACCGATATAGTTTCCCATCGCTTTAAATGGCTGAATGTAGGTGGTTTTGTATTTCTTATGTTTATGGCAATCCTGATGCTAAGAACCGGCATTTTACCGGTCACTTTCTTTCCTTATTTGGATGATGATGTTCAATTGGTCAGTATCGAATTAGCACCGGGCACGCCTGAATCTGAAGTCAAAGAAAAACTGGAGCAAATTGAGCTAAGTATTCTAAAAGTGAATAACAGGCTTACATCCCAACGTAACGACGACAAAGAGGTAGTACAAAACATAGAGTTGGTATTAGGACCAAATTCACATCAGGGAATGCTTCGTGTAGTTATGCTGGGAGGTGAAGAACGAGGCATCCCATCTTTCGAGATCAACAACATGTTCAGAGAGGAAGTTGGTGAAATATCAGAAGCGAAATACATTCGGTTTATGGGGGCAATGGCAGAACATCGTTTTGGCGGACTTCCTGTTGATATCTCCGTTTCAGGCAGAAACCTTAGCCAAATTCAGGCAGCTTCTTCAAAACTCAAATCACTACTTGAACAAAGGGATGATCTGGTTGATGTAGCCGATACCGATCAGCGCGGTAACCCGGAGCTACATCTTGAGTTAACCAAAGCAGGCGAGCAACTTGGCCTAAATTTACAAGACCTTATGATACAGGTAAGAACTGCCTTCTTTGGCATGGAGGCTCAAAACGTGCAGCGAGGAAATAATGATGTCCGGATTTGGGTGAAATTCCTTGATAATAGCCGTACAAGTTTTGACGATCTAAAAAACATGAAGATCCGGACACCTTCAGGATCCTTCCCACTCAATGAGGTTGCGAGTATTTACCCTACGGATGAACTGCTTCAGATCAACCGAATAAATGGAAACCGCACCATTCGAGTAGATGCAGATCTTGCTGATCCATCATTATCTGCTCCGGCAATTTTAGGTGATATTGACACCAATATTCTTCCGGTTATAAGTAAGGAGTTTCCTGACGTAACTTTCTCGATCGAGGGTCAAAACAGGGAATCAGCAAAAGTTACCGAGGCCATGCAATCCGTTGCCCCTTTTATTCTGGTATTTATGATCGCTCTGATCATCATCAACTTTCAATCTTTCGGCCAAACCTTTTTGGTATTCCTATTACTGCCATTTTCCTTTATCGGTGTTGTTGCCGGACATATAATTCACGGAGCCACCATGAATATTTTCTCTCTCATCGGGATGATCGCCTTGGTTGGAATACTCATCAATAATTTGTTAGTACTCATTACGGCGTTCAATGATAATCTCACATCAGGAATGACCTTTGAGGATGCTCTTAAAGATGCCGTTAAATCCCGTTTTAGACCTATTTTACTTACAAGTCTGAGTACGGTTGCAGGACTGATTCCTATGATCTTTGTCGGCGGATTGGCATCTGCTTTCCTTCGACCGCCAGCCATTGCAATTGCCTATGGATTGATCTTCGGCCTGTTTATTTCACTGATCCTGGCTCCGGCATTTTTGGTTATCTGGAATGAGATCAAACTTAAACTCATGGTTTTAATGGGTAGAGACAAAGTCACTTCTGAAAATGTAGAACCGGCTGTTCAACTTATGGAACATCAAAAACGTAGTAATCTATGAAACGAGCAATATTTATCATCCTGATCTCACTGACAACACAGGTCTTATTTGCACAAGACACATTTACATTAAATGAGGCGTTGGATGCCGCATTACTGTACAACCACAATATTCAGATCAGCGAAATCGAAGTGGAAAAAGCTACTAATTCTGCGACCCGTGGCAATGCCGGTCAACTCCCGACGCTTGGGATCATCAGCAGCATGAATTGGGCCTATAATGATGTTGAACTGATGCCTGGCTCATTTTTTCAGAATTTGATAAATCCACAGGCAGGTTCACAACCACCACCATCAATAGAATATGATGGAGTTTACTCTACTCAGTTACAGGCAGGTATCGGTACAGAATTTGTAATATTTGACGGCATGAAAGGATACTATCGCTACAAAATGCTGAAAACCGGTCAAGTAGTATCAGGATTGAATCATAGGGCTAAAATGGAACAGACCATTTTAAATATAACTCAACGGTATGTCCAAGTGGCATCCCTCCAAAAAGCCATAGAACTGAAGACAGAAGCACTGGAGCAAAGTTCAGACCGATTCAAGATCGTAAAAAACAGAAAGGAATTTGGACAGGTAAATGAGCAGCAGTACTTGCAGGCACTGGCAGATCTGAAAACAGACAGCACTGAATACCGGGAGTTAAAACTTAATTATAGCACTGCTTACCGGGATCTTCATTTAGAGATCGGCTGGGATGAGTCAACTCAAATACCCCTGGAAGAAGACCTACCCCTTAACTTTGAGCCTGACTATCAAGAACTTTCTCAATCCCTTGAAGAGAACAACACGAACCTCATTGTACGAGAGGAAAGAATTAAGCAAGCAGAACTTGAAGAAAAGCTTGTTAAAGGCAACTTGTATCCTACTCTAAAAGCAAACGCTCAGTATGGTTATGCCTATCAAACTGCTACAGATGGTCAGTTTGAAACTCAGGAACAACTTGGGGTTACCGGCGGCTTAACGCTAAGTATCCCCATTTTTAGCGGAGGCAGAACTAAAACAGCTATTCAGAATGCAAAGGCTAATATAAGACAAGATCAACTCCTGTCAGACCAAACAAAACTGCAGCTTCAAGCTAAGTTTGACAATACCTGGGAGCAGTATCAATTCCACAAGCAACAGTTGGCTGTTCAAAGATCTAATCTCAAGACCTATGAAAGAAATTACGAACGAGCTAAAGATTCATTTGAACGGGGCTTGATTACCGGGGTGGAATTGAGAAGTGCTCAATTATCCCTTCATAATGCACGATTGAAGATTTCTGAAATTCAATATAAAGTAAAACTTACAGAGACAACCTTACTTTATCTCAGTGGTAAAATCTTTTATGAAAGATAATCAGCATAGATCATTCTAAATTAGAACCATAATGCTTCCCAATGATACCTAAAGAACACAGTTTGACACAGAAAATAGCATCAGTGACTGCAATAGTCTTTGGAGTTATAACACTCGTTGCAAGTTCTCGTATCCTTTACTTTGGCTCAGACCCCGGATATTATGTTTTTCTTCCATTATTGATCTTCAATCACATTATGGGAACTGTTTATCTAGTAGCCGGCTATCAAATCTGGAAAAATAAACAAAAAGGTAAAATTGCTGCCTTAGCCATATTCCTGATCAATCTTTTAGTATTGGTGGTAATTGGCATCATCTACATTGTAAATACAGGTGTTGCAACAGATAGCCTTGGTGCAATGTCATTCAGAACTGCTATATGGCTATTGATCTTCTTTAGCCTAAAGATGACCAAAAAATAAAATTACCCATATAACCCTCTTATTGGTAACTATTATGAAAAACCAGATCACAATATTCATCATCCTTCTTATGTCCGGAGTTATTCTTTCAGGTATCACTATGCATGAGCCAAAAGAAGAAAACTCACTGAACCTTCAAACCATCATGCGCCTGATCTATGCTGACATTCAGATAATTAATGAAGGTATTTACACTGAGAATTATGATCTGATCGAAAAGGGAGCCACCGCCATTAACGAACATCCCGCGCTTTCGGATGAAACCCGGTCGTTTGTGAAGAAGACTTTAGGAAATCGGATGCAGGCTTTTGGTCAGTACGACAAGGTGGTGCATGACACAGCTGACTCCCTCAAAGTTGCAGCTATAGATCGTAACATGGAAAGCATATTGGAAAATTATCAGATCATACAG
This sequence comes from Gracilimonas sp., assembly GCA_034520725.1. Classification (GTDB taxonomy): domain Bacteria; phylum Bacteroidota; class Rhodothermia; order Balneolales; family Balneolaceae; genus Gracilimonas. The sequence continues at coordinate 110,392 of JAXHNH010000001.1, read as the reverse complement.
CAAGGATGTGTAAGCTGTCATTCAAGTTTTAGAAATGAGATAAAGCTAGCCAGGCAATCAATAAATTAAGCAGTTGATCTGGGTCAATTCGTTCTAAACTCTTGTTAATTGTTGTAACAAGTATTAAGAGTTCAACACAATTTGTTTAATTTCAAATTCAATCAATCTTCATATTGGTGAAGTAAATTTAAGAGTCATGAGTCTGAATAGTACATATCACAAGATCACCGGCTACGCCACTTTGTTGGTGTTGCTATGGAATATTGTGGGATGGTTAGGTTTCGGACTCGTACTTAATCATTCGCATACTCATGATGGCGGCACCTATTGTGAGATCACCTTTTGCAGTTGTGAAGTTGATGAAGGTGAAACAGTTTGCACTTGCCACCATAATACTCCCGCCACTGATAATGATCACGATGGCGATGATACCCATGGTGAATTTTGTTACTATGATCTGCCACACAACAATAATACAGACACAACTCAGGCTCTGATCTTTTCATCTAAGGTCAATGCTACCTGCACTCTTGATCTCGTTCACATCTACCCCAATGAACTTGAGATTACTTTTATACCCACCACAGAACATGAGTTGAATGGGGCTTATCACGATCTTTTCAGGCCTCCCCGCGTTTAGTTTATACCCCATCTTTTATTTCGGTGAACTTCTGTTCTGATCCGTATCAGACCGGCTCACCATATCCCTTTATTACTCAACTAAACTAAACGTTCTATATCATGAATATTCAAACACTATTTGGCCGTATAATGGCCGTGGCAGTACTCTTATTTGTTGCTGCTTCCTGCAACACTACAGATAATAATGATCCGGAAATGGATCTCATTCCCGTGAATTCAGTAACCGTTGATGGTTATACCATCTCACTTGAATCCCCCAAAGAATTAGAAATCGGTGCTAACTACTTATACTGGAAGATCAAGCAGGGCGACAACACCATCACCCCTCAGTCCTTCACGATCAGCCCGATCATGGATATGACTACCATGTCTCATTCCACTCCATTTGATCAGCCTGAAACCGATCTTGTTGATGATTCCTACCTTAGCAACCTTGCAGTTTTTATTATGCCAAGTGGCGATATGGGCAGCTGGACCATTAATTTTGAGTTCACTACACAAAACGATGCAGTAATTTCAGGTGAAATGCCTGTAAACGTCAAGTCCTCCTGGAAGATCATGAACACTCAGGATGATACCGGTAAGAAATATTTCATTACATGGTATGAGCCACAACGACCAATGAGTGGAAATAATGATCTAACCTTTTTGATTCACACCCGTGAAAGCATGATGAACTTCCCGGCCGTTTCCGATGCGGAGCTGGTCGTGTTTCCTTATATGGATATGGGGGGCGGAACCGGACATTCAACTCCTTTCACACCTCCTGTTGCTACAGGTAATGGCTTCTATGAAGGTGACATCAACTACAGCATGAGTGGCCTGTGGACTACAACTGTTGAATTGGTTGTAGCTAACGACACATTACCAGAAGTCGTTTTTGAATACTCGGTCATAGCCAAGTAACCCATTTTAATTTGAATAGCTGACCGGTGACACAAGGCACCGGCAGCTTATTCACTTTTAATTTATATCCAGAGGTCATGAAACATTTTATCCTATTAGTCAGCCTGTTACTGTTTGGAGCTGAAACCACTTTGGCTCAACAGATTTCAATTAAAGTAGCAGACAGAACCACCAAAGAACCCATTGTTCAGGCTCATATTAAAGATGGAGAAAATTCCGTCATTACTGTCACTGACATGAATGGGTACTTCTCCATCGAATTAAGTAAGCACTCACATATTACCATAACCGCTGTTGGCTATGCTTCTAAAAATATCCACCTGCAGCCTGATACTGAGGTGATCTTTCTGAACCCCGAGATATTCCGAGACCAGACAGAATTACTGGTCGTAGCCAATGATGAAGTTGATCAGAATGTGCATGCATACCACAACCGAAAGGCAAGTCAGGGTATGGATGAATTCCTTGATAATATAGACGGTGTTTCAACCACCAAGCGGGGAGCTTTCGGATGGGAACCTGCCGTTCGGGGACAAAGTGATCAGCGCATGAACCTGGTGATCGACGGCATGCAAGTCTTTAAAGCCTGCGTTGATAAAATGGACCCGATCACTTCTTATGTGGAATCCAATAACCTATCTAAGCTGCAAATTGATAAAAGCGGAAGCGGTGTGGCTCAAAACGGGACCGGAATAAGTACAGTGAACCTTGTTACCCAAAAAGCAGATCAAAGTACAACTTCCTTCGATCTGAATACCTCCTACCGCATGCCGGATCAATACCGAACCTTTAGTTTTATCGGAAACACGGCTGACCGTTCCGGAAGAAATGCCGTTCGATTTTCCGGTAGTTATAAAAAAGCAGATGATTTCAAGGCGGGTAACGATCAAACGATAGAAAATACGCAGTATGAAAAATTGAACCTAAGCATCAACTACCGCCATACGTTTCCTGCTCAGCACTCCATCGAAGCCAGTTATATCACAGACAAGGCCTACGACATCGGGTACCCTGCTTTGCTCATGGATGCCACAAAAGCCTTGGCCGATATTGGTCAGATTAAGTTCAACTTCGCTCCCTCTGAACGAGGTTTCAGTCTTAATACGGCTCAAATTTACGCAAATAGCATACGTCACTCCATGGATGATTACGGCCGTGATGTGGCCAACAGAACCGTTATGAGAGGCATGTATATGCCCATGTATGGCACAACCACAACCTATGGTGCAAAACTAAACGGAGCTGCCACATTGTTTGATCATCGATTCGATTGGTTCATAGATTCTTTTACCTCTGATGCTTTTGGGGATATGCTTATGGAAAGCCTTGATCCTAACATCCAGGATATGCTGATATACAATCTGGATGAAGTTAAGACCAACAATGTGAGTTTCGGTTTACGTCACAGAGTTGATCTTTTTGACAATGTTCTGCTAAAGGTTGAGGAAAGCATACGCTATAAAAATCTTCGTACTGACAGTGAGTCTCACGCCTCTTTCTTTGAAGGATTGTATGGTGAAGCTCCCGGTACCCGATCCAAATTCCTGCTTTCCGGCTCAGGAAGTCTGCTATGGATGATCGATAACAACTGGAGCCTATCCGGGAGTTTGGTCTATTCCGAACGTATGGGTAACCACATGGAGCTATTCGGGCATTACATTTATAATTATACCGACGGATATTTCTATGATGGAAATCCCTGGCTCAAAACTGAACGTAGTGTAAACTCAGATATTAATGCGACTTGGGAAACAGCACGACATTCTTTCTCCTTTACCCTCTTTCACAAACAGTATTTCAACTACATCGACGGAATTTTGGCGAATGATGCAGGCAATAATGATTTCCGGTTCAAGCAGTACGCCAATGTTGGGGATGCCGTGATCACCGGTGGTGAGTTCAGAAGCATTAATGACCTTGGGATGATGATCACCCTTGAGAACAGGATTTCATATCTCTATGCTCAAAATCAAACTCTGGATGAGCCTCTACCACTAATACCACCCCTCAAAGGGAATACTACCCTGCATTTTCACAGAGGAAAAAACATGTTGATGGCTGATTTGGAGTGGGCAGCTGAGCAGAATCGAATTGCAGAGACCTCTTCTATTGAAGACCAAACAGATGCTTACGGTATTCTAAATCTTACCTATGAGCGGAGATGGATGGACGGTAATCTGACAAGTATCCTAAGCCTTAATAACATACTGGATCACTACTATCATACTCACACAAGCATCGGGAATATCCCCGAAGCGGGGCGAAATTTAATGATTTCCCTCAGTTATCAATTTTGAACGAGTTAATTGATGGTTGGTTGGTTAAGAGTAAACCCTTCTTCGTGTAAAAGCGGAGAAGGGTTTTTAATTTTAGAGGGTTAGCCTCTTTTTAACCTCGCAATACGCAGAGGTGCGGCATAGCTTAGCGATCCTTGCGCAATCTTAGCGCTCTTTGCGGTTAATTTTCAGAGTGAATTAAATGTCAGTTTCCTTATTAATGCTACCACTAAAAATCCATTTTCGAAATCTCCGTGTAGCCCCCGCAAGTGGAAGAGCCAACCACACCAACATACTTGCAATGGCTGTTATCATTCCATAGAAACTGCCAAAAAAACGATTGAACACAGCGCCGGTATAACCCATCAAAGCTGAGATATCAAACTCAAGCAATACAATTATTCGTGCCAGGTCAATGGGATTGAGCATCGTCAACGCAAGCATGGGTTTTTCAATTGGATAATCGCCTAAAACGAAGATCGTCAGCAAAACCAGGCCATCATATAATACAGCTAAGAATAGCCAGCCAACCAGGGCAAATCCCAAACCCTTTGATCCTGTCTTCAAAAAATGCAAGTCCCAGCCAAAAGCCTATTCCGGTAAACAAAAGCGTCAGGATCAACCCTAAACCAAGCAGTAACAAAATGGACATGAGCTGATCACCAAATAACATACCATTATAAAGCATGGGCACAATGGTTCCCAGAATAAAAGCTGCTGATAAGGGAAGAGCCAGCCCCCCATAAAGACCCCAAAAGAGGGTTTTACGGTTTAAAGGCTGTGCAAGCAGTAGCTCTGTAAATTCCCTTGACTGATAAAGATATAGCGCTCCATAGATCATTCCAACAAGGGGAATAAGAAGAAGCATCACGTTCGAGATGCTGAGCAACGCCTTAGGGCCTGCTCCGCCAAAACGAATAAGGGCATCTGTGATCAATAAATAGATCAATGCATATCCGAAGATCCATTTGCCACGGACGAGATCTTTCCATTGGTAGTTTAGAATGGTTAACGTTTTCATGCTGCTTCTTCCTCCATCATTTTAGCAACGGCACCTTCAAGGCGCTGCTCTTTATGTTCATTCAGTAATGCGTCCATCGGGCCGTGGTATTTGATCTTGCCTTCCACGATAAATATCAGGTAGTCTGCCAGTTCCTCGATCTCACTCATAATGTGTGTGGTAAGCATAATGGTTTTACCCTCTTCTTTTAACTCAACCATTTTTTTCTTGAATTGTACGCTTGAGCGAGGATCAAGTCCGGCAGTAGGCTCATCAAAAATGAGTATTTCGGGGTTGAACATCATAGATAACACCGCTCCAACCTTCTGTCGGTTACCGCCGGATAGTGTTCGCATTCGTTTTTTCAACTCCGATTCCAGCCCAAAGTGTTTGATCAATTCTTCTTCAGAAGAAGGTTGATCTCCCCGAATATTCTTTATAAACCGAAATAATTCCTCCACGGTCATATTCTCAGGATAACGGGCCACCTGGGGCATATACCCGATCTTCTCGCGGTATTCCCACTTGTCGTTAACCAGCTCGCCGTCAATCTTTACCTCACCCTCAGTGGGCTTAACCAACCCAAGAATACTTTTGATCATTGTTGTTTTCCCGGAGCCGTTTGGGCCTACAATTCCGGTGGCCTGACCCGAAGGAATTTCCAGATCGAGATCATCCAAAACGGTCAATTGACCAAAGTTCTTTTTTAATCCTCTTAGTTCAATCATTGTAGCTGGTCCATTTGTGGTTTGGTATCAATAAGTGTTTCAGGAGTTAATGCAGGCATAACTTTTTCGGCTGCATCCAGCATGTCGATCAACAGGCTTCTCAACAAAAGTAAAGCCTGTGGCTGTTTCTCAACCAGTATGGTAAAAAGCCGTACCGGGTGATGCGGAACATCTCCTACTCCATCCCGATCAAGATCGTAACCTTCGTACTGACTCCAGTAATTTCCCGTAAATTCATTGAAATTTCTTCGGCTGTTGGTGGAAACTTCAAATGAGTTGGCAATGAAATTATTCTCACTAAACACGTTGTCCGTTGAGTTTGCCATCAGTTTTACCGCCCAACCGTTTTGCCGAAATGTATTTCCTTTTACCTCGTTTCTGCTCGTAGCCTCTATGTAAAGTGCCACCGAATTGTTCTCAAAATGATTGTTCTCTATTCGGCTTCGGTTGATCTCCTTCAATAGCATACCATAGGCAGAAGATCCCCAATTATCCTCAAACCGGTTTCCAATGATCTCAACATTGGAAGTATACATCACAGCTACCCCTCCTCCATTATCTCTAAACGTATTTTCACGATAGCTGCAGTTATCAGAATACATAAAATGAATCCCATAACGTATATTTTCCTCACTCATATTATTGGTAATGGTTGCCCCATCCACAAACTCAAAATAGAGTCCGTCGCGGTGGCCTCGTACGTAATTATCCTCAATTTTCGTGTCCTTGCTATACCAAAGATGAATACCGTTGCCGGATGTAGTTTCTCTCTCTCCCGAAGCCGTGAGATAATTGTTTCGGATCACAGCCTTATCTGTTTCAGCCAGATAGATTCCAAAAAAGTTGTCGATCAGCCTGTTATCCTCAATGATCGTATTCTTAGTTTTTTCTACCAGAATCCCGGCATAATCTTCCATAAAACTGGTACTGGTATTGCGAACTTCAAGCCCTTTAACCGTCACATCATCTCCGGTTATCACCAGTATAAATCCTTTTTTCTCACCATCAATTACCGGCCGCTCCTCACCAATAATTGTAAGAGGTTTGTCAACCTTAAGATTGTATTCACGATACGTTCCTTTTTTGATAACAAGCGTATCGTATGGCTGGGTAAGGTCCAAGCCCTCAGCAATTGTTGATATCTCTCCTTCAGGAGAAACCGTAACGGTTTGAGCCGATACAAAAGAACCGGCGAGTAGAAACACTCCCGCCATGGTTATGTATTTTAAACCTTTCAATTTTGACCTCCATTTATTTTTGTACCGGAAATACTACTTTTGCATTCCCGTTCCCAAATTCATTTCAATTTGGGAGACCTCATCCCAGAGCAGCATTCGCCCCGGTCTTTCTTCTATATGTTCTTCTGCCGCCTCTTTAGTAGGCAAGGCTAATAGTGATTCACCCATAGGACTTTTAATAACCTCACTCTTTACATACTGTGCCTCAAAGGCATCCAGCCAAGTGCCGGGATCATTGTAATTACTGACCCACAGCCTGGAACCGCTTAACTCATCTTTGTTTTGGCGATGATAAACGGCCATACATTCTATGGCATCAAATTTATACGCTTTGCCTTTTTCTGTTACCAGCTGAGCCGCAAATTGTTCATCGGTGATCATCATTTTACAGTGTGCACATTCGTCACTGGCATAATGAATTTCAACCGGTTCCTGACTGCAAGCTGTTGCAAATAGCAACACCACCACAAGCAGTTATCATGAATTTAATATATTTACGCAATCTCATAACCGACCTCGATTACATTTATCTAAATTTCTTTATGATTTAAAAGTTACTTTTCTCCACTTTTCCACCATACCAGTCCTGCAATACTCATTGAAACTAATGCAAAATAGAATCCAATATGTGGCAAAGATGTCGCTTTGATATTCAACAATTGTTTACTGCCCAGCAATGGTGGCTGATAGGTCATACCCGGGACTTTGATAGGAGCATCCGGATTCAAATTATGTCCGTAATCATAGCCCCACAGATAAAAGTCAACCAGTCCGGCAATAGAAACAAGGATAAAAATACCCAGCCAAAACAATATCAGCGTTCTTTTTCCGGTTGCTGCAATGATCAGCCCGGTAATGATCAAAAAGCCGAAAATGTACGGCATGATCTTCAACTCAGGTATTGAAGCCGGTTCTATCGGTTTCATGCCGATATAATGATTCAACCCGTTAATATTCTGAAGATCGTTAGGCTGTTGCCCTTCAATATTGTTAACCATAATCTTCATCCCGATCCCTTCAGGGTACTGCGGAGCTTCCATACTGATTCCCCAAATAGGAACGAAGTAAACACCTATCAATAAAAGTGCTGCAAATGCCATCCATATTTTGTGCGATGTTTTCATAATTACCTCGTTTATAAATATAAATAAAAGTGAAAAGGCTGGGGAGGTATCAGCTCCCCAACCATGATGGAGGTCAAATCATCATTGACCAGTTCCGTACTTCAATTCGACATCTGAATTTTCCGGAGATACTCTTGCGTATCCCTGCATTTCCTGGTGAAGTGCTGAACAGAAGTCTGTACAGTAGAATGGGAATACTCCCGTTTCTTTAGGCTCCCAGATCAACGTCAGGGTTTCTCCAGGCATGACTAATATTTCAGAAGTGTTCGCTCCTTTAATCGCAAAGCCGTGGGGTACATCCCAATCCTGCTCAAGGTTAGTTACGTGGAAGTATACCTTGTCGCCTACCTTGATACCTTCAATGTTATCAGGTGTAAAGTGACTACGGATAGTGGTCATGTAAACATGAACTTCTTTACCATCACGCTCAATTTTAGTTTGAGCTTCACTTGTTGCACGGAAGGGGTGAGAGTTCTCTTCAAGCTTATAGAAACGTTTCTGATTTTCCATAACTTTTTCAGCTGCAATACCCTGTGCATAATGTGGCTCACCTTCAGTTGGGAAGTCGAGCAGCAATTGCATCTTATCACCGGAAATATCGATCAGCTGTGCTGAGTGAAACATTTCAGGGCCTGTTGGCAGGTAACGGTCTTTGGTGATCTTGTTCAAAGCTACCAGATATTTTCCATCAGGATTTTGACTGTCTCCACCCGGTATCATTAAGTGACCCGGTGAATAATAAACGTCAATTCGATCAAGAACCTGAGTGGTTTCGATATCCCATTTCACAATTTCAGACGAAATAAAAGCCGTGGTATAAGCGTTGCCTTTACCGTCAAACTCGGTGTGAAGAGGTCCTAAACCGGGATTTTCCACTTCACCATGCAATATGGATTCATATTTCAGAACCGGAATACCCATTACTTCACCTGCATAATCTTCCTCTTCAATAGCGGTGATCATCTTGGCAAAGGAATGAACCGGAATAACCGTTGACAGTTTACCACCGGCTGCGATGTACTGTCCTGTTGGATCAACGTCTACACCGTGAGGTGATTTGGGTGTAGGAAGGAAATAAACGATGCCTTCCAATTCCCGAGGGTCAAGAACACGTACTTCGTCAATAGTTTCAGTTTTGGCAATACCACCTTCATCATGATCAATATAGTTTCGCACATGCTTACCGGGCATCATTGTGCCTTCACCATTTGCTGCATACTCAGCGGCCTTACGCCAGTTTATAGCGGCAATAAAGTCTTTATCATTTTTAGAAGCGTTGATCTCTAATAAGGTATGAGCCTGCTCACTGTTGTAACTGGTGAAGAATGACCATCCATCAGATGGCCCTTTACCGGCGTGAGACAAGTCATAGTCAAACCCCGGCATCAGGATCTGAAAATCGATATTCATCTTACCCTCATCAGATACTTTAATGAAGGAGATGGTACCCCTGAAAGTATCCTTATAAGAATCGATAGGCACATCCATGTTGCTCATATCAGCATCCATTGGGATACTGAAACGGGTAGCCGCAGATACATACTCTGTATTTGGGGTAACAAACGCAGAGGCATGGTTACCGGCTGAGTTCGGGATCTCAATGATCTCCTGAGTCTTGAATTCGTCAAGACCGATACGAGCTACACGCGGAGTGTTATTCTCGTTCATAAAGATCCATCGTCCGTCAGTCTCACCATTGGTTTGAGAAAGCTCAGGGTGGTGAGCATCTCCCCAAGGCACAAAACCATGGGTTGTGTTAAGCATGGCTTTGGTTTCATCACTGTAACCGTATCCGTTAACGGGTGCTTGTGAAAATACCGGTATTGTAAAAATATGGCGCCCTGATGGTATTCCATACACTCCCAGTTGCCCGTTGTATCCACCAGACATAAATCCGTAGAATTCATCGAGCTCACCCGGAGCTACATATACTTTTTGTGCGGCATCCATATTGTTGCTGAAATTTCCGTTACTGCCATTACATCCGAAAAGCGTTACGCTTAACAGTATAACAGCTGGAAGCATCCAAAATAGATGACTGTGCTTTTGTTTATTCATAGTGTTTCTGTTTTTGATTGATGGGTTAAGTTTTAAGATTTATTATTCAAGATCAGATGCAATGAATTCAACAATAGCTCTTGCCTCTTCCTGGGTTAGCCCCTGATTTGGCATAGGACTCATATTATATTCTAGAAGCATTTTCTTGGCTTCCGGATGATTTTTTACCATACCATCCGGATTTAGGATCATGTTCATTACATAGGTTGGGGAACGACGTTCAAGTACGTCATTCAAGGCTGGGCCAATGTAGCGTTCGTTCAATTTGTGGCAGGCAGTGCATTTTATATCAAAGATCTCTTTACCTTTTTGCGCCAGCTCCATATCAATTTCATCTCCTAAAGAGATGGTTTCTGTAACCGGACCTATGCCATGTTCCTGTTCAAAAGCTGAAAGTCCGCTTTCGTTTTGTTGCTTGGCTTCTGTTTGTTGTTGATTACCGCCGTCTCCGTTGCCTCCGCAGCCGCTCAGTATAAAAGCGAGAGACAAACTTACAGCGATCATAATTCGGGTTAATTTCATGATGATTTGACCTGATTTTAAATTAAAAGACTTTTTTATCTTTAATGTTTAAGACAAAGTTAACTTTTATATATGAAGTAAATATAAATTTTTCGGTAAAGCACTTGATCCCTATTATTTAGAATCATTATAGTTAATGAGTTGAACCTTCATTTTAGTCGGGATAGATAGCAAAACTTTATGTAGGTTTAGTAAAAAACAAAGACCCCTATGAATCAAGTTCTCCCCGATCGTTCTTCCTTAAAAAACTATGGGATCACCAAAACTTTTAAAGCCGGTGATGAGATCGTCAGCGAAGATGCACCTGTTCAATCCATCCCAATTGTGTTGCGGGGAAGTCTAAAAGTGATGCAATCGGACGATGAGTTCCGCGAAATGGTAATGTACTACCTGCAACCCGGCGAAACCTGTGTCATGTCTTTCCTTGCTGCTTTATACAACGATACCAGCAAGGTCAAAGCGGTTGCTGAGGAAGAAACCGAAGTGGTTTTCATCCCCATCGGTAAAATGAGGGAATTGATGAGCAAGGATCCAAAGTGGCTTAATTATGTTTTTCAGATCTATCATAAACGTTTCGAAGAATTACTTGATGTAGTCAACGCTATTGCCTTCAAAAAAATGGATGAACGGCTGCTTCAATTCCTGGAAAAAAAAGCTGAAGTATCAGGCTCCAGAGACATTAAGATCACTCATGAACAACTTGGGCAGGAGCTTAGCACCGCGAGAGAGGTTATATCCCGTTTGCTAAAACAAATGGAAAACGAGGGATTGGTCGAACTCGGCAGAAACCGTATCACTTTAACTAGCCGATCATAACCCTCCTCTTCATCATCCGAAGTTCCTTGCTGGGTGTTGAATATTCCAATGTGATAAATGTCACTGAGTTTACCTTAACTAATGGTTAATATAACCTTCATAATAATTGACTATATAAAACTATGAGTTTGATAAACAAAAACACCATTTTTTCTAACTGGCATACTATGCGGTGGGTTGCGCTATCCATTGGGATATTTTTGGCTGTAATGGCAGTGTGGTATCAGGATGCTGTAACCGGACTCTTTAGCGGGTTTTTCATCTTTCAGGCCGTAACTAATACAGGATGTATGGTTTCTCAGGCATGCGGAGTTCCACAAAACGAAAACCAAAAGATCAGGTCCGAACAAGAAACAGAAATTCATTTTACAGAGGTTAAATAGACATCATGGAAAGCACTGAAGCAAAACCAAAATCATTCAACGAAATTATTAAAGGCGACACACCGGTACTGGTAGATTTTTATGCCGATTGGTGTGCTCCCTGCAAAATGATGCCTCCCATCCTGCAGCAGCTTAAGAGTGCTATGGGCGACAAACTGAACATCATCAAAATTGATACAGAACGAAACCCTGATGTCGCCATTAGGTATCAGGTCCGTGGTATTCCTAATCTGATCCTTTTCAAAAACGGTGAAGTTATATGGCAACAGGCCGGTGTGGTGCAAATGCCACAACTACAACAGATCATTGAGCAAAAACTGGAACTGTCATGAGTAAACTCGAAGAGCATACTTATGATGTAGACCTAAAATGGAAAGAGGGGCGAATTGGCGAACTGAAGTCGTACAAACTGAACGATAGTATCAATGTTGCCACACCTCCTGAATTTCCGGGCGGAGTTGAGGGAATATGGAGTCCTGAGCATCTTGTTTGTCGCTTCAGTAAGCAGCTGTTTTATGACAACCTTTCGCAGCTATTGCAGAATACTCAAAACTAAAATTTGAGGAATTAACTGTTCCTGCAACCGGTTTAATGAGTAACGAAACAGGTAAATTTACTATTAGTGAAATAACCTTAAGTCCGAAACTTTTAATATCGGATGTGAACCAAAAGGATAAGGCTCTACGGATCCTTCAGAAAGCAGAAGAAGCCTGCCTTATTACCCGGTCAATTAAAACAAAAGTTAAACTTGAACCTAACATTGCCATAGCTGCATTAAATTAAAAGAGAGAGAAAAATTATGGGTAACCTGAATAACATTGGTCTTGATAAAGATAAATCAAAAAAACTATCTGAAAAATTGGGTGTGTTGTTAGCCAGCTACACTGTTTTTTATCAGAATACAAGGGGGTATCACTGGAATATCAAAGGAAAAGATTTCTTTGAACTTCATGTCAAATTTGAAGAGTTATATAATGACTTATTCGTTAAAATAGACGATGTTGCTGAAAGAATACTGACCCTGGGTTTTACGCCTGAACATCAATATTCAGAGTATATTTCAAAATCAGTGATCAAGGAAAGCAATAAAGTTATTAAGGGGGAAAAAGCCGTTGATGAAATTCTGGATGCATTCAAAGCATTGATTTCATTGCAGCGTGAGATCCTTAATCTTTCTGATGACGCAGGCGATGAAGGAACTAACGCTATGATGAGTGATTATATAACTGAACAAGAGAAACAGGTTTGGATGTATTCATCTTATGCCCATGATTAGTCTTGGAATACCTGCTTACACCGTATCGTAATTTTAATTCCTAAGAGAAATTGTTATGTCATATCATTTTAGTAAAACATTAGACCTTGGCTTTGACGAGGCTATCGAAAAAACAACAGCTGCACTTAAAGAAGAGGGCTTTGGAGTATTGACAGAGATCGATATCAAAGAGACTCTGAAGAAAAAGCTGGATGTCGATTTCCGAAAATACCACATTTTGGGTGCCTGCAATCCGCCAAATGCTTATAAAGCACTTCAGGCAGAAGGACACATTGGATTGATGCTGCCCTGCAACGTAATAGTTCAGGAGCATGAAGATGGCAAAGTGGAAGTTTCTGCTGTTGACCCGGTAGCTTCCATGCAAGCAATTGAAAATGATGACCTCGGAGAAGTTGCCACAAACGTCCGAGACATGCTTAAAAAAGCAATAGATCGTCTTTGATCGACCTCAGAAAAAATAACTTGCGGATTCTGGCTGAAATATTGTCAGATCCACTTTTTTATTTATTGTAGGTAACCACACGTTTCCAATGCAGGCTTACAAAGATCAGGACAGCAAACAGTTCAAACAATCTGCCTGTTAAAGTAACTCCATTCCAGACTATTAGATCGGATATTATTACCAAAACTACTCCTAGATTTAATGTTATTGGTATTAAGGCGGCCAAGCTTACTGAACCTCTCCCCTTGTCTTCCAGAAAACGCGGTAATATCCAATAAGCCACACCGAGGGTAAACTGGATTATCCACCCGAATATCATTATTTCGATGTGCGCCGGTATCAGGAACCAGAAAACCGGAGAAATAAAAATCGCTTTGTTGATAAGCATTAACACGCCGATCAATAGTCCAATCATCAGGTAAACCAGAGACGCTTTGATAAGAATTCGGCTTATGAGTGGCATTTTATCCTGAGGCTTTTGCCCGCTTTTGGCGGCGTTGCTGTTTAGATTGCACTCTTGGCCAGATGCCTATCACATAGCTCAGGATACCAATAAACTGAAGGATGGATGATGCAATGAGAAGGTAACTCCATACAGACGGCTCAAAGGCAGAGGCCATCGGTTCAGCTAAAAATCTGAGTGGCAATCCCGTATTCAATCCTAAAAAGGCGATCCACTCCCATTTCTGATTTATAAAACTTTCTTCCTTTATCCGACCCGGAAACATCCAGGTGGACACCCCAATGATGATCTGTGTGATCCACCCTACCATCAACGCATGCCAGAACATGGGGCTCATCCCTGAAAATTGAAGTGAATCAACCTGGATCATGACTCCAAAACCCAGGGAGATCAGGAAATAGAGCAGACCAGATTTAATAAATAACCGGGTTATCAGTGGCATATTTGAAGTGTTCTTTAGTAGTAACTATAGTTTTTGATAGGCTTTGTGAATGCCAAACCAATACCATAACATAGCAAATACCGGCAATAATGCAATGACTGACATCCCGGTATAGATCCATACACCACTCAAAAAGGCTGGCCAGAGGCTGGTCATCCAAAGCAGGCTAATCAGCAGAACAACTACAGATATCACAATCCCATAGAAATATTTTGGTTTAAGATCTACTTCATGAGTCATAAATGCAGTTATACCCAAAGTAAAACTACCCAACAGCAGGATGTGCAGATACAAAATGCGAATGCCATGTTCTGATAACCAAAGTTCTGCAGGCATTACGGCAGCAACGATCTGCATCACCGACTTTAAGGCTAGCAATGAAAGCGGCCATATCCAGATCTTGCTGATATCATCCTTTTTCTTAACGATCGAATAAAGGAAGAGCAAAACTCCTTCGGCAATTAGCACCCCTCCAATTCGGGCGGTTACCGATAAATTCAGATCTATCATCGATTCTGAAATACCATAGGGAAAGGTCAGAGGTGCACCACAGGCTATCAGTCCAACCAGAATGTTTGGCGAGAGCACATAGTCATTCTCCTTCATTCTTAAAGATTCCGATATCAAACCCAGCAGCACCAGAACAACCCAACCTTCAACAAATGTGGCCAAAAAGAAATGAGTCAAAGCCTTACCCAAGAGCGGTCCACCGAAATCGAGCATCTCCACGGCTCCAACACCCCACGCGCCCAGCGAACTAACGAAAAGCATAACCAATGCGCCCTCAAACCACACGTTTGGAGTATGATCCTTTTTCCGAAACCTGGTCATTAGATAACCTATCATAAATACGTACCACCCAATCATAACCAAACCGGAAAGAATGGTTGAAAGAGGTAAAAATGAACCGTTGACAGGCACAGAACGGTAACCCCAGATCATAAAAAATGGATAGGATAAGATCCCGAAGATCAACACGCTCCAAAGTGCCACTTTCATGAGTTTAACACCTAAAGCAGCATGATACCCCGGCACCATTTTTACTTTGATGAGATACATCGGTAACAAAGAGGCCCAACCAAAGAACATCAGATGCGAATGAGCGTGCCTGACGTTTTCAAGATTGAGATCAAATGGCAAAGCAGTAACAAACCCGAGTCGGTATAAAAAACCTGTTAAGCCGGCAAGAATAAAACTGAATATTGCCCACTGCCAGATCTTTGAATCTTTTGCCAGCGAATTCATTTTGATTAATTGTGTGGTTTAAATTCCTTAAAAAACCTACCCTTATTACATTAAGGATGGATGAAGATTCACCCTGCTACCAACACTTTTTCTTCAAACTTTTCAAAGACTGAACTCAAACGAAGTTTTTGTTTTTCTACAGTTGTGAGAATTGATTTAAGGTTCTCATTATCAAATGACTTTGAAGTTGCGATCTCCTCACAGTATTCCATCCCCTTTTCAAGATTATTCTTGAATTTAGTCAGGCTTCTCATATCTGCTGACGGATCTTCGCTTTGTTCAATGAGTTCTTCCAGATAATCCACATACATGATCATTTCTTTGGCAAACATGTGAGGTCTTTCAGCCGGTACGACGTTTGTTCTTCCATAAATATGATCCGTCATTTCCTTCAAGGAATACTGCCTGTTGAACCAGGCAATGTTTGGTCCCGGACAGATGGACTGAGGAGCACGATGTTCCTTCAAAATTCCCAGACTTATCAATGCACCGTTACCAAGATGGTCACACAAACAGGCCTTTTCAAGGACCTTACTCAAGGCTTTCTCTTTTTGTTCGTCTGCCAGATCACTCTCATTGATCTGATTGATCTTAAGCAGCTGATAATGTGTTGAAGCTGTACAAATCGGATTTTCAGTGAATTCTGTATTGGATTCCAAAAACCCCTTAGGACACGGTGAACCGGGTTTACCTTTTTCAATACGTTCTTTATGCCATTTTTCGGAACCCGTGTTTTTAACATTGTTAAACGGGACTCCAAGTGGAGATACACCGCTGAGAAACAGATCCTCTTCTTTTGCATTTTGAAGCAATGTCATGGTCGACTCATCAACCGTAGTGGCTTCCGGAACCATTAAAAACGGACTCCCCCAACCCGTGGCATCCATCTCAAATTCCTGTAGCAATCGTTCAGCCTCACCATTGGTTCCAATTCCACCCTGAACGGTCAATCGTGGCTCATTTAATTCCCAATCCGTATCAAAGCCACCCTCACGATTTTCATCATAGAAACTTTTTATAAGTGGTGCGATAGCTGAATTCAGCATCTCCCTTTTTTCCTTGAATTCCTTAAGTAGCGCAGGTAACAGATATCCATCTGAGGCAAAAGCATGACCACCGCAATTCAGCCCTGATTCGATCCGGTATTCAAACACTTCAAGACCTTTTTTAGCCAGGTATTTTCCCTGAATTAACGCAGATCTGAAATCACTTACTTTCAGAATAATATTCTTCTTGATATTACCTTTCACATCCCGGTAAAAATCTTCGAACTCAGCCAAGTAATTGTATAATCTTGGATTGAATCCTGCTGATAATATCAGGCTTGATGAAACCTTACTGTTTGCATATCCGCGTAAAGCAGCACTGCCATCACTGAATTCGGATGTCATCGGTTGCCCATTGTCCGTATAACTGAATCCATCCACTTTAGCCATGATATTCACATCTATGGAACCGGCTTTCATGCTTTCAGTTAACTTTTGGGCCATTTCATCTGCATCCTCTTCATTTGGTGAACTGATCAATTTTAAATACATATTTCTGAGTTCTGAAGAAGTAGGAAGCATTTCGAAATACTTAGCCTTCTCGTTGTCCTCAAAAAATGGCTGATTCTTTATCTCATCAAATTTTTGTTGCACCAGATCCTGAACCAAGTCAAGATAGGCTGTGATACGTCTGGCTCTTCCATCCTCCGCATTTCGCGGAATATTTGTGTAAGGAAGGTCAAATAACTTGGAGTAATGTTTTCGTATCCTTTCAACCAACAGGTCATCTACTATTGAAATGACCGAGTTGATACCATAAGGTGCCACTCGTATTGGGGAATCAATAGAATGGCCTGTCCCCATAACGGGAATTGAAAATGTGTGAAGTGCGTTTTGCATAATATCATAGGTGTAATTGCGGATCATGATGCGCCATAATCCCAATGTAGGGTATACTTTAGATATGAAGGTATGATGAAGTACAGTAGGTAAATAAAGCCGGCCACTCACTCCAAAACAAAGTTTCAGTGACCGGTTTATGCCGATTGTTTAATTCAGGCTTTTCTCAAGCTTGAGTGCTTTTGGAAAGAGAATATTATTCTCTAAATGTACATGCTTATGAAGATCATTTTGAAAGCCCTGCAGATTTTTA
Organism: Gracilimonas sp.; assembly: GCA_034520725.1. Classification (GTDB taxonomy): domain Bacteria; phylum Bacteroidota; class Rhodothermia; order Balneolales; family Balneolaceae; genus Gracilimonas. The sequence goes on along the minus strand of JAXHNH010000001.1, from coordinate 92,692 downwards.
AACAGCACTCTGTAAGATGAACAGGCATTTGAAGGAGGGTTGAATCCATTGGTCAATTCTTCAATTTTTGCCATGATCTCACCGGCACTGTCGTGCTCGTCTTCAAGAGCCTCAACGATAGCTTCCTTAACAGAACCTGTTTTATTTTCACGAACCAGATCTTTGATCTGTGGAAACAGGTCTTCTTCCTCTTTTTGTAAGTGAGCTGTGATCTCGGCACGTAATGTATAAACCAACTCCCGAATGTCGTTCAGTTCCGGATCCCTGTCTCCATGGACACCTGATACTTTTTCAGCATAGAATGCTAATTCAGGCAACATTTTTCGCACAAAGCTGTGATGATTGTTAACGATATAGTCAGCCAGAAAATCCAATGACCAATCATTATAGTTATGCTCGGTCTCACCTGTGTTTTGCAATGATTCCAATTCACTTATTACGGTATCAATCTCGATCTTTTTGGAAGTACAAGCTTTCTCTAATGTTCTACCTCCACCACAGCAAAAATCAAGGCCGTAAGACCTGAGTACCTGAGCCGTTCTGTAATCTTCGGCTACTATTTCACCAACCGGTTTTTGTGATAATCTTTCCATAATATTATGTTTTAAGAGTATTTTATCTTATTAATATTTAAATTTTTTTCAGTTACTCTGCCTTTAAGTTTCCTACTGCCAGGAGAATTCTCCTTCTGCAGTCAATCGAAAGTGCTTCTCTTTTCCTTCCTCAGCGATCTCATTCAATGTCATTCTCTGAAGCATTTCCTCTATAGATTTTCTTGATTCTACCCAGCTATCGTGTAGCGGGCAAGGTTCTTGTAATCCACAACCCGGCAAACCCAGGGCACATTGAGTAAACAATCCCGGGCCATCTATCGCTATCACCAGGTCGTACAATGTTGCTTCCATGCCATTTTTTGAAAGTCTCACTCCGCCATTTGGTCCCTTGTAGGACTCAATATAACCCTCTGCTGTCAGTTGCTGCAGGATCTTGGTCAAAAAATGAAATGATATCTCCAGCTCATCACTTATCTCTTTAAGTGAGTGAAACTCCTGATCCTTTTTTGAGGACAGATACAAGGAGGCTCTTAAACCGTAAACGCAAGACTTTGATAATAACATAAACTTATTTAAGACATCTTTATCTGAAAATACACATAATTATGCAAAATACCATGACATTACTTTCAAATTTGTAAATATATAATTTCAAACCGTTTTTGAAAACATTCTCTCCTTTGGTTGCTCAAGATCCATTTTCAGATCAAAGGCCATGCAAATGTTTCTAACAAAAGGAATTCCTTTGGGCGTCACATATACGTGTCGCCCATCAACAGTAACCAGCTCATCTGCTTCCAGTTCAAAAAGTCTTTTTTTTATGAGATCAAATTGAGCTTGTTCACCTTTAAATACGGTTTCAAAATTACACATTACGTTTAGTATCTGCTCCCGAATCTTCAAGTCTTCTTCATTTAAGATATGTCCGCGAAACACAGGTATCTCCCCCCTTTCAACTCTTGTCTGGTAATCACTCAGTTGCTTTTCATTCTGAGCAAAACTAAACCAACTGTCACTGATAGCGGACATTCCCAAACCGATCATCACTTTGGTGGAGCCGGCTGTGTAACCCATAAAATTTCTATGCAGGCTGCCATCCTGCATGGCTTCATACAGACTGTCCGTTTTTAAAGCAAAGTGATCCATACCGATCTCAACGTATCCATTTTCATCAAACATCATTTTACCCAATTCATACAAAGCTCGCTTTTCATCATTCTTAGGAAGGTCTTTTTCATTAAAACCTCGCTGCCCATTTCCTTTTATCCAGGGAACATGAGCATAACTGTAAAATGCGATCCTATCAGGTCTTAGCTTATTGGTCTTGTTTATAGTTTCTTCTATACCTTTTAAGGTTTGATGAGGTAATCCAAAAACAAGATCATGATTTACAGATGTATAACCGATCTCTTTAGACCATTCGTGGACTTTTTTAACATTCTCAAACGGTTGGATCCTATTAATAGCTAGCTGAACCTGGGGATCATAATCCTGCACCCCGTACGAGACCCGCCTAAACCCAAGATCATACAAGATCTGTAAATGTTCTTTAGTTGTGTTATTTGGATGACCTTCGAAACTGAATTCGTGATCCTCTTTCAGATCTGCCCCTTCAAGCAACCCGTCAATTAAGTGTTTAAGATTTATTGAACTGAAAAAAGTTGGCGTTCCACCTCCCAAGTGGATCTCTTTGATAACGGGTCGCTCCGGCAGTAGCTCCAGATATAACTGCCATTCTTTTAGTACAGTTTTTATATATGGATCTTCAACTTCATGTCGCTTTGTGATCTTTTTATGGCAACCACAGAATGTGCATAAACTTTCACAAAAAGGCAGGTGAATGTATAAGGAGATCCCTTCCTCTTTCCATTTTCCAAATGATCGTAAAAGTGTAGATTTCCACTTTTCAGCTGTAAATGTTTTTTCATCCCAAAACGGAACCGTTGGATAAGAAGTATATCTTGGTCCCGGCACGTTATATTTTCGTATCAGATCAATGTCCATCTTTCCTCATAGTTTTGATCCCAATAATACCCTTAATTTGTAAAGATTTAGTGAATCATTTAACAGGTCGGTCAATGTAAAAACCTTGACTGATCGGGCTTATCAATGATTTATATTTCGGACTTACAAATGAATTGCTTACCATTGACGCGGCTTAATTATGGTATGAAATGAACTTCTGCCAAACCTGTATATATTTTTTGTTTTACTTTACACAGGTGGCGATACTAGATTATATTTTTTATTAGTTCTGCCTGCCTTCCCATAGAAGCCACTTAATAATACATACGATAACTTAAAATTTCAGAAACTGATACATGAAAGAATTTTTTGCAAACTTCTTCGATAAATATGGACTTTCATTCATCATGGTTGCAAGCTATTTTGGCAGCGGCTCAATTTTTATCGCGAGTCAAGCCGGTGTAGAATATGGCTACGTACTGATCTGGGCTGTGATCGGTGCTGTTATGCTCGGCTTTATGGCACAAGACATGAGTGCCCGGCTGGGAATTTACGGTGACACGCTAATGACCTTCATCCGTAATAAACTAGGAAAAAACGGAGCATTGATCCTTGCATTATTACTTTCCCTGGGTTGTATAGCCTGGACGCTGGCATTAACGGCCGCCGTTGGAATGAGCTTTGAAGTATTAACCGGTGGAGCTATTACATGGCAACCACTGGCTGTTGTAACCGGTATAGTTGCCATCATAGTAGGGACCCTGCATTACGGTTACGTGGAAAAGGTCATGACCGGCATGATGTTTCTACTGCTTATCCTTTATCTGATTGTAGCAGGAGCAAGTGGACCGGATATGGTTGGAGTTGCAAAAGGATTCATTCCTTCTATCCCGGATACCGGAGCCATGCTGTTGGGAGCAGCCATCCTCGGAACCACAGCACTGTGGCCAAACTTCTTTCTCGAATCAATTCTCGTAAAGCGTAAAGGCTGGAACAGCGACAAACACGTAAAAAGCATGCGCACCGATCTCACCATGGGTTATACTGTTGGTGGATTGATCACAGTAGCAATAATAATTGTATCAGCAGCAGTATTAAGACCGGCAGGATATACCGAACTTTCCACATTTGTAGCACCCGGCGAAGCGCTTGAGATCGTGTTGGGTCGTTGGGCGATGATCGTATTTTTGGTTGGTGTGATCGCAGCTGCTTTTAACAGTATCGTCCCAATTATGTGGACGGTACCCTACATGATACTCGAGGCACTCGACATTGACCACGAAGAAGGAACCAGTAAAAAATTCAAAATGATATTCGCCGGGGGAATCCTGATAGGGATGTTCTCCCCGTTGGTTGCAAAGGTAACCGGATTAAGCGTTGTTGAAATGATCACTCTGTTTCCTGCTTTTAATGGTGTATTTGGCCTACCGGTAACGGCTGCCCTTTTATTTTGGGCTATGAACGATAAAAAACTAATGGGTGCCAACACAAATTCGTGGAAATTGAATATTGCTAATTTTACACTGGTATTATTCTCAGCTTACATTGCTATAAATTCTGTTCAAGGCGTAATGTCAGCAATTTTCGGTGGAATGTTTCTCTAGGAAACTATCCATAAGATGACAAAGAAAAATATAGTCTGCTTTATTGCATACAACCATGGTCCATACATTTGTGATCTAATTCTTTGAAATATGTTCATTCCTTAATTTAGGAAACCCTTTACATGACCTTATTTATAAGTCTGTTGTTTTCTGTGATGACTGCGATGAGTGCTGAGATCATGATCTTACTACTCATCATTGCCTTGGTTGGAGGAATTTGCATAACTACAATTGGTCCCGGGGGTATTTTCGTTACTATTGCACTTTTTGCCCTTCTTCCTCTTGATCCAAGCACAGTGGCCGGTACAGCCAGTGCTACTTTCATTGCAACAGGTATTGTAGGAAGTCTTGGTTACCTGAAGTCGGGTGAACTAAAAGGAAAAGTGGCCGGTAAGGCTGCAGGTGTATTGAGCCTGGCATCGGTAATTGGAGCCTTTGCCGGAGCACAGATCAATACCTTACTAAATGCTTCAACCTTTGCTATACTTCTGGGATTATTTGTTCTATTCACGGGAATACTGATCCTTTATCGTCAAAAGAAACAACTTAAACCCGACAGCCGATTACAGATCGATACTTTCGAAGGCCTAATGTGGCTTGCAGGAGTTGGTTTAGCTGTTGGACTCCCCGGCGGACTATTAGGTGTGGGGGGACCGGTACTTGCAGTTCCGCTGATGGTAGTACTTGGCGTCCCCATGCTTTTATCGGTAGCCTTAGCTCAGGTTCAGTCCATTTTCATATCGGGTATGGCAACCTTCGGATACATGATACACGATGCTGTGGATTGGTATCTTGCCTTATTCCTGACCGTACCCTTATTAATAGGCACCGTTGCTGGATGGTACATCGCTCAACGTATTAAGGCCAGTAAACTGCAGGTGTCACTTGCCCTGGTTCTCATCTTACTTGGCATCTATTTAATGGCCGGTGGAGCTACACCGGGTGGTGCTTGATCTCTTCGCTGATTCGGAAAACCGGGGTATATGACCGCGGACGGATGACAGACGACCGTTGAATGAATACTTAAGGGATTATATCTATTCGGTTGCCCAAAACTCCTCTCTCCTTCGATATTCAATGTTCATCTGTTGAATGTTCGATATTCCCTCCCCTATCCCCAGGTCTTCAGCATAAAGAAAACAAGCACACCGGTTACGGAAACATACAGCCAGATCGGGAAGGTCCAGCGGGATACTTTTCGATGGGTTTTGAATTTTCCACTGAAAGCAAAGTAGAAACTAGCGAGTACCAAGGGAACCACAAACACAGAAAGAATAATATGGCTGATAAGTATGAAGAAATAGACCGGCCTTATGAATCCTTCACCTAAGAATTTAGTATCTCCCACATAATGATGGTAGACTACATAGCTCACAAGAAATAATGCGGAAGTCACAAAAGCAGCCAAATTGAACTTCATATGCTTTTGAAAATCTCTTCTTTTGATCTCCCGGAATGCCAGCAAAAGAAACACGGTGCTTAGAGAATTAAGTGCCGCATTGACGGCAGATAAATTTCCAATCCAGCTTACCGGAGCTTCTGCTCCCTCATTAAAATATATCAACCAAAACAAGAACAGGATCGCAACGGTGCTCAATCCAACAATAAATAAAAGGGCTTTTTTCGCACTAACCTGTTCTAGTATTTTAGATGACTCGGGGAATTTTATATTTTCATTCATGAATACAAACGTCTATTCGGTTGTAGGACAAAGTTAAGGCAAACAAAACTAAATACAGAGTTTTTCAATTCCTTTTGAGGCATTTTTGTCAAATGTATACTATCTTTTCAGCCTCACATTTTAGATGTGGTGTTTAAGTCATGGCAAATTCTATTTAGAACAGTTTTAAATAATAAACTGTTTCGTATTTTTGTTCAATTTAGAATGAAAAATTCGATAGATTTGCGCGGCTTCTTAATGGGAGCGTTACTGCTCTATCCCTAAATATAAAATAAGCAATCTTTATGGCGCAGATTTTCCCCAAGTGGACAAATCAAGTTCCCCGAAAAATCTTAATTGGATTAATCGTCTTACTCAATGCTATTATTTTCGGCGTTTGGTATTTCTTCTCACCTGAATACACCGATGTAGGCTATGCTCCGGAACAACCGGTTCCATATAGTCATCAACTTCATGTGGATCAGCTTGGACTTGATTGCCAATATTGTCACACTAGTGTATTTGAGTCTAAGCAAGCCAATATACCGGCTACTCAAACTTGTATGAACTGCCACAATCAAATTCAAACAGATAGTGATAAACTTGCATTGGTTCGTGAAAGCTGGCAATCAGGTAAAGCCATTGAGTGGGTCAGAGTACACAACCTGGCTGATTATGCTTATTTCAATCACTCGGCACACGTTAATGTTGGTGTAGGTTGTGAAAGTTGTCACGGTAGAATTGATAAAATGGAAGTTGTATATCAATCGGAGCCGCTTAGTATGGGCTGGTGCTTAGATTGCCACCGTGAGCCGGAGAAATACATCCGTCCCGTTGACGAAGTAACTACCATGGGCTATCAGGTTGAAAATCAGCTTGAACTTGGAAAAGAACTGGTAGACAAGAAAAATATTCATGCTCCGACCTACTGCCAGGGTTGCCATTATTAATAATGTGAAGGATTCAGAAATTACAGATCAACAGATGAGCGAAGAAGTTAAACAAACCACATACTGGAAAAGCTTAAAAGAGTTAGCAGACAATAAGGAATATCAGAAGTTTGCTGAGCGTGAATTCCCTGAAAATGCCACAGAGCTAACCGATGGTGTTTCTCGTCGTGGCTTCCTTAGAGTAATGGGAGCCTCAGTAGCACTTGCCGGATTAGCGGCCTGCCGCCGTCCGGTTCAAAAGATCCTTCCCTATTCAAAACAGCCTGAAGATGTAGTGCCGGGAGTACCTTTATATTATGCGACCGCAATGCCGGTTCACGGCAACCTTGTTGGCTTGATCGCTGAAAATCACGAGGGAAGACCTACAAAATTAGAAGGAAATGACCTTCATCCTGCAAGCAAAGGAGCAACCAGTATTTTCAATCAGGCTGCCATTCTTGGGCTATACGATCCTGATCGCTCTCGTTATCCATTAAATAAGGGAAACAAAGCAACCAAAGAAGATTTTACTGAATTCGCAGCAACACATTTTGCAAATACCGGCCAGCGAATTGCCTTTATCTCTGACCCCAATTCATCTCCTACATATAATAATTTAAAAGAGCAGGCTAAATCTAAGTTCAATAATTCTACCTGGGTTACTTATGAGCCCTTTGGTGAGGACAATGTTATTGAAGGAAACCGAATTGCTTTCGGAAGTCGCTTAAGAACACATTATAATTATACGAACGCCGATGTGATCATTTCATTGAATGATGACTTTATGGCTTCCACACATCCAAATAGTGTGGAATATGCCAAGCAAGTGTCTTCCCGACGTAAGGTCACTGACACTAATGGCGAAATGAACCGCATCTATGCTATTGAAGACTCCTTTTCACTAACCGGCTCTTATGCTGATCACAGACTGAAGCTGAAAGCCAGCGAGATCGAAGCTTTTACGTATGCACTCGCAGCTGCTCTTTCTTCACGCATCAATGGATTGAATGCATTCAGCGGTTATTCTAATCAGTTTTCTGATCATAAATGGATCACTGTCCTGGCTGACGAATTAGCGGCTAACGCAGGTTCATCAGCACTTTCCGTTGGTTCACAGTACAAACCTGAAATCCAAGCTGCAGTGGCAGCCATTAATCAGGCTCTTGGAAATACCGGAAATACTGTAAACTATCTTGATGTACCACATTTAGACGATCAGAATAACAATCAGGCTTTTGCAGATGTTGTTGCTGAAATGAAGGCAGGTAATGTTGACACCGTTGTAATGGTTGGTGTGAATCCCGTTTACACTGCCCCTGCTGATCTTGAATTTGAAAACGCACTGTCTAACGTAGAAACCGTTGTTAACTTATCGGATTACGTTAATGAGACCGCCAAAAAGACCACTTGGCACGTAAATCACACTCACTTCCTTGAAGCATGGGGTGATGGCTATTCTTATGGTGGTGCACTTTCTGTAATTCAACCTCAGATCCAACCTCTACATGACGGATTGAGTGAAATTGAGTTTTTGAATGTGATCGTTAACGGTGAAATGACATCCGGATATGATCTGGTTCAAAATACCTTCAGAGGATTTTTCAGTTCTGGATTCAACGATCGCTGGACCAACATACTGCACGATGGTGTTGGCACTACTGATAATTTCAATGCTGTAAATGTTAGATTAAGCTCCGATTTTGCTTCTGCAATGAATCAGGCTACATCTAACGTATCGGCCACTTCCGGAATGGAAGTTGTAATTCGCCCGGATGCCACCTTATATGATGGTCGTTATGCCAACCTTGGATGGCTTCAGGAACTTCCTGATCCAATGACCAAGATCACATGGGATAACGTAGCCCTGATGAGTCCTGCTACAGCTGAAAAATTAGGCATTAGAGAACAAGCTGCCGGAAAAGATATAACTGATGTCGTTGAAATTACCGTAAACGGCAAATCAATTAAGATAGCAGGCTGGATACAACCGGGGCATGCTGACGACTCAATTACACTGACTACCGGTTATGGCCGTGATGGTGTGGGCCGGGTTGCCAACTCTTACATGGACTACACTGCCGGCGGTGTGAATGTTTACCCACTCAGAGGCACACAAAATATGTTCTTTGCCTCTGCTGATGTTTCTAATACCGGCGATACATACGAAATTGCTTGTGTACAGGATCACCACAGCCTTGAAGGCCGTGTTCTATACAGACAGGCTACCCTCTCTGAGTATAAAGAGAATCCGGATTTTGCATCATTTGAATCGGTTCACACCTATCCATTGCCTGGGCTGGGTGAAGCGATTGAAAATGGCGATGACGATGGTCCCATTTCTCTGTTTGAAGAGCAAACCTTTCCCGATTACGAACCACAATGGGGAATGGCTATTGACCTAAACTCTTGTTTTGGTTGCGGAGTGTGCGTGATCGCTTGTCAGTCAGAGAATAACATTCCGGTTATCGGCAAGAAAGAAGTTAAAAAAGGCCGTGAAATGCACTGGATTCGCAATGACCGCTATTATGTAGGGGATGATGCAGATTCTCCGCAAGCTGTTCACCAACCGGTCCCCTGTATGCACTGTGAGCTGGCTCCTTGCGAGCAGGTTTGCCCGGTTGCAGCTACCACACACAGTGATGACGGAATGAATCAGATGACGTATAATCGTTGTATTGGTACCCGTTACTGTGCCAACAACTGTCCCTATAAAGTACGTCGCTTCAATTTCTTCAATTATCCAAAAGAATATTTAACTACGGGCGACGACCCGGATATCATCCAGATGGCTATGAATCCGGAAGTAACCGTTCGTTTCCGTGGGGTTATGGAAAAATGTACGTATTGCGTACAGCGTGTTAACCGTGCGAAGATCGAAGCCAAGATAGAAACCGGTTCACCAAAACCGGCCGACGGCACTGTGAAGACAGCTTGTCAGCAAGCTTGTCCTGCCGATGCCATTTACTTTGGTGACATCTCTGACAATGATGCCGAAGTTGCCAGAATGAAACGCAACCCACGAAACTACCAGATGCTCGAGGAACTGAATACACGCCCGAGAACATCCTACATGGCTAAACTTACGAACCCAAACCCAGCTTTGGCTTAAGATATTAATCAGGAATACATCCAAAACATGAGTAAATACCAATACGTACCGGAACCCGCTCTAGTAAAAGGCGACCATGACTTTTCGAGCCTTACACGACTGGTTACTGATATAAATCTACGTCCCACTCCGAAATTATGGTATCTGGCCATGCTCGGAGCCAATGCACTGCTAATGGTAATGGTAGTGGCCATTGGTTACCTAATATGGGAAGGAATAGGAATATGGGGACTCAATAACCCTGTTGGATGGGGTTGGGCCATTGTAAACTTTGTATGGTGGGTTGGTATTGGTCACGCAGGCACCCTGATCTCTGCTATTTTGTTCTTATTCCGTCAGGATTGGCGTACCGCCATTAACCGTTTTGCGGAAGCCATGACCATTTTTGCGGTAATGTGTGCCGGGGTATTTCCGGCCATTCACGTTGGTCGTATTTGGGTTATATACTGGGTATTCCCGATCCCTAATCAAATGCAGATGTGGCCAAACTTCAACTCCCCTCTTTTATGGGATGTGTTTGCTGTTTCCACTTACTTCACCGTTTCCTTCCTGTTTTGGTACGTAGGTTTGGTTCCTGACCTTGCCACGATACGTGACCGGGCCACTGATAAGATCAGGAAAGTTACCTACGGAATTTTCTCTTTGGGATGGACAGGCTCAAACCGCCATTGGTGGAACTATGAAAAGGCGTACATGATCCTGGCCGGATTGGCGACTCCCCTGGTACTTTCTGTTCACACTATTGTATCCTTTGATTTTGCTGTTTCTTTGATACCGGGCTGGCACACCACTATTTTCCCTCCCTATTTCGTTGCCGGTGCTATTTTCTCCGGTTTTGCGATGGTACTGACCCTTATGATCGTTGCCCGTAAGATCTATGGAATGGAGGATATTATGACCAACGATCACATGGAGAAAATGAATATTGTGATCCTTGTAACAGGTTCCATGGTAGGATTTGCCTACATCATGGAGTTCTTTATTGCCTGGTACAGTGGCGTTGAATATGAAAAAGCCATTTTCTTACTTCGTGCAACCGGACCTTATGCCTGGGCATACTGGACTATGATGACCTGTAATGTATTGTCACCTCAGTTTTTCTGGTTTAAGAAATTAAGAAGAAGCGTTGGATTCACATTCTTTATCTCTATCGTTGTTAACATTGGTATGTGGTTTGAACGATTTGTTATTACGGTGACTTCGCTGTCAACCGATTATCTGCCATCAAGTTGGGACTATTTCAGTCCAACTATATGGGACGTTTTAACTTATGTTGGAACCTTCGGATTGTTCTTTACCATGTTCCTATTGTTCCTGCGTTTCTTACCAATGGTTGCACTTGCAGAGATAAAAGCTGTTATCCCACAGGCAGACCCTCACAATTACGATGAGGAAACCAATGAATACGTCGCCCCTATAGTTGAAGTCCCTGAACCTCAATCTGAGAAGGTTTAAGATTATGAGTACTACAAAAGATCAAAAATTACACGGTATACTTGCGGAATTTAGAAATCCGAAGGAACTCACAGATGTAGCTAATAAAATGTCGAGTTCCGGCTATAGCAAATTTGATACGTTTAGTCCCTTTCCTATTCATGGAATGGATAAAGCAATGAACCTGAAAAAGTCTAAATTAGGCTGGATCGTTCTTGTACATGGAATACTTGGTTTTACATTGGCTATAGCTATGATGTATTACATGTCTGTGATTGACTATCAAATTAACATCAGCGGAAAACCATTTTTTAATGCCCCTGCCTGGGTACCTATTACCTTTGAGCTAACAGTACTTTTATCCGCGTTTGGAGCTGTTTTTGGAATGTTTTTCCTAAACGGACTTCCAAAATTACATAATCCTCTTTTCAATTCAGAAAGGTTCAAAAAAGCCACTGATGACGGATTTTTTGCCTGTATAGAAGCAGAAGATGATATGTTTGAGGCGGGAAAAGTTAAAGAACTTTTTCAGGAAGCCGGTGCTACTCACATTGAGGAAGTTTATGAATAAAAAATCTACACAAACACCATTTTCAGGAATGAACGTAAAAGGAATACTAAAGGTCGCCAGTATATTTGCACTGGGGATCTCCTTATCAGCCTGCCAGGGACAAATCAGTGAAAAACCGCCTGTTCATCCGAACATGAATATGGATCAACAACCAAGAAAAGAAGCACAGGAATTAAACAACTTCTTTGCTGATGGAAGATCTATGCGTCAGCCGGTTGAAGGTACTGTTGCCAGAGGTTTGGCAAAAACTGACAAAGCACTTTATGAAGGTGTTAATGAAAGTGGAGAGTTCATTAACTACATTCCTGTTGACCTGACAAGGTCCTTCCTATACCGTGGAAAAGAGCGTTATGAAATTTTTTGTACACCTTGCCACGGACAAACAGGTGCCGGGAACGGTGTGATCATGGAAGGAGGATATGGTTATGTACCTGCTCCTTCCTATCATGAACAAAGAGTTAGAGAGCTAGCTGATGGTGCATTATACTCAGCCATTTATAATGGTGTAAGAACGATGCCTTCATATGCAACCCAGATACCTGTTGAAGATAGATGGGCTATTGTAGGTTACATCAGAGCCCTTCAGGCCAGCCAAAATGTGTCTGAACAGGAACTGCAGGAATTTGATATTGATATTGCTGCACTTCAGGCAAAAGCTAATGAAGATCAGGCAAGAATGGATTCCATTGCAGCAGCAAGTCAAACCACAAGAAGCTCCGGAACCTTCAGTTTCTCTGGGTCAGGAAGTGATCACAGCAAATGCATGTGGCACCTGCCACAGTGAAGACGGTTCAGCCGGGATTGGACCTACATGGGCCGGACTCTTCGGAAGCGAAGCGGAAGTGGTAACCTCTGAAGGTGAGACGATCACCGTTACTAAAGATGAGGATTACATCCGTGAGTCAATTGTTGAACCTGAAGCCAAGAAGACCAGTCGGCTACGAACAAGCAGTCATGGCCTCTTACAGCTACCTGGCTGATCACGAGATCGAATCTATTGTTCTTTATATAAAAAATCTTGATAACTAAGAACTTTGCTTAACACACTTTTAAAATGAGTCATAAGCCTACAATAACAGATTCTTTACAATTTCCAGCCGACAGCAAAGTTCCAGGTGTACTATTTGGCGTTGGTGCTGTTGGATTAATAGCCACCATAATTGGATATTTTCTGGATGCTGACCAATTTTTCTTTTCATACCTGGTCAGCTTTACATTTTTCTCAGGCATTGCCCTATCGGCTTTGATCATGATTATGTTGCACCATATCACCAAATCAAGCTGGGGTGTTGTATTCAGGCGAATTTCTGAGTCCTTTACTGCTAACATTTGGATCTGGGCTATATTTATTGTTCCAATACTCTTTGGAATTCATAACCTGTACCATTGGAGTCACCCTGAGTTGCTTGAATACGGAACAGAAGAATACGACAAGATCGTAGCCGGTAAATCACCTTTCCTTAACTCTACCTTCTTTATCATTCGTCAGGTTATCTACTTTGCTATTTGGGGTTTCCTTGGCTACAAGTTGCATAAAGTGTCAGTTCAGATGGATAAGACCAATGATTGGGGTTTAGCCACTCTTTTAAGAAAACTTAGTGCCCCGGGAATCTTGTTATTTGCCTTTTCTGTAGCTTTTGCCAGTTTTGACTGGTTAATGTCACTTGATCCACACTGGTTCTCTACCATGTTTGGAGTTTACTTTTTTGCTATCAATTTTCAGGCTTTCTGGCCAATTATGATACTTTTGGTCTTCTTCCTTCACAAGCAAGGATTACTGACTAACACCATACGTCAGGTTCACATTTATGACCTTGGTGCATGGTTCTTTGCATTTACGGTGTTCTACGCTTACATCGCATTCTCACAGTTCTTATTGATCTACTATGCCAACCTTCCTGAAGAAACTATATGGTATTATCACAGAATGGAAGGTGGATGGGAATACCTGCTATACGGAACATTGATCTTCCGGTTTGCGCTTCCATTTTTAGTACTTCTGAACCGAGAAGCCAAGAAAAACAGAATGATCTTAGGAGGAGTTTCAGTAATGGTACTGATCATTCATTTTTTAGAAATCTATTGGATAGCAATGCCAGTACTGTACGACCACGGCTTTAGCTTCAGTTGGATGGATATCACCGCATTTATAGGTCTTGGTGGAATTTTCTTTGGTTTGTTCTTCCATCAGTTCAAACAAAATGATATGATTCCAAAGAATGATCCCAAACTTGAAGACTGCCTCTCAAAATCCTATCACCAATAATCTTTTTTAATGATGTCAGATAAGCATAATTCAGAATTTAAATCAAAAGTTGCTCAGGAAGCTGCATCTGAAAGCCATAAGGTCATTCAAAAGATTGCGGCTAAGTATGAAGTATCTGAGGAAGAGGTTATAGAATGGGCCTCAAAATACAGCGATGAAGGAAAAGAACTGTTTTCAGCGGAATCAAAAACTGCATTTGACGAAGGTTCAGTTGAGGATGTAGATATTACCACTGAAGATGAAGAGTTTGCTACCAGTGTTTCTCATGGCGTAATGAGTGACGATCTTAACTATGGTAAGCTTATCTTTTGGTCTACATTGGGAACATCGCTTGTGATCATTTTTGTTATTTCAATTGTATTCTTTTCACAATACAGCCTTTTTGAGGCACAAAAAGAAGCATCATTAAGAGTTACTTATTCTGATTTTAGTGAATTAAGAGCTGAACAAGAGCAAGAATTAAACACTTTTGGCGTAGTTGACCTTGAAGATGGCATCTACCGTATTCCTATTGACAGTGCAATCAGTAAAATTGCTATAGATTAAAACATCACCTATGAGACGTATTACACTGCCGGCAATATTGGTATTGTTAGCAGTGTTTCTGAATTCACTATCTGCTTTTGCGCAGCTAAATCGTGAAGAACCGGACGCGCTGCAAAACTTAGGCATTGATGAGCATTTGGGAGATTTTATCCCCTTAGACGCCAGGTTTGCAACTTCGAACGGCGACAGTGTTACTATTGGTGACCTTCTGGTGGAAGGTAAACCGATTTTACTGAATCCTCTTTACTTTGAGTGCCCCATGTTGTGTGGTTTGGTTCTGGATGGAACCATTAATGTAATTGAAGACCTCGCTTGGAAACCCGGTAAAGATTTTATTGTTATCTCATTTAGTATTGATCCTAAGGAAGACGCAGAGCTGGCCAGAAAAACCAAAGAAAATTATCTGGCGCAAATGGACTCAACCACTAAAAGTGGCTGGCATTTTCTGACAGGAAATAAAACTGAGATCGATAAAGTAGTTGAGGCCTCCGGTTTTCAGTACAAAGAAATTGAAGAGACCGGTGAATATGCGCACAGTGCAGCGATCATATTACTGAGTCCTAATGGGAAGATCACCAGGTACTTATATGGGATCTCCTATGATGAGTTTGACGTCCGTAATGCATTGTATGAATCTGCAGAAGGAAAAATCGGTAGTACGATCGATAAGGTCGTTATGTATTGTTACCAATATGATCCGGATTCCGGCAGTTACGTACCTATGGCATTCAACATAATGAAACTTGGCGGCTTGGCTACACTGATATTTCTCGGTATATTCTTGGGCATATTCTGGCTTCGCGAAAAACGCAAAAAAAACAACCTTAAAATCTGAATCTAACTAATGGGCAGTTTATTCGACTTCATGCTCCCGGAATTAAAATCACCTTTAACCGGGGCAAGTACCGATGCATTGATGGCTTTCATCCACATTGTCAGCTTTATCATTCTTGCCGGTGTAACTATTGCAATGATCTACTTTGCAATCAAGTACAAACGGAAATCTAATGATGATGAAACACCACTTATCACTCACAATAATACTTTAGAGCTTACCTGGTCTGTAATTCCACTTATTTTGGTATTCATTGTATTTGGATGGGGATATTCCGGGTGGTTAAATTTGAAAGCAGTTCCTGATAATGCTTATGAGATCCAGGTATCTGCCTACAAATGGGGCTGGACCTTCAGCTACGAAAATGGCGCTCAGGTTGGTAACGAGGTACACGTACCTGCGGGACGACCTGTAAAACTTGTGATGAAATCTCAGGACGTACTTCACTCCTTTTTTGTTCCTGATTACCGCATCAAACAGGATGTTCTGCCTAACCGATACACTTATGTATGGTTTCAGGCTGAAGAAAGCGGTGAATCTCAGGTATTTTGTACAGAATATTGTGGTACATCACACTCAAACATGCTTGCCAAAGTAATCGTGCATACAAAAGATGACTTTGAAAACTGGCTGGCATCACAAAGCTCAGGTGGTGGAGGAACTCCTGTTGAAAGAGGTGAAAATCTATTGACCCTTCAGGGTTGTGTCACTTGCCACTCTGTTGACGGTTCTGATAAAGATCGGCCCAACTTTTCAGGGTCTTTTTGGTCGTGAAGAAACGTTGACTGATGGAACTACTTTGACTGCTGATGAAAATTACATTAGAGAGTCTATCTTGGATCCCGGAACAAAAATTGTTGAAGGATACCAAAATCAAATGGTTAGTTACGAAGGTCGCTTAAGCGATGACGACATTTCTGATATTATTGAATACATAAAAACTTTAGATTAATATGGCAACAGCTGAAGTATCACCAGCATCTACTGCTAATAAAAAGACATTCAAGGTTAAACGTTACATTCCGAGCGAAAATCCAGAAAAAACCTTCTTTACAGAAGAACGTGGACTCTGGGCATGGATGACGACCGTTGACCATAAGAAGATCGGACTTATGTATCTGGGTTCAGTGACTTTTTTCTTCCTTCTTGGGGGAATTCTGGCCCTACTGCTAAGAACTGAACTTCTTACTCCTGCACAAACCTTTATTGAAGCTGATACCTATAATCAGTTCTTTACACTGCATGGTGCCATCATGGTTTTCTTTGTGTTGGTCCCTTCAATCCCTGCAGCACTTGGCAACTTTG
Organism: Gracilimonas sp.; assembly: GCA_034520725.1. Taxonomy (GTDB): domain Bacteria; phylum Bacteroidota; class Rhodothermia; order Balneolales; family Balneolaceae; genus Gracilimonas. Next base: position 75,914 of record JAXHNH010000001.1, on the reverse strand, counting down.
TTTTACCAATGCAGCTTGGAGCTAAGGATGTGGCCTTCCCCCGTTTAAACCTGGCAAGTTTGTATATTTACGTGATTGGTGCCATCTTTACGTTTATTGCTATTGCATTCAACGGTTTAGATACCGGATGGACTTTTTACACTCCTTACAGTATTGAATCCACGTCCAGTGTGATTTGGGTTACCCTTGGCGTATTTATACTCGGTTTTTCCTCTATTCTCACCGGGACCAACTTTATTGCAACCGTTCACAAACTAAGAGCACCTGGCATTACCTGGGGTAAATTACCCTTAAATATCTGGGCATTATATGCTACAAGTATCATTCAGGTACTTGCAACCCCGGTTCTTGCTATTACAGTACTACTTCTTACTATGGAGCGTTTCCTGGGAATTGGTATTTTTGATCCTTCAATGGGTGGTGACCCTGTACTATTCCAGCACTTCTTCTGGTTCTATTCTCACCCTGCGGTATATATCATGATCGTACCAGGCTTCGGTATCATCTCAGAGGTTATCACTACCTTCTCCAAAAAACACATTTTTGGATATTGGGCTATTGCTCTGTCATCCTTAGCCATTGCATTCATCGGGTTCCTCGTTTGGGGGCACCATATGTTCACATCGGGTCAGTCTGCAGTTGCTACTACCGTATTTTCATTCCTGACCTTTTTGGTAGGTATCCCAACAGGTATCAAGATCCTAAACTGGGTAGCCACACTGTACAAGGGTTCTATTGAGATGAAAACGCCTATGATATATGTCTTCATCTTCCTGTTCCTGTTCTCTATTGGTGGTTTCACCGGGATCATGCTTGGTGCTCTTTCTGCGGATATTCATCTTCACGATACTTATTACGTTGTAGCTCACTTCCACTATGTGATGATGGGTGGAACACTGATAGCATTACTTGCAGGTCTGCATTATTGGTGGCCAAAAATGACCGGCAAGATGTATAACGAATTTCAGGCAAAGATCGGTGCCGCATTGATTTTCATCGGCTTCAACATGACCTTTCTCCCTCAATTCATTATGGGATCACAAGGTATGCCAAGACGTTATTACAACTACATTGATCAGTTCACCATTTTCCATCAAACCTCAACCATCGGTTCATATATCCTTGGTGTCGGGTTCCTGCTGATTGCATACTATCTGGCAAAATCTCTTATGAAGTGGTGAAAGAGCAGGTTCTAATCCATGGGGAAGCCGTGGTCTGGAATGGCAGTCAACCTCACCACCTGATCTCCACAACTTCGATCATACTCCTGTTGTGATCAATGGTCCTTATGACTACCACAAACCAATGGAAGAATTCCAGCTTGGTCTAGCCGAATTCTCATGATGATCAGCACTAAGTGACAAGTAAAAACTTTATTCAACAACTAATTCTAACTATTAAAACACAACTCGGGAAGTAATGGCGAATCATTCGACTTCACACCCTTCACATGTGCACCATCACTTTGTTGATTCCGATCAGCAATTTGATACCGCAAAATTGGGTATGTGGGTGTTTCTTGTTAACGAAATCCTATTCTTTGGCGGTCTGTTCTGTGCATACATTATATACAGAGCATGGTATCCGGAACTCTTTCAAATGGCAGCTTTAGAACTGAATACGTTCTGGGGTGCCGTTAACACCGTTGTTCTTATCGGTAGTAGTTTGACGGTAGCCATGGCTATCCGCTCTGCTCAGAAGAATCAAATGAAAGGACTTAAGATCAATTTGCTCATCACTATTGGATTGGCAATTGTTTTTATGGTGATCAAGGGATTTGAATATGCTCACAAATTTGAGATAGGAATTTTTCCTGGTGATTTCTATACCTACGAGGGTATTGACCACCCAAAAGCAGCGATCTTCTTTAGTATCTATTACATGCTAACCGGAGTTCACGCTCTTCACGTAATTATCGGAATAGGTTTGATCTATTGGATCTATCTGCGGGCTAAGAAAGGAGAATTCAGCAGTGAATATTACACCCCTGTTGAGATCACAGGTTTGTACTGGCACTTGGTTGACCTCATCTGGATCTTCCTGTTTCCTCTCCTATACCTCATTGAATGACCAAATTTATTTAACACAACAGAACTATGAGCGAACATATACACGAACATCATATTTCAACAGCAGGCCAGCTTTGGGCCATTGGAACAGCTTTGTTAATTCTTACCATCATTACCGTGGTATTAGCTAAGTTTGTAGCCATCCCTCCACCCTTCGATGTGATCACAGCGATCTCAATTGCATTAGTGAAAGCATTCCTGGTAGCTGCATTCTTCATGAATCTCTATTGGGATACTAAAATTCAACACTATGTTATTATTTATGGCTGTTGCTTTCTTCATTCTGATGATATCCATTACATTACTTGATACTCTGTATCGAGCCGATGTGGTCCCATCCTTTTAGATTGAAGCACTTATATGCTTTTTTAAAGCCTCATTATTTGAAATGAGGCTTTTATTTTATCCATTACTTTCCATCATTTAACTATCAGCCATTCTGATTCCTCTCCCCTAGTTGTTATATTCATTTAAAATGAATTCAACAAAACTATGAGCTTATCTAAAACAACATTCGGCCCTTTTGAACTTTATACCATTGAAACCGGAGACTTTCGCCTGGATGGAGGTGCCATGTTTGGCGTTGTCCCTAAAACACTGTGGGAAAAAAACATCCCAGCTGATGATAAGAATCGTATTCCAATGACTATGCGCTGCCTCCTGATCAAGTCGAACAATACAGATAAGGTTTATTTGATCGATAACGGAGCCGGAACCAAGTTCAATGATAAGATGACAGAGATCTATCAGCTGGATCAGTCAGATAAAAATCTTAAAAATTCATTTGAGGAGCATGGCTTTTCTTTTGATGATGTTACTGACATTATTTTTACACATCTGCATTTCGATCATTGTGGCGGAACCAGCTTTTATGATGAGAATAGCGAATTGAAACACACATTCGAAAACGCTGAATATCACGTAGTCAACTCGCACTGGGAAACGGCAACAGATCCCAATGCACGGGAAAAAGCTAGTTTTATGCCCGATAATATCAAACCTATAAAAGATTCTGGCAGGCTCAATTTAGTGGGTAAAAATCATGAATACGAAGCCGGCCTAAGTTCATTTACAGTGAATGGACACACGAAAGGCCAACAGTTACCAAAGATCACTCACAATGATAAAAATATAGTCTTTGTTGCCGACCTGATACCAACGCATGTTCATGTGCCGTTACCATGGGTGATGGGCTATGATATGTATCCCGCTCAAACACTGAATGAGAAAAATGAGTTTTTACAACAGGCAGCATCTGAAAACTGGAACCTCTATTTGGAACATGATGCTGAACAGGAAATGATCCGAATCGAAGAAGATAATGGAAAGTTTAAGGTCAGTGACCATTATACTTTAAATGACCTTTGATCATACGATCGTGATAAATTTCATAGTAGCAGATTAGCTAACCTATTTCATGCAACAAGGCAACAAACCTAGCAACATTAATGAAGTTAAGGAGAAACTTTTTTCTGCCTATAAACGGACTATGTCCGTCTTCCAGAATAAGAAGTACCTGCATGCACTGATCATATTATTTTCTACAATTACAGTTCTTCTTCTTATTGAACAATCTCTCTATCTTCCGGTAGCTGTTAAAAGTATTATTCTTTTAGCCGTTCTATCGTTATCAGGATACGTAGCCTTTTTTAAAGGATATAGTGATAGTTTTATAAGTTTTGAGACTTTCTACAGGGAATTCAGCCGTACCAGTGGACTTCCTGAATTAAAAGATGCCATAGACCTTCAAAATTCAAAGATCGGAAACAGTGAGCTGGTCAACGCTGCGATCCTGCAAAGTTTAAGTAAAGTAGAACCTGATACGTTAGAAAAATCTCTTCGTGAATATACTTCCGGTTCAGACCTTTATAAGACCTTCAAGTCCTCACTGATCATTGGTATCGGTGCTTTTCTAGTATTTTCTGCAACAGCCATTAATTTTGACAATGCGGCTTCACGTACTGTTACATTTTGGAAAAACTATCAAAAACCTAATCCTTTTCAATTTACTGTAGCGCCGGGTAATGTTACACTTGAACAAGGCGAACCGGTTAGAGTAGAGGTGAATTTTTTGGGCTTAGACCTTCCTGAGAATGTGTCTTTGAAGATCAAGACTTCCATTGAAGAATCTTTCAGGGATAGACCAATGGAAAAGAATGGCCAAAAGTTTACTTCAATACCCATTGAAGCTTACAGTAACTTGCAGTATTTCATCAGTATGGATGGCTATCAAAGTGAGACCTACTCTATCGATGTTCAGTTAAGGCCACGGTTTGTGCAGCTTTCGGGTCAGATTACTCCACCAACCTACACCCAACTTGGAAGCAGTAATTTTGTGTATCCCTCATCACAGATCAGAGGCTATAAAGGTTCAGAGCTCACTCTTTCTGGTAAACTCAATAAGAATGTAAGTTCACTGGAAATTACCTCACTAACTGATTCAACATCGCTACAGGTTCAAACTGACAGTACTTTTTTATATTCGCTTAATATTATCAACCCGGATACTCTTAGATTTCATATTGAAGACAGTACCGGATTGACCAATGATAATAAATTTCAGCTGGTCATAGCACCTCTAGAGGATGAATTCCCAATGGTGCAGATCATAGAACCTGAGAACAACCTAAAACAGGTAAACCCTGAAACCATCGATCTTTTATTCCGTGCCTCAGATGATTTTGGGCTCACTTCAGCCCGACTGTACTATGAATTGAATCGGGCTTATACTCGTGATCCAATAACCGGCTCTATAAAGCTCAGTACGCCGATTTCGAATGCTATAACTCCCTTCGTTTGGTCACTGAGTGAGTTGAACCTTAAACCACAGGATGTACTCATTTTCTGGATATCCGTACAGGATAATGATGGGTTTGCAGGATACAAAAGTTCGAGCTCTCAACGTATTACTCTGGAAATTCCATCTATGGTCGATTACCTGGATAATATGGGTGAAAAAGAGGATGATATTACCACCGATTTGGAAGAGATATCTGAATCATTTCAGCAAACAAGAGAGCAATACGAACGCTTCAAAGAAAAGCTTAAGGATAATCCTGAAAACGCAGGTTATGAGGAAAAAAGTGAGCTGGAGCAAGTTCGCAAGCAACAGGAAGAAGTACAGCGTCAGATAGATGAACTCAATGAAAAATTTGATCAGCTCAAAGATGAAATGATTCGGGATAATATTTTATCTGAAGAAACTCAGCGAGCTTACGACGAACTGCAGAAACTAATGGAAGAGATCGATGATCCTGCATTCCGTGAAGCCCTTGAAAAGATGCAGGAGCAACTGGGCAACATGAGTCCCGAACAACTCAGGCAGGCCATGGAAGATCTGGAGTTTAATGAAGAGTTATATCAGGAAAGACTTGAACGCACTTTAGAATTGTTCAAGAAACTGAAACTAACCTCAGATCTTGATAAGGTTGCAAAAGCATTTGAGGATCTTGCGAGACAAGAAGAGGAAGCTAAACAAAATGACAGTGGGAGTTCATCTCAGCAAGCTCAAGAGCAGGAGACCATTGAGGAACATGAGAAGATCAAAGAACAAGTAGATGATCTTTCAGAGAACACCTCTGATAGCAATCGAAACGAGGTAGAAAACTATCAAAAGAATACTCAGGAACAACTGAATGAGTTGACTGAGGAACTCAAAAGGGAAGTTAAAGAATCCAATTCAGATACTTCAGGTGATCAGAACGGTAACACAGAATCCGGCAAACAGGAAAAACAACAGAAACGGATCGATCAGTATAATAAGATGACTGAGAGCACCCGTGAGCTGATGAATCAGATCAATAAGGAACAAATGCAGATCAACATTGCCGGTTTGCAATACGTGCTTTACTCAATACTTAATCTTTCGCTTGAGCAAGAAGATCTTACCACTTTGGTAGCCACTACGGAAAACCGAAGTCAGGCTTATGTCAGTTATGCACGAGATCAGCAAAATATCGAATCAATATTCTCGACACTTTCCGATTCACTGTTTCAACTTTCCTCACAAATCCCTCAATTTTCAAACCGAATCAACCAGAAGAAACTGGAAGTAGAACAGCAACTTTCCCGTTCTATGTCTCAACTTACTGAACGTGATCAAAGTCAGGCTTCTGTTGCATCGCGTCAGACACTGGGTGGTATCAATGAGATCGCATATATGCTGGCCAATCTTCTGGAACAGCTGCAAAATTCGGATGGAAATGGACAGGGTGGTGGCAGTGGATCTTCACAGCAGATCATGGAACAATTGCAGCAGTCAGGTCAGCAGCAACAGCAACTCAATCAAAGATTACAGGAACTTATTAATGATATTCAGGGTGATCGCCTTTCTCAGGATCAAATGGAGCGATTGAATCAACTTGCCGAGCAGCAAAATATGATCCGAAAACAATTGCAGCAGTTGCAGCAAAGCGGTGAATTTGATGGCGACCGGTTGGGAAGTGAACTTCAAAGAATGATCGAGGAGATGGAAGATACGATCAACGATCTGAGAGGTGGAAGTACCGATGCTGGAATGATCGAAAGGCAACAAAATATACTGTCGCACATGCTTGAGGCGGAACAAGCCATTCAAGAAAGAGATGAGGAAGACAAAAGAGAAGGACAACGCCCTGATGGATTTGAGCAAACTACCCCACCCGAGCTAACTATCGAGGAACTTGAGAAACAGATCCGAAACCGATTGAATGACCCAAATTTCACCAAATTCTCACCCGATTACCAACGCCTTATTCAAAATTACTTTGAGCTCTTGAAGGAACTGCAAGAGCGTGAGATCCAGTAAAATTTAGGGTCCTACCCTTCACTCCTGTTGATCTTGATTATATCCTGATAGGCTTCCAGAACGCCTTCTGTTGTTTCTTTGGTAACCATATCCACTTTGTCTTTCACAAAAGATCTGGCATTCACAGGCGCATAGGAGCGACCCACTATAGTCAACCCGGGAAGATCTCCGCTACTGTCACCAATGTATGCTACCTCATCCAGATCCAACCCAAGCTGATCGCATAACAATTTGATGCCATGCCCTTTATTGGCCTTTTTCAGGATAATATTAACAGAAACATCCGTGGCGTGTACCTCAAACATCGGATATTTGCCATCCATGTAATTCAATACTTCCTGATGCATCATCGCAATTTTTGATGGGTCCGGATTTACCAGGCCGGCATCGGTGTACTTTGCAAACTCAGGATAAGTGCCTTCATAGTTTTTGATCAAAATATTAACCAGCCACTCTTTGATCTCCTCCACCGCTTTTTTCGCTTCATCATTAAAATGTGGATTCCAGGTAATTTTATTGATCTTGATGTCGTAGATCCCTGCCCCACTTTCAAACAGCATTGGTGTTTCGATCCCCAACCATTGCCCAACAGCCTCAACATACGGAAATGGTCGGCCTGAACAAATGGTCATCGGAGGAACCGTATCATCTTCTTTACTTTTCAGGACCAGTTCTTTGATCCGGGTCACAGCTTTCCAATTTGGGGTGATAAACGGATGAGCCATACACCCATCAAGATCTGTAATAAATAATTTGATCATGCTGCAAGGGAGAGGTTTAAAAAGTGGAATATTCTATGGCCTTATTTTCTACCGGCCAAAATCATCCTCAATGCGGACGATATCCTTTTCATTGGATGGATGATCGCCGTAGATATGCTGCCAGATCTCCGCTACCACTCCCCAGTCATCCAGACCTACCAAACGGTGTCTTTCACCCTGCTGCAGCGTAATACGGTCGCCCTCTTTATACTTTTTGATCTCTCTTTGATCATCAGTGAGGCTTCGGATCACCCCAACCGGTCCCTCTACGATCTGCCACATTTCAGCTCTGCGATGATGGTATTGCCAGGATAGTCTTTTTCCCGGTTCAACCAATAAGATTTTTGGGCTAAGCTTTCCGGAGATATTGGCTTCAGACATTTCCACATCATTGAAATAGGTTTCAATGAAGAGATTCGCCTGTTGTTCATCGATCACAAAGAATCCACCCCAGGGGCGATCAAAATCGTGAGCCTGTATCTTAAAACCCTGATCTTTTAATTTTTTCTCAATGCTCTCAAATCGTTCTTTCTTCTCAGACATTAGTACGTGTTGTAAATGTGAATGTGTATTGATCTTTTAATGAGATCGGGAGGAAGGTAACAATATGGAAGTAAACAGTAACAGCAAGGCCAGTGCCCCCATCCACTGATACTGATTTTTGTAATCTGCGTATTCCTGACTCGCGAATTCCCCTTTTTCAAGTTCGTCCATTCTCGCCAGAAATGCATCGATTCCGTCGTTACCCCGCTCTATTGAATAATACTCTCCGTTTCCCTTTTGTGCAATATTTCGCAGTATTTGACTTTGCAGTTTGGTAGTGACTACTTCACCCTGATTATCTCTTTTGTATCCTATCAGATCACCAGTTCCTTCTTCATATAAAGGAATGGTGGTTCCATCTGCAGTTCCTACACCTACAGTGTAGACCAAAATATTTTCGTTAGTCAGAGAACTTAATGCCTCACCATAGGATTGTCCGTGATCTTCTCCGTCAGAAATGATCAGTAGAACCTTTGAAGCATCCGTGCCATTTTCTTCGAGGGATTGAAAGGCTTCCAAAGCTGTTTCAAGCGCCGGTTTAAAGGCAGTCGCTGAACTCGGCATTTGTTCTGTATCTGCAATATCCAAAAATAGCCTTAGTGCAGAATAATCCATAGTCATGGGACTTTGCAGGTATGACTCTCCGGTAAACACAATCAAACCAACCCGGTCACCTCTTAGTCTTTCAATAAGACGGTTGACCTCAAATTTAGCCTTTTCAAGTCGGCTGGGGCGAACATCTTCGGCATTCATACTGGCCGAAAGATCAAGGGCCACTAACATATCGATTCCCTGCCTTTTGATCTCTCTTACTTCAGTACCAATTTTTGGTCCTGCCAAAGCTACGATCAGGAAAAAAATACCGGCAAACATAGAGATATTTTTAAGCCTTTCACCCAAAGGCCAGAAGCCCTCTAGAAGTGAATTGAATAACTCTTCACTGAAATATTTTTTTTGCAGGCCTTTAACCTTGGCAGACTTCCACCACAGCAGTGCAATACCCACAGGTATTGCAAGCAACCACCAAAGATTTAATGCGTTTTCCCAAATCATAATATTCGTTTAAAGTGCCGACAAGATAAAGTATCGTTCGTTTAATATGAACATTAAATGCTGTAATAAAATAATGTATTGAGGAAACAGAATGGCCAAAACCGGTTCCCTCTAAATATTACTTATAACCCAATCAGTGAAAAGTTCTCGAAATCGGAAAGAGTAATTTTTTCTGATGTTGACCTCTTCGTCATAAGTGAAACAGGGAGGTACTACATGAAAAAAGTGATTGGCGTTAGGAATTTCGTACACTGTAAAATTCGAGGGAAGTGAGTTCGAAAATATAGTGTTCAGCTCATCAATAGCCCATTCCGGATATACCTGACCATCATTTTCACCGAATATAAATAAAGCCGGAACTTCGATGTGGGTCAGATACTCAACCGGTTCAAATCCTAACTTCATTTTCATATGACGCCACTTTTTTGTGATAGCGATCATGGAGACCCAGTTCTGATGGGACTGCGCTTTTTGAACTGCCTTTTCGTACGCGACACTTTCATCTTCTCCCTGACACACATATTCACTGTGATATTCATTCACCAACTGTCTTGTTGGATCAAAAGTTGGCCCGGCAAGTGAGGCTGTGAACTTGATCCGATCTGAAGCGGTGGCACCAACTATTTGAGCAACCCAGGCTTCTTCACCGTGTCCTACGATGCCTATTCTAGAAGGGTCCACTTCTTTCCGCTGACTCAGGAAGTCGACGGCTGCTATAGCATCATCAGCAAAATCATTCAGGCTTGTTCGACCCCAGCGACCCTCAGAATCCTCAACACCTCTCGGATCATAATAAAACACAGCTATCCCCATTTTAGGAAAAACCGCTTCCAGGTTTTCCTCAATAAAACTGGCTCGTTGAGGATGAAGACCACCCCACTCATACATGCCACCCATGTATATTATAACCGGGACATTCACCTCATCATCCGGAAGTACCAATGTTCCACTGAGTACATTTTCACCACTTTTAAAAACAACTTCCTCTCTTTGAATTTCCTGAGCAATTGATACGGATGAGGTAATAGCAACAATTAAAATAACTGCTAAATACTTAACTGTATGTGTCATTCTGATAAATAGCCTGTTTATTGAATTTTGTAATAATTAATTATTGCCATTTAGAGTTTTGCGAGTATCCTGTCGATCTGCCCCATATGCCGTTCTGTATGGAATATATTAAAATAGATCCATTCCTCACGAGTCAGGTAACCAAACATCGGATGCGCAAATGATGTGCAAATTTCGCTGCCTTTATACTGATCAGCCATAACTGCGATCTTTTCGCGCAGGCTTTGAAAATTTGAAACAAGCTCTTCTTTTGATTTTTGCTCATCCCCCGGAATTATAACCCCTTTAGCCTTCAGTTTTTTATCCGAATCCAGAGACTGAACACTCATTTCTTCTATGATTGCTTCTGAGTCACGGTCCGACTCAACTTTTGTCTCCCCGGTAAACAATCTGGGAATGCCAAATTCCGACCTATAAAGATGTTCAACTACCTGAGCGGGCGACCAGGTTTCTTCATCCGGTTTTGCTTGAAACTGATCATCAGCGATCTGTCCGATCTTGTTCATTAACGCTTCGGTGTTGTGACTCAGTTTCTCGTTAAGGCTCATTTCGAACGAAGTTAATTAATATTGTGACCAAAATGGCCAACAATTAATCGTTACCTTTTGGGGTGAAAGCCTGAATACCTGTGATCTCACGCCCGAGGATCAATCCATGAATATCGTACGTTCCTTCGTAAGTATTCACGGACTCAAGATTCATAACGTGATGGATCACTCTGTAGTCTCCAACAATCCCATTTCCGCCATGCATATCGCGTGAAATGCGAGAGATCTCTAACGCTTTACCACAGTTGTGTCGCTTGGCAAGCGAGGTCATTGATGGGTGGTCGCGGCCTTCATCTTTGAGTTTACCGAGGCGAAATGCCAACATCTGCATAGCTGTGATATCGGTCATCATATTTGCCAGCTTGGTTTGTATAAGCTGATTGGCTGCCAGTGGCTTGCCAAACTGTTTTCTTTCCAGTACATACTGCCGTGCCCGTTGATAGCAAAATTCTGCTGCTCCAACCGTTCCCCATGCGATCCCATAACGTGCTGAATTGAGGCACATAAATGGCCCTTTCAAACCCTTGATATCAGGGAAAGCATTTTCATCGGGTACAAACACATCATCAAATACCAGCTCTCCGGTTTCGGATGCCCGTAAACTCATTTTGTATTTAGTGTGGGGTGCCGAATATCCTTTCATATCCTTTTCAACCAAAAAACCTCTGATAACACCTTCATCCTTGGGATTTTCCTTGGCTTTAGCCCATACCACAGCCAGATCAGCGATCGGAGAATTTGTGATCCACATCTTTGCTCCGTTCAGCTTCCAACCGCCATCCGTTTTAACAGCCGTGGTCACCATAGAACCGGGATCAGAACCGTGATCAGGCTCAGTCAAACCAAAACATCCGATCATTTCTCCTGAGGCTAATTTTGGCAGATATTTTTGCTTCTGTTCTTCCGTACCAAATTCAGAGATCGGATACATCACCAAAGACGACTGAACACTCATAAAAGAACGGTAGCCTGAATCAACGCGCTCAACCTCACGGGCGATCAAACCATAGGCTGTGTTGCTGGCATTTGACCCTCCATACTCCTCGGAAATAGTTACACCTAACAAACCCATCTCACCCATTTCCTTAGCAATATCCTGATCAAAATATTCTTCAGTATTGCCTTTCAGTGCACGAGGTTCCAGCTTGCTTTGTGCATAATCACGAGCCGTTTCCATAATGAGGCGATCTTCCTCATTCAATTCTGATTCAAAAAGAAAAGCGTCGTCAATGTTGAATAGATTCTTTGGCATAGATTTATCAGTTTTGGCTAATTTAAATTAATGGATAGTAAGAAAAATATGCTTCAGGCTGAAAAGTTTGGCCTGATTATTTGATCAATTCCAACAACTTATATCAAATATAAAATAAAAGCCTGCACTTCAAGATAGAGTACAGGCTTTTTGGGGTCTCCAACAACAAACATTTACTCTTTTAAGCTAGGGTCTTCTTCAATTCTCTGGCAATGATGAGGCGCTGCACCTCTGAAGTTCCTTCACCAATGGTCATCAGTTTGGAATCTCTGAGGAATCGCTCCACATGATATTCTTTGGTATAACCGTAACCACCGTGGATCTGAACAGCTTCCAGGGAAGCTCGTACAGAAAGTTCAGAAGCAAATAGTTTGGCCATTGAAGCTTCTGTCGAAAATGGTTTGTCATTATCTTTCAGCCATGCAGCACGTAAAGTCAGCAACCGGCCGGCTTCAATTTCAGTGGCCATATCTACCATTTTTCCTTCCAGGTACTGAAAGTTTCCAATAGCTGTTCCAAACTGCTTGCGCTCCATGGAATACTGCAGAGATTCTTCCAGTGCACCGCGGGCAATTCCCACAGAAAGAGCGGCAATCCCCACACGACCTCCATCCAATACTTTCATAGTGTCAACAAATCCCTTGCCTTCATCACCCAGTAGGTTTTCGGCCGGGACCTCTACATTTTCGAATACTACTTCCGTAGTGTCAGATGAGTTCATCCCTAATTTATGCATTCCAGGGCCAGGTTTTACTCCATCCCATTCTCTTTCAACGATAAATGCTGAAATGCCTTTGGTTCCTTTGTTCGGATCGGTTTTAGCAAGTACCACATAGGTATCACCCACAGAACCCTGAGTTATAAATATTTTGGAACCGTTCAGAATGTACTTATCACCCTCTTTTATGGCTGTAGTTTTCATGCCTGAAGCATCACTACCTGAACCTGGCTCGGTCAAACACCAAGCGGCTAGTTTTTTACCGGAGGTAAGGTCCGGCATGTACTTCATTTTTTGCTCGTGATTACCGGCCAGTGCAATGTGTCCGGTTCCCAGTGACGTATGAGAAGCTACCGTTAGAGCTAGAGAGGCATCCCATCGGGCAATTTCTTCCAACGCGAGGCAAAAACTAACGACATCAAAACCACCGCCGCCATATTGCTCTTCATGGTAGATCCCAAGCATTCCCAATTCTCCAAGTTCTTTTACAATATCGTGGGGGAATTCCTTACTGTTGTCTCTATCCATTACGGTCGGGGCAACTTTTCTTTCTACGAATTCCTTTACGCTGTCACGGATCATTTTTTGATCGTTAGTAAGCTCAAATGATAAATCTTTCTCTGAAACGGTGTCCATATTTAGTAATACTATCTTATTAAATTTGCTTGTTGGAAACGCTTCCAAGATAACGTTTTGATACTAAAATTTCGTTCTTGAATGTGTAAAACTTGTGATAGTGCTTCAAGGGTGATCGATTAAGATCAAATCTGAGAAGCATTTTCACTTCCAACAATTAGTTTTCTGTGCTTAACCAGTAAGATTCCGTCACTTTGTCACCCACCGTGATGCGGTCTACAACATCCATCCCCTCAAGGACTTCGCCGATCACCGTGTAGTTTCCATTCAAATGAGGACTCCACTGATGCATTATAAAAAACTGACTTCCTTCCGTATCAGTTCCGGCACTTGCAATTCCAACAACTCCCCGATCGTATTCTTTTTCTGAACCCTCAGTAGGTACCACATAATCAGGACCGCCAAAGCCATCCTGTGATTCAACATCTCCCCCCTGTATCACAAAATTTGGCACAACCCTGTGAAACGGTACATTGTCATAAGCACCTGTAGTGATCAAACTATCCATGCCGGCAATTGTAACAGGAGCTGAAAGGACATCCATTATAATTTTAATCTGCCCTTTGTCTGTTTCAAGCACCCAAACCGGTTCAAAGCCAAGAGCTCCAAGTCTCTCCCAGTCAGGCTTTCTGAATTCAGGCTTAGATACAGCTACTGAGTCAACATTCCAGCCTTGCTGACTTAAGGTATTATTTAAAGCGGTACTACCCCAACCTGACCATTCGGTGATCAGTGAAGCGGCCTGCTCTTCAAAATGCTCCTTAAAGAAGCCTCCGAACGCCTGAAACACTTCAATATCTTCAGGCATCTTGTAATTACCTAAAAGATCTTCGATCCATGTAAAGTCAGTTTCATTCATTACGCCTGCATCTTCCATGAAAGATACTGCGGTGTACGTGATAGAACGATCCTGCCGGTTCAGTAATGCAAACAGCAATTTTTTTAGATCTTGCTCTAAAGCTGCGGTTTTATCACTGCTTTCAAGCCCACTCCACCAGCTTTGCAGGGATTGAGCCGCAAACAACGCCTCTAAACGATTTTCACTGTCTGCGTATCCTACCATTAGTTCAAGGTATTCCGCCGGTTCCAGTAACTTTTGCTGGATTTGGAATTTTTTGATCAACAGATACGAATTACCCTCGGCAAGCGAATCGGCAAGGGACAGGTACTCACCCGGATCAGTCAAAGCCTGAATACCTGATAATCTAACTGTAGCTTCCTTATCATTGTTATTGACAATCTCTTGAATAATCACCTCATCAAATGAATTTGAGTTATTGGAGTGAGCAGTGATCTGCTCTAAAGCTGTATTATTTACTACAGGATTTTCATGCTCAAGCAGTAAGGAATAAACTTCTTCGAGTTTACGGTTCCAATCAACTTTGTTAGTATGTTGGGCCAGCTCCACAGCAAGCTGAACATTCATTTCTGAGATATCGGATGTTGAAAGTTTTGCCAGGGTTTTAGTCGGGGCATTGTTGAAAGACATTCGAAGTACATATTGCCTGATTTCAGGACTTTCAACCCATGTGTAGGCATTCCAGATATTATCTTGCAGTTCTTCATCCTCAACCACTTTGTTACCACGGTAAAGCCCATAGAAATAGGCCTTATAGAGATCTTCATCATCCAGTATAGCAGCATAGCGCAATAAACTCTTTTGGGTAACCGAATTTATCTCGTGGTCCATCATCAATCTGCTTATGGCGAGTGCAGCATCATCTTCATAATCGGAATCTTCTCCTATGATCTCATCAAAATGTTGCACCATAATATTTAGCGAATTCTGATTACCCTGTTTGCCTAAAACAAGGCTGATACCATTCCTGAGTGAACCTCGCTCTATCCAAAGATCATGGAGCCTTGAAAGGTGTCTATCGCTCAACTCTTGATTACTTAAGGCCATCCAGGCTTCCCTTGAATTACTATACTGAACTTTGGTGATAAGCTCATCAATATCAGAGATCGGTGTATTTATCAAACTACGCCAGGCCTGAGTTCTGATATATTCATTGGGATGGTCCACAAAATTTAACAGAGAATCTGCGTTGCGTTCATAAATATGTTCATAGAGTACGGAGTATTCTTCAGTTAACAGTTTTGAATATGCACTTTCTTTCTCGCACGACACAAATAATAACAACGGAACCAACCATAATAGATTACACATATATTTTACACATTCATTATTGAACTTCATTCCAAATCTCCTTTTATTACACATGTATTTTACATAGAAAAATTATTATCATGGACAACGCACATTTAACCCGCAAGCAACACGAATTTTTCACCTTCATAGTTGAGTATAAAAAAGATAATGAAGTGTGGCCCACATATCGGGAGATAGCCGATCATTTTGGGTATGCCTCACCAAACAGCGTAACCCAAAATATACAGGCACTACTTAAGAAAGGCTATTTAGTTAAGACAAATGAAGAAGAATATGATCTACCCTCTGAAAAGAAAAGTCTTTTAGGTGAAACGGAAGAGCAGGAAGGTATTCCGATTCGTGGTTTAATCGCCGCCGGTTCACTTCAGGAGGCTGTGGAAGCAAATCTTGGCAGTATTACCATGGAAACTCTGTTTCCGGATCTTGATGACCTGTTTGCCCTGCGTGTCACCGGATTCAGCATGAAAGATGTGGGTATATTTGATGGTGATTTTGTGCTGCTCATGGATACTGATGTAAAGAACGGTGATATTGGAGCCGTGCTCTATGATGGAGAAACAAGCCTAAAGAAAATATACTGGGATGATAACGGATTAAGACTGGAACCTGCCAACCCTGAATATGATGACATCATTATTGAACCGGATGTTTTTGAGGAAGTTAAAGTGATAGGCAAATATATAGGGCACGTCAATAGACAGGGATTTCAGAGAGCCATTCCAAAAGTTGCCTGAAACCTTGGTATGACAATTTTGTAAAGTCTATAGTTCTGAATGGAGCCTCATGTTTGTGAATACCGCCATTTTATTATTTAATTCTATTGCTGCTGGTATCATCAGATTCAGTACAGTAAATTGAATTAATCAGGATATATTCACTTTGTTTTCTGAGAACTATACCTTATCTTTTCAAGCTCTCAATTAATGCAAATAAGAAATTAGATAGATATGTACGCTATTGTTGAAATCGGCGGGCACCAATATAAAGTAGCAGAAAACGACGTATTGTTTGTAGATAAACAAAACGCCGAAAGTGAAAAGCTTACATTTGATAGAGTGTTGCTGATAAAGGATGATAATGGAAATGTGAATGTCGGCACACCTGTTGTAGAAGGCGCTGAAATTTCTGCCACTATTCTTGAAACCGTTAAAGCAGATAAAGTTTTAGTTTTTAAGAAGAAGCGCAGAAAAGGATATCAAAAACTTAACGGTCACCGTCAGGTAATGTCTCAGATCAAGATCGAAAGCATTACTGCTTCAGGTGCCACTCCTAAAAAAGCTGCTAAAAAGGAAGAAGCTCCAGCCAAGAAAGCTGAAGCTCCAAAAGCAGAAACTAAAAAGGAGCAAACCGCAGATCTCGAGTCTATGACTGTTGCTGAATTAAAAGATTTGGCAAAAGAAAGAGGCATGACAGGATATTCCAGCCTGAGAAAAGCGGAACTCATAGACGCACTTAAATAATTTTTTAATACAAAACCCTTACTGTTATGGCACATAAGAAAGGTCAAGGTTCAACAAGAAACGGTCGTGATTCAAACTCCAAAAGACTTGGCGTGAAAAAATTCGGTGGAGAATTTGTTCGTGCAGGCGGAATTATTGTTCGTCAGCGTGGTACTAAATTTCATCCCGGCTTAAACGTTATGCGTGGCGGAGATGACACTCTTTTTGCTACTGAAACCGGTACAGTAAATTTCACTGTTCGTTCCGGTGGCCGTAAGCACGTAAATGTAGATCCTGTAAACTGATCTGCATTCAAAGAAATTAAAAAGCCTCGTGCATATTTTGTACGAGGCTTTTTTTATATCTTCATTTTATGGAAAAACCGATCATACCCGGCTTAGAACTTCCGATTCGTAACATCTACTGTATTGGCAGAAACTACGCCTCTCACGCTAAAGAACTTGGGAATAAGGTTCCAAAGATTCCCCTGGTGTTCCTCAAACCTCTTGGAACTATCTGTTTTGACGGTTCAACCATTGAACTTCCAAAACAATCAAGTGACGTTCATTTTGAAGCTGAAATTGTTTTAGCGATCATTAAGACCGGTAAAAACATCTCCCCTGCCAAAGTAAATGACCATATTGGAGGTGTTGGAGTTGGGATCGATTTTACTGCAAGAGACATACAATCCATTTCAAAAAAGCAGGGGCAACCCTGGACCATTGCCAAAGGCTTTGACAATTTTGCACCCATCAGCTCATTCACTGAACTAAAACCGGATGAAGACCTGTCTGAACTTGATATCAAGCTGTTCCAAAATGGGTTTGTAAAACAGCATGGTAATTCATCGGAGATGATATTTCCCATACCAAACCTGATTACTTTTCTATCGCAGTTGTTTACCCTTCATCCCGGTGACCTGATCTTTACAGGAACTCCTGAAGGGGTTGGAAAAGTATCTTCAGGCGATGAACTTGAGGTACTATTGAATAATGGAGAACAATCACTCAAAGTAACCATCGCATAATATTGAGAGTCCCTTTTTTAACCTTACTGCTAATATTTCTGGGGTCCCTCATTCCTGCCCAGGCTCAGGAATATCTCTGGCCAACTGATTCAGGTGTATACCTAAGCTCAACTTTTGGGGAAACCAGGTCTGCGCATTTCCATGCTGGTTTAGACATCAAAACCTGGGGTCGGGAAGGCTATCGGGTTTTTGCGGCGAGGGATGGGATCTTATATCGATTATTAGTGACTGAAAGAGGATATGGAAATGCTATTTACCTCAAACATGCCGACAACACCTATACAACCTACGCTCACTTACAGAGATTTAATTCAGATTTCCAGAGACTTGCAGATTCCGTGCGAATGCTGGATTACTCCTTTGAAATGGATCAGAACTTTGAAAATCAGGGCATAATTGTCAGGAAAGGTGATGTGATAGGATTTACCGGTTCCACCGGGATCGGACCTCCCCACTTACATTTTGAGATCAGGGATACACTGCATAATCCTATCAATGCCTTAAGAGCTGACTTTCCGATCAAGGATAACATCCCACCTGTTTTTAGCTCTTTGATCATTGAGCCGCTCACAAAAGAAAGCAGAGTAAATGGTAAACCGATTTCACATCATACGAGATCACAAAAGGCTGATAGTAGCTACAACTTTGGAAAAGTCAGAACAGACGGATCTGTGGGCTTGGCAGTGAATGTTTATGATCAGGCCAACGATGTCTATAACGCTTACGCGGTTCATCAACTTACATTAATGCATGATTCTGATACCCTCTTCCACGAAGAACTTGATTCTTTTAGATTTGAACAGGAAGAAGAAATGTTTTTAGATCGCATTGCTCCGTTCGGTTCTGACAAAAGAGGCCACCAAAGACTTTATGGTAAAGACGGAAATGACAATCCATTTTATATAATAGATCGGTATAAAGCATGATTAACTGCCATCTATCTGATCCAACAACTTATACCATCATTGCAAAGGATTACTTTGGGAATACCTCAACTGCTCATGTAACTCTGATCAACGATAATGCTACTTCTGCTACTTCTAGTAATACAATGATCTCAAATTGGTTAACTCCTGAAGAGTGGTATTGGTCAGAAAACTGGTTTTCACCTGACCAAATTGAAACACTTACTTTTGAAGAACTGAATGGACTGAAGATCAACGCTGATCATAAATTGATAAGTGATGTGACTGGAATGAAAGAATTCGAATTTCTAAGACTACAGCCTGATTCTACTTATAAAATTGATTCAAGAGATATAAGTTTGCGACTTCGGTTCCAACCAACCACATTTTTCGATACCCTTACAGTTGCCACAACACGGTTTGAAGATGTTGAGGGCTCAACTGTGATATCAATTTTACCCGGAAATACTCCCCTAAAAAAGGATTTTATGATAGAGTATTATATGGGAGATCATTTTGAAGCTGGTAAAAATTATGGTTTTTACAGGATCGATCCTGAAGATGAAGATCTCAGCTATGTTGATTCGAAACTTATAGGTAAGACCTTATTGGGTTTCCCAAGCGAGTTTGGAAACTTTAAAATCATAGCTGATGATATTCCCCCCCGGCTCTCTGATCTCAGATTGATTAGAACAGACTATGGGAAATGGTTTGCCACCATTACAGCCACTGATGAACTAAGTGGTATTGAGTTTTCAAGTGCTGTCTTTGTAGTGAATGGAGTACGTGGAATAGCTGAATATGACTACGAAGAAGAATTATTAAGGTATTATCACCCGGATTTTACTCTAAAAAGTGAAAACACTATTAAGATAAGCGTTAAAGATAAGGCCGGTAATGAGATCGAACTTTATGATACGATCACATTAACCGGCCGTTAAAATGCTACTTACAGGTATGCAATGCAGCCTATCTCAACCAAAACATGTTTGGGCAGGGTCTTAACAGCAACTGTTTCTCGTGCGGGGGGATCTGATTCAAATCGCGCTCCATATACCTCATTTACGGTCGCAAAATCATCCATATTTGCAAGAAATATGGTGCACTTAAGCACATGGGAAAAGTCAATTCCGGCTTCTTTAAGAACAGCTTCAAGATTTTTCATAACCTGTTCTGCCTGATCTTTGGCATTATCACCTACTATTTCCATTGTTTCCGGATCCAGCGGAATTTGGCCTGAGCAGTACAGAATGCCATTATGTGAGGTAGCCTGGCTATATGGGCCTATTGCGGCGGGTGCTTTATCCGTTGAATGTATTTTTTTCATGAAAACGTTATTTATAAGTTGTTTTTATTAATGAACAAAACCATGTGTTCTAATAAATTGCAGAAAGCAACACATATGGTTATTTTCATGAACATATTAATTTGTTCTGATTACAACCAAATCCAATCTATAAATAAAATGAAAAAGCTATTACGTAACCTTATTCCTGTTTTCCTATTTGTGGGATTACTTACAGGTTGTGAAACTACCGACCCTGTTATTGACCAAGCCCAATTAAGCATTTACACACAGAATTTTGATAGTGCCTACGCAGGTCTCGATAGATATATCACTAAAAATCCTGATAATGGCCTAGGTTATTACTACAAAGCCCTTGCTAATGCTGAAGAGGCAAAAACCATTCAGCCTCCAAGTAGCAGAAAGCCTATCTATCGTGATTTCCGCGAAAATGCTGTTACTTCAAGAGAACTTTTTGCCGGAATGGAAGAAGCTCCGGAAGAATCTGCTGAAGTAACCGACCTTATCCTCTCAACCTGGGGTTACGAGCACAACTCTTCTTTGGATTATGCCACTAACGACAGTGTTATGGCTTCTGTTAATGAACCACTGAAGATCGCTATTGCTCACCTTGAGAATGCTATCATTGTTAATCCTGACAGTACTCTTTCTTACGACGTACTTTCTCAGATTCAATACATGGACAATAACTATGCCGGAGCTGCTGATGCACTTGCTCAGTCAATGGAAATGAAAGACCCTGCGCCCGCAAGCGACTATGACCGTGTAGCTGTATTCTTTGCACAATCTGACAGGCCGGAAACAGCTATTGAGTACCTGGAAGAAGGACTGGAGATATACCCCGATACTGTAAGCCTGACTCAAAAACTTGCTGACAACTACATGACCGTAGGACAGCGTGACCGTGCCATTGACGTTTTGGAAGATCTTATTGCAAGTGATCCTAACAATCCTCAGTATCACTTGGTACTAGGTACTGTAATGCTTCAGGAGACAGAGCAATTTACCAACAGAATCACCGAGATCTATGAAGAGATTTATAGCCTTCAAAGAGAACTTAGAAACGCTTCAGGAGCCGAAGCTAAAGAAATTGAGGGACAGATCACTGAACTGGAGAATGAAATAGACAGGAACCTTGAAACGGTTACTGAGTACAACAATCTAGCAGAATCTGAGCTCACTAAAACAACTGAACTACGTCCAAACGATGCAACAGCTTTCAATGCTCTTGGTATATTATATCAAAACAAAGCAGCTGTATTGTTCAGTCAGCGTAATTATGCGGAAGATCTGGACCAAGTTGATAAATTTGACACTGCAGCTAAAGATGAGCTAACAAAAGCCATGGAAGCTTACGAAAGAACTGTAGAAATCAATCCTGAAAATGTATCTGCCTGGAGAAGCTTGTCTAATGTTTACATTACCCTAGACATGCAAGAAAAGGCCCAGGAAGCCATGGAAAAAGCAGGTATGTAATTGCATACACCTAAAAACAAACCTATGAATATTTCACATATTACCCGGCTTGCAGGCTTACTACTTGTGGCCGGGTTTTTTATTTCTTGCGGATCATCAAAAGTAAATATTGACCAGTTACTGGCTGACAATAACTACGATCAGGCTTTGGCAGAGATCGATAACCGGCTCGCTGAAGACCCCGGCCAACCCGATCTATACATCAAAAGAGCCGAGATAACAGCTGAGATGGCTCAAGAAGTAAATCCCGAGCTCAGAAAAGACCACTACAATAGAATTATTTCAGATTTTAAATCTTCTGAAGAAATGGGTGCCAACGGATCACAATTGGCAACTATTGATAGCCTCAGTCAGCAATACTGGAAAACCGAGCATAATTCGGGATTACGAATATTTGAGAACAGTGACGGAACTAATGTTTACGAAACTGCAAAAAGCCATTTCCTAAATGCTCTTATCATCCGTCCTGATGCCGTCAGTTCTTACAAAAATCTAGCTGTTGCCGAATTCAATCTTGGTAACATCGATGCAGCAATCACCAGTTTAGAGAAAGCCATTGATAACACTAATGAGCCTTCTGCTGAACTTTATGAAAACCTGGGCTACCTATATTTGGAAAAGGGAAATCCGGCAGTGGCTGCAGAGTATTATGAAATGGCTAACACGGATATGAGTGAAGATATTAATCTCGCCTATGGCTTGGTTAATGCATACATATCCAATTCAAACCATGAGGCAGCAGCTTCTATGTTGGAAACATTAGTAGAAGAGTATCCTGATAACGCCAATTTAAGAAATGTTTACGGAACTCAACTTTACGAGATCACATCCGAAATCATGGCTGATCTTAAAAAAGCTTACGCAGATAATAACACTTCCATGGCCAACCAGATTAAAATGGAAGCTGTAGGTATGGGGGAAGAGGCAGAAACACAGCTTATAGAAGCATTCAAAAGAGATACCTCAAATACAGAGTACCTCGAAAGTCTTGCTGTTTTTTACAACAACCTTGCTGCTAATTACCTATCTATTGAAAAAGTAGCTTTTGACGATGACAAACCTGAGTTGAGAAGCAGAGCAAACAGACTCATAGATTTTGCCACCGATTATTACGGCCGATTGAATGAAATGGATCCGAATAACAGGGATTACACCAGCAAGCTAACTACACTGAATAAACTGAAAAATAATTAATTTACTCGGCTTTAACCTGACTATGAAATTTAATACCAAGACTATCCACGCCGGACAAGAACCTGAGGAAACATCCGGAGCGGTAATGCCTCCGATCTTTCAGACTTCAACATATGCTCAGGAGGCCCCTAATAAGCACAAAGGATATGACTATGCGAGAGTCGGTAATCCAACCAGAACTGCCCTCGAAAAAATGATCGCAGGTCTTGAAGGAGCCGATGAAGCCGCCTGTTTTTCCAGTGGTGTAGCAGCTATGGATGCTCTTATGAAAATGCTTCGGCCGGGAGATCACGTAATAACTACTAATGATCTCTATGGTGGTTCATACCGGTTGTTTACCAAAGTTTTTGAACCCTATGGTATCGATTTCACCTTTGTTGACATGACCGACCTTGATAAGGTCAAGTCTGCGATCACTGACAGTACAAAACTGATGTGGATCGAAACTCCCACAAATCCATTGCTTCGTGTTGTTGATATCAAAGCACTCTCAGAACTGGCAAAAGAGAATAATGTTCTTACTGTGGTAGATAATACTTTTGCCTCCCCATATCTTCAAAGACCATTGGAACTGGGAGCCGATGCGGTACTGCATTCAGCTACAAAATATTTAGCCGGTCACTCTGATGTGATACACGGAGCTGTTGCAAGCTCCAATGAAGAGATCATGGAAAATTTACGTTTCCAGACTAAGACTTCAGGTGCTGTACCCGGACCTATGGATTGTTATCTAACACTCAGAGGCATTAAAACGCTCAGCGTTCGTGTTCAACGATCCGTCGAAAATGCAAAACAGATCGCTGAGTTTCTTGAATCACATGAATGAAGTGGGATCAGTAAATTATCCCGGCTTGAAATCACACCCGCAGCACGACCTTGCTTCCAAACAAATGGATGACTTTGGAGCCATGCTTTCCTTCACATTGAAAGATGACTCTATTGAGGCTGCAATCAATTTTATGAGCAACACTAGGATCTTTACGCTGGCTGAAAGTCTGGGTGGTGTTGAATCACTCATCAGTCACCCCGCATCAATGACTCACGGCTCCATCCCTAAAGATGTCAGAGAAAAAGCCGGACTGCAAGATTCACTGATAAGAATCTCAGTCGGAATTGAAGATTCAGAAGACCTGCTCGCTGACTTAGATCAGGCATTTTAAAACAAAATTATTTCGAAAGGCAGATAACATTGCAACTGCCTGAAAAAGCGCTTTCAGAACCATCAACTTAAATTAATATATCATGCGAGACGTAGTTATAGTATCAGCAAAACGAACACCATTGGGTGGATTTGGAGGAAATCTATCCTCATTTTCAGCCCCCGAATTAGGAGCTTCTGCTATTCTTGAAGCAGTTAAAGAGGGTGGGATCAAGCCCGATGATGTTCAGGAAGTATTAATGGGTAATGTACTTTCAGCGGGTGTTGGCCAGGCTCCGGCAAGGCAAGCTGCTTTAAAAGCCGGATTATCTGAACGCACCCCTTCAACTACAGTGAACAAGGTCTGTGCATCCGGTATGAAATCAGTGATGATCGCAGCCGATCAAATCCGCCTTGGCGAAGCTGATATTATTGTAGCCGGCGGAATGGAAAGCATGAGTAATGTTCCCTATTATCTACCAAAAGAACGTTTTGGAGCCAAGTACGGCCATTCAAAAGTTGAAGACGGTATTGTTAAAGACGGCCTTTGGGATGTTTACAACGACTATCTAATGGGCAACGCCGGGGATCTTTGTGGAAGAGAATGCAACATCAGTCGCGAAGATCAGGATGAGTATGCTATCACATCCTACAACCGGGCAATTGAAGCTACAGAAAAAGGCTATTTTAAGGATGAGATCATCAAAATGAAGGTCAAAGACCGTAAAGGTAATGTGACCGAAGTGGAAAAAGATGAGGAACTTGATAAAGTAAGATTTGATAAGATACCTCAGTTACGCCCTGTATTCGATAAAGAGGGAACGGTAACAGCTGCAAATGCTTCTTCAATCAATGATGGCGCAGCTGCACTGCTTGTAATGAGTGCTGAAAAAGCTGAAGAAATGGGACTTAAACCATTGGCTAAGATTTTGAGTAGTGGCAGTGCTGCAAAAGCACCTGAATGGTTTACTACTGCCCCTTCTGATGCCATTCCTATTGCTCTTAAAAAAGCAGGCTTGACTAAAAATGATATCGATCTTTTTGAGATCAACGAAGCTTTTTCTGTGGTAGCTCTTGCGAATAATCAGATCCTTGAGCTTGATCCTGAGAAAGTAAATATCCACGGTGGAGCCGTAAGTATTGGTCACCCACTTGGTTGCTCAGGTGCCCGAATTCTTGTTACTCTGATACATGCATTACGCAGAACCAAAGGAAAATATGGTTGTGCTGGTATCTGCAACGGTGGCGGCGGAGCTTCTTCGATGGTTATCGAAATGCTTTAAAATTTGATTCAGAGTCCGTTTTTTAACGGACTCTTTTTTTATTGACATTATTATTACACCGATATATAATACGAGGGTGTAAAAAAACACGTAACAATATCATTGTTCAGTTACTGTTCATCATTCGATCAGGCAGAGAACTACTTAACATCTCCACCTCAAATAATTTTAAACTGAAGCACTACGCTCTATAGAAAAATAGCTACAAAACTTTAAGCGTTATCAAACGCATCCAGTAATCAAGACCTTATATGCTTAACAAGCTGCTAATTTTCAGTGGTTTGCTTTGCTTATTTTTTGCCGGAACCGCACAGGCCCGGCAACTTAAAGTAGTAGCAGAAACAAATTCTTTTACAGACTATGAGTTTGTAAATAAGGATCATAAACTGATTCCCGCCATCGGAATCACTATATCTGCATCAGGGATCTCTTCCCCTTATCAAATCCTGGAACAGAACATAGTATCTGTTAAGGAAACCATTTCTTCGGATAAAGCACTGGTTTTAAACCTTCAGCGAACTGATAGCCCCCTCATCGAACGATCAGAATCGGGTATTCAGCGTGGCAAAACGGTAATACCGATCAGTATTAATGTGACACGTTACAATGACAATGAGCTGCTCATTACCGAATACTTAAAACTGAGGGTATATAAGAATGGTTCTGCAGTTACTGCCAAAAGAAATACATCCTCTTTAGGTGAATCCAACGAAGGACTGTTTGCTTCGGGTACCTGGTATAAGATCCCTGTGAATGAATCCGGAATATATGAGCTCAACACAGAATATCTTGAAGAACTTGGGCTCAATCCATCAACCATCGATCCGAATTTCATACAGGTCTGGACCACAGAAGGATATCCCCTTCCTGAATCTAACAGTGTGACTCGTCCACAACTAACTCAAGTCCCTATTTTGGTTCAGGGGGAGAATGATGGAAGCCTTGATGAGCAAGACAGGATTTTTTTCTATGGCAATTCACCTAACGAAACCTCACGACAAAATGGGGAATACAGTCATTTGGTTCACCCTTATAGCAACTACAATTATGTTTTCCTGACTATTGGGAACGTACAGGGACTCAGGTTGACCGATAATTCCATCATCGGTAATCCGGATAGAATAGTGGATTCATTCAGGGATTTTATCTGGATAGAAGAAGAGCTTACCAAAGCAGAAGAGCGAATAAAATCCGGCAGAAACTGGCTGGGTAAACAATTTCCGGCATCATCTGATGGAGTCTTTCAGGAAATATTCACTGATACTCTTCCCGGACTTTCATCAACAGAAGCCATAGAGATATCGGGAAAATTCGTGAACCGGTCAACATCTTCAGTTTCCTTTAGCATCAGAATGAACGGATCCAATATTCAATCCTTGTTCATACCTGCTTCCGGTTCATACACAAGCAGCGAGGGCCGTGCCGGTATTTCATCTTCATTCAATACCAGCGTCTCTGCCCCATCTAATACAAACATTCTAAACTTTGAAGCTGCCTATGATAATAATGATTCCGGATCCACAGGATTTTTCGACTGGCTGAGAATAACCGCAACAAGATCACTTGAAGCCAATGAGGGACGGCTTTTATTCAACTCTCCCGAGGATGGCACCATTAATGAAGTTGCAGAGTATCGGTTGAGCGGGTTCAACAAAATGCCATTGGTTCTTGAGATCTCAAATCCAACGGATCCAAAAATGATAAATACATCTGAGCAAAACAATGACTATAGCTTCAGATATTTCTCCGGTGTTGATCTGAAATTTATTGTTCAGGATAATTTCATGAATCCTGAACCCGGTTCAGTTATACCTAATCAGGACCTTAAAGGAATTACATTCTTTCCTGAATATGTGATCGTCACCGCAGAGGACTTTTTAAACCAAGCCCGGGAACTATCTGAGTACCGCGAACAAGAAGACGGATTAACTTCAATTGTGGTTACTCAAAATAAGATAGTTAACGAGTTTTCAGGTGGGGTAAATGATCCTGCAGCCATTCGAGATTATCTGAAATTCCTTTACGATCGGGCCTTATCAAATGGACAAGAACCACCAAAATATGCCCTTCTATTTGGTGATACAACTTTTGATTACAAAGGTATTATAGACGGTGGGCATACCAATTATGTAATGACATACCAAAGTGATGAGTCACTGCATAGAACAGAATCATACGCTTCCGACGACTTTTTTGGATTTCTTGATGATGTTGAAGGGGAAATGGATGTGAACGGAAGTGGCGTTACCCCATCTAATTATCTATTGGATATCGGTGTTGGCAGAATACCAGCTCAAACTCAATCTGAAGCAACAGTCGCTGTACAAAAGATCAAAATCTATGAGAACCCAAATACACATGGTAACTGGCAAAATCAGTTTACATTTGCTGCTGATGATGACTTCCCGAATGTAGAACTGAACCGTGATCTCCACGTTTTGAATGCCGATGAGACTGCAAA
This sequence comes from Gracilimonas sp., assembly GCA_034520725.1. Lineage (GTDB taxonomy): Bacteria > Bacteroidota > Rhodothermia > Balneolales > Balneolaceae > Gracilimonas. The sequence goes on along the minus strand of JAXHNH010000001.1, from coordinate 48,075 downwards.
TCTCATGAATATTTATGAATCAGGCGTTCGATTGAACAAAATCTATCAATTCGCATATAATGAGGAGATCACAGGTGGCGGTCGAAGAATTCCCGGAGCCTCACAAGCATTTATAAACGCGTTCAATCAGGGCACACTGGTAATGAATTATTCCGGACACGGAAACGAACAGACACTCTCTGATGAACAACTATTTGTTGCGGAAAGCATTCCAAATCTTACAAACAGCAACAAACTTGCAGTTTTGGTAACAGCAACCTGTCAGTTTGGAAGATATGATGATATTGATGCTCAATCAGGAGCAGAGCAGCTTCTGTTTGCAGATAACGGAGGTGTAATTAGTGCTTTTACAACGACACGGGTGGTATACACTGGTGCAGGAATTTCATCCAGAAATAACTTTGGGCTGAATGTAGTGCTTTCTCAAAAAATGGTAGAACGTGATCAGAATAATACGGCCCTTCGTTTTGGCGATATTTTCATGAACACCAAAAACACTTTACTGAACGGTTCACCGATCATCACTTCCCGAAATAGTAAGAAATTTATATTTCTGGGTGATCCGGCAGGTAAATTTCAGCTTCCGGTTCAAAAAACTCAGATTACATCCATAAACAGTTATACCGAGTCAGGTCAGGATACCGTAATTACCATCAAAGGCCTCGATACTGTAACTTTGAACGGACAGATAACCGACATTTCCGGTAACTTCCTAGGTAATTTTTCAGGTCAAGCCAATATTACTGTTTATGATGCAGAACGCAGTGTTCCTCTACCCTCAGACCGAGAGTGGGTTCAGGAGAATCGGTGTTTTTTGGATAACTGCAATTACACAGTTGAAAAGGATGTTCTTTTTAAAGGTAAGGCCGCCGTTGATAACGGACAATTCACTTCCACATTTGTTGTTCCCAGGGATATTTCATTTTCGGACAGTACGGGAAGGATTGTTGTATATGCCGAAGATGAACGGCTCACCGCCAATGGTTCATTTACCAAATTACGCTTCAATGGGATCAACGAAAATGCCGTAAATGATGGTCGTGGCCCTCAAATGGATATCTACTTAAATGATGACCGTTTCGTGAACGGGAGTCTGGTCAATGATTCTCCAAATTTGATCATTGACCTTGAGGATCCCTCCGGAATTAACACGACCGGAACCGGTGTTGGACATGAAATTATTGCCACGATCAACACGCAGCCGGAACAAACCTTCGTTCTAAACGATTTCTATGAGGGGGACATTGATAATTTCACCAAAGGGCGTATCGAATATCCATTGGATGACCTTCCTGATGGTAGTTACTCTCTAAAGGTTCGGGCCTGGGATGTTCATAATAATCCCTCAGAGAAGGAAGCCTTTTTTGAGGTGGCCTCACAGGATCAGCTGGAGATCAGAAATGTTTTCAACTATCCAAACCCTATGAATAACGTAACCCGATTTTCTTTTGAACATAATCAACCGGGAAGTCCGTTAGATGTATCAGTGCAAATATACACTTTGAGTGGCAGACCCGTTCAGCAATTACAAAACCAACTCATAACCAACAGTTCATATGCCAGCATTACATGGAATGGCCGTGACCGGGATCATGATCGTCTGGGTAACGGTACTTATATTTATGTGCTTAGGGTTACAGCAGATACCCCAAATGGAAGACAGAGAGCAGAAAAAATTGAAAAACTAGTAATCATCCGTTGATCGCATAACTTTATAACAAAACACTTATATTTATTCTAAATTTTAGCACCATGAAAAAAATATTATCATTATTTGTAGCCGGGTTATTTTTATCTTTTCCGGTCGTTACTAATGCACAGGTAGCTATTACTGCTGTACCTTTTTTACAGATCGAGCCAGATTCCAGAGCAGCCGGTATGGGTAATACCGGAGTAGCAATTGCTGATAACGCCTCCGCCTTTTTTTGGAATCCGGCAGGACTGGCTTTTCAGGAAGACTATAATCAGGCAAGTATAACTCACTCCAACTGGCTTGCTAACTTTAATGTAAGTGATCTGTTCTACGACAATGTAGTTGGAAAATTTCACATTCCGGGAATTGGCAATATTGGTACCCATCTTACTTACCTGAATATGGGTGAACAGGTTGTAACTGACGAGACCGGTCCCGAGCCGATCTCAAGATTCAACAGTTATGAGATCGCTTTTGGTGCTTCTTACGGTTATAAATTCACGGAAAATCTTGCCGGCGGTACCAGCCTTAGGCTTATCTATTCCAGTTTAGCCAGCGGTACTTCCATCAGTGCTCAGAAAGTAAATCCCGGAAGCAGCGTTGCCATAGATCTTGCCCTACTTTATAAAACAGATCCATTCCTGGTTGGGGGCCGTAATGCCAGATTCAGTTTTGGTACAAATCTATCCAACTTAGGCCCCGGCATTCAATACACTGACAATGCCCAAAAAGATCCCCTACCAACTTTACTACGATTTGGATGGGCTTTCGATCTTGACCTTGATGATGAAGGCATTAACCGTATTACCTTTGCAAATGATATTTCCAAAGTTATGGCAAGAACCGAGCTGGAAACCAGTGGTGGCGATACAACTAGCGTAGCTTCAGGACCAATTAAAGCTTTGTTCAATTCATGGGGTAGCTATACTCGACTTGATGGGAACAACCTTGTAGAAGTTGGCCTTATGCAACAATTTATGATCGGTGCCGGACTGGAATACTGGTATGCTGATCAGTTTGCATTGCGTGGAGGTTACTACTTTGAAGATCCTCAAAATGGTGATCGTGAATACATCACTTTCGGCGCAGGTATCCGTTATAATATTATAGGGGTCGATTTCAGTTATATCAAAACCCTTGAAACAGATCATCCCTTGGCAAACACTTTGAGATTTAGTTTACTCATCGATTTTTAATCCATGTACAAATTAAGGTATCTCATGAAGAGCATGTTATTATTTAGCATGCTCTTTATTTTTTATGAACAGGTTACACCGCTACAGGCGCAGAGTTTACCTGCCGTTCGTAATCATGCGATATCTGTCCCGCAATTTTTTAAAAATGATCTTCAACCACTCGAGGCAACAGGCACCCTCAACCTGGTCGCAATTATGGTGGAATTTCAGCCTGATAACGACCGCCTGACTACCGGCACAGGGATCTTTGGTTCTGATGGAATGGAGGGGCTCCCCTTTTTATCACGTGCTGAAGATGTAAGGATCGAACCGCTCCCTCATAACCAAAGTTACTTTGAAGCCCATCTGGAATTTGCTAAAAATTATTTTGAGAGAACTTCAGATGGTCAACTGACCATTAACTACCAAGTTCTTCCCGAAATTTACCGCCTTCCAAGTAATATGTCAGAATATTCACCCACCGGGGAAACTTTTACATACGAAAAACTAGCGCTCCTTGTGCAGGATGCCTGGCAACAGGTAGAGAATGGACCAAATTTTAATGACTCCGGACTGGATCCCGAAAATACGGCATTTGTGATATTTCACGCCGGAGTGGGAAGGGATATTGAACTGACCGGTACCAATCTCGACATCACCCCTTTAGATATTCCATCCATTTACCTTCGCAAGAATGACCTTGGTGACCTGCTTGGCGAAAACAATTTTGACGGTTTCCCTGTCAACGATGGAAACTTTCGTGTCACCAATTCAATGATCATTCCACGGACGGAAAGCCGTCGGGGTCTCGATATTCAAGATAACGAGTTTGTTTTGCCACTATCCATCAATGGACTTCTTGTGGCTTCGATAGCCAGTTACCTTGGCTTACCTGACCTTTTTAACACTGAAACCGGTGAACCCGGAATCGGTCGTTTTGGACTAATGGATGGAGCCGGTTTTTTTGCTTACAATGGACTTCTACCACCTGAACCCTCTGCCTGGGAAAAAACCTATCTTGGATGGGAAACACCCTTTGAAGTCGATATCGAATCAAATGCACCTATCGATCTTCCTGCCGCTTCACTCAGTTCCCCAAACAGTATTGCAAGGATTTCACTATCCGGTTCAGAATATTTTCTGGTTGAAAACAGACACCGTGACCCACAAGACAATGGCCTAACGCTAACCATTCAAACTCCTGAAGGCAGTCTTGTACAGCAGACTTTCACAAATGAAGACGAAGACTTCGTTTTTCAGCAAGAGGGTTTTGAGAAGTTACTGGAAGCCGGTGTGGTCGTGGATGCCTCAAATTTTGATTTCAGCTTGCCGGGCGGATTGGATACCGGACAAAATACCAACAACTCTCAGGACGATCGTTATTTAAACGGAGGAATGTTGATCTGGCATATTGACGAGCGTGTTATTAGTCAGAACCTGAACTCAGGAACTGTAAATGCAGATCCTGAACGCAGAGGTATTGACCTCGAAGAAGCCGACGGAGCTCAGGACATTGGATATCAAATTCCCGGAGCCCTTAATAACAATGCCTCATTTGGGACAGCCTTCGACTTCTGGTGGTCGGGAAACGATTATCGTGTGATCCTTCAAACAGGATCTGAAATTTCACTATATGAAAACCGGTTTGGTCCAGACACACAGCCAAACAATGACAGCAATTCAGGCTCTCCCTCCTTCTTTGAGCTCTACGATTTTTCTGACAACCTGGCTGTTTCATCCTTCAGTATTAAAAGAGTCGCACCTTTTGAAGATCGTTATACCTCAGGCTTGAACATGCAGTTAGATTCAGAAAGTGACTACTTTACATCAAATGATCCATATTACACTTATTATCCTCTTTCATTAAGCATTTACGAAACTCAGAGTGATACCTTTCTCGTTGTACCATCGCCTTCAGGAGCATATGCTGTGAATATCTCAAGTCCGAATCAGAATGTAATACAGCTTACAGATACTCCGGTTCAACAACCTTATGTTGGTGATCATCTCATCCTAGCAGATAAACCTGAGATAGGTAACCCTGATATCGACGTGGCAGCTCTCACATGGAACAGCTTCTCTAACACATTCGACACAACGTGGACGGCTACGGTTCCGGCAAACAGAGGATTCCTGAGTTCACAATCCGATCAGGTTCTACATGCGGATCATACAAATACCGGGATCGACCTGACCGATGGCAGTGTCCTTGCTCTTCAATCTGATCCATTTCAGCGTTCATTGATCGTTGGTGGAGAATATGCAGAGATCACAAATTCAGTGCTCTCTTTTTCGTCTGACCCCTCTGTGAATATTCAGCTCGGCGGCAACAATTACCGTGAATACATAGGATCAATAGAACTCGGTGATCAGGTGTTATTTTTACTTATGCAGAATGATATTTTTTCACTCATTGATCCTAATGCAGCAGATCTGACTACAACCATTTTTGAGGGAACCGATATTGAGTGGCCGGCTATTACTGAAAACGCCAGCTCATATTTTATAGACAGACAGAGCAATCAACTTATAGGGTTGAACCGATTAAGTGGTTTTGAACCTAACACCCCCATTCCCGCACCTGATGGTGTACAGTTTGTTGGCACTCCGCTATTAACCCAATTTTCTGATACAGAAGAGACTACATTTTTCGTGACAGGACAGAGTGAAAACTCCTTAGACCTGTTTGCCTATGATTCACAAGGAAATTTACTGGAAGGCTTTCCACTTTACGTTGGTGCTTCTCTGGGATCTGATCTACAACCGATCCACCCCATCATTCACAATGATGAATTGTTTTCCATTTCACACGATGGGAATTTACGGTCCTGGAAACTTAATGATATTCTAAAGGCGGAATGGAAATCCAGATACGGAGATTTCAGATTCAACAAATACTCTGCCGTTGTTCAGGAAAGTGATAATAATTCAGGTAATTCATACGGGGTCCTGAAAAAATCAGAGACCTACAACTGGCCGAATCCCGCTGATGACTTCACGAATCTCCGTTTCCAGATCGCTTCGCCAGGAGGCTCGGTAGAGATCACGATAATCACTACCAGCGGTCAAATCATTTTTGAAAACACATATAGTTCCGCCGGTGGATTTCCTGAGGAAATTGAGATCAACACCGGGAATTGGAGCAGTGGTGGTTATATTGCAAGAGTAAAAGCAACCGTTGGTGGTAAGACAGACACAAAGATCTACAAGATCGGGATAGTACATTGAGAGAAACCAAATTCTACATATTACTCGCAGCATGGTTCTTGATACTGCCCTGGCAGAACGCCTTGGCTCAGACTGATGTCCGACTGTATGATTATCCTCAAAATCACCTTGAGTGGTTTACGGTAGAAAGCGACCATTTCCTGATCCACTTTCAGGACGGTAACAGCCGGTCTGCAAAAGTGGTGTCCCGGATAGCTGAGGAAATTTATGAACCAATCACTTCACTGTACCTGCATGAACCGGACGAAAAGGTCAGCATAGTTTTGAAAGACCGCGAAGATTATTCAAACGGAGCAGCCTACTTTTTTGACAACAAGATCGACATCTGGTTACCGGCTTTAGACACTCCCCTTCGTGGAACACATAACTGGCTGAGAAACGTCATCGCTCATGAATTTGTGCATATCGTTCAGATCCAGAAGGGGATGAAGCGCTCCCGAAAGATCCCTGCATTTTATTTTCAGTGGTTATCTTACGAGGATGTACGTAGACCTGATGTACTGTATGGCTTTCCCAACGGACTCATCACCTTTCCTTTTGCAACAGTCAATATACCTGCCTGGTTTGCTGAGGGAACGGGACAGTATCAAACCAACGGATTATTCTATGATACCTGGGACAGTCACCGTGATATGATCCTGCGCTCACGGATACTGACGGATACGCAATTTACATTGGACGAGATGGGAACCTTTTCTTCCAAGAATAGCCTTGAGCGTGAAACTGTTTATAATATGGGTTACGCCTTTGTGATCTACCTGGCAGACCGGTTTAGTGAGGATATACTTCGTGATATCACTGAAGCTCTTGGTAAAAAAGGTGTTTATGATATATCCAATGCTATTGAGTTAGCAACCGGAACTTCCGGTGATGAAGTCTATAAAGATTGGATTCAGGATCAAAAAATATTCTATCAAAAAGCAGTTGAAAATATCACCCCTTCCCCATCGGATATTGTTGAAGGAGGTGGTTTCTTCAATTTCTACCCCAAGATCTCACCATCCGGTGATCAGGTTGCCTACCTGTCTAACAAAGGCATGGACAGCGGAATACTATCCCTTTACATAAAAAATAGGAATAATACTTCTCAGGAAGTAGCCGTAGTTAGTGAACCTTCAGATCAAGTTAACACTCACGTGGGTTTACTGGAAAAAAAACTAACCTTTCTGGAGAGCTCTATTTCATATTCACCTTCCGGAAATAAAATTGCTTACGCCACTAACAGGCGAAATTCCTTAGGGGAGTTTTACAGCGATATCTTCATTTACGATCTGGAAACCAAAAAATCGGAAAGACTGACTTACAGCAAACGCGTTCAGTTCCCAAGCTGGAGCAATGATGGCAACTACATTGCAGCAGTTCAAAACAGAGGCGGCACTCAAAATTTGGTTTTAATACACCCTGATTCATCCGATTCCATCACACAGATCACTAATTATACTAATGGCGAGACGGTATCTTCACCAACCTGGAGTGTGGATGACAAGAAGATTTACTTCGCCTCTTCAAATCTAGGCAACCGGAACATCTTTGAAGTGGATGTAGAATCCCGAGATATCAACCCTGTTTTTGAAGATGACTACATTGATTACCGCGATCCTCACATAGACCCAAATGGAGAGTACCTGTACTTTTCTGCTAACACAGAAGGCATTCACAACATATATAGAAGTGCATTGGATGGCAGTAATGCCCAAAAGTTAACCTCGGTCATTGGCGGTGCCTTTATGCCTTCGATCACTAAAGGTGGCACTCTTTATTTCTCTGAGTACATTCATAACGGGTACCAGATCAGATCAGCCGAGTTAATTTCATTGCTAAATCACGACCACGATGGAACTTACTATCTCCCATATCCTGATGAATTAGCTCATTACGAAGTACCCGATCCTTACGTTCAACAGCTCAATGATTTTGATGACTCAGATATCACGCCCTTTGACGACCGTGAAATTTCGATCGCAGACACGGGAACCTATAACTTTACATTATCAGATCTGAGTGATAGTGAAGAAAGACAATTCAGTGAATACGAAAGCACATACACTGCCTTTAGCTTTTTTCCTGTGCTTAGATTCGATAACTACTCCAAGGAATATGGTAACAATGGCTCTCTGATCAAGAATGGGTATGTTGGCAAACTGGGACAAAACTTGTTGAGGGATGCTAAGATCGGGACGTATTTTTCCTCAAGGGATGTGATCGACCGGCTTAGTATTTTCGGTGGATTGATGGTTGGCCCTGCTTCAGAACCTGCTGAAAGTATTGGTGGCTTCTTCCGCCCGGATCGTCTATTTGGTTTGGATCGGGATGCTTTTTTGATCGCTGAACACCGCGGTCTTCCTTTCATCGAAAAAAGCTGGTCACCCACCGTATCCATAGAGATCTACAACCTGCGCAGAAATGTCTCAGATGGGCTCTCTATTGAGGAATTTCCATGTACATCCTGTTTACCTGATACAACCTACACCGATATCGCCTACAACATCTGGGAAGCTGGGGTATTTTTGAGGAGCAAACTTAGCCGCAGAAGCATGCTGGAGCTGGGTGTTTCCTATAGTCCATATCGGGTCTCGACGGAAAGTTTTTATTCTCGTGAACTTCGTCAGCAGGTGAGCGGAAGTTCATCAGAGTACTTCAAGGGCACTACGCTTTCAGCCTCCTACACTTTCGATTATTACATGTACTCAAACGATGCGGATATTGCTCCCCTTGGCTTGAAAGGCTATTTACGATATCAGTATCAGCCTTCCAAGTTGCTTGAAGAATATGAGATCGAGGACGGTTCTCTTTCTCCAGTGTTTGATGAGCAAAAAAATCACTCAACCGAACTGCACCTCCGATACGGATTTAAAACATTTGCAGATCAGGCGTTTCAGGCCAGGATCAGGGGATTTCATTATTTCAAAGATCCCGGTGATTCTTTTTACACCGACTACATAGGAGGATTCATGGGCATGCGCAGTTACCCTTATTTTGCACTGGGTGGAAGCACCACGGCCTTTAGTTCACTTTCATGGTTTGCACCGGTTTGGCGAGGAATTCATGCGCAAAGAGGTCCTTTAACCATAGATAAGATCTTTGCACGATTCTTTTTTGAGACCGGCAATGGGTGGAAGAGTCCTTTTGATACCGGCAATAAACTGAAATCAGGTTTGGGAGCCGAGCTCAGGATCGCAATGAATGGATACTACCTCTTCCCTCTTAAATTGTTTATCAGTGGATCTTACGGACTCGATGAATTTGGCCTGACACTACCTGACGATTTCATTACCAATTCAGGTTCAAATCAGGTAACCTATGGCCGGGAACTTCTATTCCATTTTGGCCTAACTTTTGATTTTGAGTTGCTATGAGATCAGTAATGGTATTTATTTTATTGGCTCTTACTTTTTTTCTGACCACTGTCTGTGAGGCTCAATACGTCTCAGATTTTTCAAATGAGATATTTGCAGACCAGAAAACTAATACCCAAATTGAACAAAGGAGGGATATTTCAAAATCTTCGTTTGTCAGTTCGGCTGCTGTTTTCGATATCCCTAGAAAAAATCCCGGTGCGGCTTTTTTGGCTTCTGCTATCATTCCGGGAGCAGGTCAGGCCGCAAACAAGAAATGGGTCAGAGCCGGAATATACTTCACAGCTGAGGTAGTCGGTCTGATCTATCATCTGGACAAAAATGCAAAGGCCCGAAGGCAGGAACAAGCATATGAACGATTCACCCATCAAAACTGGAGCGTGGTGGCATATGCCGAATGGCTGGTCAACTATTCACAAATTCATGGCCTTGATAATAACTGGCAGGCACTTGAAGCTCAGCTTTCGGGAGTCCCCGACTGGAACGATACCCGAAACGACTGGGATCAAATTTCCCTTAACGTTTTGCATAATGTTGAAGCATCCACACCCTTTTATTTTAAAGACCGGGTAGGAAGTAACTTCTCTCATTTGTTACCAAATTACGGTTCCCAGCAATACTACGAACTCATCAGTAAATACTATCAGTATCAACCCGGCTGGCGTGACTGGTATAATGACGTAACCACATCTCCTACCCAAAATGTAGACATGTATCGTTATTTCTGGAATGGAACTGATGAACCGTTTTCACTCTTCTATGAGGGTCGGGATCGTGCTGCAGAATTTAACAATAATTACCGTGTGGCAGGGAACATACTCAAACTGATCGTGGTAAATCATGTTGTATCAGCATTTGATGCATTCTTTACCGTACAGTTAAAAAACAGCCGAATCGAAACTCAAACTAATTTGATGCGGCTTGAACAATTTTCAGTAACCTGGCACTTTTAACCCGCCAATAGTTCCCGTATTTTATGGACATGCTCAAATATATTTTCACAAATAAGTATTTCTATATCAGCTTGGTAGGTTTGGTAGTTTTTATTGCCGCCTCAATTTTTATAGCAGATAAATGGATCCTCCCATCCTACACAAATTACAACGAAGGTATTACCGTACCTGATGTAACCAAGGTTTCTCTTGAAGAAGCTGAAACACTTTTAACGGATTATGGACTAAGATTTGAGGTCGCTGATCGCCGGGCCAACGCAGCTTACCCCGCAGATTATGTGATCGATCAAAATCCTGAAGCTTCCATTATTGTTAAACCGAATCGAAAAATATATCTCACTGTAAATACTGAGGTAAAACCTCAGGTTGAAGTTCCAAAGGTGGTAGATTTTTCTCTTAGAAATGCTGAGATACAGCTTCAAAATTACGGGCTAAAGGTCGGCAGCCGCAGCTATGAATCTAATCGTTTTAAAAATGTAGTGTTAAGACAGTCCATTCCGGCCGGAACCACGGTAGAAAAAGGTGCTGTAGTGGACCTTGTAATCAGTGACGGACTTGGCGACCGCATGGTAACCGTACCGGAAATTGTTGGGCTTAGGCTTTCTGATGCCCAGGTAAAATTGCGAGAAGCCGGTCTCAATGTTGGTGAGGTTCAATTCCGCCCAACCCGAGATATACTCCCAAATACAGTACTTGATTTTACTCCAAAACAGAAGGAACTCAGGGAAGGTGAAACACTTGACCTCACGATCTCTGAACGCTTTGAAGTTGAAGAAGAAAGTGAAGGCGGTGCGGTCATTATCGATTCAACCGGAACCTCTTCAAATACACCACCTGACTCATTATACAATCAATCCAACCCTAATAAATAAAATTAAATGAATTTCGAGCTACCTATTCTTGCACCTTCCATCCTTGCAGCAGATTTTACCAAATTGGGAAATAATATTCAGGATGCATTAAAAGGTGGTACTTCGTGGATCCACTGCGATATTATGGACGGGCATTTTGTGCCCAACATCAGCTATGGACCCGGTATCGTGAAAGCGGCCAAAAAAGCAGCCCCCGAGGCTTTTATGGATGTTCATTTAATGATCGAGGATCCCGACAAATATGTCGAAAACTTTGTGGAAGCCGGTGCCGATCTGATCTCAGTTCACTACGAAACCTGTCCACACCTTCACCGATCCATTCAAAACGTAAAGAAATATGGTTTGATGGCCGGTGTTGTAATAAATCCGGCAACTCCTGTCAGCAGCATTGAACCGATCCTTCAGGACGTAGACTTAGTACTGATCATGAGCGTTAATCCCGGTTTTGGCGGACAAAGCTTTATTGAATCCAGCTACAAAAGATTAACTGAACTCGCAGCTATCAGAGACAGCAGAGAACTAAGTTTTCTTATTCAGGTGGACGGCGGAGTCAATCTAAAAAATATCTCTAAAGTGGCTAAGGCCGGAGCTGACGTGCTTGTAGCAGGCAGCAGTGTATTCAGTGCTGAGGACATTTCAGCACGGGTTCAGGAGCTGACTGAAAAAATACAGTGATCCGGCAATTTAATGATCGATGAGTTGCTGATCTGCTCATCTCATTTCTTCTGTTAAATCCTTATCTTTGTGCTTCACAATTAATTTAATTTTGCAGCCATAAAAGACGACAGAACACTTATCGATAAAGTTATAGAACTTCAGGGAGCCGATACTATGGCTCTCTTCGGATTACACGATCATAACCTCATTGCTTTAGACAAAGCATTCCCAGAAACCAAATTCAACGCCCGCGGTAACCGTTTGAAATTAACCGGCCCCACTCAGGAAGTTGAAACGGCATCTTTGGTCATTGAAGGCATGATCGAATTGCTTGACCGTAAAAGTAAGGTAGCTGAAGGAGATGTTAATACTCTGGTCAACTTAAAATCAGGCGAAAGCACTGCAAATCGACCAAAGTTTCGCGACCTTGATGAAACCGGTGATACCATCATACATACTCATAATGGTGAGGCGATTTCCGCCAAGACCCCCGGTCAGCGCGAGATCGTACAATCATCTAAAAACAACGATATCGTTTTTGCGATTGGACCTGCCGGTACCGGTAAAACCTACACCTCTGTGGCTCTTGCCGTTCAGGCCTTGAAGAACCGAAAGGTACGTAAGATCATCCTTGCCCGCCCTGCCGTTGAGGCCGGTGAAAACCTCGGTTTTCTTCCTGGAGATCTCAAGGAGAAGATTGATCCCTATTTAAGACCCTTGTATGATGCTTTGGAGGATATGATAGATCGCGATAGGCTCGATCTACACCTCACCAAAAATGTGATCGAGATCGCTCCTTTGGCATATATGAGAGGTAGAACCCTGAATAATGCGTTTGTGATCCTTGATGAGGCTCAAAATGCTACCAACACTCAGATGAAGATGTTCCTGACCCGTATCGGTTTTAACAGCCGGGCCATTATTACAGGAGACGTTACCCAAACTGACCTTCCCCGCCGGCAACATTCCGGTCTTATCTCCATTCAAAAAATTCTTCAGGACATTGAAGGCATCGATTTTGTGTATCTGGGAGAAGAAGATGTGGTTCGCCACAAACTCGTCCGCGATATCATTAAGGCCTACGAGAAATTTGAGGATAAGGAAAAATAACTAACAGTCTTCAGCTATCAGACTTCAGCTCACAGGTTTAAATGAATAAAACTGAGAGCTGACTGCTGAAGACTGACAGCTAAGATATTGACTCATTTTAAATGCATATACTTAATAAGACATGGATACATACGCTACAGTGCTTTACGAAGGCACCTTTTCTGTTGGAATTGATAAGAAATTTGTTCGGATCGATCGGGATGATCCTCCGGCAAAGGGAGCCCTCAAACTGTCCCTGAATCCCTTTCTGATTCGCACTCCGGATCGAAATTATATGTTTGATTGCGGCATTGGTGAATTTGGAGAAGATACCGGCCCCGATACGATCAGAGAAAACCTTGAGAAGCACAGCCTCACTGAATTTGACATTACAGATATATTCCTGAGCCACCTGCATTATGACCATATCGGTGGCCTGGCTCACCGCGAGGATGGTTACTGGGAACTGACCTTTCCGAAAGCAAAGATCTGGGTTTCAGAAAAGGGCTGGAAGAAAGTAACTGACAAAGAAGAGTACTACGACGAGGAGAAAACAGAATTCATTTCCTTTCTGGATGCCAAGGCCGACCTGCATTTACTGAAGGAAGAGGATCAGCCCTATCCTGATATCACAGTACGAATGATCGGTGGACACACAGAATTCCATCAGGTTCTGCTTTTTGACGATGGTAAACAAAAGTATCTGCAAGCGGGCGATGTGATCGGAACCAAAGGGGCTGTAAATCGTAAGTATGCTGCCAAATATGACTTTGAGCCCAAAGTCAGTCAGCAGCGCCGTGAAGAATTGACCAAACTGGCGTTGGATGAAGGTTTTGTGATAATGTCCTATCATGAAGACAAACATCCCATGTTCAAACTAACATCATATGACGACAAAACAGGATACTCAACCGAAAACATCGAGCCGCATGTCCCTGCCTGAACATATCACTGAGATTAAGGATTTTTTAACGAATGAGGGTTTGCCTGACCAGATAGATGCTGCCGTCATTCTGGGTTCAGGACTCGGAAGCTTTGGTGATCATATCGAAGATCCAATCACCATTCCATATGGTGATATTCCTTCCTTTCCGGATTCCACTGTTATCGGGCATTCTGGTTCATTGATCTTTGGGTCGGTTAAAGGGCGTTCCGTTCTTGCCTTTTCAGGTCGATTCCATCACTACGAGGGACATTCGTTTTCAAAAACCGTGCTCCCTGTTCAGCTTTCAAAAGCTTTTAAAGTAGACAAACTTATTATCTCCAATGCAGCCGGAGGAATCAATTTACGCTACAAGGTTGGAGACCTGATGATCATCGATAGTATCATTAAGCAATTCTTTATGATCTCTGAGCCGGCAGATGAAAACTGGAGTTATGATATGGAGCAAAGTGCAGCCAGGATCAAAGAGATTGCATCTAGTTTAGGTATTGATACCCAAATGGGAACTTATCTGTTCGCCAAGGGACCAAGCTATGAATCCAAAGCAGAGATCAGGGCGTTCAGATATATGGGCGGTGATGCGGTTGGAATGAGTACAGCCCCTGAGCTTGCAGAAGCCGCAAGACTTGGTGTAAAAGCTGCGGCCGTATCACTCATCACAAATGCGGCTGCCGGAGTTGTTGATCAAAAGCTCGATCATGCTGAAGTGAAAGAAGCCGCTGATCAGAAAAAAGATGTCTTTGCCAAACTCGTTAAAGGGTTGATCAGGGAATTTTAAAGGCTTGATAAGCTGAATTATTCTTTTAAAATACGAAGGGATAATTCATGAATCACCCCTTCGTGTACGATTTTTGATATGTGCTTTTCTTAATTACAGAGGCAGGTTATCGTGCTTTTTCTTGGGTACATTATCCACTTTATTCTCACAAACTTCCAGCTGTTTGATCAGCTTATCACGGGTTTCAGATGGCATGATCACATCATCAATGAAACCACGTCCTGCTGCCAGGTAAGGATGGGCAAAGTTTTCACTGTACTCATCTTCCAGTTCTTTCTGCTTCGCTTCCTTATCATCAGCTTTGGCTATTTCCCGACGGAAAATAATTTCAACCGCTCCTTTTGTACCCATTACAGCGATCTCAGAGGTTGGCCAGGCTACGTTATAATCGGCACGAATATGCTTGGAGTTCATAACGTCGTAAGCTCCCCCGTAGGCTTTACGGGTTATAACAGTCATCTTCGGTACGGTAGCCTCGCAGAATGCATACAGAAGCTTCGCGCCGTGCTTGATGATCCCATTCCACTCCTGATCGGTGCCGGGTAAAAATCCAGGTACATCTTCAAATACAACCAATGGAATATTAAACGCATCACAGAAACGAACAAAACGGGCTCCTTTCAGAGAAGCATCTATATCCAAAACTCCGGCTAGTGAAAGCGGCTGATTTGCAACAACCCCAACGCTTCGTCCATCCAGGCGGGCAAAACCAACCACAATGTTGTCTGCATAATCTTTGTGAACTTCGTAAAAAGAATCCTTATCCATGATGCCGTTTATCACATCGTGAATATCGTACGGTTTATTGGGATTTAGCGGCACCAACTCATCCAAAGCTTTTGCCTTGGCAGAATCAGGATCTTTTGAATCGATCTTCGATACTTTTTCCTCACAGTTCTGAGGCACATACTTCATGAGCTCACGAATGTCGTTGATACACACGGCATCATTAGCGCTTGAAAAATGAGACACGCCTGATTTGGTGCTGTGCGTTGAAGCACCACCCAATTCCTCTGAGGTCACTTCCTCGTGAGTCACCGTTTTTACCACATTCGGGCCGGTAACAAACATATAACTGGTATTTTCTACCATAAAAATAAAGTCGGTCAGTGCCGGGCTGTATACGGCCCCACCTGCACAAGGTCCCATCACAGCAGAGATCTGAGGGATCACACCCGAAGCCATACTGTTTCTCCAGAATACTTCAGCGTAACCGCCTAATGATGAAACCCCTTCCTGAATTCGAGCTCCGCCCGAGTCATTCAATCCAATGATCGGAACCCCGTTCTTCAAAGCGAGGTCCATGATCTTACATATCTTTTCGGCGTGAGTTTCTGACAGAGATCCACCAAATACCGTAAAATCCTGACTGAATACATACACCGGCTTGCCATGGATCTTTCCCATACCGGTCACAACCCCATCCCCTAAAAACTGTTGCTTATCGAGCCCAAAGGCTGTACTCCGGTGAGTTACAAATTTGTCGATCTCTTCGAATGAGCCTTTATCAACCAACAGATCGATGCGCTCTCGGGCTGTCAGTTTCCCCTTATCATGCTGTTTTTTTATCCGGGCTTCACCTCCACCCTTTATTGCTTCTTCTCTTAATTTCTGGAGTCGTTCTACTTTTGGGTTGGATGCCATAAATATTTAATTATTGGTTTTATATTCGTCAAAATAAGATTGAAGTTTGTCTGTAAAATCAACGGCAGGGTCAGAAAGCATATCCACGTCATTTTTGCCAAATACCTCTTCCTCAAGATAGTCTGCCGCTTCGTCCCATTTATCAAATTGTTCAATTGATTTCAGGGCTGAGGTATACTTTTTCTTTTTACCCCCAAACACTTTGTTGATAAATAATTTTTCCTGTCCTACAAGGAACTCTGAGAGTTCCGGAATTTTGTCATCATTTTCTTCTTCAGGATCTTCTTCAAAAAGAGTATCCTCATCGATCAGTAATTTCTCTTCTGATTTGGACTTTCCTCCTCCCATGAGAACATCCATTTGGTCGGGACGGAGAAATTGCCTCCACATTGGATCCTCATCGGCTTCGGCTTCATCATCCTCGTCAATAAGATTTTCGTCATCATCAGCACCGCTTTGACCGATCAGGAGTTCAAGTTTATCTTCCTGTTCATCATCGTCATCACTGGCTTTAGACTTAGTATTCTGATCCTCCACTGCTTCATCATCTACATCCTGGATCAGTTCATCTTCATTTTCATCTTCTTCGTCTACGTCCTCTCTGGAAAGGTTTTTAAATGAATGGGCAGCCTGATCCAATACGGTTACCAGGTTTTTGCGGAATTTTAGGATCTCATCGGAAGACTTACCGTCTTTAATAGATTTTGAAATCTTTTCTGCATCAGGAGTTTCTTCAAATTCCTCAAAGATCGATTTATCCGTTTGCTCTGTTTTGAAAAGTTCGTTGAATGATTCCTGATCCGTTAGCTGTCTGTCATCACTGTTGTAATCTCCAAAAAAGCTATCCAGTAATCGCTGTTCTTTTTCATCGATCTGTTCCATCTCTTCCTCATCAGGATCATCAAAGCGATTTTTCTGCGCGATCAATTCTTCACGGAATTGCTCCCTGAATTTCTCCTGCAGTTTAACATCCAACAGATCCGGATAAGATAGTATCTCAACAAACCGTTCTTTGGTGATCTCTTCATCCAGTTCATTAAATGCCTTTGCGGTCAGGTATAATCCTTTGTCTTCAAAGAAAAGCTGAATGAGTTTTGCATCGATCCTTCCACCAAACAAAGTAAACAGAAGCTCTAACACCTGAGCCCATTCCTTGGCAGTATAGGAAGCAACGAGATTGGCATCCAGATTATGAATCAAAAGCTTACATCGTTTTTTCTCAAGAGTCTGAAGTCCACGTTTTCGCATATATAGCGGAATAGCCCGACCAAAGTGTTTATAGATCGTCAGCTTCTCGGTTCTATCCACCAATTCTTTGAATGAAAGCTCATCATCACCCTTGTAAATATAATCTGCCATGTGGTGGCGAGGCTCCAGATATACCTTTACAATGTCTGTGATCACTTCTCCGGTGATCTTATATAATTTTTCTTTGGGAATTCTTGAGTTGGCAAAAAGTGCATGGTGAAAGTCACCCCATGCATCTTCAACCAGAACCTCATCGGTACTAACCCATTCCGAATCTTTCAGTTCGTAATCATTTTTGATCTTTTCATTGATCTCGATACGAATTCTTTCAACAATAAAAGACGGGAAACCCGCTGCAAGCAGGTCCTTAAGCACGTAATAGGGTTTATCGGCTTTTACCGCCCCCATTAGCTTATCAATAATATGTTCTACCGATTCGTGCATATCCTAAAATATAACTTAAAGTTGAAAATAAAGCCTACCGAGTCGCAATACAATTAAGGATTTAGTAAATATGGCTTTGTTATAAAACTTTAAAAAATGGCTTAATATTCTTCTTAATGATAATCTTACTACCTTTGATGCATGATATCTGTTAAAGCTACGGACCTTTCAAAAAAATTTAACAACAAAGTCATCTTTCAGGGACTCAGTTTTGAGCATAGAAACGGTGTGTTTGGGATCGCCGGAGATAACGGCAGCGGTAAATCCACCTTGTTAAAATGTTTGGCCTTTTTGCTTCGTCCGAATTCAGGTAACATAGAGTGGATGAACTCCAAACAGTCGCTGTCCCAAAAAGAAGTAAAATCCCGACTGGGTTATGCAGCTCCTTACATAAATCTATATGCGGAACTTACGGTGGCTGAAAATCTGCAATTCCTGAAAGAAGCCCGTGGTAAAATTTCCCGTGAGGAAGATCTGAATAGCTTGTTGAAACGCTGTCAAATAATACATCTGAAAGATCAACTATTCGGCAGTCTCTCTACCGGGCAGCAGCAGCGTGCAAAACTTGCGGCTGCACTTGTCAATGAACCGGAGATACTGATGCTGGATGAACCGGGTTCCAATCTCGATAAAGACGGTCATTTATTGGTCTCCTCAATAATCGAAAGCGAGGTCAAAAAAGGTGCCCTGATCATTCTCGCCTCCAACGATCCCGATGAAATTTCTCTTTGTGATGATATTTTGACAGTTGATGAAGTGATGGGTGATAAAGTGATAAAGTGATGAAGTGGCCCCTTCATGTTTTCTGTTTTATGTATCATAACAATCTTGCAAATCTGTCTGTAACCTTGATGGTTTTTCAAACTTAATATCACTTTATCACTCATCACTTCTGTACCTTATATTTAAACAAAGCTCAAAATTTTAACTTTAAATAAACTAACGAATGATTTCAGAACAAGATCAACAACTGGCTCAGCTCATCCTTGAACACAGTACAGAAGTTCAAAAGGGGCAAAATGTAATGGTTCAGCTGATCGGCCTGAATGGTATTGACCTGCTCCGGGCATTGGTTGAACAAATCAGAGCTAAAGATGCCAATCCTTTCATTAAGATCGAAGATGCCGATACACAGCGTATTCTGATCGAGAATGGTAATGAAGAGTTCTGGAAAAATCAGGCGAGTGTGGATCAACTGCCACTTATGAAGCAGATGGATGCGTTCATTGGCATTCGTGCCTCCCAGAATATTTACGAAAATTCCCTGGCAAGTAAGGAAGCCAATAAGGCCTATTCAGAAAATTTCCTGAAACCGGTTCACTTTGACGAACGGGTTAATAATACCAACTGGTGCATTATGAGGTATCCATCACCGGCTTTTGCCATGAATGCTAAGATGCCAACCCAAAAATTCACAGAATTTTACTATAACGCTTGTCTGGTGGATTATGCCGCCCTCGAAGAAGCCATGAAACCCCTGGAAAAACGCCTCCGTGCAACCGATATAATTCACCTCAAAGGCGAAGGTACTGATATAAAGTTTTCAGTGAAAGGCCAGAACTGGGTCCCTTGTTTTGGTAAGAGGAACATCCCTGATGGTGAACTGTTCACCTCTCCAGTTTTAGATTCCGTGAACGGGGTGATCAGCTATGCTCCATCGGTGTATCAGGGTAAGCCTTTTGAGTTTGTAAAACTTGAGGTTAAAGACGGGGTTGTGGTGGATTATGATTCATCCAACAACGAGGCCCTTAAAGATATCCTGGATACTGATGAAGGAGCACGCAGATTCGGCGAATTTAGCTTTGGCCTGAATCCCGTTATCGAAAGTCCGATGTATGACATTTTGTTTGATGAAAAAATCTACGGTTCCAATCACCTAACCCTTGGCAAGGATTATGAGGTTGCTCCAAACGGCAACTCAAGTAACATCCACTGGGATCTGGTTTGTATTGGTCCTGATGTCTATTTGGATGGAGAACTGGTACGCAAAGGCAGAAAATTTGTAGCGGATGACCTAAAGGGTTTGAATCCTGAAAATCTACTCTGAACGGCTCAAAATGAATAAGTCGATCAAACCGGTGCACAGCTATATAAGAGTAATTTAATGCCAAATAGTTGTGCACTTTCTTAATATTGGGATGACGACATTTTCATTTAACTCAAGAAATTGATGCCATACCTTTTCATCACTTCAGTCATACTGATTGCTATTGCAGTCGCGGTTTTTTTTATCTGGAAGCTCAATGCCTATAACAAGCATTCTAAACGAGATAAAGATGGAATTCTTTTCAGGAGGAATGTTCAGGCGGTGAATGACCTTGATCTTAAATTGGAGGAGCTTGAGGTTTTGGATCATCTGTCTGAAGGCCATTCAAATCAGGAGATCGCAGACAAAACCTCAATGTCATTAAACACAGTAAACGACAGAGTACGTGGAATTTTCTCAAAACTGGACGTCAACCGAAGAAGCCTTGCTATCAAAAAAGCCCGTAAATTGAAACTCATTCCATAAATCGATTTAGTTAAAGTGTATTCTAAATCTGATATGAAGCTGAAAAAAATTAAGGCATAAAAAAAGACGGATATACGATCCGCCTTTTTATTTTGATATGATTGCCTTACCGGATCAAAACTTTGGTCCGGCGTTGATGATCTCATCGCTACTATCATCTTTGTACGCTTCGAAGTTCTTGTCGAAGAGCTGACCAAGTTTCTTAGCCTGTGAGTCATATTTTTCGCCATCATCCCATGTATTTCTGGGCTGAAGGATCTCAGCTGAAACCTCAGGGCAAGATGTTGGAATAGCAAATCCAAACACATCATCCTTAACAGTTTCTACTTCAGCGAGTTTACCACCGTGGATGGCCTGAATAATAGATCTGGTGCTTTTCAGATCAATTCGGGAGCCTTTACCATAAGGTCCACCGGTGAGTCCTGTATTGACCAACCATGCTTTGGCATCATGCTTACGCATTTTCTCTGCCAGCATTTCTGCATATTTTGCCGGTGGCCATGCCAGGAAGGCGGCTCCGAAACAGGCAGAAAATGTAGCCTCAGGTTCGGTTACTCCAACTTCGGTTCCAGCAACTTTGGCTGTATATCCACTAATGAAGTGATACATAGCTTGTTCGGGAGTCAGTTTACTTACGGGAGGAAGTACACCGAATGCATCATAGGTCAGGAAGATAATGTTCTTCGGGTGACCTGCAGTACATGGGATCTTAGCGTTATCGATGTAGTCAATAGGATAAGAAGCCCGGGTATTCTGTGTGATCGATACATCCTTGAAATCTACTTTACGTGTGTCCGAATCGTAACCCACATTCTCCAATACAGTTCCGTATTTGATGGCATTGAAGATCTCTGGTTCTTTCTCTTCAGAAAGATCTATGGTTTTAGCATAACACCCGCCTTCAATATTAAATACACCATCATCGCTCCAGCAATGCTCATCGTCACCGATCAGCTTGCGGTTCTTATCTGCAGAAAGGGTAGTTTTACCGGTTCCCGAAAGACCAAAGAACAGTGCCACATCATCTTCTGTATCGCCTTCATTGGCTGAACAGTGCATGGATAGTACCTCTTTTTTCGGCATCAGGTAATGCATAACGGTGAAGATTCCTTTCTTCATCTCGCCGGCATATTCTGTACCGAGAACCACCATTTCGTTGGTGTCAAAATTCACGTCTACAGATGCATCAGAGGTCATTCCCTCTGTAAATTTGTTCGCCGGGAATTTACCTGCATTGTAGATCACAAAATCCGGATCCCCAAAATCCTTCAGTTCTTCATCTGTCGGACGAATAAGCATGTTATGCATGAATAATCCGTGATAAGGTCGCTCAGCAATGATCCTGACCTTAAGCCGATATTTTTTGTCCCAGCCGGCAAATCCGTCAATAACATACAACCGGTTTAGTGTATTAAGATAATCGGTTGCCCTCTGATAGTTGATCTTGAACGTCCGTTCATCCAACGGAATATTGATCTTGCCCCACCAGATATCATCCTTTATACCGGATGACTCTACCACTCTTTTGTCGGCCGGACTACGTCCTGTTCTTTTTCCTGACCTTACTACAAGTGCACCGGAATCGCTAATAGCGGAACCGGAATCGAATTTAATGGCATCCTCATAAAATCGGGCAGGATTCGGATTCCTGATTATATTTTCTACTGTGATATTTTGCTTGGATAGATCCAAAGTTTGCTTTCCCATTGTGTTGAGATTATTTGTTCGTTGATTGAGTAAGTGAGAGCCTATATATACCCATACTACATGAAGGATATATAAACTAAACAAAAAAATTAAGAAGATTTTACTCTTCCTCTTACATTGTATTCATCATTTATAACTAGAGTAATAGATTAACAATTCGTACTACCATGAAAAGAGTAACAGGACTAGGCGGTATCTTCTTTTAAAGTGAAAACCCACAGCGCAGCCGCGATTGGTACAGAAAACATTTAGGTATCGAAAATGGTAAATATGGCGGTACATTCGAATGGAGACATACCCGGAATCCCGAAAAGAAAGGATATACAGCCTGGAGTGTATTTGACTCAGAAACCAAGTATACCGTCGCAAGCACCAAGGAATTTATGATTAACTACCGTGTGGATGATCTTGAATTGTTACTCGAAACACTAAGAGAAGAAGGAGTTGAGATAGTTGGAGATATCGAAGATCTTGAATATGGAAAATTTGGCTGGATCATGGACCCTGATGGTCTTAAGATAGAACTTTGGGAACCCAATGATGAAGAGTACGACAAGATCAAAGGGTATACCAATATGAGTGAATAAACAGCTTAGATCAAATTACCCATCTGCCTTTCATCATTAATTCACAATAATTTCCCTTTTTTCAGATAACAATAATCAGAAAGGGAGGTAATGTGGCTAAATCAAAAAAAGGCTGCCTCACAATATTTACAACCGTTTCAATTTGGGGTTTACTGATTTTAGGGATCCTCATCTTTGCAGTAGTTGTTTCTAACCTCAGATTATCGGATGCTTCTACCCACTTTGGCATTCTAAGTATTGAAGAGCAACATAGGCTGCAAGAGGTCGATCATCTAAGGTCTTCAGTTGGTAATAAGATATGGCCTGGCTTTGGTGAACAAAAGATACCAATAATACTATACAACGAAGCCTATGTGTTTTTGAGTGGATTGGCTGATCCTGATAGCGGCTGGAAGAAAGTACCTTTCAATAAACAAATGGGAACTCGCTGGACTGTTGTTGAGTCAACTCCATCCTATTACAGGCAACCGATCATTTCTTCAGATCAGGTGCCTGAAGCATTCACTGTTCAGGTTGGGAACCATTATACAGCAAGCATGACCACCAAAGAATGGACCGAAATAGAACTGGTACAACTCATTCAAAATGATCTTCCTGCATTCATAGCACCCATTTTCCCTTATTCTTTAATCACTAGAAAGTTAAATAGTGACTGGCACATTTCAGCAATCATTCATGAATCTTTTCATGCTTTCCAGGCTGAAAATACCTTTGAGAAACTGCGTTCTGCAGAAGCTTTTATTACATACGAGAATTCATATCCCTGGAAGAATCCTGACCTTAGAGAAGCCTGGGCAAGAGAAAGAATATTGTTGGCAAAAATTCTAAAAACATCTGATGACCAAAAACTAAGATCTCTAACAATGGATTGGTTAGAACTTAGAGAACAACGGAGAAGTATTTTCAACGACCCAAAATTAATTACTTACGAACAGGAGCGGGAATGGCTCGAGGGTCTCGCAAAATACGCTGAGATTCAATCGTGGTTATTAGCTTCAGATACTGATCTTTATGAACCGTTACCGGAGCTATCAAATGACCCCGATTTCGATCACTATAAAAATGGAACAAAGAACTGGAACCATGAGGTTAAACAGCTGCAAAGTGATCTCAGTTTCAGTGAAACAGTCTTTTACTACAGCGGCTGGGCCCAGGCTGAGATCCTTGACAGACTTGATCCCAAATGGAAAGAAAAAGCCTTTGAACCCGGTATCTATCTTGATGATCTGATCCGGCAAATCATTGAACCAATACCTTTCGTGAAAAACCAATAAAGTATACTGACTGACCCAATTATTGAGTCAGTTCCTTGATCGTTTCTTCAAATGCTGTCAGAGTATTGCTGATGTCAACTGAAGTCAGGGCATTGCTTAGGAAAAATGCCTCAAACGGTGATGGAGGTAAATGCACACCGCGCTTAAGCATTCCATGGAAGATCTTGCCAAAGAATTCTTTATCCGTGCGGTTGGCGTCATCAAAAGTTTCCACCGGACCTTCGCAGTAAAACACCCCTACCATGGATCCTACTCTGTTTATGGTATGAGGAACGTCGTTATCACTAAGGATCTGTCCAATGCCGTTGGCCAACACAGATGCTTTTGTCTCCAGTTCTGCATACACCTGTGGATTTTCTTTAAGCTTTTTAAGGAGCGTATATCCCGCTGCCATTGCCAGAGGATTTCCGGACAATGTTCCGGCTTGATAAACAGGACCCGTTGGCGCTACATAATCCATGATCTCTTTCTTACCACCATATGCCCCAACAGGTAAACCGGCTCCAATGATCTTACCATAGGTTACCAGATCGGCTGTTACCCCATATATTTTTTGAGCTCCCTGAAAGTCCACGCGAAAGCCGGTCATCACTTCATCCAGGATCAACACGATTTCCCTTTCATCACACAAATCGCGCAATCCTTCCAGAAATCCTTCTTTGGGCGGAATGCATCCCATATTTCCGGCGATCGGTTCCAGGATGATAGCTGCAATATCACCTGCATTGGCCTCCACCAATTTTTTCACCGAATCCAGATCATTATAATCGGCATTGAGGGTATCCTTGGCGGTTCCTTCTGTCACGCCGGGACTGCTTGGTTCACCCATGGTCAAGGCTCCGCTACCGGCTTCGATCAGAAACGAATCCCCATGGCCGTGATAATTACCTTTGAACTTAATGATCTTGTTTTTACCTGTATAACCCCGAGCTACGCGAATGGCACTCATGGTGGCCTCGGTACCGGAATTCACCATTCGAATTTTATCAACCCCGGGAATTGAATCGGTGATCAACTCGGCCATTTCAACTTCAAGTCGGGTTGGAGCCCCAAATGAGGTTGAATTCATAGCTGTTTCCTGAACCGCTTTAACCACATCCGGCTCAGCATGACCCAACAGCATTGGTCCCCAAGAACTGATGTAGTCGATGTACTTGTTGCCATCTTCATCCCACAAGTATGCACCCTTCGCTTTACTGATAAAGATAGGCGTGCCACCTACACTATTGAATGCCCGTACCGGAGAGTTAACTCCGCCGGGTATTACTTTGGATGCTCGTTCAAAAAGATCTTTGCTGTTTTGGTAGTTCATGATTTATTCTTCGATTAAAACTTTTTTTAATTGGGTCAAGCACTCTCCTCTCTCTGGATTTTAGCAAAGCTAAATCCTGTCTCTCTCCGTAGAGAAATAGGTTCTTGCCATGTAATATTGTCTAATCCTAAGATTACAAACTAATTATTAGCAAGACCCTGTGTCCCTCCGGAGCCTGCCTGCCGGCAAAGGCAGGGGACAGAAAGAACAGCTCTGCTGTTGCTTGCGTTGAAGACAGTCGTTTGATCTGCACCTACTGTCTTCCATATTAGTAAAAACAATCTGTATTACAACCAACAATGGGCGAATGCGATTCGCCCTTACAATATATATTGGAACGACAAATAGGGGGAATGTTTTATTTAAAAGAACCCCTAAAATATGGCCTGGTTCAGACGCTCTGCGTCAGAACCAACAAAAGACCGAATACCATTCGCTCCTACGGTATGGAATCATTGATTGTTAATCAATTTTGCGGCTTCCTTGGCGAAATAGGTTGCGATCAGATCAGCGCCGGCACGTTTGAAGGCCAGCAGGGATTCCATCATCACTTCTTCTTCATTCAGCCAGCCTTTTTCGGCTGCAGCTTTGATCATAGCATATTCTCCGGATACGTTATAGACCGAGATCGGAATGTTGAAATTCTGCTTCACGGCCCGAACCACATCCAGATATGGCATGCCGGGCTTCACCATCACAATATCGGCTCCCTCGTTGATATCAAGCTCCACTTCCCGCAGAGCTTCATCCACGTTAGCAGGATTCATCTGATAGGTTTTCTTATCTCCAAAACCGGGAGCAGAATCCAGGGCATCACGGAACGGTCCATAGAATGATGACGCATATTTTGCACTGTATGCCATGATTCCGGTGTTCTCAAATCTGGCTTCATCCAAGGCTTTTCTCATCGCACCAATGCGCCCGTCCATCATGTCAGATGGTGCCACCATATCAGCTCCGGCTTTAGCATGACTAACGGCCATTTCCGCCAGTACTTCTACCGAAGGGTCATTTACGATCTCACCATCTTCAACAATGCCATCGTGACCGTAGGATGAATACGGGTCCATCGCTACATCCGTCATTACATACAGATCCGGATAATTTTCTTTGATGAACCGAACTGATTCCTGCATCAACCCTTTCTCGTTGATGGCTTCAGTGCCTTTGTTATCCTTTTTGGATTCCGGCACTTTCACAAACAATAATACCGACTGAATTCCAACTTCGATCAGCTCTTCAAGTTCTTTTCCCAGCGTATCCAGTGAATACCTGTAATAGCCGGGCATGCTCGAAATCTCTTCATTCTGATTCTTCCCTTCTACGATAAAGATAGGGGCAATAAAATCTGATGGATGCAGTCTGTTTTCCTGCACCATCTCACGAATGGCAGATGTTTGACGATTTCGTCGTAATCGGGTTGTTGGGTATTTCATAATTATTAATTTTCAATTTTGTTACAAACGTAGAGACAAAATTTGTGCTATAAGTTTGTATCATCAATGATGTATTATCAAAATTCAGGTTTTTCACATGTCATACAGGGCGAATGCGATTCGCCCCTGAAATAACAATTATTTCTAATAATTGATCCAATCGATCGGTTTTAGGTGCTCCAACAACTTAGCCTCGGGACTTCCGGGTTCGGGGTGGTGATCGTAAACCCATCGGACCTGTGGTGGCAAACTCATCAGGATCGACTCAATACGACCTTTGGTCTTCAGTCCAAACAAGGTACCGCGATCGTGGATCAAATTAAATTCCACGTATCGTCCGCGGCGAATTTCCTGCCACTTGCGATGATCTTCATTGAACTCATAATCTTTTCTCTTTTTCAGGATAGGGATGTAGGCATCGGTGAATGCAAACCCACAGGCTTTGGCGAATCCAAACAGGTCTTCGGCTGAACGACCATCATCCGGCCGCTGATAATCAAAGAACAATCCACCGATTCCACGTGCTTCATCACGGTGATGATTATAAAAATAGGCATCACATTCTGCTTTAAAGGTTGGATAATAATCCGGATCAAATCGGTCGCAGACTTCCTTGTGAACCTCATGAAAATGCTTGGCATCCTCCGGAAACAGATAATACGGTGTCATGTCTGCCCCACCACCAAACCACTGATCGCGTAGTTCACCGGTGTTTTTATCGTACAGTTCAAAATACCGATAGTTGGCGTGAACCGTCGGTGCAAAGGGATTTCGGGGATGTATCACCAGCGATACGCCTGTGGCAAAAAACTCTGATTCGGGCACTTCAAATTTCTTGCGCATGGCTTCAGGCAGTGGACCGCCCACCGTGGAGACATTCACTCCGCCCTTCTCGATCACTTCACCATCTGCAATAATGCGAGTGCTGCCGCCGCCAAATCCTTCCCGTTCCCAATCCTCGATCAGGAATTTTTGGGTTCCTTCCACGGCTTCCAATTCATTACAGATGTGTTGCTGAACATCTGATACGAATTGGGTGAATTGGGGTTTTATGGATGTTAGGTTTTTGGCATGTTCATTTTTGTTCATGCATATTTGACTGCAGCAACTAATGTCCTCCTATAGGGCTGCCATCGCAAGAGAGATAGTTCTTGCCTATGCTTGTATCTAAGCAATGCTCAAAATCTTGCAAAACCTATGTCCTCCGGATGGACAGCAATACGCTCGCTGTTACTTGCAGGGAGTCGTCAGCGAACTAATTCGGCCGATTCACTATCGACTCAGGAGCGATCTACAGTCAACAACTTCAGCTCGTTCCAACCTGATTCGCATTAATTCAATATCTAAAATTCTTAACGGTATCTACGAATGTTTTGGCATTTTCTACAGGGACATTCGGCAAAATTCCGTGGCCTAAATTGGCGATGTAATTTCCTTTACCAAATCGCTGCAACATCTCTTTGGCTTCGGCTTCAATCTGCTCCGGCTTCATTAATAACTTAGATGGATCGAAATTACCCTGTACCACTTTATCGCTTGCAAACTGCCGGGCGTGCTCGGGCGTGCATCCCCAGCCAATACCAAATCCGGCTACATTGGTGTTTGAAAACAACGGGTAGCTCCATTCTGCATCTTTACAGAACATAATCAAAGGGACACCGTAATCTTCTTTAGCAATGCGCTGTAGATGCGGTAGTGCAAATTTCTTAAAATCATCCGGGCCGAGTGCTGCTGCCCAGGATTCAAACACCTGTAAGACCTGCGCACCCGCTTTCGCCTGATGGTGCAAATACTGTATCGTCTGATCAGTCATCACCTCGAGCAGTTTATGAGCCGCTTCAGGCTGAGAAAATAAAAAGGATTTTGCTGTTGAGAATGTCTTTGATCCCTGTCCTTCTACCAGATAACAAAAAAGCGTCCACGGGGCACCCGCAAATCCGATCAGAGGAACGCGTCCGTCAAGTTCTTTACGCGTTAACGTCAATGCATCATACACATAACTGAGCTGTTCTTCGGCCGGAATGATATTCAAATTTTCCACCTGCTCAACGGTTCGGATCGGATCCGGTAAATAAGGCCCGAATCCCGGTTTGAGCTGTACTTCCACATCCAGGCATTCGATCAGCACCAGGATATCTGAAAACAGAATGGCTGCATCTGTTCCTACAATATCGATGGGCTGTATGGTGATCTCACTGGCCAGTTCTGGGGTCTTCACCCGCTCAAAAAAGCTGTACTTCTTTTTGATCTCCATGTATTCAGGGAGATATCGGCCGGCCTGACGCATCATCCATACCGGCGGACGTTCAGTTTCTTTGCCTTCCAGAGTATCGAGTAATAATCGGTTTTTGAGATCGGGGAATGACATTGTATAGGGTATAAGTTTTAATATTTTTTTATCGAAAGGACGTATGCGATACGCCCTTACTCTTGGCTGAGCTTGATTAATCCATTCAGCCAGTAAATGCGCATAGCCATGCACCTTTACTAACTGAAAAACCACACCTAAATCTCATAAGTAAACCTCTATAATAGACTCCATCAATGAATCCATCGTCGAGTATTCCGGGGTGATGCAATTCATCATTCCGGCTTCATTGGCTGTTTGTTCAGTTGTCGGACCAATACAAAATACCTTTTGACTTTCAGAAACCGAATTCTGTTCGCTAAAGGATTCAACAGCACTTGGACTCATGAACACAACCGCATTAAAATCATCCAGATCATCCATCTTATGATGCGTAAGAACGGTATGATATACTTCCACAGAAGTTAATTCTGCATCTTTGCTCAACAGTTTACCAAGATCAGCTGCTTTAAGATTTCCGCAAAAATGAACCATTTTTTTGAGATCCAGATCTTTCATCATGGCAGCCAAAGCACTGGCGTTATATTCTTTTGGATAGGTCACTTCAAGCCCTAATTCCTGGAGTTTTTCCGCCGTTTTAGATCCCACCGCAAAAATATGGTCGGGAATATTAAGGTCAGTGATCTTCGGTGAAACAGCTTTCACTGCTTTTTTACTCGTAAAGATCCAGGCATCGGTACTTTCCGGCACTTTATCCATCCAAAGAGCCGGCATCAGATACTCAAACGTGATAAACGGTTCACTCTCTATCAGAAGTTTACCATCTTCTAGTTGCGTTCGCCTCTCTTCTGAAAGCTGGGTAGTAAACAAAATTCTCGGTTTATTCATCTCATCATCGGCTTGCTCCAATAATTCTTCTGCGCCTTCTGCTTTCAATAATTTCGCCCATTCTTTTCCAAACTTGAGCTTCAGCTTCATCAACCGGAATTTCTCTTTCAATATCCAAACGTCTTTGACTCCATCCAGTGATAACACCGCTCCTTTAAAACTCAAAGCATCGTCTATCGAACCTTAGCATGCGCCCCAACCGGACTCGAACATCCGGCTTCCAGCTCATTCAAAAAAGCCCGTTCAATAGATCCGCAAAGGTGACTTTCTTCATGATCGATCTTTTTGAGCATGGATTCCACATCACTTACCTCTTTACATACAATGCCAACAATTCCCTGGGAAGGAGCCGGGATCATCCAGTCGAGTATATCCGAAATTCTATCCGCATAACCGATTCGCTCCAAGCCGGCAGCGGCAAAAACAGCCCCAAACCAGTTATTGGAATCAACTTTATTCAATCTTGTGGGCACGTTTCCCCTCAAACCAACAACCTTGTCATTCGGATATCGGTTCAGCCAAAAAGCTTTTCTGCGGATACTTCCGGTAGCTATAATTCTTTGCTCACTTTCATTTTCTTCGGGTTGAACCGGTCGGACCAACACATCCATGGGATTTCCGCGCTCAAGAACGGCGGCTAACTTAAGTCCCTCAGGCAATATGGTCGGGACATCTTTAAGGGAGTGAACAGCAACATCTATCTCTCCGGCTAGTAAAGCGTCATCCAGGGCTTTTGTGAATACCCCTTTATCGCCCAATTTATCTAGGGGGATATCCTGAACCTTGTCCCCAAAAGATTCAATTTCAACCAGCTCGGTTTCGATGTCTAAAGCTTTAAGTTCTTCCGGCCACTTTGTTAGCCTGCCAAAGTGCAAGTGTACTTTTTCGCGTGCCGATCCTAAGCTTCATCCCGCACCTTCTCGAATTCCTTATCAATTCGGTCGATGTGAATGGCCATGATTTTTTTCTTGATTCGTCGGGTAACTTCCTCCATCTGGGAGTAGGAATCTTCATCCATTTTATGCTTAACCCGGTCGAGTTCTGAATCGGTGATATCGCTTAATCTGTGCTCGATCTCTTTAATACGGGGAAGCAGATACCTTGATCGCTTGACAGTCTTCATGAAATCGCCCTTCTCTTCCTCGATGATTTGTCGGATCTCAGGAACGGACTTTTCACGTTTTTCAATGGCCTTTTGGTTGGATTCGTGGATGGAATCCATGTCGATGAGCGTTACTTGCTCCAGATCATTTACCTCAGGATTCACATTTCGCGGCACACTCAGATCCAATACCAGCTGATTGTGATCAATCCCTTCAAAATGTTCAGGATGCAGAATAGGGTTCTTTGCACCGGTTGCAGTGATCACCAGGTCAGCCTTTTTGATCTCTTCACCCAGTTCAGAAAATGCATGAGCCTTGATATCAAAAGACGAAGCAAGTAGCTTGGCCCGGTCAATCGTTCGGTTCACAACTGAAATATGTTCAGCTCCATTTGAGATGAGGTTCTTGGCCGAAACCTTACCCATTTTTCCGGCACCGATAAGCAGGATACGGATCTGACTCAGGTCTTTAAAGTGATCCAGGGCAAGCTGAGTGGCAGCGAACCCAACGGAGGCCGTACCTTTACCAAAATCGGTTTCAGTACGGCTCCGCTTGTGTGCTCGGAAAACAGATTGGATCAACTGATGAAATTCTCCGGAAAGTCCTTCTTTCTTGGCTTTTTTGTAAGCCTGCTTCACCTGTTGAATGATCTGTACATCACCTAAAACCTGAGAATCGAGACCGGTTCCAACTTCATAAAGATGGTTATAAGCCTCTTCCTGAACATGAATATATCCATGTTGCTCAAAAAATTCGCGGTCGGTGTTGGTTGATTTACAAAGAGCAGCTATCAATACATCAGGATCACAAAACGCATATAGTTCAGTACGATTACAGGTATCCAGCATAAAAATACCGCCGGGTATATCCTTGGTATGGAAGTCAAGGAGTTCCCTTCGATGATTGTCTAAATAGAATAATTCACGAATAGAGACCTCACTTTTCCAGTGAGATATTCCTACTGCACTAAACCTCATAAATTACTTCTTAAAAAATTTCCGGCACATGAGTCGTGAATGTATTCTCAGAATATGAAGATTATGTGAAGAAAATCTTCATATTTAGAAAATATATGCGTCATAGACTATGTAGAGCCTGTTTTGGATTTCACATTTATGAACGATTTCAAGATACAATCTCTGTGGTTCAAAAGTAATCTCAAATCTTTATAAACTGGATAGACACCCCTCCCATTTACTTCCTTTAACCTCACAGAAAATACCAAATCTGTGTCAACTCGGTTCGAAGTTCAGCCGCATGTTGCCTATATTTAGCCCTTAAAATAAATCAATCCAAAATAAGTCCAATGGATCTTCAGCTCTCAGGGAAAGTCACCAAAATTTTAGAACAACAATCAGGTCAGGGAAAAAACGGCCCGTGGAAGAAACGTGACTTCATCCTCGAAACCAAGGGTAAATACCCAAAGCAGGTCTGCATCACTCAGTGGGGTGATAACATAGATCAGAATAAAGTTAATGAGGGCGATGAGATCACGGCTTTCATCGACATTCAAAGCCGGGAATATAAAGGAAACTGGTACACCGATGTTAAAGCCTGGAAGATAGAGCAAGGCGGCGGCGGTGAAATGGCTGACCCTCCTCCAAGTGCCCCGGGTTTAACCCTCGAAGGCAATCAGGATCTGGATGACGACCTGCCGTTTTAGTTTCTTATTGGACCGGAGACCGAGGACGAACGACGGTCGAAGTGTGTAATGAAACCATCGGGATATACTCGGAAGCGGTAGTGAGAGCATGATTCGAGCGGTGCTTCGATCATGAGTAAATACCCACCCGATAATTGGACCGGAGACCGAGGACGAACGACGGTCGAAGTGTGTAATGAAACCATCGGGATATATGGGAAGCAGTGAGTGAGAGAGCATGATTCGAGCGGTGCTTCGATCATGAGAAATACCCACCCATAATCAGCTATTTGAATAAAATCTGTTATGCCTGAAAAGTGGATGTTGCCATTGAGCAACTTTTAAGTCATTTACCGGACCGAGATCTATGAAAAAACCTGTAATCCTTCGTTCTCCAATAACGGCCCAATGACCTTAATTTCGTGATCTGATTTACTAAAAATACTTCTGCTATCAATTTCTATTTGCTTGATTCCAACCTCTTTCATGGCTTGAATAGAAACACCATAGATAACGGTACTTATTCCGGACCAGACGATAGCCGCAGCACACATCGGACAGGGTTCGGCACTGGTGAATAAAGTGCACGCTTCAAGTTTTCCTTTACCCTTAACGGCTTCAGTAGCCCTGATGGCGTTGATCTCGGCATGATGAACCACGGTTCCATCTGTACCCGTCGTGTTGCCGGCCCGGGCAATGGCCTTCCCTCCTTCATCTATTATGATGGAACCAAAGGGACCATCGCCCCGCTTTTTTGCCAGTTCGGCGAGTTCAAAACACTCGCGAATAATGGATTCTCTTTCCGGCATGAAAAACTATGCCCTTCTCCAGTCCATTTCTGAACCCGGCTTATTGTCCAGGATCTCCTCGATCTTGTCCATGGCTGCCTCATCGAGCTTATCAACAAGCTCGATGGCCTTCATGTTCTGCTCTACCTGCTTCACATTGGAGGCCCCGGTTATAACCGTGCTTACATTTGGATTTTTCAGGCACCAGATCAATGCAAGCTGTGGCATAGGGATTCCAAGATCATCAGACACTGTAGCCAGCTTTTCAACTTTGCGTAATTTCTCTTTTCCTTCTTCGGTTTCAAGCAGTTGCTTACGTAACCAGCTGTATTTCTCCAGATCTAGTCGTGAACCTTCAGGAATTCCGTCATTGTATTTACCGGTCAGCAGGCCACTTGCCAGCGGACTCCATATCGTTGTTCCCAATCCAATATCCTCATAAAGCGCACTGAATTCCTTCTCAACCTTGTCTCGCTTGAACATATTGTACTCAGGCTGCTCCATCAGTGGCGGACGCAGGTGATTTTCTTTTGCAAAATCATAAGCTTTCCGGATCTGGTCGGCACTCCACTCACTGGTTCCCCAATACAGCGCCTTACCTTCATTGATCATCTGATTCATAGCCCAAACCGTTTCTTCAATCGGTGTGTAAAGGTCAGGTCGGTGACAAAAGAGCAGATCCACATAATCGGTCTGCATTCTTTCGAGAGCCGCTTCCGTTCCCTCTTTGATATGCTTGAAGGAAAGCCCCTGATCATTGGGTCCTTCGCCGCCCCAAAATATCTTGGTCGACAGCACCAGGTCAGATCGCTTCCATCCTGCTTTTTTGATGACCTCTCCCATGATGGTCTCTGACTTTCCTGATTCATAGGCCTCAGCATTATCAAAAAAGTTCACCCCGGCATCATAGGCCGTTTTCATTTGTTCGTAAGCGAGGTCGGTATCCACCTGCTCACCGAATGTTACCCATGAGCCAAATGAGAGTGCTGATACTTTAAGTCCGGATCGTCCTAAAAATCTGTATTCCATTGTGATTCAATTAGTTTAGAGTTCATTTTCTATTCTCCTAAGTTAACAGATGTATAATTTAATACGTTCTAAAAAATTGAATTAATAATATTCGAATCTGAAGGATAAGATTTTTATCTTTGGCGCCTTACTTGTGTTAGACAAGCATAATCAGGGCCCGTAGCTCAGTTGGTTAGAGCAGTCGACTCATAAGGCGGAGCGTACAAAGTATTTCTTGTGTGGTTTAAATCGTACTGAAAACGCCGAAATGTACCTCTACAGTTAAAAAAAAGCCCCCTTACTTACAAAAAGTAAGCGAACGAAATCGACCAAAAAGGAACGTTCTTTTCCCATCGTTTCCCACGATTTTGGTTCAATATGGGGTACATTTTTGGAGACTGAACCATGGCATATCTCAAGAAACGAAACCGCTACTACTATGTGCGATATCACACCTCTGTAAAAGGCGTTTATCAAACAGTTACTAAGTCACTTAAAACCCGTCATAAAGACGTAGCACTCAAGATGATTTCTAAACTGGAGCGTTTAGAAAGTCTGGGCAATATCGACCCCTTTCATCCAAGTTTTGACCCGGTTGCTGCGCTAAAAGAAGAAGAGAATCCTTATAACTGTAGAACGGTTCGTGAGGCTATAGACATGTTTTACGAAGCTAAAAAGCACCTTTCTCCGGCTACTATTGCAGCATATAAAAGAGTTTTAGAATATTTTCTGGAATTAAATGATCTTGAAAAAATTGATCCCCGCAGAATAAACCTGAAACACTTTGAAAGAGTCATTCTCAGGAAAGAGATAAAAACGGCCACTATGGGATTTTACTTTAAACATTTAAAAACCTGGTGGTATTATTTAAAGAAAAGGAAGATCGTAGATAAAGATCTGATCGATCAGATCAAGGAAGAGCTCCCTAAAGTTCGATCCAGCATTCGTCCAAAAATGATCTCTGAAGAAGAGCTAATGCAGGTTTTTGAAAAGTATGACGAAGAACTAGAACGAAAAAAGAAGCTGCCGGAATTTGATCCAAGAAAAGTACAGCATTGGTTTAAGCCCATTTTGGCACTTTACTATTATGCCGGGTTACGTAAACATGAAGTAGGTCAAACTCCGGAATTAAAATACTCAGGTTTGAAAAGGTTAAACCTTGAATATATAGATGACGAACTGACATTTATATATCTCGGACCAACCAAGGGAAGAAAAGAACGATTCATTCCTATTTGCAAGGAACTCCGAGGTTATTTGGAGGATTATTTAAAAATTCGGGGCTCTATAAAAAGTGATGATTACCTATTTGTCTATCAGGGAGGAC
The DNA here is from genome assembly GCA_034520725.1 of Gracilimonas sp. Classification (GTDB taxonomy): domain Bacteria; phylum Bacteroidota; class Rhodothermia; order Balneolales; family Balneolaceae; genus Gracilimonas. The sequence continues at coordinate 12,103 of JAXHNH010000001.1, read as the reverse complement.
CTACTAAAGGAAAAGCCGTGCGTGGTGATCGTGTTTATTATGAATTCAAGCGCTATGCAAAGTTAGCGGGGGTTCCAACTACCAGAACCCTCCATGGGATGAGGCATCAAGCCATAACTTCCTGGATTGAGGATGGATTTCATACTGCCGAGGCTTCACTAATGGCCGGACATTCCAGCCAGCAGGTTACAGAGAAGTACACGCACCTCTCTGTTAAAAATCTCAAGAGAAAACTGGATAAGATAGAAAAACGAAAAGCTGATGAAGCTAAAGAAGAGCAGAAGAAGCCCTCGGCTCAGATTGATACAGTGAACTATTTCTTCAGTGAAACGAGCTATTCTGCTTAATGACATGAATGCTAGTAACTACTGTTTATGAAAATAGACAGTAGTTACTTAGATATTTATCCGGCTCTAATTTGAGAAGAATACTGATTTGGGATTACTAGTAGTCAAAAAAGTTTAAACAAACTCATGGTTTTCCTGCTAAAGTGCTAAGATTGACTCAAAATCTATCCATACACTCATCAAATCATCATTTCTTTACAAATAACTAACTGCTAAGGTCTGCTAACAGGTGCTTGAGACGCTAAAATTTCTAGCACAGGTTAGCAGTTCTTAGCATTTTCTTTAAATCTTTGCTAAAGCCAATATCCCTTCTTTTATATAAACGAGCCTATCTTTTAAAAAACTTAGCAGTGTTTAGCAGCTTAGCAGAGGTTTTTCTTTCTTTTTTTAAAGGAAATAAACATTCAGCTTCTTTCATCCAGTCGTAATTTACTGTTTCCTTATAACAAATCACCCTAATTAGGCCACATTTAGGCTAATACTTTTCGTAAATCACTGATTTTTTGAAGCTATTCTACATTAAATGACTTAATAAACAGGTATAATGCAAAATCAACATCGTTAATTAATGATAAGCACCGGTTTCATAGAAGAAATAGAGGAATTTGTCAAAAAACTTCATGATTCACAAATTACAAATCGCTGTTTAATACACCTTTTGAGTCCTTTTTGGGATTCATTTAAAAGAATTAGGCTATTTCATTATTGGATAGTTTTTTTTAATAAACTGGTTGTCAGTAATACTGATTTATTCCACTTTGCTCATATAACTCCGTAGAAATCATTATGGTTAATTCCATTTACTAACTACATTCGCTGGTAAGACTATTATTATTTTGTAATTAATGTTACAACGCATACCGGCTATACATTTTTACTTTGAGCCCTGAAAATGAGAACTACCAAATCTAAAATTATAGAAGCTATGATTTTTGTAATGGATAGTTGGGTACCAAAATCTGCCTTAGGTTAATACTGCTGTATTAACTTCTGGTTTTCTATATATACAAATCAAATATTTAACCACACTAATCTTTTGATCTCAATTTTTCATTAAAAAAATCCCAGATATCACCTCAATTCTTTAGTCAGATTGTTATAAATCCGTTTTATTAATCGCATGTCTTGCGTAATGATCTCTGCAGTTCCAGTCATTCCGTTTTTGGGGGTTAATTGATGCCCGTAATTCGTCGTCAATCCTTCAGGAAATTCAACCTTGGCAAAAAACAAGCTGTCGCGCACCGGAATGGCGGACAGATATTTAATAGTCGCAGGAACCGAACCAAATTCACTGTACGGATATCCACTGAAACGAACCAAAACCTGCTGGCCTTTCTCAATTTTGCCAAATGACTGCTGAGAAATAGCAAGCTCCCCAAAAAATCCGTACTAGTGGAATTGATTATAAACATTTCCTGACCTGCTACTATATTTTGCTTTTCCTGGAAAATACCTGCATATAATAGGGTTCCGCTAATGGGAGCGGTGAGTACATAATTATGTTTCCATTCGTCTACCATACTTTTCATTGTATACACGGCCTGTGCAAAAAGGGCGGTCTGCTGTTCGATCTGCCGATTGAGCTCCATAATCTCTTTACGTTTGGCAGATTGAGACATTCGGTTATTGATAATTGAAGACTCCGTTTGCTGTAACGGCAATCTCTGATTAGCCAGATTACTTTCTGCCCGCTCTAATTCTAAAGAGGCAATGAGTTCCTTTTCAGCAAGCTTTTTTGGACTTCGTACTCACGCTTCGGCAAAACGAAGGGTGGCTTGCTGAATTTGTTTCTGTGCTTCCAAATGCTCTAATAACTGTTGAGTGTAGGCTAATTCCTCTTCCAGTATGTTCTTTCGTTCGTAATGGTAAGCCCCGGGCAGGTAATCTAAAAATTCACGATAAACTTGTTCAAACGACTGAAAGCCTGCCTGCAAACTCCCCAAATTTTTTAAGCTGAACGCCCCAAGGGTTTCTACCTTTTCAAATGCCTGAACCTGAAGCCAGCTATCCAGGCTGTCTAAGGCATTGGAAAGCACCATCACCGATTCATGATCTGCGGTGCTTTCCAGCCACGCCAATACCTCTCCTTCTTCAACCTGCACATTATCCTGGTAGAGCAGCTTGATTATTTTGCCGTTTACTTTTGCCTCTACGGTTTTTGGCGCATTAATAGCTGTGAGCTTTAAGGGCACCTGAATGGTTTCCGGATATTGTATGGTTGATGCAGACAGGAAAATCAGCGCCAAAACGATAAAGAAAGAAGCAATGCCCCATCGAACCAGCCAGTGCGGAGGCCGACCTATAATTTCCTGTACCTCCTCGCTTCGGATTTCCAAACCAAAAATTTCCCGGTCTTTTATTGCGGCTCCGTTTGAGCTTGAGGGACGTGGAATTTGTGGTCTTTGTTCATCCATAACTCTTCTTTAATTCCCCAGCTCCAATTGATTTTTCACTAACTCATAGTACGCACCTTCACGATAGGTAAGCTCTTGGTGCGTTCCCTGTTCAATAAGTTTTCCTTCATCCAAAACAACAATATTATCTGCGTTTTTCACCGTACTCAGGCGATGGGCCACCACAATGACCGTTCTGTTTTCAAAAAACTCATTAAGGTTTTCCATGATGACCCGTTCGTTGTTGGCATCCAGAGAGTTGGTAGCTTCATCAAAAAAGATAAACTCAGGATTTTTATACACCGCACGTGCAATCAAAATGCGTTGTTTTTGTCCCTGGCTAATCCCGTTTCCTTCCGATCCAATTTTGGTATTATAGCCCAGTGGGAGCGATTCTATAAACGTCAGAATATTTGCTGTTTTAACGGCATGCTCAAGTTTTTGCAAATCCGGGTTTTCTTCGCCCAACGGCAATGTTATTTGCTATGTTATCAGAAAATATATATCCGTCTTGCATCACGACCCCGCAGTGCCTCCTCCACACCCTGTGGCTGATCATATCCAAGTTATTTTCGCCCACCCGAATTTCGCCTTTGTCGAGTGGATAAAATTTGAGTATCAGCTTTAATAGCGTCGTTTTACCACTGCCACTCATGCCTACAATGGCCGTGGTTTTCCCTTCCGGGATTACCAATTCTATGTTCTTTAAGACCGGCTCATTCCCCGCCCCCGGATAAGTAAAGGTTAGGTCTTTGATTTTTATATCCTGCTTTTTAGGAAGCTCATATAAAAATTGTTTATCCGTGGGCTCTTCGTCTTCCTGACTGTGGATCTCATTCAGACGTTCTAGACTTAAATGAGCATCCTGGGTTGATTGCACAAACCCGATAAGTTGCTGAATAGGTCCGTTCAACTGACCGATGATATACTGAATAGCCATCATGGCTCCAAGAGTAAGCTGCCCGTCTACCACGGCAATCGCAGACAAAAAGGTGATTCCGATATTTTTCCCTTCATTGATAAAAAATGCGCCTGCTTGCTGGAATTGGGTTAGAGATAGGTTTTTGACTTTATAATGAAACAAGCTGGCTTGCAGGCGTTCCCATTCCCAGCGCTTTTGCTTCTCGCAGTTGTTGAGCTTGATCTCCTGCATGCCTTGAATTAGCTGAATGACTTTACTTTGATCTCCCGAGGAAATCCCAAAACGGCGGTGGTCCAATTCTGCCCGCTTTTTCAAAAACAGCATCACCCAGCCGATATACAACACACTGCTGATTAAAAATACAAAAAAGATAATGGTGTGATAGTATGCCAGCACCGCTGCAAATACAAAAAGTGTAACAAAAGAAAACAGGGTACTCAAGGTTTGGCTGGTTAAAAAATTCTGAATACGATGATGGTCTTCCATGCGCTGCATAATATCTCCGGTCATTTTAGCCTCGAAATAAGGCATCGGGCAGCTTCATCAGCTTGATCAGGAAATCGGAGAGAATGGAGATATTGATACGGGTACTCATGTGAAGCAAGATCCATGACCGCAGGAATTCCACTCCCGTTCTGCCAATGAATAACATCACCTGGGCAATCAAAATTAGGTAGATGAAATTGACGTCGCGGGTGTTTATTCCGATGTCTACAATGGCCTGGGTAAGAAAGGGGAAAATGAGCTGAAGTATGCTCCCAACCAATAACCCAAGGGCAAGTTGAGACAACAAGTTTTTATAGGGAAGTAAGTACTGTAGCAGGCGACTGAAATCCAAACGTTCTTTACGGTCTTCTTCCATCTCAAAAAACCTGGGGGTAGGATAGACCAACAGTGCTATTCCGCTATTCTGGCCATTGGTTTTATTATTCAACCAGCGCTGAAGAAATTCATCTTTAGAATAGGTCATTTTTCCCTTGGCCGGGTCTGCTATATATACCTTATTCCCCTTAATTTTGTACACCACCACAAAATGCACCTGGTTCCAAAATACAACACAGGGTAATGGCGCCTCCTTCTTCAATTGCTCCCAGCTCAGCTTGGCTCCCACAGTACGAAAGCCAATATTCTCGGCGGCCTCGCTAATACCCAAAAGCGAAACCCCTTGCCTATTTATGCCTGAAGTCTTTCTTAGCCGCTCCAATGTATATTTTCTTCCGTGGTGTTTAGCCACCATTTGCAAGCAAGTAGGTCCGCAATCCATTTGATCGTGCTGGCGGTAGAGTTTGAAAGGTTTCATTGCAAATTTGTTTTAAGCTTTTTTACGACTTACATTGGTAATGTTCCAATTATTTACACTATTAATTTAGAAGTGAAGTTTTGTTAATTGGGTTTGTGTTTAATCCATTCTATTTTGTAGCGATTTACAAAATAATCCCTCGATTCTTCATCTGTTTCAATCGTGTATGCATATTCCTTTTTAACTAATTTTATCAACTTATTTTTTGGCCAAATAAATTTAGTTATCAAGCTTCCGTTGTCGGTAAGAACCCACCACTCATACATTTTTCGATTGGAAATATAAGTAGCCAACCAAATCCTTTCTTTATCGTCTACAAAAAAATGCATTATTGCGGGGTGAGTCTCAGGTAACCTATCCCAAGCACTCTTTTCATATCCGAAGTAATATTCAGTACTTTATAAGCTTCGGGATAATCAGAATCATTTCTCACCTGCTCATTTTCAAATGGACAATAAATTCCTTTCATGTACCTACCATTAGCATCAAATATTTTTATTGCAATTTCACCTGTCCATGCAAAATACATTTTACCCGATTCGGACAATGAAAATATAGTAGTTCGATCGAATGGTATTGGAGGATATGAGGAACCATTTGCATTAGTAACCTTAAAGTAATCAGCTAATTTGTTCGTCTCTATTCTTGAATCATTTATAACACCTTTATTATCTATATGATAATAGTGCATATATTTTTCAGTAATAACTGAGTTAGATTTTTTTCTACTCTCAGTCATTCCAAGAACTAATGACCCTTCATTTTTAACTGCAAATTCACCTAGCCCAACCAACCCTTTTAAAGACGGGAGACTTATTTCATTTTCTAATTTGAATGAATTTAAGTTAAAAACGCTAATACGAGTCATAAATGCATCATAAACATACAGTCTATTGTTTTTTATTATGAAATTGTGAATAGCTTCGAATTTTCCAGGCCCCCTTCCTTTTCTTCCTATTTTTCTTAAATAACTTCCATCTTTCTCATATACATGAATTGCTTCCTCGTTATTTAAATAAACACGGCTTGAAAAATCTACACCTATATGTTTAATTTCTCTATAAAAAACAGAATCAAAATCAGCAAATGATTGTTCTTCAGCAAATTCTACAGTAGATATAGGCTCTCCTGATAGTTTCAAATTAGATATATCTGAGTAACCACTGAAAAAATCAGGTATGCTTTCTTTGCTTACCTTTTCACAACTACAATAAAAACAAGAAATAAAAAGTATTAAATAAAGTTTAATGTTATTTACAGTAAGCATATTGTTTTTCTTTATTACAAATCTAAAATGTGTGGACTGGTTAAACAAACCAGTCCACATTGTAGATAATTGAGATTGAAACCCTTTATTATGCCTCCATAGGTTCGGTAGGCGAACAATTTACAGCAAAGGTACCAGAGTATTGAAGTTGGCAACATTGATTTTTGTCAATGTCTTCAGAACAAGTAACAGAGCCTTGTGATTCTCCCTGTATATTGTAGCAAGAGCATGACTCCCAGCCATCACCACCTTTTATCATTTTCATTTCCTTTCTACTAAGTATTTGTAAGGCTTCCATTTTATTTCCTCGTTTAATTAAGTTTTAATTATCCATTCAATACTGCTTTTATTTGAATAGGCATAATGCAATTAAAGTAATTTTTCCTGCCTATGCTGGAAATTTCCCTTGAACTTTTCCCTGAATTTTTACATGAATTTTTCCTTGAATTAATTTTCCTCGTGGGGTTTAACCAAGATTTGCAAACAGGTAGGCCCGCAATCCATTTGATCGTACTGGCGGTAGAGTTTGAAGGGTTTCATTTAGTATTCCGTTAAATCGGCGTATTTAATTGAATTAAATCCAAGTGAATCTAATATTTGTACGGAACGGTTAAGTGCAGACTTCGAAAAGTTTTCAGGTAGTGTAAAAATGATAGTTTTATCCGGGGTGATGCCCGGTGCTTTCAAGGCAACTGTTATGTCTTCGACAAAAAGTTCGTTTCCATCGAGTAATACTCGCCCATTAGTTAAAATATCAATGTGGATGTTTTGTTCTAAGTAAGTATAAAATTCAGCTTGTGGGAGTATTATTTTTTTAATGTTGAATGTGCCATGCTGCTGCAGGAGTCGGGTTGTCTCGTACACGAGCGGAGTTTGTTCTCCCATCACAAAAATAAACCGAGCTAACGTTTGTTCTGAAATATTCATTGACTGCATGAGACCGGGTATGGCTGAGTAATTGGTACTTTTGCCATTTACATAGGTGCGGCCGTCTTCATAAATTCTTATATCAATGATGTCGAGTGCTGGTGTTGCTGGGATATTTTTATCGGGAGTTTCACTAGGTTGGGTACAGCTGCTGATACCTAACCATAAAACCACTATTCTTATAAATAATCTCATGATATTATTTATTCGGGATTTCAAACTCAAACAAGTAATACCAGTTGCTAGCTACCATTTTGTTTTCTCCTATAGGGATCAACTGATCAACCCAAAAGGTCTGTTCTGTTTCAGGATATATAACTTTATAGCGGCCAGCATGTTCATAACTTCCATCTTCTTTTTTTTCCAAATGCTCAATTACATTATTTAAAATAAATAAGTCTCCATTATCCATTAACACAAATCTTTGAAAGTAAATTCGCCCCTCCAATACCATCCTGATTATTTGGATCTGGTTTATGAATATCGAGGGGTACCCTGTCTAAAGAATCGAACCGTGAATCTTCGAAAAGCAATGCGTTCTCAAGCTCCTGATTTTCATCAAATAAAAAAATCCAGGGCAGCGGAGAATAAGAAGCTGCAATTTGATTGTAATTATTTATTGCGATATCTACACTATTGTAAATAAAGGGTTGATATCCATCGGGTACTATTTTTGGCATTATAAATTTAACTGCCTTTTCTGGGGTATTCAAAAAAGCAATTTTGACAAGTCCGTTATCCGTTAATCCTTCGTAATTAAACCGAGTAGTGAGGAGCAGGTTTTCGCTTACTGCTATATCCTTAGCCAATATTTCCGGAACCGTTTTTTGATAGTCAAAATCATGATTATAAATATTAACTCGGGCATTTTCTTCGTCAGCGGTAAAGATCCATTTTGAATTCATTGCAAGGCTTGAAAGCATACTATGCTCTCCGGGGCCTCTTCCTTCTTTTGTGGATTGGCCATGCTTAGTACCATCTTTGCCTATTTGATAAATTTCTCTTAGAATCCAAGAATACACATAGTAGTTATTGTGTGTACTTACAAAATACCTAATATCGCTGATAATTGGGTCGGATTCATCCTGCATTAAATCAAAAATTATATTCTCTTCGTCCAAAACAATTTCGAGTTGTCTCCACACTATCAAGATTTATGTACTGTATAGAAGCCGATTGTACAAATTCATTCAGTACTTCTGATTCGGTAGTGGGATATTCTATTCTTTGAGAATCTGAACAAGCAGAAACCAATATTAATACAATTATATATATGCCTTTTACCTTCATATTCAAAAGATTGGTTCAGCCAAAATTAATGACTGAACCAAAATACTTATGCTGATTGAGGATATGCACAGGTACCACCACAGGCGCTACCGCCCCAAGTTCCAGAACCTGAAGATGGGGTAGATTGACTGTCTCCCTCACATATAGTATCCATTTGCCACATATTTTCATATTGTCTGACAGAAACAGTACATCCTCCATCACTCTGACACCAACAAGTCCAATGGGGATCTTCCCCTCCTTTGATCATTCTCATTTCACTCCTACTTAGTAATTTTAGTGCATTCATTGTATTTCCTCGTTTAATTATAATTAACCTGTTTCATTTAGCTTTTGCCAAACCGGATACAGGTTTTTGACCCGAATGTTTAGTGCTGCTTTTTCTAAACAATTCCTTGTTCATGCTTTTCCTGTCTTTTTATTTTTAATTTCTCCTCATGCTGAAGGTGATCTATCAACCCGGGAATCATGGATGTTAAATCTTTGATTGTATATTGCGTTGGTAATTCATATCCATTTAAGAACAGGGTAGGGGTTTTCGTGATCTTAGCCTCCTTAACCCAATCATCCTGCCGCTTCAATACTTCCGAAAGATCCGAATGGCTTTCTGGTCGTAGCTCATAGTGGCTAAAAAATTCTTCTATACCTTCCCTGTTAAACCAATCGTGAATAATTTCTTGAGTTCGGCGGCTTTCATCTGCTGAGCCATGGATGTTTTGCAGCCAATAATGCACCAGGTGGGCCCGGGGATTGGCTTCATTCTCATCTTTCATTTTGACCGATAAAAATCGAAATGAAATATGCAGGCTATCGGGCCACACTTGTAATAATGCATTTAACTTTTCATGCATTGCTTTACAAGGATTACAAAATAGGTTACTTGCCATTACCAATTGAAGCTCCGCTTCGGGGTTTCCAATGCTAATTTCATGTTTGAGTGGCTTGACCTCTACTTTTCTCTGTTCTAATAAATACTGAGTAAACACTTTAGGATCGTATTTAACCTGCTTAGCAGTCGCTTCGGATTGCTTTGTTTTATTATGATCCTTAATAATTGCTTTTACCCAAACGGCTGCCGAACCAATTGTTAAAAATAAAAGAGCTGAGCTTACAATGGTCAACGGGCCCGGGGTAGCCAAGACAATCGAACCACTTTGAAAAGCATACGCAAAAAGCCCTATTTGCATCAGTAAAACCCCAACGACCAATAAACAAAGCCGGCACCAGGCTTTTATCTTCGCCCATTGGTAGTACACCGAATAGATAATGGCCGGTATACTCAATACCGCCAAAGCAGACAGAAACGTCCACCAGGCAGGGCTATTTGCAGAGACAGGCATTATAGAAGCTGCTATCATCGTTTGCATAGCAAAATAGGGAAGCACTAGATCAGAAAAAGTGACCGGTCCAAACAGATTAGAATACTCAGAGGTTAATACCTGATCGCACTGATTTGCAGCCTCAGCCCCGCAAAAAGATTCTACAGCAGAATATTTTACGCCGAGGTCTTTGGCTACAAACACATATCCTAATAAAAGTCCGCTTAAAGCAGTTAGCAGAAATAGGCTATTAAAAAGACCGGCTGAAGGAAGAAAAGCCGTTAACAAAAGCAAACCCATTCCCAAAATAGCAAAACTTTTCGTCCACTTGTTAAAGCAATCTTCTAATACGGCTTTGTTATTCGATGGATCGGAAATCGTTTTTATATGTTCTGCTTTTAAAATTACTCCTTCCCACGCTTTTAGTTTCTCCTGTTCCTTTACCAGGGTTTGCTCATCGTTAACGAGTAAGAATCCACCGTTTATGGAATTGGTATGCAGCAGATAGGGAAAAGGGATTTCGGGAAGTTGCTTTTTCCCAATTTTACCCACCTGTACATTTAGGCCCAATTGCTCCAATATATCTGAAGCACTTAGTATGGATGGATAGTCAGGATGTGAGAGTAACTGTTTCTCTATATAACCATGAGCAATCTTTAGCTTCATGGCTTTCAGGTAGTCAATAATTACTTCTTTCATTGTACCCAAGAATATGTTTCAGTTAATAACTCTTCACTAAATAATGAATAGATTTTTTAGATGCTTGAAGTTTACCCTGAATTTTTCCTTGAATTTTTCCTTGAATTATGTCCCCTCCAATCAGATGGATTTACCCCATCTGTTCCACTTTTAAATGCTTTAGAAAAAGCAGAATGCGTAGAAAAACCCACTAAAATGCTTACGTGAGCAACACTAAGTTCCGTTTCTTGGAATAAAAGTTTTGCGGTATTTATCCGGTGCTCCAAAATAAATTTCTTGGGTGTGGCTCCTATGTAGAAACTAAACCTGGAAGTAAAATTTTTACTCTTGATCTTACAGGTATTAATAGCATCGGCCACGGTTAGCGCATCATCATAGAGATGTTCTACGATAAAATTCAGGAAACATCGAACATCATCCGGTAATTCGCCGGGAATAGAATCCCTGACTGTTTCTCTGTACTCAGTTATTAACTGCTTGGGATAGTTATATGAGGTATGCATTTACCCCCCCCCTTTATACTTCCAAAAAGTACATTCATTATTTCGAACATAAATATCTTATTTAATTATCGGTTTATGGTTTTTTGCCTTTGAAATGTCCTTCCGATAATTTTGTACCCGCGATGTTTTACTCTCATAAGAGTAATAAGCTACTTAAATGTTACAAAATTATTTTTTCTCCTACTTATGGCTTAATGTGTCTTTCAGCTATGCACTCCGAATAAGTACCATAATAGATATAATAATAGCGTCCAATTCTATACATTTTTACTGGCATATAAATAGAAAGGTGATCATTTAATTAAACTTAATAATTGATTTGGAAAATTTTGATGAAGTGCGATTTCAATAACTTTTTCCTGAAAAATGTTTCACAACCCTAAAATCGCTCTTTATATAGCTTCAGACCATGATTTTTATGAAACATTTTCTGAAACATGCATGTTTCAAAGCATTTTCTTTCAAATCAATTACCCATTAAATAACAGTAACTTATATACGATTCATCCTGAAACAAGAATGAAACATCGCTGTTTCCTCAAAAAGTTTAAATGTTTCATTCAGTTTCATTGATGTTTCATAAAATGTTTCAAGAAAAACAGGGAATTTATATACGTAAAGTTACTTTTTATGTATTTGAAACATTGAAACATAAAAATTATCCTTTTTCTGGCTTTTCATATATGAGATCATTTTTCACTCTTTAGTACTCCCGGAGTAAGTGTGATGGTAATCCTGTTTCCTTTTAAAGAAACGGGGAATTAATCGGCCTTCACTCAATAGTTCAATTCACTAGATGGATAGTTTGATCCAAAAGATTAAATATGAAGCGTTACAAGCCAAATTTGGTGCTTGGTTATTGGAGTCAAAAGATCTGGTTTTATTTAAAAATTTGGAGGAGAAACATTCGACTCTGAGGTTTAAGATATTTATCTTTGGCGCTCACTTACAATTTGTAAGCGAAAGCCGGTGTCTTAACACGAACACTTAAACCGATAACCTTTTTTTAACAAGAGGTACAATCGTTTTTGGCAAGTTATCTGGGGTACACCCTTGGGTACAAAAAGCCAAAATGGGCGTCATCAGTAAAATGACATTGGCTTTAAACATACAAGGGCCCGTAGCTCAGTTGGTTA